>NZ_OZ034918.1:0-600000 GCF_964030745.1 Cardinium endosymbiont of Philonthus spinipes
TGCATACCGATAGTAAGATTATTTGGAATAAATGTCTTCTGTATATTCAAGGTCAAATCAGTGAACAAACCTATAAGACCTGGTTTAGCCCTATTATAGCCAAAGATTTCAAAGATGGTATCTTAACCATTCAGGTCCCTAGTCAATTTTTTTATGAATGGTTAGAAGAGCACCATTTGCCGTTGCTTAAGCAGGCAGTGCTACAAGAAATAGGCCCTCATGGAAAACTAGCCTATGCTGTAGTAATAGACAAGGGGAATAAAAGGCAAAAACCATTGATGGTAAACTTGCCTACCTATCCAGGTCCAGCGCCAAAAGGTGTTGGTGCACAACCACCTACTATTGCAGGGCATGAAATCTTTCGCTTAAACCCTAATTATCTGTTTGATAATCTTATAGAAGGAAGCTGTAACCAACTTGCTAAATCTGCAGCACAAGCTGTTTCCAAGCAGCCAGGTGAAACAGCTTTTAATCCACTGATGCTTTACGGAGGTATAGGCCTAGGAAAGACCCATATATCTCAAGCTATTGGAAATGAGGTTAAAACATTTTTTCCAGACAAAAAAGTGGCCTATGTTTCCTCAGAAAAATTTACAACACAGTTTATAGAAGCCCTACGTAGTAATTACGTTCAAGCTTTTACCGGGCAATATCTAGCGGTTGATTTACTTATTTTGGATGATATACAGTTTTTAGCTGGTAAAGAAAAAACACAAGAAATCTTTTTTCATATTTTTAACCATTTGCATCAGCTCAAAAAACAGATTATCATTACAAGTGATTGTGCACCACGTGATTTAAAAGGGTTACAAGAGCGCCTTCTTTCCAGGTTTAAATGGGGCTTAACGGCAGATTTACAATGTCCTGATTTTGAAACCCGTGTGGCCATTATACATAGTAAAGTAGCAGCAGATGGCATTACGCTTTCATCGGATTTGATCGATTATATTGCCAAGCATGTCGATACAAATGTAAGAGAACTAGAGGGCGTACTGATTTCTCTTATTGCACATGCTTCGTTGACCAAACGAGACATTAATATAGAACTGGCCCAGCAAGTTTTAAAGCATATTGTGCAGCAGCAACCCACTGCTGAGACCACTATTGAGGCATTACAAGAGCAAGTGGTTGCCTATTATAATATCTCCTTAGATGATCTAAAGGGCAAATCACGTAAAAAAGAGATTGTATCTGCTCGACAAGTTGCTATGCATCTGATTAAAAAATATACGACCCACTCTTTAAAGTCCATAGGTGCCTATTTCGGTGGAAGGGATCATACAACGGTGATACATGCTATACAGGTTATAGATGACTTATTGAATAAAGATCCGGAATATGCCAGATGTTATGCATCACTTGAAAACAAGATCAAATTAACGATTAAATAAAAGGAAATTGGGGCCATTTATAGGGAGTAATGTAGAGCCATACAAGTTGACTATTGGCTCAGACACATCTATTTAGTTTTTTAGACAGGAAAAGTGTTCTTTTTTGAACAAAAAGCTTTAACTTGCAGCTAGCGTTTTTTTATTCCAACCTTGAGTCAAGGTACTTATGGTTGCTCGTCTAACGATTTATAATAAGTAAAAGGTAGGTTAAGGCGTGTGAGGTCTAATTTTTAATATAGTTTTTTGTTTCCTATGGAAGGAGTAGTAAAATGGTTTGACCCAGCCAAAGGGTATGGGTTTATTAAACCAGTAAATGGAGGTAAGGATGTCTTTGTGCATATAAGTGCGCTTGTGGCGTCTAGAGTAAGCATGATAGACCAAGGTCAGTCGGTAGATTTTGAAATTACCAGTGATAGAGGTAAGGAAGTAGCTAGTAACATTAAAGTTCTTGATGTGTGAGCAACACATCAAGAACTTTTTAAATTTTAATATTGTACTTTGAATAATACTTTTCAAAAATATAATTTGCCATCAGCTCTGTTAGGAGCGTTGGCAAGGATGCAGTATGACCACCCTACTGCTATTCAAGATCAAGTGATCCCAGTGGCCTTAACTGGTCAAGATATTTTGGGTTCTTCTAAAACAGGTAGTGGAAAGACAGCTGCCTTTTCTATTCCTGTAGTTGCGCAACTTATGCAGCGTCCTGGTGCCAGCGTATTGGTATTGGCCCCTACACGAGAACTTGCTGAGCAAGTAGCAGGCGTTATGTCAAGCATGGTGAGCGGCTGTAAGCATTTGCGTACAGTCTTATTAATAGGAGGGGAGCCTATTGGGAAACAGTTGATGCGTTTGCGTACAAATCCAAACATCATTGTTGGTACGCCTGGTCGTGTAGAAGACCACTTATGTAGGGGATCGTTGCATTTTCATAACACCAGCTTTTTGATATTGGATGAGATTGACCGAATGTTAGATATGGGTTTTTCTATTCAGATAGATAAAATTATTAAGCGTTTGCCAATAGAGCGGCAAACCTTAATGTTTTCGGCTACCTTGGATAGGAATATTGAGCGGTTGGCTGGATCCTATTTAAGGCAACCCGCACGGATTAATGTGGAGATTCCGGATAATGAGCCAAAAAATATTCAAGAAGAATCTCTTTATGTTCCAGAGTCGGGTAAGTTTCAAGTATTATTAGAGCAGCTTGGCCAGCGGGAGGGTTCTGTGATTGTCTTTGTAAAAACCCAATTAAAGGCTGATGGCATCAGGTATCAATTGCAGCAGGCAGGTTTTAAGGTTTGTGCTATTCATGGCGGATTAAAGCAACACCAACGCAAGCGGGTCATAAAGGACTTTAGAAATAAGGATTATACTATTATTGTGGCAACTGATGTGGCTGCAAGGGGGTTAGATATTGATCATATCAAACATGTAATCAATTATGATTTTCCGCAAGCTGCTGAAGACTATACCCATAGAATTGGTAGAACGGGTAGGGCTGGTGCAACAGGTTTTGCTTTATCTATGCTTGCTTCTCCTCAAGACAAGAGGCTCTGGCGTATTATTCATAATGAACCAGTGGAAAAAGAAGAGCGGCATTCATTTAGGCAAAACTCAGGTTTTAATCGGTTTAAATCACGTCCTTTTAGGCGTAGTTTTTCAGGTTAAACATTTTACTTGCTTAACTTGTTTTTATACAAAGGCCAACACTCATTCATTTGAGGGTTGGCTTTTTTTATATCCATAAGTTGATACCATTGTGTGAACGTGTGTGTGTTTTTGTATGGTAGTCTAAAGCATTTTTCGAAGCGAGTCTTTTACCACATTGCTTGCATTCGAACGATTTTTCTCCTGTATGTGTTTTCATATGCCCTGTTAAAATATCTTTCCGAGCGAATTCTCTACCACATTGTTCGCACTTGAACGATTTTTTTCCTGTGTGGATGCTCATATGTTTTATTAAATCACTTTTCGTATCTATTCACGTCACTGGTTAATAATGAATTGTATTCCACTTTTTTCTTGATAAAAAAGTGGACAAAAAATCAAGCCCTCGGCAAAAAGTTCCGGAACCCACCCCTTACAGATGGAAAAACAGAAGTCGCCCGCTACGCGGGCTTCAAAGGAATCTGTTTTTCCCAATCATCTGCAAGGGGTGGCTTCTATTTCGAAACTTTTTACAGGGGCATTTTATCACTATGGCCATAGTGTTGAACAGATACCACTTTTCTTCCTGGAATCTTTACCATGCCCCTTACTTTTGAAAAGTTTTTCTCCTGTGTAAGTTCTTTTATCCTCTATCAAATGATGTTTCTGCTTGAATTTTTCTAACACCTTAATAACCGTTGGATCAGCAAAAGTACTTTTCTCTGTTCTTGTTCCTTCATTTGTCTTTCCCCAAGCAATAGCATTGTTTAATATATCACTTGGCGTCTTTACTTTCTTTAACAAGAAGTTAAGAACATCTAGGCTGTTGCTTATTACTGCAATATCAAACGCAGTATATCCTTCTTGGCTTCTCATATAATATACTCTACTTATATGCTTTATTGGATCAAGATTATTCAAATACTCTTCAACGGAAATAATATCATTATTTTGAACGAAAGTATGAAGTTGGGTAGTTTTTTGATACGTGAATGTTACATTACGTATTGAGTTATTAGCAGTATTATCTCCTATTAAACCATTATGCTGATCATCTTGGCCGAACATCTCTAGTTCATCAACATTCATGGCATGTTCCCAAACGGGAAGTACAATATCTTTGTGGCAAGTTCCCTCTTGTGTGGTTGTATCTTGATTGTGATTATTGATTTGCTGTTTCAATAATTCAATCATACCTTTACTAGAAGGATAAGAACCTGCATATTTAATAATATTTTCTGCTATATGACCTGGTACCCTATATCCCTTATTTAAGAATGCTGCAAGCAAAGGTATACGAACATGCATAGTTAGAAGATGAATGAACGTCAAACCATTATTGTCCCTTTTCTCACAAACTTCATGCATATATTGCTGTAGATTAGCGTTTTTAGAAGGATCACCTGGTATATCTAAGATCTCTTTAAACAGATCCAAAGCTGTGGAGTCGTTATTCAACGTGTCATCTCTGGCTAAACAAATAAATGGTAGCTTGTTTTGTCTATTGGGTTCTTTTAATAGTTCAAATAGCTGCCTACATTTAGATTCATCCATATTAGATAAATCGCCAAGCTTATCTTTAAGATAGTTTCGCAACAAAGATTTATCGCCATATTCGATTACTTCATATAGTTTCAACACACTTTCAGAAGTGCCTTGAGGTTGATTGAGAATCCTATGATTTAATAATTTAATTGCAGGGTTATAGGGATACTCGTTATTATTGATATAATGGTTTAGTAATCCAACCGCGTTGTTCTTAAGGCAATTAGAAGCATTAACAGCATGCTTTGCGCTATCCCTTGATACATAACCACTATATAAAAATACTTTATCATAAGATCTTTAGTAATTTTATTGATCGTAAAATAAGGATTTACAGCCAAAAGTTGTATTATGTCTATAGGCACCTGGGAACTGCCTCTTGCGATATCAATTTTCCATTGATTTAATAATTCATTGATACGCTCAGTATGCGATAAAACATCTTCAGATTGAATAGCTACACCATTTAAAAAATAAATGAGCCATGTGTGCCAGCTACCTTTTTTAGATCTTTTATATTTTTAAATTCATTGATAAAGAGGTAATTATATTTTAGCGTTCTAAAAAATCGTTCTATAACAATATTATCAATACTTCTACCTTTTCCATGCATGAAGATTTGAATATGATGATCTTTTAATAACTCTGTATGCTTATGACTAGTATACTGACTACCTTGATCACTATTAAAGCACGCTGGTGCTGGATATTTACTAAGTGCTGCTTGCAATGTATCTGTTACAAGCGTTGTGTCCATAGTATTGGATACTTTATAACTTAGTATGGCTTTACTATGTCAGTCTATAATAGCTGAAAGGTACATAAAACCACTTGCAGTTCGCATATAGGTAATATACCCGCTCCAAACCTGATTCGATGTAGGTACATGAGCGCGTTTTGTTTTGCCAGAGTTAGACCAATACTTATCCAACAAATAACTATATACTTTATGCTGCTTGTCTTTACAAGAAGCTGATTTTTTTCCTGCCCATCTGATTAATCAATGTTAAAAATTTACAACTAAAACATACGGAAAATAAAGTAAAAAATTTTTGTCCGAATTATTCAGTCCAGTATAGTAAGAGCAGTTGAGTTAGAATAATAAGAATTTCATGGAAAAATTAGGTGCAAACTAGAATAGTTAAAAAAGGCCTATACAAGGTCTTGAATCTGAGAAGAAGATAAACCGGTGAAACGAATGATCTTATCTATTGATTCGCCTGATTCAAGCATCATTTTAGCTATTCCTCGCTTCTCTTCTAGCTTACCTTTTTCTTCACCTAGGCGCATACCTTTTTCGAGACCCATTTTCTCTCCTTCTTGTCTTAGTCTTTCAGCTACTGACATGGCGATTTCTTTTAATTTTGGATGCATTAATTCTAGTGCATTGGTATGATCATCTATTGATAAAATATACCAAATTATATCACTAATATAAGGAATATAACCTTTTTTTTCCAGATCAAGTAATAGTTCTTGGTGGTCAGGCAACCATTCACAAAAGTCGCGATAGATGCCTTGTTTGAGTATCATAGTAGCCCCGGCTGCCTCTTTCCAAGAGAGTAGTTCATCGTCTGCAGTAATGTTCAGATCTACTAAGTGAAAACCTTGAAACATATAGTCCTTTACTGGATCTAGGGTAGGAAATAGCTTATGCAAGTTGGTAAGCCCTTTATAGGGCTTATTGCCGTTGTATAAACAGATGTTGATGATAGCTGGTAAAGATGCGGTTCCATATTCAGTTATATGTTGACGCATAAGCAGGGTATTGTATTCTAAAAAGCGTAGTAACATTAAAGAATCTTCCTCAGACTGATGCTCTATTACGCAATAGATGTAGCTCTTTGTGTGCTTAATAAGGGCTTGAAAAATACAGTCACTGTCCCTATTTTTACCCATATCGCTAACAAAATCTTTATTAGCCAATCTAAAACTCTCTTGATCTATTTGGTTGAAAATAGTTTTTGGCAACCTGGCTTCTAGTAATGCTAATGCCACTTCTTTCTTGCTAAAAGTGCGCCTAAAAAACTTATCATGAGGCTGATGCACTGCATCCTTGTTATTCTTTTTCTTGTCTTTTTTCTTAGTCATGTGATCAATACCTTAGTTAAGAAAGCTGTTCTATTCGATTTATTAAAGGTAATGCATTTGAGGTATCTTCTGTTTTTCTGAAAAAGGAGAGTCGTGTGCAAGCTTTGATGATGATAATGACTTTGTGCTTAATGGTCTACAGCTTTAGTGAGTTGTGGCTTCGTCAATCACTGGTGACCATAATGCTACTATTCCTAACCAACTCAAGAAGCCAACGCAAAAGCCAACTATGCAGTAGGTGTGTAGATTATTTCATGGCATTCATGAATTACATCTCCAATTTGAAGGATATATACAAAAGCAAGGGATGAGGCCTATTTCCCCACTTTTACAGGGGGCAAAACTAGCTACTCCAATGCTTGTTCCATGCGATCGCTCCAACTATCCATTGTTTGCATCAGCTTATGCAGTTGGGTTGTATCTGTTTCTTGCGTTTCTTGTACTTTTAAATAGCCTACTAGGCAATCAAATGCTACCATAGCCAATAGATCTTGTTGGTCCTGAATGCCAAGATTTTGTTGATACCCTTTAATCCGTTCTGTTAAGATTTTACTGGCTGCTCTTACAAAGGTTTCATCCTCTGGGCGTACCTTCATGGGATAGATGCGATCGCTAATTTTAATTTTTATAGAGAGTGGTTCCATGCTTTTATCCTTGTTCAAAATAGGCTAAACAAATATCTATCTCTTTGATATATTTATTAATCTGATCTACCAAATGGTTATCGAATGGCAAGGGTTTATTGTGTTTTCCAGTTGCGCTACTAAGGTTTGTTTTAGATGTTTCCAATAGGGACTTTAATGTTTTATTTTCTTCTCTTAACTGAATGATTTGTTTTTGATAACCTGCATGAGCCTCTAGCAGCTTCATAAGCATTTTTTCAAAGCGCTCTATGATGCTTTGATCCTCTTGATTATCGTCTAATAATGCCATTTAAATCACCTTCAAAAGTTTGAATCAGCTGATGCATGATTTGGTCAATCCTTTTGTCATCTAGTGTTTTTTCTTTATCCTGTAAGGTAAAACGAATCGCATAAGACTTCTTATCTGCTGGTAAATGTGGCCCTTCGTAGACGTCAAAAAGATGGATCTCTTGAATATGTTTATGCCTCTGTTTTAGAATGAGCTCTTTTATGTTTTGGAATAAAACAGCCTTATCTACAATCAAAGAGAGATCTCTTTTAACAGCAGGAAATTTAGAAATAGGTTCATAAATTTTATCGAATCTGCTCGCTTTTAATAGATGACTCCAACTAATATCTGCAAAGAAAACAGATTGTTCAAGGGAAAAGTCATCTATAATAGATGGTTGAACTTGGCCAAAAGTCATGACCACTTCTCCTTTATATAACCCTTGAACACCCTGCGTGTAGAATGGGTGGGTTGCTGGGCGATAAGATAGCGCCATAATGCCCAATTTTTGGACAAGTTGCTCTATGGTAGTCCGCACATTTTGTAGGGTTACAGCTCCCAGTTGACGTACCCAATTGGGAGATTCTATTTGACCGGTAAGCCAAAGGGCTAATCTTTTTTCTTCCTTATAGGATGTATGGTCTTGGCTATAGATGGTACCCCATTCAAATAATTTCAAGTCATACTGACGACGTGCCAGGTTGTAGGCGATCACTTCTAGACCACTAAAAAGTAGCGTAGGACGCAATATATTGGTAGATCCGCTCAGGGGGTTCAAAATAGGGATTGCTTTGTACGTAGGTGCTATAGCTCCATAAGCCTCTTTGGTTAAAGAATTTGTGTATATTTCATAATAGCCATTGGCTACCAATACTTTACTAATTTCTTCTACTACCTTGTACGTTTTGTCGAGCTTATTTTCAGGAGAAAGGTAAGGAGCAGTTAAGCGGTTGGGTATGCGATCATAGCCATATATGCGTGCAATTTCCTCAACTAGATCAGCTTTTCTGGTTACATCTACTCTGTAGGGTGGTACCTTGGCTGTAAAACCCTTATCGGTTTCTGCTTCAATATCTATTTCTAAATCTGTTATAATTTGTTTAATAAGGACTGGATCAATCGTTGTACCTAAGCATCGGTTAATATCTGCATAAGCAATAGGAATGGTAAAGTGCTCCAATGGGGTTGGGTAGTATTCTATAACTTGGCATGCTTGTGCAGATGGGAGCAGCTCTTGTAACAATAGTACCGCTCTTTTTAATGCATAAAGGGGCAGGTTGGGGTCTGTGCCACGCTCAAATCGAAAAGAGGCATCTGTTTTAAGGTTATGGTGCTGAGCGGCATGACGTATGGCAGCTGGATTAAAATAACCACTTTCTATAAAAATATGTTGGGTGGTATCTGTAATACGTGTCCTATTTCCACCTAAAATGCCAGCCATTGCTATGGGACCTACTCCATCGCAAATCATCAATTCATGACCGGCTAATCTTCGTTCTATACCATCTAATCCTGTAAATAGAGTGGCTGAAGGGCATAGCTGAACACTAAGTGACTTATCCACGATGGTGTCATAGTCAAAAGCATGTAATGGTTGCCCCAATTCATGTAATACAAAGTTGGTTACATCGACCACATTATTAATCGGTTTGACGCCAATGTTCGATAACCTGGTGCGCAGCCATTCGGGAGAAGGCTGAATGGAAATGTTTTTAAGCAATAGCCCAGTATAGCGGGGACATCGTCTGCCATCTATGTTGCCTATTTTTAATGGAGTGGCAGATGGTAGGGGATGAAAGGCCTTAATGGAAGGTGGCGTAGTGGGAAGATGCAAAATGGCTTTAAGCTCCCTGGCTATACCTAGGTGTGAACAGGCATCTGCTCTATTGGGTGTAATCTCAATTTCTAAGATCTCATCTAATAGATCTTTGAAGTAGTCCTTAGCAGGGGTTCCAGCAGGTAATGTAGTGTCCAATACTAGAATGCCATCATGTGCTGGACCAATGCCAATCTCATCTTCTGCACAAATCATTCCTTCAGATAATACTCCCCTAATTTTAGCTTTTTTAATTTCAAAAGGGGATTGATCGACATAATGATAGATGGTGCTGCCTACTGGTGCAACCACTACTTTTTGCCCAACTGCTACATTAGACGCACCACAAACAATCGTACATGGACTACCTGTTCCAATATCTACTAAGGTTTGCTTTAACCTATCTGCGTTAGGATGGGGTAGGCAAGAGCGTATCTCACCTATTATAAGTCCCTCTAAACCACCTTTAATAGTAGGATAGATGTGGGCTACTTCTAAGCCTCGTTGGGTTAAAAGAGGAGCCAAATCAGCAGCCTTTACAGAAAGGTTGATATAGGACTTGAGCCAATTTAATGATATTTTCATAGTAAGGAGTTTGTGTCTTACTTTGTGTTTGACCAAAAAATAGAAAAAAACAGTATCCGCTCATCCAATGGCGTCAACTTAAGGAATTTATCTTATTTTTTTACTCAGCACTGTGGTTGAAAACGCATTTTTTCTAGTGTTTTAAGGAACTTCATTACACGCCTGTAGCTGGTCCTCTTATCTCCTTCGATAAAAAGTCTGGCCCGATAGTAAATAGCTGAACAATAGATTGTTTCATTGCCTTTACTACGCGCCAAATCTTTTATCGGTGGCCACAAGTGCTGTGTATACCAATACTCTATTAAAGCGTTTGATATTAATTGTGCGCTCCTATGCGTTCTAATAATTGCATGCTATAACCATCCCAGTCATGAATAACATTTCTAGCTACACCAGAATCAATAGCAGCTTGCGCAACGGCTACAGAAACGGTAGCGAGCAAACGTCTATCCATCGGCTTAGGGAGTAGGTATTCTTTTCCAAAATGCATGGTTCCCCCATAGTATTTACGCACATCAACGGGTACCTCTTCTTGTGCCAGTTGTTGAATGGCTTGTACTGCAGCGCGTTGCATTGCTCCATTGATGACAGCAGCACGTACGTCTAAGGCCCCCCTAAAAATGTAAGGAAAAGCCAGTAAGTTATTGACTTGGTTGGGGTAATCACCACGTCCTGTGGCAAAGATTACATCTGGTCTAGCAGCCATAACATCTCGATAAGAAATTTCTGGAACAGGGTTGGCTAACCCAAAGATAATAGGATCTTTGGCCATTCGTTCCACACTCTGACTCATTAATAGGTTACCAGAAGAAAGGCCTATAAAAACATCTGACCCAACCACTGCATCATGTAGGGTATGTACAGAACGGTCTGTGGCAAAGGGTGCTTTAATAGGGTCTAGGTCATCTCTATCCTTACGAATTACCCCTTTTCGATCACACATAACGATATGGGCCGGATTGGCACCTAAGGCGATCAACAGCTTGGCTGTAGCGATTGCGCTTGCACCAGCTCCACTAAAGACGATTTGTGCCTGGGCAATATCCTTATTGACGATTAATAAAGCATTTAATAAAGCAGCTGCTGCCACAATAGCTGTAGCATGCTGGTCATCATGCATAATAGGTATATCCAATTGAGCCATCAATGTTTCTTCAATTTCGAAGCATTCAGGTGCTTTAATGTCTTCTAGGTTCAGCGCACCAAAGGTAGGGGCTAATGCTTTAATGACCTGTATGACCTCTTGCGGAGTAGTGGCATCAATTTCAATATCAAAAGCATCTACGCCAGCAAACTTTTTTAAGATCATTGCCTTGGCTTCCATAACTGGTTTGGCCGCTAAAGGGCCAATAGCACCGTACCCTAATACGGCTGTACCATTGGATATAACAGCTACCAAGTTCCCCTTATTGGTATATTGATACACCTTTTCCGCAGATGCAGCAATTTCTTCGCAAATAACACCCATGCCAGGGGTATAAGCGGTAATGATATCACGAGGTGTATGGAGTGGCTTGGTAACATAGGTACCTATTTTCCCAGCAGGAAATTTAGCGTGATAGGCCAAAACTTCTTCTTTAGTAACAACTGTTTTATTCATGGTATTGGAACGTTTTATTGGTAAATATTGAATACTTTGATGCCTTTTTGTTTTAAGGAAAAGCTGAGCCAAGTTACTATTTTTCAACCATTTATACCAAAGGTAGCGGTGTGAATCAGCTGCCTAATTTATAGCCTTCTTTTGAAACGCTAACTTCTACTGGTAATTTGCACGTCGATCCGGTGCTCAAATCCTCACGTACATCTAGTACGCTGCGGTTTTGCGCGCCGTGTCTCCTACAAATTCCTCAGCATAAGCGGGTTTCAAAATGAAGCCTGTTGTAAGTGTTTGCTGCGCAATTGTCCACAAGCGGCATCAATATCTGTACCATGTTCTGCACGAACGGCTGCATGAATCCCCTGTGCGCGCAGGGTAGCCACAAAATGGCGAATGGCTTTAGGTGTACTCCGTTTGTAGTGGTCTAATTCATCTACAGGGTTATAGGGAATAAGGTTGACATGAATTAGATGACGTTGACTACGTGCCAAAATTAAATTTGCTAGCTCAAAAGCAGCTATTTCTGAGTCATTTACATCTTTGAGTAGAATGTATTCAAAGGTCACGCGTCTGTTTGTTTGCGCTAAATAGTAATCAACGGCTTCCATAAGTTTTTCTATGGGAATGGCCTTATTGAGCTTCATGATTTGTGTACGTAGTACATTATTGGCTGCATGTAAAGAAAGGGCAAGGTTTACCTGTAGTCCCTCATGTGCAAAGGCTTTGATTTTGCGGTCTAGGCCGCTGGTAGAAACGGTAATATGCCGTGCACCAATTGCAAGCCCTTGGGTATGGTTAACGATACGTATAAAGCGTAAAACATGATCATAGTTGTCAAATGGTTCTCCAATACCCATGACTACTATATGGCTAATTCTTTTTTGCGAGATATCCAACTTTTTCTGCATATGGAGCAGTTGTTCTACTATTTCGCCTGCCGTTAAATCTCTTTTTTTGGTCAAAAGACCACTGGCACAAAACGTACAGCCAATATTACAGCCCACTTGTGTAGTGACACAAATGGATAGGCCATAGCTATGTTCCATTAAAACGGTTTCAATTAAATTGCCATCCGTTAATTTTAGCAAACATTTGATGGTACCATCTTTTGCATATTGCACCTTATCTTCTACCATAGAGGCCAATGCAAAGTGATCCTCTAAGAGCGACCGAGTTGTTAAGCTGAGGTCACTCATTTCACTAAAGCTATTGACCCGTTTTTGGTAAAGCCATTTCCAAATTTGGCTACAACGGAAGGGCTTTTCACCCCGTTCTTCTAGCCAAAGCATTAGCTCTTTTTCGGTTAAGTTATAAATGGATGGCTTTGGTAAACAATTTACTGAGTGGTTTAACATTTGAGTTAATGGAACAAATCCTATACATTAAAACGAAAAAGCATGACATCCCCATCTTGCACAAGATACTCTTTACCTTCTATACGCAGCTTTCCTGCTTCACGACAGCCACTTTCACTTTTGTAGGTCTTATAGTCCTCAAAAGAAATAACCTCTGCTTTAATAAATCCTCGTTGAAAGTCTGTATGAATAACTCCGGCTGCTTGAGGGGCTTTGGTGCCATTTTGAATAGTCCATGCCCGAACTTCTTGTGGGCCTACCGTAAAATAAGTAATCAGATCAAGCAAGGAATAAGCCGATTGAATCAACTTGTCTAATGCAGACTCCATCAGGTTATACTCCTTTAAGAAAAAATCCTTCTCCTCACCATTTAATGCATTGATTTGTGCTTCCAATGCAGTAGAGCCAATAATCATTTTGCTATTTTCTGTAACTTCTTTCAGTGCAGCCAAGTGAGGATTGGCGCTTCCAAGTATGGTTGCTTCATCTACATTGGCAAAATAAATAACTGGTTTTGAGGTTAATAACTGCCACTCATCTATCAGTGGTTGATCTGCTGCTGCTACTGGAATGGCGCGTGCATCACGTCCCTGTTTGAGTGCTGTTAAAAATAGATTCAAGAGTTCGTAGGTATGTTGCTGCGCTTTGGGACCCTGTTTGGCCAGCTTCTCTATTTTCTCTAACCTTTTGGTTAAGGTATCGATATCCTTACACCGTAGCTCATGATCAATGATTTGTTTGTCAAAAACAGGGTCTACACTACCCGCCACATGTACGACATCCTCATCTTCAAAACACCTGATTACATGTACAATCGCATCTACTTCTCGAATATGGTTCAGGAACTTATTACCCAGCCCCTCTCCTTGATGGGCATCCTTGACCAACCCAGCTATATCTACAAACTCTATAGCAGTAGGTATGATGTTTTTAGAATCTGCCAATGTGGCAAGCAGTTGCATACGTGAATCTGGTACAGCTACTACACCTACATTAGGCTCTATGGTACAAAAAGGGAAATTGGCAGAGGCCGCATTGCCATTGGATAAGCCGTTAAATAACATGGATTTGCCCACATTGGGCAAACCAACAAGGCCACATCTTAAAGCCATGAATCAAATGTATAGAATAAAAAAATATACGCAGCTAGCGCTAGGTCGCTTATTTGCTTGAATGCTCCTCTGCATTGCGATCAAATTGATCAAATGCATAGTCAGCCATTAGGGTCGTTTTAAGGTGATCAATTACTTCATTAAGCGCACGAATGAACTTATTGACATCTTCCTTATATAGGAAGATTTTATGTTTTTCATAAGCCATGCCATCCATTTCTGCTCTTTTCTTACTTTCTGTGATGGTTAGGTAATAATCTTTACCTCTGGTTGACTTTATATCAAAGAAATAAACCCTTTTTCCTGCATTTACCCTTTTGGAATAAACCTCATCTAATCCTCTCTGTAATTCCACTGTATAATTAATTTTATATATGTTCTGGTAACGCCTTTAACATCCATAGACCTTCTGCAAAAGCTATTTCTAATGGCAATTTTGGTGTCGAAGCTTGTCTATGTTCCTCAAATACATCTAGTATTCTGCGGTACTCGACTGCGTTTCTCCCAAAAATTGCTGATCACAAATAGCTTTTTCAGAAGGTCTTATGTAAAAATTGCTTTTTTGCTAGCAATGCTTCTTTTGATTCTGGGTGATCTAGGTCCAATACACAACAATCTACCGGGCAAACTGCTGCACATTGTGGCTCTTCATGAAAGCCTACACATTCGGTGCATTTATCTGTAACAATATAAAACGTGTCATCTGCATAAGGTGCTTGTGGCAAGGTTGCATCCAATATTTCCCCTTTTGCCTCTACTGTTTTCAATTGTGTACCTTCAGCCCACTGCCAATCTGTTCCACCCTCATATATTGCAGTATTGGGGCATTCCACCGCGCACGCACCACAATTGATACATGCTTCTGTTATCCGTAAGGCCATAACTTCTAAAATTGTTCTATCTGCCAGCTAAGTTAATAGAAATAAAAGACTACAGCAAATCTTTGGTTTGGGTGGATCATTAGACCTTCTGCAAAACCTATTTCTAATGGCAATTTTGGTGTCGAAGCTTGTCTATGCTCCTCAAATACATCTAGTATTCTGCGGTGCTCGACTGTGCTTCTCCTAAAAATTGCTGATCACAAATAGCTTGTGCAGAAGGTCTATTATCAAAGATCTAACCCGATTTTTAAAATTTCCAGTTCAATGATACCAGATGGGGTATTTACTTGCGCAACCTCTGATACCTTTTTGCCTAATAATCCCTTGCCCATAGGGGAGTCAACAGATATTTTACCCTGCTTTAAGTCGGCTTCTCCTTGTGAGACAAGCATGAAAACAGATTCTGTACCTGTTTTTTTATTCCTAACGCGCGTTTTAGAAAGAATGGAAACCCGAGATAAGTCAATTTCACTTTCCTTTAATACTCTAGCATTAGCTACTAAAGTTTCTAAGGCAGCAATCTTTGCTTCTAACAAGCCTTGCGCATCCCTTGCGGCATCGTATTCCGCATTTTCACTTAAATCCCCTTTTTTATGCGCTTCTGCCAGATCATTGGCTACTCGAATACGTCCTTCGCTTTTTAACCAACTGAGTTCTTTCTTCATGCGCTCTAGCCCTTCTTCTGTATAATAGGTCATTGATATTCTATGGTTTATAGTTTTAATTATTTTTTTACGATACTTGTTGTTCCATTGCCTCAAGAATAGTGCTTGCTAAACAGATGTTAGATTTGCTTAGCTACTAAAGCAGTATGGATACAAATAGAAGTAAGAAGGCAATAAATAGCATGCTAAACTTATACCCAGCCAGTATGGGTATGACTACAACGCCCCCATGCATACCTATAGAAAGCAGGGCAATAAGCACTGCTAAAAATCTTGCAATGGCTTTCATATTACCTTTCATGTTAATTAAATTGTGTTTACAAAAATTATGCTTTCAGCTGCTATCTAAGCATTTTGTTGCATGCAAACCAACCTAAAAAATAAGGACATTTTTCGTTGTTTGCTAACTAGTGATGCCATGAAGTTGGCTTGGTTTTAAACCAAAACTATCTGATGTTGGCATGGACAAAAGGCTAATATAAAAAAATAAAAGACGAAAATAATGCATAACCTGTAGTTAGATCTAGATCCTATGGGATGTTAGTGATGCATGGGGGCGTAGGAAACGTAATACAGTAAAAATGTGGGGGATATATCATACAGCTATTTAGGACTATCAAATATATTTCTTAGATTCGCGTAAATGTTTCCAAGTGATCAATAGACATTTTGCAAGGAGATATCTTTGCCCTATGGGGATATTGCTATAAACTGGATTATCCCACCCAGTTGAACGATATGCTAGAGCATATTAATAGCAAACTGGCATTGGATTTGTAAACAACTTAGCGAGCATCGAGTAGTCCATTGTAATATATTTTTTATGATTGGTATTCAAGGAGTTTCTTTTAAAGACAAAAAAGTACTCATACGGGTTGATTTTAATGTCCCTATAACAGACGAGGGTGTCATTACTGATGACTGGCGTATTCGAAGGAGTTTGCCAACGATTCAAAAAGTAACACAGGATCGAGGCATAGCCATTTTACTCTCTCATTTTGGAAGACCTAAAGATGGGTATGAACGACGTTATTCGCTAAGCAGACTCTTACCTGTATTATCTAATTTATTGCAACAACCTATTCGGTTTGCATCCAGTTGTATAGGCGCAGCGGTGCAAGAACAGATAGGCATGCTAGAACCAGGCCATATCTTATTACTGGAGAATGTTCGTTTCCATGCAGAAGAAACATTAGAGGATAGTAACTTTGCGCGGGGCTTGGCTGCATTGGCAGATGTCTATATCAATGAAGCCTTTGGAGCCATTCATAGAAATCATGCCTCTACTAGTTTATTGCCTACTTATTTTAAAGAACGTTATGCTGGCTATTTATTACAGCAAGAAATAGCGGCTATTGATAGGCTTTTTTCAAAGGAAGAAGCTCCTGTGGTTGCTATTATGGGCGGGAGTAAATTGGTAGATAAAGCCAAACCTATTGAAGGTTTAATGCGTTATGTAGACCATATATTGATTGGTGGAGGGCTTGTGTTGCCTTTTTACCATGCGGGGCAGGCTAAACAGCTGGTCTATACTGAAACAGAGGCAATTGCTAGCAGGTTGTTTGGCGTGTTGCGCAACAGCCACTGTCAATTATGGTTGCCTACAGATGTCTTAACTGCCCCTGAAATGGATAAGCAGGCTATGCTATCTACCGCATCACTTGCGCATATGCCATGTAACGCCAATATTGTAGATATTGGGCCAGCCGCGCAAGCCCACTTTGCTGCACAGATCCTACAGGCTAAGACCATCTTATGGGCCGGTCCTATGGGCGTATTTGAGTGGGAGCAGTGTGTTGCTGGTACTGTGGCTATTGCACAGGCCATTGCACAAGCTACTGCGCAGGGTGCCTACAGCATAGTGGGAGGGGGAGATACCGCTGCTGCTGTTAAGCAAATAGGATATGAAAATCAGGTTTCCTATATTTCCACAGGAGGAGGAGCGTTGCTGGCCTATATTGCAGCAGATAGAAAACTACCAAGTTTAGAGGCACTTAAGGAATAGTTTAGTGATGAGCTATAACTGAGCCATTTAATAAAAACAAAATGAATATGTTGCGTAAAAAAATCTTGCTGTCTGGAATATATATAGGGTTGTATATGGGCGTTATATACCCTATTTATGGCACTAGCCAACAAGCGATCCCGTCAGTTGATCAGATTATAATAGCAAAACCAATACCTATAGAAAAGCATATAACACCTATAGAGGTGCACCTAGCAGCTGCCAAGGGAAATGCAACCCATATTCGTTCTTTAATTGCTGCTGGCAAAAACGTGCAGGTATTGGACAAAAATAAAATTAGTGCACTCCATATTGCCGCTGCTAAAGGTTATTTACTTTGTGTACAAGAACTTATTAATGTAGGTGTGCCAGTTAATATAGTAGATTACTTAGGTAGAACACCACTCTATCTTGCGGCTCAAAATGGACACCTGGCCATTGTTCGAGAGCTGATTGCGGTTGGTGCGACCAATCGGCTCTCCGATGGCCACGGTAGGACACCCTTGCATGTTGCTGCAGGAGCTGGCCAAGCCTCATGCGTGCAATACTTAATTCAAAAGGGTGCGCATGTACATGTAAATGGATTTGATCAAGATGGTTTTACACCCTTACATTATGCTGCTTTGTCAGGTTCATTTGCATCTGTTCAAGCTTTAGTAAATGCCGGTGCAAAGGTGCAGCTGTTTACCAAACAGCATATCACCCCTTTACATGCTGCTGCGCAAAGTGGTGATGTTGCTTCTATACGGCTATTAATCCATCACCATGCTCCTGTAAATGCCATTACACCAAATGGTATTTCACCTCTTTACCTAGCGGCTCAATATGGTAAAATAGCTGCGTGCAAAGAACTGTTACATTCTAAAGCAGATATTCATGCAGTAGAAGGGCTCAATACGCCTTTACATGCTGCTGTTTTAGGTGGCCATTTAGATTGCGTAAATCTATTATTAAAGGCAGGTAGCGATCCATCTGCGTGTAATAAGGAAAAAAATACCCCTCTGCATATAGCAGCTCGGGATGGTAAAAGCGATTGCTTGAAAGCATTAATAGCCGTAAATGAAGCATATGTACAGTTAGTAGGTGAAAAGCAGCGAACCCCTTTGCATTGGGCAGCTCGATCAGGCCATCTTGCTTGTATAGAGCAACTTATTGAGGCAGGGGCGACTATCAATGTTACAGATTTCCATAACAAAACCCCTCTGCATCTAAGCGCTTTCTATGGACACGATCGTTGCCTAGATAGGTTGCTACAAGCTGGTGCCAACCCACGTGCTGCCACTCATATAGGATTTACACCATTGCATATGGCTACCAAAAGCAGCAATATAAGGTGCTTACAAGCGTTGTTAGAAGCTGGTGCCGAGCCTTCTATTGTCGACAGTTTTAAAAATACCCCCCTTCATTTATCTACTGCCTTTCAAAATATAGATGCTAGCTTGGAGCTTATAAAAGCTGATGCATCATGCGTAAACATGGCCAATGAATGGGGGGTAATACCACTACATCTAGCTGCAAAAGCAGGGGACTTGATTGCTTTGCAAGCACTTATCGAAGCAAAATCTAAAGTGAATGCTGCAAAAAAAACAGATGCTACCGCTTTGCATATAGTGGCACAAAGAGGCTACATAGCTTGTTTAAAAGCATTGATACAAGCAGGTGGAAAGGTTAGGGTCTACAATAAGGCTAAGGAAACCCCACTCTACCTAGCTGCTGCTAATGGCCATTTGGATTGTGTAGAGGCATTGATTGAAGCCGATCAAAATCAGCACTCTATAACCAAAAAGCTCAAAAGCAAGCTAGAGGGGCAACCACTTCTCAACAAGGTTATGAAAAACAAGCCTAAATTAGATATGGCCAATAAATTTAATGAAACCCCTTTATATGCTGCAGTCAAAAATGGGCATACTGATTGTGTGGTATTCCTGACACGTTCTGGTGCAAAAGTAAATATTAAAAATAAGCAAGGAGAATCCCTCTTACATCTTGCTGCACAACATGGTTGTGAAGTCTGTGTAAGGGCTATTCTAGGTGCAAAAGGTGCAAAAGCAGGTATTAATGCACTAGACTCCTATAAAAATACACCGTTACATCTTGCTGCTCAGAATGGTCATATTAAAGTGGTGCAAGAACTCATAAGAGCAGGTGCGTTATCAAAGAAAAATAAGTTTAATAAGACGCCTGCTTATTTGGCACTACAGAATGGGCATGAAAAGTGCCATCAATTGTTGAATATTTACTTTGAGCATCAATCAAAATAATAGTTTTTTTATACAATTATTATTAGGGATGGGTGTATATACACTTGTTATACTGTAAGATTTTAATGGACCATCCACCATATAAACCACACTAAATCTATCCGCTTCAAAAATGTACTTTGACACATATCGATCTTGAATACATAGATGTGCTCCATTGATTTGACCATCTAGTAGATTGAATCTATACAATAGCCTTCCGTCATAAAAGTGTTTAGATAAAGATGCGTTAGCCATATCATAGATATATTGATATTGCTGTTTACCTATATGCGTAGTATGTGATTGTAAAGTGTGTAGCGTAACTTTTTCTGAATATAAAATTAAACAGGGGTTTTCTTTGGATACTGTAAAAAGTCCGTAGCCATGCGCTATAGCATTTTGTGCTGGAATCTCTGCGGTTACCCACCTAGCTATTTTCCATACACCGGGAAAAAAATCAAATATTTGCTTTGCGCTATTTGGCTGCATACAGATCAGCTGATGCTGCCCATTGCACAAAACTTCTCTGTTCGTTCTTGGAGTAGGGTGTCAATAGGCTTACTGGATAATTTTTCTAAATGATTGAGAATACTTTCCTTAATAAGTGCTGCGGCGGTTGGTAAGTCTCTATGTGCCCCCCCCATTGGCTCTTTGATAAGGCCATCTATTAAACGAAATTTAGACATATCCTTAGCAGTTACTTGCAGCATTTCTGCAGCCTGCTCCTTGTAGTCCCAACTTTTCCAGAGGATAGCAGAACAAGACTCAGGCGTAATAACGGAATACCAGGTATGTTCTAACATGAGTACATAGTCACCTATTCCAATGCCTAAAGCCCCACCTGATGCGCCCTCACCAATCACAATGGCTATAATAGGCACACGTAAGCCAAACATTGCTTGAATATTGTTGGCAATGGCTTCTGCTTGACCGCGTTCTTCTGCTTCCAGTCCTGGATAGGCACCAGGTGTATCTATAAAGGTAATAATGGGTTTGTTAAATTTTTCTGCCAAACGCATCAAACGAAGCGCTTTACGGTAGCCTTCTGGATTCGGCATGCCAAAGTTCCGCATTTGACGTTCTTTGGTCGTTCTTCCTTTTTGGTGGCCAATGAACATCATCGTTTGCCCATTTATTGTACCAAATCCACCTACCATTGCTTGATCATCTCCTGCAAGACGGTCTCCATGTAATTCGACAAAGTTTTCTGTAATCTGTTGGAGGTAATCGAGTGTATAGGGCCTATCTGGATGGCGCGCCAGTTGAACCCGCTGCCACCTGGTTAGATTTTGAAAAGTTCTTTGTTGTAATGCCTGTATATCATCAGCTAATTTAGCAACCGAAGCCATAAGCGCTGGTGCATTTTGCGCTTTAGCAGCTGCTTGCATTCTGGCAAGCTTTTCTTCAAGTTTAACAATCGGTTTTTCAAAATCTAATAGCATACAATAGCAGTTTGTTACAGTTCCAGGGAAGGGCTCGTTATGAAGATAGGCCTATTTGCCAATATTCTTCCTATTTTCATAGGCAAATCTAAGGCTTTTTTAGCATAACCTAACGGATATATGGTCTTGTATCATTTTTATAGGTAAAGGTGCATCTATTCCCTATAACTTTTTCACTAAATTGCAACTTGTAGTGTTTTAAAATTATAGGTCTTATTTAGGTAGGTATAGATGAAAAAGTACAAAACCCAATCGCAGCTCAATTTGTTAGAAATTGCAAAAGAAATCAACCTTTTTTGGGAAGAACAAAAAACATTTGAGCGCTCTATGCAACAGCGTGAAGGCAGCACGCCTTTTGTTTTTTTTGAAGGTCCCCCTTCAGCAAATGGTGCACCTGGAGTACACCATATTTTGGCCATGACAGTAAAAGATCTTTTTACGCGGTATAAGACCATGCAAGGCTATTATGTGTCTCGCAAAAGTGGTTGGGATACCCATGGTTTACCGGTAGAGCTCCAAGTAGAAAAGAAACTAGGTATTACCAAGGAAGATATCGGTAAAAAAATTAGCATTATTGATTACAATCAAGCATGCAGGGAAACGGTTATGGCCTATAAAAGTGAATGGGAAACGCTCAACAAGCTGCTAGGCTATTGGAAAGACAACCTGAATCCTTATATCACCTATGAACGTGATTATATTGAGTCTGTTTGGTACTTACTAAAAGCACTGTACAATAAAGAATTGCTCTATAAAGGCCATACCATACAACCTTACTCACCGAGTACTGGCACAGGGTTGAGTTCCCATGAATTAAACCAGCCTGGCTGTTATAAGTTGGTTAAAGACCTTTCTATTGTGGCACAATTTAAGCACAGGGAAAATGAATATTTTCTAGCATGGACAACCACCCCATGGACCCTCCCTGCAAATAGTGCCTTAGCGGTAGGGGCTGCGATTAACTATGTTAAGGTCGCGACCATCAACCCCTATACCTACCTTCCTGTTCATGTGATCTTAGCGGAAGATGCTGTAAAACGTTTTTTTACAGGTGAGCAAGCTAGTTGTGATGGCTATCAGCCTGGTCATAAGGCTGATCGTGCTACATTACCTTGGAAGATCGTGGCGCGTTATACAGGGGCCGATTTAGTAGGCTTGCGTTACGAACAGCTTTTGCCCTATGTCCAGCCTCAAGGAGATGCTTTTAAGGTAGTTGCAGCTGATTTTGTGACTACTACAGAAGGTACCGGTATTGTGCACATTGCGCCTACCTTTGGTGCAGATGACTACCGCCTTGCTCAAAAAGAAAATATTGCTGCTATTATGGTGACCAATTCAGCAGGCGAATCGGTTCCAATTGTAGATAGGAAAGGTCGTTTTGTACCAGAAATTACTGATTTTGCTGGGCGTTATGTTAAAGCTGCCTATGAAGCAGATGCCACTTTACCTGCTGTAGACTTACTGATCGCTACTAAACTAAAGCAAGAAAATAAGGTCTTTAAGGTAGAAAAGTATGAGCACAGTTATCCCCATTGCTGGCGTACCCATAAACCTATTCTCTACTATCCACTAGATGCCTGGTTTATTAAAACAACCGCTTATAAGGAATTATTGATTGAGTTAAACGATACCATTCAATGGAAACCTGCTGCTGTGGGCAAAGGACGATTTGGTAATTGGTTAGAAAATCTGGTAGACTGGAACTTAAGCCGTGAACGCTACTGGGGTATTCCGCTCCCTATCTGGCGTACTGCTGATCAAAAAGAGGAAAAATGCATCAGTTCTATAGCTGAACTGATGTTTGAAGTAGAGCAAGCAGTCTTGGCTGGCTATATGAAAGCGCAATTGCCGGCAGATATCGATTTACACCGTCCTTATGTAGATGATATTGTACTGGTCAGTAGTAATGGCCTCCCTATGTATCGAGAAACCGCTGTAATAGATGTTTGGTTCGATTCCGGTGCAATGCCTTGTGCACAATGGCATTATCCATTTGAAAATCAAGAGCTATTTGAAAAAGGTTTTCCTGCTGATTTTATTGCAGAAGGGGTAGACCAAACCAGAGGGTGGTTTTTTACCTTACACGCTATTTCTACATTGCTTTTTGAAATGCCTGCCTTTAAAAGTGTAGTAGTTAATGGACTAGTACTTGATAAACATGGCAATAAAATGTCTAAAAGCGTTGGTAATACCATTGATCCCATGGCACTATTGGCTCAATATGGGCCAGATGCCATACGTTGGTATATGATTGGTAATGCCAATCCGTGGGATAATTTAAAGTTTGACACAACAGGTGTAGCGGAAGCAGCACGTAAGTTTTTTATTACGCTTAATAGCACCTATAACTTTTTTGCCCTTTATGCCAATCTAGATCAGTTCTACTTTCAGAAAAGTGTAATGGCCAGTAGTGATTTAGATAAAAGTGATAGGTGGATCATTTCCCGTTCTCATACCCTGATTAAAACTGTAACAGAGGCCTATGAGCACTATGAACCTACACTAGTGGCTAGAATGATTCAAGATTTTGTAGTAGATGATTTAAGCAACTGGTATGTACGGCTGAATAGAAAAAGGTTTTGGAAAAATAGCCAGGATAAAGATAAAGAAGCTGCTTATCAGACCCTTTATCATTGTCTTATAACAGTTGCTAAACTCATGGCACCTATAGCGCCTTTTTATGCAGATTATCTCTACCAAGCATTGAACCATGTTACTGAAAAAGAAAAACATCAATCTGTACATTTATCAGATTTTCCAGTAGTAGCAGCAGAAGCTATAGATTCAGCTCTAGAAACAGATATGGGTCAAGTACAAAAAATTGTTTCTTTAGCGCATGCTTTGCGCAAGAAGCATAAAATTAAGGTTCGTCAACCTTTGCCTAGTATCCGTATTGCAGGCCTCTTTGTTTCAGCTGGGTGGTTTCGGTTAGAAGAGTTGATTAAAGCGGAAATTAATGTCAAGCAAGTCCATTATTTAGATGATGCCCATCAGCTTAAAAAAGCAAAACCCAACTTTCCCCTTTTAGGTAAACGGTATGGCCCTAAGATGAAAGAGCTTGGTGCAGCTATTTTAGCTTTAACACCTGCTGAAATTTATGCTTTAGAGCAGGGAAATACCCATCTATTGCACTTGCAAGGCGAGGCGATTCCCCTGACACTGGCAGATGTATCAATTGTTACAGAAGATATACCGGGATGGTGTGTGGCCACAGAGGGAGAAATAACGATTGCACTCGATACAACATTAGATGATGCGTTGCAAGAAGAGGGGGTAGCACGTGAATTTGTGCACCGTATTCAGCAATTGCGTAAAGCACTGAATTTTGACATTCAAGACAAAATATTAATTGATATCCAGGAAGATATAAAATATCTGGTTCAGGCTCTAGCTACTTATAAAGCGTATATTTGCACGGAAACACAAGCAGTCCAATTGCGCTTTGTGGCTGAATTAGAAGGAACTGAAATTGATATAGAAGGTCTAATGGTAGTTGTTCGGCTGACCAAACTAACCCATTCCGATTGCAAAGTATAATAAATTTTATGGCAGTATATTTTGGTAATCAAGTTAAGCATGGACAACGTCCATGATTTTTCTATCAAAAGCTTCTTTCGCTTCTTGCGCAAAGCCGATCTCTATAGGAATGTAAAATATAGGCAATACGCATAATAACTTACGCCAATGGTGGTTTATTAATCTTACATAATCTTTTTCTGTTGTAACAATCGCTTTATCTGGATGGCCCAGTCTATGAAATAAATGGATAATAGTATGTACGTCACCATCACTGAACCAGTGATGATCTGGAAAATCCAAGTGTGTAACTTTATGTCCATTGTTTTCTAAGTGGTTCTGTAAGGGTAGGGGGTCTGCAATACCGGTAACCAGCAATAGTACAGTAGGTAGTTTAGCCCCTTTGAAACTTCCCACTGCAATAGGATCATGGTAAATGGTATGTGTAAAAAAAATTGATACTGAATTGGTATGATAGGTTTGTATGGCTGTTTTTATTGGATCCATTGTTGCTTGGGTTAAGTTTGGTGAACTTTTGGTTACCAGCACTATATCGGCACGTGAAACCCCCTTACGTGGCTCACGCAATCGCCCAAATGGTAAGAGGTGGTCTTTAAAAAAAGGCTGATGAAAACTGGTCAATACAATATTTAAATGAGGCGTAAGACTAAGGTGTTGAAAAGCATCATCTAAAAGTACTACCTCAACTTCAGGTCTATATTCCATAATTTGGGCTATCCCTTTCACCCTATTTTCGCACACTGCAATCAACACATTAGGATTGTTTCCAAAGCGTTGATACAAAAGGTAAGGCTCATCACCTGCTGTGCAAACAGATTCTAGCGCATTGATTATTTTAAAGCCTATCGATTTGCGCTTATATCCCCTACTAAGCACCGCTATAACGTGGCGCTTAGCAAGTAATGTAACCAAATAGACCACCAAAGGTGTTTTGCCAGTACCACCCAATGAAAGATTGCCTATACCAATCACTTTTGGTTTTTTTGGAAAAAAACTTTTTTTAATTTGCTTCTTGTAAAGATAATTGCGTAATGAAACCAACCTGCCATATACCCAACTTAATCCTTGTAAACATAGCGAAAACATAGCCCCTAGCTTTTAATAAAAAATAATTGATTGTATTACACAAATAACGATATATTTCTTATCTTAACTATAATATAATGCCAATCCAATTGATTAACCTTGTGTTATATATTGTCTATTGAACACCACGATGACCGTAAAAGAAGCGCCAAAATATAACGATACTTCTGTTACTATATCTGATGTTGTAAACTACTTGGAGCAAAAAGTGCCCTTACAAAGCCAGCACCATGTAACAACACCCCATATTGTAGTGGGTGACGTAACCCATATAGTGACTGGCATACTGATTGCTTTGGATATAACAGAAGCAGTATTGGATGAGGCTGTTGAAAAAGGATGTAATTTTATAGTTGTAAATCAGCCTATTTTTATTGATCCATTGGCCCAAGTTATTCCAGAAAATTATGCTGGGAAATGTGTGATCAAAGCGATAAAACATCAACTTACCATCTATGTTTTTAATACCAACTTAGATCACCTGGGGCGGGGGGTGAGCCATAGAATCACTAATTTGATTGAGTTACAAGAGATGCGTCCCATTATTCCTCACAAAGCAGTACTGTATAGGCTAACTACTTTTGTTCCACTTCATGCAGCAAACCATTTGGTTCAATCTTTGTGTCAGGTAGGAGCTGTATTGGCTACACAAAATTTAACAAGTGTGGCTGCTCCTGTGCACCATGCAGCCTATTCAGCACATTTATCAGATTTTACCGCTGGTTCAGATTTAGAGTTTTCACAAGAAAGCCAGCTTAGTTTTATATTGCCTACCCCTTATAAGGAACAAATCATTCAAACCTTACTACAGGTGCATCCTTATGAAAAGGTTACCTATTACTTAGAGCAAGTAGAAGCAATTGAAGACAATATGGGTAGTGGTGTAGTAGGTACTTTACCTATAGAGCTACCAGAAAAATATTTTCTAAAGTATATCAAAACAAAATTGAATTTATCCCATCTTCAACATACAAATTATTTTGACCGGCCCATCAAAAACGTAGCTGTTTATGCTGGAAGTGGGGGAGGATTGCTCAAAGAAGTATTGAGCAAAAAAATAGATGCATTTATTACAACAGGATTACAATATGAACAGTTTTTAGAGGCTAATGGTAAAACATTATTGATTGATATAGGCTATCATGCTAGTCGATTAGGTCTGAAAAAACTAATCCTTGCATTATTATCAAAAGAATTTAATAATATTGTAGTACTACGCTGTAAAACTATTACCAATCCTATTCATCACATCAACGACTAACTAATGGACAAAAATATTGCAATTAAATTGACAAAACTATCTGAACTTCAGGAAACTGATACCCATCTTAATGATATTGTAAAGCTTAGAGGAACGCTCCCAGAGGAGGTATATGCGTTAGAAATCCATATAAAAAACCTATCTGAAACCATACAAGAGCGTGAAATGGTATTGACTAACTTGCGAGAAGAGGTGGTTAGCAAGAAGGCATTTATCAAACAAGCTGAAAAAAAACTCCAACAGTACGAAGCACAACAAATGGAAGTTCGTAACAATAGGGAGTATGATGCGATTACTAAAGAACTGGAATTGCATAAGTTAGACATCCAACTTGCAGAAAAGGCGCTACATACTGCTTATGGTAATATAGAGCAGGAACAGTCTAATTTAGAAGGGCTACATAAACTTTTAGAATCCAAAGAAGCGGATTTGGTTTTAAAAAATGAAGAGCTGCAAGTAATTTTACAAGCAAGTGAAGCAGAAGAGTCTGCCTTGCATAAAAAAAGACAAGAGATCATAGCAATGTTAGGTGAGCCTTTATATCTTGCTTATGAAAGAATTAGAAAAAATGTGCCTAATAATTTAGCTGTGGTTCCTATTAAGAAAGGGGCTTGTGGGGGGTGTTGTATAGTGATTCCTCCTCAGCAAAAAATAGGTGTATATGAGCGCAATAAAATAGTACTTTGCGAACATTGTGGTAGAATGTTAATTGCTTTGGAGCAGCCTATAGATGCACTTCTATTTGTTAGTTAGCACATAAGTAAATATTTTAAATTAGTGGGGGCATAATGTAATGGTAGTTTTTGAACCATTGCTTTAGATTGCTTACAATCAAGATCAAAAAGTTATGGCAGAGGAAGCATACTCATCTGAGGATCTAAAATTTTTTGAAAAGATTCTTTTAGAAAAACTGGAAAAGGCTAACCATGAGCTTCAAGTACTGGAAAAGGTTTTGAGTCGTCAAGAGGCAGGGCTTGAATCTGCTGGTAAACCATTTGAGGAAAATGCAGAAGTAATAGAAACGGAAAATGTGGGTCAATTAGCTGAGCGTCAGCAAAAATTCATCAAGCAAATTGAACTTGCTATTCAACGCATTAAAAATGGCACCTATGGTGTTTGTGTGGTAACGGGTAAGATGATAGATAAAGAGCGTTTGAAAGTAGTACCGCATACGATGTATGCAGTGGATGCAAAGTTAAGTCCAAAAAAATAAGTGTAATGGTTAGGTTTTATACATAGCTTTCTTTTGAAATCTGTTTATGCTATGGAAGATTATGCTACTCAAGCTTGTACTGCATCTCTAATACGGTTAAACAAATTTATAAGTAATGCTGGTGTTTGTGCCAGAAGGGAAGCAGACCAGCTTATTCAATCAGGTTGTATCACAGTAAATGGTGCAGTTGTACGAAGCGTGGGTACAAAAATACCGATAGATGCAGTAGTGACCTATAAAGGTGTTGTTTTGCATATAGAAAAGCTACGGTATCTGCTTCTAAACAAGCCAAGAGGGTATGTTACGACACTACAAGATCCTCAAGGGCGCAAAACAGTTTTGGATCTTGTTGGCAAACAATATTGTGCTGAGCGTATTTATCCCGTTGGCCGGCTGGATTATGATACCACAGGTCTCTTACTGCTCACCAACGATGGAGATTTGGCTCGTAAGCTCTCGCATCCTGCCAGTAAGGTCCCCAAGCTCTATCATGTTGTCTTGAACAAGGCGATACAAACAGAGCATTTACAGGCTATTCAGCAAGGTCTCCTACTAGAGGACGGCCTAGCTAAGGTGGACCAAATTGCTATAGTAGAAGAAGATCCAACCCAAATAGGCATGGTGATCCATATGGGTAAGAACCGCATCGTTAGAAGGATTTTTAGCCATTTAGGCTATCTGGTTGATAGATTAGATAGGGTGGGCTATGCCCATCTTACTAAGCAGCATGTTCCTCGTGGGAAATGGATCTTTTTAAAGGACAAAGAGGTTCGTCAACTTAAAAATTTAGTTTAAGGAATTTATATGCTACTTTTCTTCCTCTATGCGCGCATTCAAACGGCCTAAACCTGTTGTTTTATTGATTCTGGATGGCTGGGGTCATTCCTTAGAAACCCGCTACAATGCCATTTCAGCTGCACAAACTCCTTACTGGAACCATTTCATGCAGACCTTTCCCCATACCTTATTGGATGCATCTGGTGGTGCAGTAGGCTTACCAGAGGGTCAAATGGGTAACTCAGAGGTGGGTCACTTAACAATTGGAACAGGTCGTGTGTTGCATCAGGATCTAACACGATTGGATAAAGCAATTGCAAGGGGGGATTTTTTTACCAATAAAATATTTTTATCCGCTTTAAGTAAGGCAAAGCATACGAACGCATCGGTCCATATCATAGGACTGTTATCTCCCGGTGGTGTGCACAGCGATGAAAAGCATATCCATGCTTTATTAGCATTGTGTGGGCAAAAGGCTATACAAAACTGTTATATTCACGCTATTTTAGATGGGCGGGATACACCACCTACTAGTGCAGCCGCATCGATCGAGCTGCTTCAAAAGCAATGCCAACAAATAGGATTGGGTCACATTGCTTCACTGACTGGGCGCTATTATGCTATGGATAGAGACCATCGTTGGGAGCGTACACGAGCAGCTTATGATTGTATAGTCGCTGGCCAGGCAACCTATCATGCTGCAACAGCTTTAAGTGGATTGCAAGCAGCTTATGGTCGGGGTGAAACCGATGAGTTTGTACAACCCACCTGTTTGCATAAACCAGGTAAGCCACCGATAACGATTGAATCAGGAGATATTGTTTTTTTTATGAACTTTCGTTCAGATCGTGTAAGGCAACTCAGTCGTTCTTTAACGGATCCTGATTTTTCAAGTTTCAATCGTGGAGCATACCCCCGTTTGGGCGATTTCGTTTCGTTAACAGCCTACGCAGATGATATCCCTAGTCATATAGCTTTTCCTCCTCTATCTATACAAAACAGCTTAGGCGCTTGCCTCTCACAAGCAGGTTTAACACAGTTGCGTATTGCAGAAACAGAAAAATATGCCCATGTTACTTTCTTTTTTAATGGAGGCATTGAGCAACCCTTTCCTGGTGAAACCCGTTTATTGGTTCCTTCTAAAAAGGTAGCAACCTATGATCTAGTGCCTGAGATGGGTGCGCTAGAGATTACCGATCATCTGATAAAAGCCATTGAACAGCAAGCTCATGATGTCATTATTTGCAATTTTGCCAATCCTGATATGCTTGGCCATACAGGTAATCAATTGGCTACAGAAGCAGGTATTACAATTGTAGATGGCTGTATGGGTAAAATTATCGCTGCCTTGCAGCAGCAAGGTGGCCAAGCCATTATTACAGCTGATCATGGTAATGCAGAATGCATGTATGATTCGAAAATGAAACAACCTCATACTGCACATACCACAGCACCTGTTCCATTGCTATATATAGGCCGTTCAGCTAGCCTAGCAGCTGTTGGTACATTAGCAGATGTAGCGCCCACATTATTGGCTCTACTAGGCTTACAGCCATCTAAAGAAATGACCGGAAGCAATTTGCTTACTTTTAGATAGACCGTTGTTGTATATAGTTCGTTGTTAAAATAAAAATAATAGAGATGTCAAAAATTCGTTCCGTTACTGCCTATGAAATCTTAGACTCGCGTGGCCATCCAACCATCGCTGCTGAAGTAAGTTTGGCATCAGGGGAGAGCGGATACGCCAGTGTGCCTGCTGGCGCTTCCACTGGTTCCTTTGAAGCAGTAGAGCTAAGAGATGCCAACCCCAACCGTTATCATGGCAAGGGCGTTTTAAAAGCAGTGGAACATGTCTGCTCCATCATTGACCAAAATTTAGTTGGTAAAGATGTTGATGATCAAGCTGGTTTGGACCACTTAATGGTAGCGCTTGATGGCTCGCCCAATAAGCGGAATTTAGGTGCCAATGCTATTTTAGCTGTTTCTTTAGCAATTGCTAAGGCAGCTGCGTTACACTACCGGCAACCATTGTATCAATACTTTGCCCATTTGATGGGTGCTTCATATAGCATGCCAGTTCCCATGATGAATATCATAAATGGCGGCCTACATGCAGATAACCAGCTTGCTATACAAGAGTTTATGATTGTACCCTTAGGCTATCCTTCTTTTAGTGAAGCATTGCGTGCCGGTGTAGAAATTTTTCATGTCTTAAAGGCTTATTTAAAGCAAAAAGGTCTTAGTACCAATGTGGGTGATGAAGGGGGATTTGCACCCAATTTAGATGGAACGAAAGAGGCTATTGAAGCTATTTTAGAAGCGATTATTCAAGCTGGATATAAGCCTGGTCGAGATATTTATTTAGGTTTAGATGTGGCTAGCACGGAATTTTATAGGCCAAATGGCGTTTATGATGTAGAAAACAAAATGTTTACTAGACCAGAATGGGTAGCCTATTTGGTAGACTTGGTGCGCCAGTATCCTATTATAAGTATAGAAGATGGTATGGCTGAAACAGATCATATAGGTTGGCAGCAGCTTACCCAAGCGTTGGGTGACCGGGTGCAGTTGGTCGGAGACGATCTGTTTGTTACCCATTCAAGCCTATTAAAGAAGGGCATAGCGGAAAATATGGCCAATGCGGTGCTGGTTAAATACAATCAAATAGGCAGCTTAACAGAAACATTGGCAACCATTTCGCTAGCAAAAAAATCTGATTATGCTGCCATTATATCCCATCGATCTGGAGAAACAGAGGATACTACGATTGCTGATTTAGCTGTTGGAACAGGTGTCGGACAGATTAAAACAGGTGCCATTTGCCGTACAGATCGAGTGGCTAAGTACAATCGTTTATTGCGTATTGAATCAGATTTACAAGATCAAGTGTCCTATGCAGGGCATCATGCTTTTGCTCGGTTTCTTAAATAGGATCAGCATCTCCTCTGTAAACCCGCTTAAGTAGATTGTATCTATTCACGCCTGTGGTTGGGTCCCCTTATCTCCTTCGATAAAAAGTCTGGCCCGATAGTAAATAGATGAATCGATATGTTTTTCAGCCCCCACCCACGGCTGTGGGTTATACCTAAGCAAGAAACTTATTTATGGCGTTATGATATTTCTAAAAGTTTTGTACTATATTTTTCATTCAGGAGTGCTTTTGCAGTTATGATCGATTGTTTCCCTGGTGCTTAAAGTGCCCGTTTTTCAGCATGGTTTTGGATAGGAGCGGTTGAACCAATGGTGGTACTATAACCCCGATTAGAAGAATGTATTTATTTAGCTGTTCCAAGCTGAAGCACTTCTGTTTGTTATAATAAAATTATGAGGCCGTTGTGATAGGTTGAAGGTATAATTTTGATTAATCTTCCAGGGTTATTTCCTTGCCATATTTGATGTTATAGTGGTATAAAACTATTTATTTACTGATTTTTTAGTCATTTTCAATCTATTTTGGACACACCATTCCCCTAGATACCTCTTAATATGATGTTTGGGGACCTATATAAGTTATAGGCTATTGCCTCCATAACATGTTGCGTATGGGTTTTAGCAAGGCCTATATATCTGGCTCCTGAGCTACGGAACCAACTTTTAATACTTCCAAATACCCGTTCTACTTTATAGCGCGTTTTAGATACTAATTTATTAAACCGTTTAGCAGTGGGTGATAAAGGATTGTTTCTAGCCCCTTTTTTCTGAATAGCTGATTTTAACTTCTTTTTCTTTAGTAAATTTTCGTTGGGCGACCCGCTATAGCCTTTATCTGCATAGAGTCTGCTGCCTGATTTTAGCCTTACTTTATCCAATAATACCTGTAAATGCCCACTATCATGACTAGATGCTTTTGTGGTACCTACGGCTAGCACCAACCCCTCTTTGCTTTCCACAAGAACATGCCGCTTATAGCCATAGTAGAGATGATGGCCTTTTTTTATCCAACTTGCTTCTGGATCTACTCCTTTTTGATAACTTTCAGCTGTGGTTATGGTTCCATCTTCATGCAGATCGTAGCTTTTTTTACCTTTAGGGCGTCTAGGGGTAGGGGTAATAGAAGCATCTACAGCTGCTGAACCGTTTTGAACCAATACACCATGATCAGATAGCTGATTATTAATGATATGCAATAACTTTTCTAAAGCATTCTTCTCTGTAAGGGTAGTTCTAAATCTACTTAGTACACTATGATCTGGAACAGAACTATCCATCGAAATACCACAAAATCTGCTAAAAGTGATACGATCATTCACTTCTTCTTCGACTGCATAGTCGCTCAAGCCATACCACGTCTGTAGCAATAGCATTTTGAATAGAAGCAGAGGACTATAGGCCGGTTTGCCTGATAAACGTAAACCTTTAGGATAATGTAATCGGAGTGCTTTTTCTACTACTGACCAATTAACTAGCTTGTTGATTTGATCAAAGAAAGTGTGTTTGCACTTACGCTTATTGGCGGAAATATCTGAAAAACTTAATTGCTTAGTTTGCTTGAGCGACATACACAATATTATTAAAAGTTTTAAGCATCAATACCTAAAAAAATCAATAGAATTTAACCTTTTTTTACCTTCTTCTAAAAAATAAAAAGATACTTTTTATGGCAAATCGTAAAGGTCTATTGCAACGGCCTCAAATTATATAAATAGCATACTGTCATGCAAAAAGGAAAAAAAAGAGAATCATTGCACATTATTCATCCTAACGCAGCAGGTATTGATATAGGTTCGGAAATACATTATGTATGTGTACCTGAAGGCAGGTGTGAACAAAGAGTCCAAAAATTTAAGTGCTTTACAGAAGATCTCCATAATTTAGCAAAATGGTTGCAAGCCTGTGAAGTGACCACAGTAGCTATGGAATCAACCGGAGTTTACTGGATTCCGTTATTCCAAATATTGGATTCTTATGGTTTTAGTGTTCTATTAGTGAATGCAAAACATGTAAAAAATGTTCCTGGTAGGAAGTCAGATGTACAAGATTGTCAGTGGTTACAACAATTACATAGCTATGGTCTACTCCAAGGCTCTTTTAGGCCAGATGATGAGATCTGTGTCTTACGTAGCTACATTAGACAAAGAGAAAGTCTGGTCAAAACAGCAGCTATTCATATTAATCGTATGCAAAAAGCACTGTCTCAAATGAATCTTCAATTACACAAAGTAATAAGAGATATTACGGGTGTGACAGGTATTCGGATTATCGAATCGATACTGTCAGGCGAGCGCAACGCTGCTAAATTGGCTTCATTAAAAGACTGTAGAATTAAAAGCGATGAGGCTACGATTGCAAAAGCCCTGACAGGAGACTATAGAGCAGAGCATCTATTTTCTCTAAGGCAGGAGCATAGGCTATACCTTATATATCAGGAAGCAATAGCAGAATGTGATAAAGCTATTGCAGATTATTATAAACAATTTGAGACAAAATCTGATTCAGGCCCACCTTGTATTAAAAGCAAAGCTACTTCTACAAAAAACAAGCCGCAGTTTGGTCTGCATGAAGAATTATATCGCGTAACAGGCGTTGATTTTACGACAATTCCTGGCCTTAGCACTTTAACAGTACAAACTATTGTTTCAGAAGTTGGTATGAACCCGCATAAATGGCCAACAGACAAACATTTTTCTTCATGGCTAGGTTTAAGTCCTTCCAATAGAATAACAGGAGAAAAAGTAATAAGTACAAGAACACGTAAAGTAATTAATCGTGCTGCAAATGCCTTTAGAATGGCAGCACAAGCAGCATTAAATAGTAAAAGTGCCCTTGGGGCATATGGTAGAAGAATGAAAACCCGATTAGGGGCCCCTAAAGCGATTACTGCTACGGCAAGAAAAATAGCGAGTACTTTTTATAACATGCTAAAATTTGGGAAAGGCTATGTCGATAAAGGAATAGAACATTATGAAAAAAAATACAAAGAAAGGACCCTAAAATATTTAATCACAAAAGCAAAAGAATTGGGCTATGTAATGGTAGACCAAACGGAAACATGTACTTGAAGTTTCTTAGAAGCGGGAAAATCGTGAACTCAGCCCGCAAGCGGGCTTCAAACAGACGATTTTCTAATCCGCTGAAAAATATACCGCTCAGGGGTTAGTCTTTTACTAGAGCGCCATTTTTTTATCGAGTATCCTTTCAGGGGTGTGGTTTTTAGGCAATAATATTTTGGAGTTGTTTGAAAGGATTTAGGTTTTGTTGTCTCCAGGTTAGGTACAAAGAGATGATTCGCTCTACGAATCTATTGCCCCGTTCGGATTGCGTAAAGTAGCAGTTTTTACGATATAGGACGTAATGCCTGATTTGTCTTTCGGCCAAGTTATTAGTCAGGGGAATGTTTAGTGGATCTTTGCAAAATTTCCACAGCATAGGCTCTGCTCTCATGATATTTCTGGCTACTCGATTAGCCTGGACCGCCCCTGGTGTGCTAGCAATAGCTTTTAGGCCATACCAGATCCGTTTACGCAATTTTCTAATGCGTCTTAAAAAGGTAAACAGCTCTATAGTATCTTTGGCAAAGGCTCGATGTAAGGAAAATAGTTCACTAGCCATCTTTTTTAAATAAAAACCCAATACTTTAACGCCACTATGGCAACTATGAGCAAATCTTTCAAAATCTCTGGCTAAGTGTGACCAACAGAGTTGCCGATGGGTAGGTGGAAAGTAATTGTAGGCCGCATATCTATCACTAACAATAATCTGTTTCTTAGGTTTTAATCCACTACTTTCTAAAATTTTCTTACTTCTGGATTTTGTTAGTTTAAGGAGGGTAACCATAGGATTAGTAAAAATCCAGCACCAACCTAGTTTACCACTATTAAAATGACCAGTTTCGTCTATATGTAGTACCTGACTTGCTCTAATGGCTGCTTCTATTGATTGGTAGGCTGATTGACACTTAGAGGCTACCCTTCCTTCGCTATTAGAGATGCTACCAAGACTGATATCAAGGTTAAAAATATCTTTTAATATATGGCGAACTTCCTGCTTCGAGTTTTTATAAAAGCCTGTTAGGGAACTAATCACTGATTTAATTCTAGGACCAAAGGTATCTGAGGTAACACCTTGAGGAAGAGAAGCAGTATGGCGTTTGCCACATTGTCTGCAACGTCCATGGTGCACATGATAATTGATTACATGTGGCTTGATCTCCGGAATATCTATTTTTTGATGAATATAAGGCTTGGCAGCCATCGATACATGACCACCACAGGAACATGAATCTGAAATAGATAACTCAATAACTTCATCTGCTAACAGCTTGGTACGGGTAGTACCTGGATGGCCAGGTTGACCGCCTCTGTTACGTGTGCTTTTTACTTTATTACGCTTGATCTTATATAATTCCTTGGAACTAGGAATCGAGGAAGTTTTAGAGGTGAGACCTAACTTGTCTTTTAATTTGCAATTTTCTTCACTTAAAGATTTATTGGCGGCCGATAGAGAGGTAATAACTTCTTTTAAAGAACTATTGTTAGCGGTTAATACTGCAATCTCTCCACGCAATGCGGCATTATCTGCCTCTAGCACGCTAATACTCGATTTGAGAAGGCTAATTTCTGATTGTAAGGAAATAACTATCGAGGATAAAGAATCCATCTCTTTGATGTGGAATGAAACTAAAGAAAACTAAACTTAAAAAGTTATTTGAGATTTTGCAACCCTAAAAAACCACACCGCTGAATCGTTACTTTATCGAAGGAGACGCGGGACGGGTACTTGGTCAGCTATTTGCTTTTTCAGAAAAACGTAATCACAGTGATGAATGGATACTCGTGAAAAGCTAGAAAAAACGTATTTTCTGCCACAGTGGTGAATAGATACATATTTTAGCCATTGTGCTGCTTTAAAAACTGCATCATAACTGCTATAGTTTCCTTAGAGTCAAATACTGATTTGCAATTATAGTGCACTTCAAAATCAGACAGTATTGCGGTGAAATTGCAACAATGGAATAGCCCCTCAGCAATATGTATTTCTACATTACTATGGTAAACAGCGTCATCTTTAGAAGTAGCAAGGTTTTCAAAGCTAGTGCCTCTACATAACTGACTGCCTGTATCAATCAAAAAATCATGTTCTCCATACGTTCGCCCAGTAATTAATTCTGATAAGGCTGTAGTGAGTGCATCAACTTTGGCCTGATCTTTCTGCTCATCATAAGCAAAATATTCAGCTAAATTAGGTATGGAGCTACCTATGAGTAGTATAGGGATAGGGGTATCGTGCTTGTCGTTACGTATAAATGTTGTTACATCTGCTATGCACTTGGAACCTTTACACATGTCCCTTATGCCTTGAAAAACAGCATGGGAAGCTGTCTTAATAACAGGAGTGTTTAGTATTGTTCCTAGGATTTTTGGTTGGATCAGTGAAGTCTTAGGATGACCTATGGCTTGTAATCCTGGTGCTGCTTTTTTGTTAAACTTATCTAAATTAGATTTATTATTTTCAAATATTTGTGTTCCATTTAGCGGGGTAAGCGCACAAATGATCGTGCTAATATTGAGGATATCCCTATATTTAGCTGCTAAAATACAAGCGACTAATCCACCCTGGCTATAGCCAAATAAATTGATTGGTATAGCGCTATGTTCTTCTTCTGAATATTGGGGATATCTATCGCGTAATGCTTCTTTTATTTCTTCAACCACTTTTTTTGCTTGCTTATCTATAGATAGACGTACTGATACCCACCCCTCTCTACATTTTGGTTGCATGATCTCAATATTTTCACCCAACTCTTCCTTGGCTGCTTTCGTGATCTCATCCATTTCAGAAGCATCCATATTAAGGCCATGTAATGCTACAATAACACATTTAGGTAGATCATGCCCTACCTCAGTTTCCAAAAAATTTATGTCTGGACATGCTTGCTTAGCGAAACGAGAACCCATTTCTGTCCGATAAGATTGCTGACAACTATAGAGTGCGCAAGCTACCATGAAAAAAAAGTATTTTTTAAGGCTAAATTTTAACATTGGATTAAAACAACATTATGCTTATAGACGAGTTCATTAATCGTATCTATTCACGTCACTGGTTAATAATGAATTGTATTCCACTTTTTTCTTGATAAAAAAGTGGACAAAAAATCAAGCCCTCGGCAAAAAGTTCCGGAAGCCACCCCTTACAGATGGAAAAACAGAAGTCGCCCGCTGCGCGGGCTTCAAAGGAAGCTGTTTTTCCCAATCATCTGCAAGGGGTGGCTTCTATTTCGAAACTTTTTACAGGGGCATTTTATCACTATGACCATAGTGTTGAACAGATACCATTAATCAGTTGACTTCTTAAGTTTACACTATTGCCTCTACAGGTAATTTCATAAGATAGAATATTTAATCTTGTTGTTTCCTTAAAAAGGCTATATAATCCGATATAATTTTGTCTTCATCACCACTAAAATACCCTATATAGTTATCTTGAGCTGTATCTGGATTGTCCACTACACTTGCCACAGATAGTGTTTTGATATTAAATACACAATTGAATGTTGCTGCTATAAGGTTTGGTCCTTTAATATGATCCATTAAGCTAACCCGATCCCAGCCAAATATATGAATTGGTACTTTAAGATATTTGTCGGCTTCAGCTTTTGTTAAATCCTGCAACTTAAAGCTATGATCTAATAAAAGTAATATTTCTTGATGTATTTTTTCTACTTGCCATTCTCCGCTCAGATCTGTTGTTTTAGTATCCTCTAGAGATTTTATTTGAAAGACCCTGGCATCTTTTCCAAATTTTTTTTCCAGTTCTTGCTTCGTCTTTTCAGTTGTAGAGACACTTGCCTCTGGACTAGGCACTAATATGATATAAAATTTGGGGGGAGAACATTCGAACTGTTTATGTTTAGTGTCTTCTTTTAAGTTAGCTTCGATGGGCCCACTTTCTGTAGAAGGAAAAGATTTTAGCCGATCATACCCAGCGTTTGAGGAGCTTGTATGGGCTTGGCATGTTTCCTTATTACCCATTCGCATCCGATAATATTGCTGACAACTATAAAGCGCACAGACGACCATAAAAAAAATGTGTTTTTGGGGGCTAAATTTTAACATGGGATTAATTAGAAAAAAATTAAAATACAGGCTTCTATTTATTAGGTTAACTTGCAACCAAGTGATAGTAATATATTTATATGTATTTTCCAAATTTTTATTAAACTTTTATTGAAACTTGATACCTAATGGTAGTGTTGAGGTATAGTAGGTGGGGGTTGTGTATGTTGCTCAAATGTAGCTTGTATCTCTTTTACTCGTCTGATCAAGGGTATATAGGGTTTTAGTATAATAGGCTGGCGCCAGCGCTTTGTACTGATTGTTCAATAAATTGAATGATATCAGATAAGACTAAATCGGCGTAAAGCACTGTTTCACACTGGTCTACAAATAAATTAGGGTCTATAGCTATTAAATTGCTTGCATGGAGTATTCCCTTATACATACGGCCTTTTACTTGCGGGCGATGGGGCCACGTGATAGGTGCATAGTCATGGCTTGAATTTTTTATATCTGTAAGCATCAGTGTATTTAGGCAGTCTTCGCTGGCTAATTGACTGGCTAGAGGAATCAAGGTATCGTGTCTTCCACCTTTTTGACCAGTAATCAATAGGGCATAAGCATCATTTAATGCTTCTATCTTCTTATGTTGGCCAACTGTTTTAATATGGAATAGAGCAGAAAAATCATTCTGATGCGTAGCAATGAGCAAACAAGGGATCTCTCTGTTCACCTCTAGGAAGCTACATATCTCTTTTATACATGGACTATTAGGGAATATATCTTTTAAGCCATGTAGAGGCATCCAGCCTGGCCGTGTAAGGAGGCGCATCCATGCTTGTAGGGTCATACTCCACTTCATCCTAAAAAGTGGATAGTCAATAAGCTGTAATCCCGTTTTTGCATGGGCTATAAATGCTTGCACATCACTACAGCTGCGTTCCAGCAACGGTGTGCCCATGAGGGGGGCATTAAGGGTAATGATGCCAACTATGTTAAGCTGATTTTTATAGGATTGTCCTAAGGTACAGGCCAGTACCCCTCCTTGACTATAACCGATGATAATGAGTGGAAAAGATTGTAAATCTTGGTTGTAGTGCATGAGATTAAGCGCTATATGTCTAAGCAGGTCTGCTGCTTGTTGCGCGATAGGCCGTATAACAGACTTGAACCGGACCCTACATGTTGGCTGAATGATTAGCACTACTTTTCCAAACCTCTTATGCAATGCTGCTGCAATGGCTTTTAGCTCATCTGCCTGGGCGTATAAACCATGCAATAGCAACACCGCAAAAGTAGGTGGTTGGTCTAAAGTGGGTCTATTCATAATGTATGATTGCTCCTAATCACTTACTGGCCATTTGAGAAAACTACTCGTCCTTGATCGTAACCAATGTCAATGGGTTGCGCTTTGGTAACGTGTCCAGCTAGCAATTCTTTAGACAATGCATTGAGTATGACACGTTGTATCAAACGCTTAAGGGGCCTTGCACCAAATTGCAAGCTATAGCCTTCTTGTGATAGGTAGTCCATAAGTCCCTCATCCATCCGGATCATGATACCATTCTTTGCTAGATCTGCCTGAAGTTTTGTTATCTGAATATCTACAATATCTTTAATAACTTTTTTGGAAAGTGGATTAAACATAATGATTTCATCTACTCGATTTAAAAACTCTGGCCGCATCTGGTTTTGGAGCAATTGTATGATTGCTTCTTTTGTCTCTGCTAGTACCTCTTGGGCAGGGATATCTTCAATACCAGCAAATCGACTTTGAATAAGGTGTGCACCCATATTACTCGTCATAATAATAATGGTATTTTTAAAATTTGCTGTTCTACCTTTGTTGTCTGTTAGCCTACCATCATCCAATACTTGGAGCAAAATATTAAAAACATCTGGATGGGCTTTTTCTATTTCATCTAATAGAATTACGGAATAGGGTTTGGTACGTACCGCTTCTGTAAGCTGGCCACCTTCGTCATATCCTATGTAGCCAGGTGGCGCACCAATCAACCGACTAACTGAATGTTTTTCTTGATATTCAGACATATCTATGCGAATCATAGCTTGTTCATCGTTGAATAAAAATTGTGCAAGTGCTTTGGCTAATTCAGTTTTACCTACTCCAGTAGTCCCTAAAAAGATAAAAGAGCCAATAGGCTTACGGGGATCTTGTAATTCAGCACGGCTTCTGCGTACTGAGTCGGCAATAACTTGAATAGCTTCTGCTTGGCCTGCAACACGCTCAGCCAGTACAGCCTCTAAGTGTAATAGTTTTTCGCGCTCATCTTGTAGCATTTTAGAAACAGGAATGCCAGTCCGCTGTGCTATGATTTGAGCAATATCTTCTTGCGTAACCTCTTCGTTAAACAGTGGATTGGTATCACGTAGGGCTGCTACCTGTTCTTGTAAGGCTTTGAGTTTTTTTTCTGCTTCTATCAGTCGGCCATATCGAATTTCAGCCACCTTGCCATAGTCAAAATGACGTTCAGCTTGTTCAGCATCTAAACGTAGCTGTTCAATCTGTTTTTTCTGTATGCCAATACCCTGAATAATCGATTTGTCGTGTTCCCATTTTGCTTTTAGGAGGTTCCTTTTTTCATTTAGCGCTGCAATGGTTTTAGACAATGCTTCCAGCTTGGCGGTATCTTTTTCTTTTCGAATCGCCTCTCTTTCAATTTCTAATTCGGTAATTTTGCGCTGGATTTGATCTAAATCCACAGGAATAGCATCCAAATCAATGCGCTTTTTAGCAGCAGCTTCATCCATGACATCTATAGCCTTATCAGGTAGAAAGCCTGGTAGGTAACGATCAGAGAGCCGTACAGTGGCTGTAACGGCACTATCTTTAATGTGTATGCCATGATGCAACTCATATTTTGGCTTTATGCCTCGTATAATAGAAACAGCCTGCTCCTGACTTGGTTCGTCTACCATAATCACCTGGAATCTTCTTTCTAGCGCTTTATCTTTCTCTATATACTTTTGATATTCCTTTAGGGTAGTAGCGCCGATAGCATGTAGTTCTCCACGCGCAAGCGCTGGTTTGAGTAAATTAGCAGCATCCATGGCACCCTCTCCAGAGGCACCTGCCCCAATAAGCATATGGATTTCATCAATAAAAAGAATAAACTCCCCATTAGAATCCACTACTTCTTTAATAACAGCTTTAAGCCGTTCCTCAAACTCACCTTTGTATTTGGCACCAGCAATCAAAAGGCCCAGGTCTAATGCAAAAATAATTTTAGACTTGACGTTTTCAGGGACATCACCAGAGACAATTCTTTGCGCCAACCCTTCCACAATAGCTGTTTTACCCACACCAGGTTCTCCAATTAATAGGGGGTTGCTTTTGGTCCTACGTGAAATAATTTGTACGGTTCTTCTCGATTCTTCATCACGCCCAATTACTGGATCTATTTTGCCCTCCTTAACCAGTTGATTTAAATTTTTTGCGTAACGCTCCAGCGATCTGTATTTGGACTCTGCACTAGGATCAGCAACTTTATGGGTACCCCGTAAGGCTTGAATGGCCTGCAACAAGGGTTGTTCTTCTATGCCGTGTTTTTTCATCAACGCTGCTACCTGGTCTTTACCTGCACAGAGGCTTAAAAGCAAGTGGTCTACTGCAATAAAGTCATCACCTAGTTGTGCTTTATACCTTTCTGCTCCACGAAGCGTACCATCCATATTCGGCGATAAATAAGGCTGTTGCCCAGAGGCTTTGGGATAGGTTTGAATGAGTTGATCTAATGCTTGCTCTAGCGGCATTAAGGCCACTTGAAGTTGTTTGGTAAGAAAGGTAACGTGTGCTTCATTGCTGCTTAAAATAGCCTTTAGTAAATGACCATTTTCAATAGTAAGCTGTTGATTGGCTTGCGCAACCGCTATAGCGCCTTGTATGGCTTCTTGCGCTTTAATGGTATATTTTCCAAAGTCCATAATGTTTTATATCAATCGTTGATTTACTACCCGGAAATAAATATAATGGTTTTTTGTAAAACTGTTTAAGATGGTTATGCAATAGAAAAACAAGACGATACATATGTGATCACCATGGACATGCCTACCGATCTTACGGGTACTGTTAGTGAGCCTTGTAGAAGGCTCTGTATTTACCCCAATAAGTTATCTACAAAATCGATTAAAAAAAATTAGAAAATTAATACCTTACTTTTAATTAATAAAGCACTGACTATACAAACATACCTATGCAAAAGCAGCTGAGTATTTTAGGGTAGCATCAACCAGGCAAAAGTGGGTAGATATTTTATTTTCATACTGCTGATTCAGAAAGCTTTTACAGCTTTCCCGATGGCGCTACCTCATTTGCTTTCCTTTGATGATTATGTAAGCGTAATCTACCAGCGGCAAAATTTTACCGAAGAAGAGGATTTCCAGTGTATTAAACAAGCTCTTCGAGAGGCCTACGCTGCGCCGTTAGATTTGAATAAGGTAACAGCGGAAGCATTGGCAGCATTGGGTATTTTATCTAATAACCAAATAAAAAATTATTTCAACCATTTGGCTGCCACCGGCCCGTTCTATTCTAAATACGAGCTACAGGCTATTCCTGATTTTGACTTAACCACCATCACTTTGCTTTTACCGTTTGTCTATGTAATAGAAAGCTACCATTTACCATCGAATGAATTGAAAATCAATACCAGTAAACCTAACTATTTTTTATTTCGTTATACCCCTGCACGAAGCCAAATATCTGATAATCAGTCATCTACCTTAGGAGGGTTAGATAAATATACGGTTCAGGTTTCTTGTAACCATTTCAGTGATATCGCATGGAGCATTACTGCTAGAAAACAACCAGGTGAGTCTTTTTGCTGGGATCATTCTACCTACCGTTATGGATTTAACCTATGGTCTATTTTTATCATGGTAGATAATAAAAAATATATTAAACGGATGGTAGTGGGTGACTACCAAATTGGCTATGGACAGGGTTTGCTACTCAGTGCAGGTTATATCCACACCGGGGATTCGATCCATTCTATCATTCGTTCTAACAGCCTGGGCATTCGTCCTTATAAAGGCATTAGGCGTATTGGATTGCGTGGTATAGCCATTACATCTGATCTGGGACCTATTGAAGTAACAGGATTCTATGCAAACCATAACCTAGATGCCATTCTGAAACTGAATACACAAAATAAGCTCTATACCAATCGAATAGATTGCATTGGTAAGTATGATACCGCCCATAATCTAGCCAAAAAAGGGACCGTTCATGAGCAAGTTATTGGCTGCACCATACGCAAGCAATTCAATAGAAACCAAACAGAAATAGGTATGAATCTACTCTATAACCATTACGATATACCTATTGTAAAAAGAGAAGTCTCCTCAGCTCCCTATTGGTCACAATCAGCTATTGGTTTATTTTACCGCTTGCTATGCAAAAATTGGATCATATTTGGTGAGGCAGGGCTTACGCTTCCCAATGCTACTAGGGCTAAGAAAGGGCAAGCGTTCATCACAGGATGTATGATCAGCCTTTCCCGTTATATAGACCTTTCCGGTGCATTGTATTACTATGGTAAGGGATTATGCACGCCTTATGGCCATGGCTTTAAACGCTATATGACAGATCCTTCTAATGAAAAAGGGGGGTATGTCTGTTTACAGCTTACACCTTTACCCAGCTGGCAACTTGTAACCAGTGGCCACTTTTTTGCTACCTTATTCCCTAAGCCACAGCTGGCCATAGCTAGTAGTGGCCATCGTTTTAGGACACGTTCTCACCATATATGGAATCGTACAACCATGTTGGTCATGCAGCATAAGCTAGATAAAAACCCGCGTAATAAGCCAAAGGAAGCAGATTGCCTAGCAAAAATTGAGCACGCTACTCAAAACAGTTTTAAGTGTAAAATAGATCACAAACTTACCCATTATTGGTGGGCCGATGCAGCACTACAATATACCCGTTATACTTTTTTAGGGCAAACCCATCATGGTTATGCGTTGGCCAGCACGCAAAAATGGAAAGTAAGCAAATGGCAAGTTTCTTGCAAAGCAATTTATTTTAAAACCCAAAACTATGCTACTAGGTTATACGTTTATTTACCTAATCCACTATATAGTGGTACACAGTTTCATCCCTGTTATGGTAATGGCATAGCTACTACTTGGTTGGTCTGTTGGCGGCCTATAGGGTCGGTTCGTTTGGAAATTAAATATACTTTTATATATTTTGTTGAGGATCTTTCTAAAATAGGGGTAAGCAAAATCAAAAGTGCTCCTCGCAGTGGCGGTAAGCACGATGGGGCCATACAACTTTTGGTTAATTTTTAAAGAAGATACAGGTAAACCTGTTCGAGTAATGACCTCTATTTAGTACATTAGCAATATTCATGAAAAAAACTACCATTCTAAAATTGCCTCGTATCTCCCATTCGTGTACTCAGCTTTTAGGAACTGTTGTTATTGCCTTTAGCAGTCTATTGGTAAATTATACCGCTTGCCATACTTGCAATCGATCTGATGCTGATTTAGATATACAAGCTTGGTTTACACCGCAAGATCCTTGTATGGACCTTATTGTGGCTAAGATTCTATCTGCGAAATCATTAATTCTTGTGCAGGCCTATGTGATCACCTCGCATAGGATTGCTGATGCACTGATCCAAGCGCATCAAAATAGGGTAGGAGTGCAGGTATTGATAGACAAAGATGCGCAGACTACAAGAGGCAGTAAAGTAGGTTGGTTATTGCAACATGGCATTCCTATTATAGTTGACAAAACAGTTGGTTATGCCCATAATAAAGTTATGATTATTGATGATGCATATGTCCTTACAGGTTCTTTTAACTGGACACATGGTGCACAAACGAGAAATGCAGAAAACCTAGTGATGATAACAGGAAAACATATCAATAGAAAGTTTAAAAACAATTGGTATGTAAGGGCAGCAGCTGGAGAAAGATTAAAATTTATACGCAACCATTAAACTACAAAACTAAGACGATTGAGATGATTTGTTTTTAAATTTTCGTTGAATCCATTTAGGTAACAACATGGCCCCTAAAATTAAGTAGAGATAAAAAGTGCATATACGCCATAGCAATGCGATCAATAAGGTATAGTCGCCCAACATAGGATCAAAAAATTTCTGAAACCAAAATTCTGCAATGCCACTCCCACCTGGAGAAACAGGCACCAACATCAGTGCCCACATCACAATCTGTCTGCCCCAAATGGCTAGGTGCTGGCCTAAAGAAATAGGACAATAAGCTGCCATCAAACAATTGATCAAAATGTATCGAACCATCCAGGTTAAAAAGGTACAGAGCACTATTTTATACCAAAAAAGAGGAGGTTTTCCCTTAAACTCATGTGAAGTAATCATAATGTCCTTGCTAAGCTGGTAAGCAGATCTGCGCCATCGCTTTAAGAAACCAATACTGGTCACATGGATTAAAATCCATTTTAATAGCTTGGGGTTGATAAAAACACCAATGATCATAACCAAGTTATAGACCAAAAAAAACGTATAGATAACAAAAAAGAAGGCCTTTATACTACTGCTTAATGGGCCTGCCATGGAAAAAATTGGTTCATATGCGCCTGTAAAACCCAATGTTCCAGCTAACAGAAAAAAAAGATTATCCATAATCCCAGTCACAACAATATAGGCAATAGATCTACCCAGTGACAATCCTTCTTTAGATAAAAGAAAAATAGCCACCAGACCTCCGCCTACTACCGATGGTGTTACAGCAGTGCCAAATTCCCAGAGGATGGCAATATAGAAACAACTCGTCCAAGGTAAACTGCTATTGCTCAAGATACGTAGCCTGTAAATATGACCCACTTCTCGGAGCAAAATAGAGCAGAGCGCCATAGCCAAATAGTTCCAATTGGGTTCACTTAATAGTGCCACTATTTCAAGTGAAATTTTACCAGACCTATAAAATAAAAAACCTGTAATGGCTAGTCCACATAATATAGGGAACCATACTTTTTTAACATTTAATGTTTTAAGTGCTTCTTGAGCATCCATACGCGTTTAAGTAATTAATTTAACTTGGGTCGGCTAAGTCTGTATGTGCTGTTATCCCCTTTACAGCAGGAACCCTAAAATAATTTGAATCACTGCTGGGTGCAAGGGTTAAGGCTTGCTCGTGTGAAAGTAAATTTGATGCAACATCTGGACGCAAACTAGTAGACTCCAACTTAGCAGATGCTTCTAAAACAATATTGTTGTCCACATCAAGCTCGTCCAATTGCTTTACCCAATCTACCATTGCGTTTAAGTCATGAAGCATCGTGTCTCGTTCATGCGGCGGTAATTCAAGACGGCAAAGGTAGGCCAGTTTATCTAAAAGGTCGTTATCAATAATCATCTACAGACTAAATAAAAAATTTTTACCAAAGCTAAAGTTACTTTATAAATTTAATAGAACAAAATAGCTATCGACTAGCCTTCAAAAGAGGGCTGGTCGATAGTGCACAGTTTTTAGGCATAGTCGTAATCGAGCAATCTAGCCATATGCAACTATAGACGCGCATAGACCAGGATCAGCGTTTGAAACAATAGCGCCTAGTGCGTTACGCTATATAGCAGAGTAAGTATATCGTTCCTTTGAGCATAGCATAACGGGTTGCGGCCATAGTTATCTTGCAGATTTGGGTCCAATCCTAATGCCAATAGGCGCTTAACTAGTGCATTACTCTCCTTATGGTCTAACGCAGCTGCATAGTGCAGTAAGGTTTTTCCATCTTGTCCCCGGAGCGTTAGCCTCCCTAAGGCTATTGCTTTTTTAATCAACTGTTGCATAGCAGATGCATTAGCCCCTTCGTATGCCCAATCAAAAGCTGTTCGACCATCCTTATCTTTCGCATCTATTGGTGCACCGCTGTCAAGTAAGTTTTCAGTGCTCACACCTGTTGTATCACAGTAAGCGGCCCAATGTAAGAGCGTACAACCATTTTCATCGCTACTATTGAGTATAGCTGGATTGTTACGCACATATATGGGAACTTTTTCAGGTTTACCTTGTTTAATAGCTGAGATAGCTGAGGCCAGAGAAGTCTCTTTTGGTTGTCTTTTAGAGGATAGACAACTACTGGCTTGTAAGGAGCAAAAGATTATAATAAGGTATACAGTTATATGGTGCATCGGGTATGTCAATAAAATAGACTTCTTTTGCAATGCTACTTCTACGCATCACAAATAGAGACCTTCTGCAAAAGCTATTTCTAATGGCAATTTTGGTGTCGAAGCTTGTCTATGCTCCTCAAATACATCTAGTATTCTGCGGTGCTCAACTACGCTTCTCCTAAAAATTGCTGATCACAAATAGGTTTTGCAGAAGGTCTTAGGTCCTAAAAGGGGTCTATTCCGAAATAAACAAAAAAAGAGCGAATTTTCATGCAATTTTTTGGTTCAATTAACCAAATAATAAACAAAAACTAGTATAGTGCTTATCTGGAGCTATCCACATCAGGCGTTCTTATGGACGCCAATAGATTGCTCGCTGAGGCGATACTATGGATCTGTCCAGTAATGATCAGCATGAGGTTTTGTCCCAGCTTTCTTAGCTGACAACAGGTTGGGTGTTGTTGCATATAGCACATAATGTTGTCCCACATATTCGAATGCTTTTTTTGAAAATCAGCGCCTAGGTAACAATGTAAACGTTGACCTTTAAATGAAATTTTTTGAAACCCAATGCGTTCTCCTTCCCATCGGAGCTGTACCGTTTCCAATAGCGTCTCTGTAGCAACAGGCAATGGACCAAATCTATCTATCAGCTCTTCTTTAAATTGAATGAATTGGTTCATGTTTTTAAGCTCATTTAACCTGGTATAAAGGGTCATCCGCTGTGTTGTACTTTGGACATATTCAGGTGGTAAAAGCGCTTCATAGTCGGTTTCAATGGAACATTCATTGTATGGTGTCCTTGTTTCAAACAATGTTTTAAAGTCATTATGTTTTACCTCGTCTACCGCTTCTTCTAATATTTTACAATAGGTTTCAAAACCAATGTCTGATATAAATCCACTTTGCGATGCACCCAGTAGGTCGCCTGCACCACGTATATCTAGATCTCTCATAGCCAATTTAAAGCCATCGCCTAATTCTGAAAATTCTTCTAATGCAGCCAGTCTTAGTTTAGCTTCTGGTGTAAGGGTTACATCTGTTGGAATCAATAGGTGGCAAAAAGCTTGCACATTAGACCGTCCCACCCTTCCACGCATTTGATGTAAATCAGAAAGGCCCAAAAGATGGCTGTCATTGATGATAATGGTATTGACATTGGGCATATCCATTCCAGACTCTATAATACTAGTGGCAACCAGTATATCGTAGCGTCCTACTATAAACTGCAGTATTTTTTCCTCCAACATGGATCCCGCCATTTGCCCATGGGCGATACAGATTCGTGCGGTAGGCAGTAAGTCTGATAAATTTTGTGCGATCGCGTTGATATTGCTTACCCTATTGTGCACAAAAAAGACTTGCCCGCCACGTGCTATTTCATCTTCTATCGCTGTTTTAATCAACCTATCATCGAAACGGTGCACGCTTGTTTGAACAGGCAGTCTATTGGTAGGAGGGGTAGTGAGGATACTTAAATCCCTTGCCCCCATCAGAGAAAAATGGAGGGTACGTGGAATAGGCGTAGCGGTTAGGGTTAGGGTATCCACATTCAAACGCATCTTCTTGAGCCTTTCTTTGGCACTTACACCAAATTTCTGTTCTTCATCAATAATCAACAGCCCTAAATCTTTAAACTTGACGCCATTGGTGAGCAACTTATGGGTACCAATTAAAATATCTACCTTTCCAGAAGCTGTATCAGAGAGCGTCTGTTCGATTTCTTGTTTGGTTTTAAATCGATTGATATAGCTTACATGTACAGGAAAACCGGCAAGCCTATTGATAAAAGAGTTATAGTGTTGCAGCGCTAGGATAGTAGTAGGTACCAGTACAGCCACTTGTTTGCCATGTTCTGCTGCTTTAAAAGCGGCACGAATGGCGATCTCTGTTTTACCAAACCCTACATCACCACATACCAGTCGATCCATTGGAGTAGGACGTTCCATGTCTTCTTTAACAGCAGCAATAGCCATTGCTTGGTCTGGGGTTTCCTCATAGCAGAAAGAAGCGGCCAGCTCTGCATCTAATAAGGTGTCTTCTCCAAACGAAAACCCTATCGTTTTTTTGCGTTCTGCATAGAGTGTAATCAATTCTTTGGCAATGTCTTTGATCTGTTTTTTGACGCTATTTTTCTTGCGTTGCCAGGCAGAAGTGCCCAATGTATGCATACTAGGCGTTATACCATCTTTACTGGTATATTTGCTGATTTTGTATAGTTCGTGTACGTTTACGTAGACAATATCGTTGTTTTTATAGATCAGTCGAATGGCTTCTTGTTGGTGGTTATTGATGGGTAAGGAATGTAATCCAGAAAAACGGCCAATACCATAATCGCTGTGGACTACATAATCACCAATTTCTAGCTTCCTGTATACATCATCGAGTAGGGTTTCTGTTGTGGAATGCTGTTTGGGCGGTTGGTACCTATAGTATCTGTTAAAAATTTGATGGTCACTATAGCAGACTATTTTTGCTGTATGGTCTATGTAACCTTCTCGCAAACTCAGCAGCAAAGGGCTAAAAGCTGTTTTGGATGCTTGGGCTTCTAAAATAGTAGTCAGCCGAGCAAATTGCCCCTCCGAAGCAGCTGTAATGTATACATCGTAGCCTTGCTGATCCCTTTCGCAGAGGTCATGCGCCAGAAGACTAAAGTTTTGCTTAAAAAATGGCTGTTTTTCAGCATTATATAATAATACAAGGTCACCATCTGCAACTAGGCTAGGTTCTGGTCCAAATAGAATTTGGTGAAAGGGCACAATGGATTCCATAAAGCTTTCCACCGTGTCTGGGGTTACAGTGCTCGACCGGGCTGTTCCTAAAACTTGCTTATCACAAGTCGCTTGTGCAAGGGAGCTATTGGTTGGCGATGCTTCTAAAATCTTTTTTTTATTTTTTATCCAGATACAACTCCCTGTGGGTAGGCAAGCGGCAAAGGAGGTGTAAGTCAATTGCTCATTACAAATCGTTTGCGAAAGAGGGCTATGGGGCAAAATAGTTGCTATATTGGTCTTTTTAAAAGATTTTTGGTCTTTAGGGTCAAAAATGCGGATGGTAGACACTTGATCACCCCATAGTTCTACTCGATAGGGAAACGATTGGTTTATCGCATAAATATCCATAATGCCGCCCCGTATAGCAAACTGGCCTGTACTATAGACAAAATCCACTTTTGTAAATCCTTGTTGCCCAAGGGTATTTTCCAACGTTTGCATCGATAAGGTTTGGCCTACCTCTATTTTATAACCCATAGCAGCAACCAGGGAGGGCGCGACGATCTTTTCTAAAAGTGCGGCTATGTGGGTGACCACCAATGGAGCAGATTGGCTTTCGCTTATAGCATGTATGATAGCAGATCGTTTGTTTTGAATCGTTTTATATTTATCGTCTTTTTGTTCTAAACTGGGCAAAAGCAACACAGAATGGGCAGGCAATAAATGGATTAAATCCCCATAAATAGCCAATGCTTCTTCTTTATTTTCCATCACAACCAGCTGCAACTGGCTGCAATTTTGTTGCAACGCTGCAATCAGTAACGCATCTAAGCTACCTTGCAGCCCCTGTAAATGAATATTTTTTGGCTTTTGCTTTAGGTAGTTTGTAAGCTTGGTTACAACTTCGTTTTTTTTGTACAGCGTTATAAAATCGTTGATCTGCAAGATTAGAATAAAGGTTAACTATAAAGATTACGTCCAACGCAAAGCTACAAATACTTTTTTAAAAAGATAGTAGACCTTCTGCAAAAGCTATTTTTGATCAGCAATTTTTAGGAGAAGCGCAGTCGAGCACTATAGCTTTTGCAGAAGGTCTAGTGATCAGTGCATCGCTTTGGTAGGGCTTATGCTGTTTTTTCCTTTTGCTTTTGCCATACGATCGATAGCTGCTCAAGGGTGTTGCATAATTATGCAAGTGGGTTAATTAAGTAATTTTTCTAAACAATACAACAACTGAGTCGGTCCTTTTTTGATCTGGCATTCTATTATTTATCGATTGATAATCGTATATTAATTCATTAAACCAAGCATAATCAGGTGGCTAAGCAGGACAGAAGCAATTTACGCATAACACTTTTATTGTATTCCTTTATCTTAAGTTCAAGTCTATGCAGAGGGAGTACATTTGCAGAACTTCCAGGACCTCTGATAGAAGCTTTAGAGTCAAAGGTTGATCCACCAACCCATAGACCGGAAAAAGTGTCTACATCACCAGATATTATCAGTAGCCATGCTGTTCATACCACTAATGCTCCTTTAAGCCCAAATGAAAAAGTGTCTACACTACCAGATATTGTCGGCAGCCATGCTGGTAATGGTAGTGGTAGCCAAGTCATGCAACCACCCCAAATGGAAAATAGCTTCGAAGCAGTATATAAGCTAGCATCTGCAGCGTTCACTCCAATACTTAGGTCTAGACAACTATTTCTAGCTTTAATATCAAAAATTAAATCAGATGAAGAATTGGTAGCGTTAAAAAAAGTGTTAGAAAGAACGTTCGAGGAAAAGTTAAGCAACTATACCTATTTTCTTGCCTTAACAAAAGAGTTAGAAGGAGAAGAAAGCTTCAAGCAAGATGTCGGAGCAGAAATAGTGAAGATTATTCATGCAAACCAGAACGAATTAAGTGAATATAGAGCGTTAAAAACGTTACTGGCTGTTAGGGAGTATAACAACAATCAAATTAGCATCACAAAAAGTCCAAATCTCTCAAGGAGTAGTTCAAGATATAGAACAAACTGTCGAAGAAGCCAAAAGTAAAAACCACATCATACCTGCACAACAATGGGAAGAAATGATAGATGGTACGCTGTTAATCCTTAAAGATGAAAAAGATGAAATAGCTGCTTATGAAAATAGCGTAAAAAAGTTTTTACAGAAACATCCAGACATGAAGGGGGCAAAGATAGCAAACATTATGCCGTTGACTAGCGTAGCAAAAATGGTTCGAGAAAGTCTGCAATCACTTCAAATAGCTATAAACGAAATAGGTGGCTCATCTTCTATTAAAGCAGTAATCCAAGGGCAGGAAGTCACAGTACGGGATGCGCTAATAACGGCAAACGAAATTTGTACAAAGTTATTAGAATGTATACAAAACGAAATGGAAAAAATGGAAAAAATAAACGAAGAAATAAAAACATTAGAAAATGTTAAAGAAGAACTATTCAGTGACATAGACAAATATTCAAAAATGATAGAGCAACTCGAAACAGTAGAAAAATCCATTCATGCGCTCAAGCCGCCTGACTTGTTGGAAGAAAACCTTAATAATCCATCTAAAAAATCTTATTAAGCTACTAGCCATCGATAAAAAATTGCATCGATTCATCACCATGGCTACGTTTTTCTAAAAAAGCAAGCGGCTAGCATCTATTCACCACTGTGGCAGAAAATACGTTTTTTCTAGCTTTTCGTGAGTATCCATTCATCACTGTGATTACGTTTTTCTGAAAAAGCAAATAGCTGACCAAGTACCCGCCCCGCGTCTCCTTCGATAAAAAATGGCGCTCTAGTAAAACACTAACAGCTGAGCGATATGTTTTTTAGCGGATTAGAAAATCGTCTGTTTGAAGCCCGTTTGCGGGCTGAGTTTACGATTTTCCCGCTAAAAAACATATCGATTCATCTATTTACTATCGGGCCAGACTTTTTATCGAAGGAAATAAGGGGCCCAGCCACAGGCGTGAATAGATATAAAAAATTTTTGCACTTCATGCCAAGCCATCCACTACAAATTTATCTTTAACAAAGCGCAACACTGGAATATGCTGATTGGCACGATGTTTTCCGTAAGAAACACCCTGAAAAATCAGGCCATTGTAATGCACGTTTTCCCATTCTTTTTGAAAATAAGTACCATAACGTCCTAGCATGCTACCAAAAAATAGCATCATTTCATAACCAATGTAGCTTTTTTCATTGGGTTGCGTACTATTTTTTTCAAAAAATGTTTTTCGAAACGCACTTAAAGCAGGCCTACTATAGTCTATATAATTGGGAGATAAAAATAGAATAGGCAGCCTATTGAGTTGATGCACATTTAATATCTCCTTTTTGATCCATTGTTCGTGGCCTATAATTTGTGGTTTAATACCAAGTTTTAAGCAAAGACTGATTACATTAGAGATCAGCAATTCATCTTGAGAGGGTACATAGATATGGGTTAGTTTTGTGCAGTCCAATCTATCTTGTTCGCTGCTTTCAACTTCTTTTTCTTCCTGCTCTTGATTGCTAGCTTCTTCAAAAAAGCCTTTGATCTTTTCACTAGAAAGTTGCACAAACAGATCTATTGGCTTACCTAATTGCTGCTCAACCCTATCTTTATATAACGTTGCTTGCAATACATCTTTCTGATCCATACCATAAAAAACAGCTATGCAAGGCTCCTCTATTGCTTTACCATATATATCACTGAGTGTAAGCGTTGCTGCTTTTTGAGCGTAAGTTTCTAAGTCAGGTTGAAAAAGAAAGGCAAATGGATTTCCGTGCGTTACGGCAGCATTATCCGAAATAGGATTCACAAGATTAATTTTGTGTTTTTTAGCAAATGCAGCCACCAAGGGAATGGTATTAGGGTAGAGAGGGCCTATAATTAGATCCATATAGGGCATCGCTTCTTGTGCCAACAATGCTTTCGTAACCGCTACATTTCTTTTGGTATCAAAGGCAAAAAGATTGATAACAATACCCTCCTTAGCAAGTCTTTCTATAGCCAATTCTATACCTTGATATAGCTCAATAACAAATTGGTCTGTACATGCTGCATAATTCAATTCATCTACAAAGAAGGGAAGCAAAACAGCTACATCATAAGCAGCTTTGCGCTTAGCAGTTAAGTGTTTCAAAGGATCATATATATAGTCTGAAAAATTATATTGTTGTTTTAACCTATCTAGCAGAGCAAAATCTTGCGTAAGGTAAGCCTGTTTAGCCACTTTTTTATGCAAAATAGCTTTAATCATAGAATCATTTGGGAACCTTTTGATCAGTTCCTGCAAAAAGGCCTCATTTGCTATTTTTTTAAGGAAGTATTTTTTCATTTGCAGCACTGCATCAGTCATATTTTTGTCTTCAATCAAAGCAAGGAAGGCTAAAGCCCCTGCAAAATCTTCCGCTTCAAAGCTACATTGCGCAGACCAGTAATAGACTTCATTGCATTTGTTCCAATCTGGAAACCGCTTTGGTATTTCTAAAAAAGCTTGCCTGGCAGTTGCTTTTTCACCATTATGATAAGCTGCCAATGCATAGTAAAAATGAATATAGGGGGAAAGGGAAGGGGGGTGGGCTATTTTTCTAAGTCCATCAAATAATACTTTTGCCTGAGCATAATCTGCTGATTTATAAACTTGCTTAGCTGCTTCATATTGCGCCAATAGAAGCCGAGCATGTCGATCAGACATCCCCAAACCTACTTTGTTGCGTTTTGCTATAGCAATACCTCCTAAAGTGGGCCACAACAAAATCAACAATAGATAAAGATTAATAACTGTTCTGACTTGTTTTGTATACAAACGCATATTTAGATCCAACTTAATGTAAATATAGAGGCCAATCAACGGACTTAAATATAGACTGCTTTCGAAAGCAGTCTAATGGCTAAATGTTGTTGAAGACAAAGCGTAAAATAATAGAAAATGTACATTTATTTCATCTTTATAGCATAAAAAATAATGGACAAAGTAATAGGTTGTCCACTTTGCTGCATTGTACAACCAGGTATACGCTTCATAAAATACAACTACCTCTTGAAGAGAAGTTATAAAAAACGATAAATGTTATATATTTAACCTAGGGTAGGGTATATCCATGATATCTTAAAATGTAAGTAAGTATGTATAAAAATTTAAACAACTACGTCTATAAACTTGGTTTATTGTTTGCATGTACATTGTCTATTAATTTTACCAATAAAATAGTCTATTGTGCCTTGCTATTTACTGCTTTAACAGTGGTCCTAAATAGTATAGCAAAGTGGCATGGCAGTAAAAAGGCTGCTATAAGCATACTATTGTGCAGCGCTACTAGCTTTGCTTTTTTATATGATAAACAATATTATATTTCCGGTAAGCTTATCCATGGGCTTATATTAACCTCTTTATGTGCTATATTAGTTGCTTCATATATTGGACTTAAGCTTTTTTTAAAACTACAAACACGCTATGGGTTTGCAGCAAGCAATTGTATAAGCTTATTCATCTCTTCACTTGTGGATCACCTGATCATGGGGCTGTTTTTTACTCGAGTATTTCCTATCCGTAAGGTTTGGTTAATAGTCTATCAAGAAACAGCTTATATTTACCTTTTTTCAGCTGCAATATATCTAGGCTCAGCTATAATTTTGTATGCAAAGCCAGCTTATATTAAAGTTAAAAAACAATTGCGCCTGCTTTGCACTATCCGTTCTGTTAAATCTAAGATACCACCCTTATAAGCCATCATCATAGTAGAACAAAATCCAGTAGCCTCTAAATGATTCTAAATAGAGCCTTTTTTGGACAAGACACCAATACCGTCAGCACCCATCTCATTGGCAAGCTGCTGTGTTTTCGTAATTTTAAGGGAATCATTACGGAAACAGAGAGTTACATTGGCTCAGATGATCCCGCTTGCCATGCAGCTAGAGGGATGACGCCAAGAACTAAAATCATGTTTGGATCTGCTGGGTTTAGTTATGTATATTTCATATATGGCAAATATTACTGCTTAAATATTGTTACGGAAGCTTTAAATTTTCCAGCGGCCACACTCATTAGAGGCATACAACTGATTCATCCACCCTATACTTATCTAAATGGACCGGGCAAACTTTGTCAGTTTTTAGGTATTGATTTAAGCCATAATGCGATCGATGTAACGCTATCAAAGTCATTGTATATTAAGGATATAGGTTTTCAATTATCCTATAAAGCAACACCTAGAATAGGGATTTCAAAAGGTTTGGATAAAATGTGGCGGTACGTTATTACGGATAAAGATGGTATAGCAGCTATGCTACCCCATACAACTTAAACGGCTATGCCTACCAAAAACCATCATGTTATTCTACGTAGCCGGATTGAAGTTACGGTAGATAAGCATAACCAAAATAGCATCCTTCAACAGACCATTCATAAAGTTATCCAGAAACGGATTATACCTATTTTATCCAAACTCCTTTCTAAATATGTACCGCATGATGTAGTTATCCACTTAGACAAACTTGTCATAGATGGAGGCAGTTTTCATCTATCCACCCTAGACAAGCAATTGCCCTGCCAAGTAGAGCAAATTTTAATGGTTCAGCTACAAGAACAGATTAAAAAAGTGATCCAGAACCCTGCTGTACACCAAATAATACCACTACCAGATGCAAAACGGGAAGCTCTAGCCCACTATCTCTCAGAAGGTAATTTTGCTTGGTGGATGTCAGAAAATTCTGAAAATCAGATTGAAAAAATATATCTAGCATTACTCCATCATACCCCTCTGCTTATAGAACAACTCTGGTATAATCTGAACAAGAAAGAAAAAGCCGTTCAACGTTGTATGACGCTTTTTTCTCATACTACCCTAGAACATACCCTTTCTTGCTTATTAAAACAGCCTATAACATACTTTAGACCCATCTTAGCTGAAACAGGATTATTACTACATCAAACCAAGGTTTTGACCAATTTATCCTACCCACCGAAACAACAGTTGCTTGCAATGGCCTTATTAGGCATCATCACCCAACAAAAGACTAAAATAGACCAGATGGGTTTATTGAGTATACTCCTCAAGCAAGTCGCCCTACAAACCTCTACTCATTACGACACAGTTCTAGAAAAATTACACGCTCACTATGCGCAAAATGAGGGAAAGGCCTCATGTCACACAACCACTAAAGCATTGCTCCTTCAGTTGCGTGACCTAGTTATAACGCCACCAAAGTTATGGTATCAGGATCTTAAAAATCAGGAAAATGTATTAAAAGAATTGGACAAAATAGGCAATGGTAGGGTAGAGGACCATCAATTATCAGCAGTTATGCATCGGATTGGAGTAGCAATGGACCAAGCTGGTATACGCCCTCTGGTAAAAAGCTGGCTGCAAGAAGAAAAAAACAGAACAAAATTGGCTAAACATTTACCTGATGCGCTCTTTGCTCCATTCTTAGCCTCTATAGATCCCTCTATTATAGCTATATTTTCTGATTTTGCCCAAATCGCAACAGTTACTACTGCTACCAACGTGCCTGCTTGCGTGATTAAAACCAATACGTTAGCCTACTGTGCTTTTAGGCATTCTAAAACAGATTATCTGAAAGAGATGAAATCATTGTTTAGAAAGTATATTGCCAATAACATCATTAGTAAGGAACAACTCGCCACACTCCTTGCCACGCAACCCTATCACCCAGTCATAAAATCCACCCTAGTACCATTGACGTCTCGATTTGCAAAAAAAACATTACGCCATCGTCCACCTAGCACATACCTGCCTGATGTAGCAGCTAGCAAGATGCCAATCCATCAGCCCACCATACAGCATAGTCCTGCCCAACCCATACTGCTTTCAACAGAGCTCCTCAATAGACTAGAAAAGCTGATTATTAGATTGTTGGAGCCTACTCCATGCCAAATAAGTGTGGATGCAGTCAAAAATATATTGGTGCAAGCCGCCATTGCAGACCCACTTAGCACGGAAAAAAAATATATAGATCGTGTTATAGACTACCTTACCCCATATGCGCCATTTGCTGCTGACATATTAGGTGCAACAGAAGAATATCAACAGCTAGCAGCCTGCTTTTCTAGTATGGCACCATTACAAACTAACCATGAGATCACCCAATTAGGTGGAGATTCAGAAAACCCATTATCTGATGTAGTGGATTTTCTTGCTTATAATGAATTGCCAACAGGTCAGTTGGTACCAGCTTATTTCATAGCCAAATGTTTGGGAAAGGCAACATGCCAAGCAATACGAGATCAGTTGGTACCCTTATGCCAAGAGCCGACTATTCTAAAAAAGTTAATGCAACATGCCACAGAGGCAGCCTTATCCAAACTATTACAGGCCTTTACTACTTTTCCCCAGCAGATACTAGATGGATTAGAACAGGTCATTATACAATCAGGCGTATTCCAAGGCACCCAACAGCAGGACAATATCCGTTTGCTCAAAGAAATTTTTATTACAGCAGCCATTATCCATAGACCATCCGAACAGCAATATATAGAATGCATTGTACTCCATCTTAGCAGAGCAACTGCATCTAATCCCACCATTTTATGTGAGCAATTGATAGATGCAGCCAAACAATCAAGCGATCATCACTTAGCAGAGGCCTTTTCTTTGATTAAGGAAAAGTTAGCCCCATTGAACCTAGATGAAATAGACGAAACGGATCTTATTTTTCTATCCACACACGAAACATTTACTTTGGACAAAGGACTTTTACCACTTTACTATAGTAGCCTATTGCCAGCTATTAAACATATGGTACGCCAATCCCTTGATCTATCCCAATCAGCGATCGACCAACTCGTTGCACAACACTTGCCAACCATTCCCCCCCCTCTACAGGAAACCATAAGTTTTGCATGCTACAAGCAACTTGCCAATGTGATACAAAGCAAACAAGAACGGGTGGCACAAAGATGGCACCTCTTTTTACATACTGGTAAGTTGGGGGATTATCTAGACAGTAAAGCCTTGTTGGAGGATGTTATTACCCATCTTCCCACTTTTGCATTAGCACAAGATAAAATACATGTACGTCAACGTCTCATTACAAATTTTACCCATACGCAGCTTATGTTATTGGTTCAGCACCACAGTGAGGCTGGAAAATCATTAGCAAGCTGTATACAGGGAAGCTATCAATTGTGGTGTGCCACACAAGGCTCATTGAGTCAATTCAATACCGCCAAACAGCTATTTTGGAATAGTGTACTCAAAACCTTACCGCAGACATCTATGGATCAAGATCATTGGCTTGCACAATTCATCACCGAATTGAGTAATATGGTAGAAATCACACCCACCACACTACTTGAAACCTTCCAACTTGTGGAGACCAAACCAAAAGAGATATCCACCTCATTACATAAGTTACAAGACAAATACCGACAAGAGATCCAGCGGCAAGCCATACAACGTGGCTACAAAGCGGCTACGTTAGCCAAGCTTTATCTACTGCTCAATAGTAATCTATCACTTTTTACCCAGGAGTATCATCTATCCATGGCTACATTAGGCAACGAATTGGTGCAGTTTATGGCGGATCAACCATCTGCTGTATCAAAGCTTCTAGAAGAACAAGACAATCCTCAATTGGTAGCCAGACGGCTGGTACACTACTTTAGCCAAGAAGTTGCCAGAAAAATTATAGCCTGCTTGGCAAAAGAACAATCTCAGTTTGTTATGCATTATCTAGACCTACTGACCGATCCATTGGCACATATAGCTATACAACCAGATCCCTCTTCAACCTGGAACAAAGAACTATACATTGCTACGATAGATTATTTTATTACCCAACAGCCATTTGAAGCAACAAAATTTATACATAGCACCCTAGTGACCACCCGCTATCCCAAAGAAGCGATGTATAAAATCCTGTCTTCAATTGTAGCTACAAAAGCCACTAACCAGGACAGAGACAAGATAATCACTTTGCTTAAGCCCCTGGTACAGCACATCAATCAACCTACTATGCCTCAGCAGGTTTCAGTCAATCATCCATTAGCATCGCCATTGGCAACCAAGCAACAAGCCCCACTCCCAAAAGTTAGTCCACTAGAGAAAGAAGTGCGAGTCTATACCAAAAATAGTGGGTTGGTTTTTTTATGGCCCTTTTTGTATGATTTTTTTAAGGGACACCACCTTATGGTTGGCAACCAATTCTTCTGTGACCAAGCAGCCCATAATGCCGTTTATCTCTTACAATACTTAGTTACGGGCAAACTAAAAAGCCCAGAATGGCAACTTACCCTGCCCAAACTACTGTGCGGATTATCCTACGATGAAGTATTGCTACCCTATACACCCATAGATGCAGATTGCGATACATATGATCAAGAAGCGCTAGAAACAACAGGACGAGCGTCAGCAAAACAGCCTAAACAGCCACCCACAGAACAAACAGCAGCAGATGCATCCATATCTAGCAGTGCCATAGAAGCTATAGCCCTAAATAACCAACTGTTTATGGAAAAAGTAATCAAACGTTGGAAAAGCTTAACAAAACTCAAAGAAATAGCTCTATACCAAAATTGTACCACTCAAGATATATTGCAAAGTTATTTTTTGAACCGGCTAGGTATTTTAACTAGACAGGAAGCCAATGATGCTACCGAAAGCAAATTTTGGCATCTAACGATTATGTATCAGGACGACGATACAGACAATGTACTCCCCCCTTGGTCTATGACCAATATTAAACTACCTTGGATGCAAGAAGCAATGATTGTATTTTGGATGCCCGGGTAGGATCAAACCCCATGTAGTGATTTTATATACAATATATACTTTTATTAAGCATTAAAAATGCGTCTTATACTTGTAATTATTAAAATCGTTTTGTAATATCACATTGTATAGCCTGGTGTAGGCCAGTAGGCTATTTTTATAAAAATATTATCTTTATTGTAGATATTAACTCATTAAATTAATTCATTTTTGTCATGTTGTATAAAAAAATAACCTTGCCGCTTTTGCCATTTGCCGGGTTGCTCATAGTCTCGAGTTGTGACAATGGTAATCAGGCTTCTGTTTCGGTCATTCCAGATAATCATAAAGATAGTAATAGCCGTAAGGAGCTACAGGGATCGCTTGATGCTTATAAAGCATTAGGAAGTCTCAGTTATGAAGAGGGTAAGCAATCATCTTTTCTACTTCAAGTTAAGGGCCGCATATCTAGTAAAAATCATCAATTAACAGGCCAAGTGGGTTTTGTATTGCTTCCAAGCAGTGGTGCGTTGAAGGATGATTCGCCCATAATGAAAAATGCCATAAAGGTCAAAGATCAGAATAAAAAGTTAATACCTCAAGGGGAGGGCGTTTTTGTTTATTGGGATAAGATAGGTAAAATTACCGCTGGTACAGTAAACCACATTATTCGACTAGAAGAAGCGGCATATAAAAAACTAACTTCAAAAAAATATCAGTTATGTATGGTATATGCACCAAGCGGTGCAGCTGGCATAAATGAGGTAGTTGCTACTATCCCAATGGATCTTACAGGAAGGGATTCATCGCTACCAGTATATCGAGGTATTGGTCTGAAAGCTCTAGATCCTACTGAAAAGCAATTAAACGATGATCAAGGTTGGGCCTTAAAAGGTGCAATAGGTGAGTCCTTCAAAGCTGGTGCGCAAGTAGGGTTTATCTTAGTCAAAGATGGGGTTAACCCTTATGGTTTGGTTCAGCAAGTAATAGCCTCTGAAAATAAGTGGCCTACTGGCATTACATCGTTTAGTGGTGATATGATTATGATTCCAGTCGATAAATTGAGAGATCTGGATCCTCCTATAATAATGGATTTTCCACAAAACGAAGCGCCTATTCAAGGTGGAAAATTTAATCTACATTGTTATTGGACTCGAAATGGACATTATTATTTGAGTCAAGTTGAAGACACTTCCCCTCCTTCAATTACATTTACGGGCAGTAAACATAGTTTAAAAGTATCAGCTCTAAAGCTTGTCCGTGAGCAACTATCGGGTCAGGTTCAAAATGTTAAACTATCTGGTGGTGCAGTTGAATATTCCGTTAATGGTCAAGCAGCAGAAATTCCTGCTGGTCAACAACCTGCTTTAGTCGTTGTTAAAGACGATGCTGTTTGGAGAAGTTCTACACTTGTAGATCTGCGTAAAAAATCGCTTGAATCCAATAGCAATGTCAGTATAACAGATGATAGAACCATTTGCCTTATTGCAGATGTGAATAAGCCGTTAGATCAATCTTGTATCGATTTCTTTAGCAAAGGAACAGATTATCAATATTTTGCCTGCTTATTTTCTACAGACGATTATAAGCTTAAGTTCTATACACAAAAACAGCAAGTTGATATAGAAACAACTGAAGTAGGTAAAACGGCTCAACCAAAGGAAGAGTCCAAAGTTGATAAGTTAAAGATAACGTTAGATAATACAGGGGCGAATATTACTGTGAAGTATAAAACCTTAGTTATATTCGGATCAAGTGGGGCTACCTATACACTGCCTAAGGTTAATCTAGAACCTAGTGACTTTGATACAAATAACATTCCACAACGTGGCTTTTTAATAACTAAAAACTTGGAAGGAGGAGCTGCACCAACAATAGCTAACTTTAGTGATAAGATTCAAAAATTTATTGATGATAGCAAAGGGGTAGACCATGATAAGTCTAACCAAACTGTGATCTTTAGAGAAGATAATCAAAATGATCTAAAGGAAATTTTGTATGATGCATACAATAGTGAGAAGAAAGGTAAATATACTTTGGTGATTGGTTATTGGGCGCAATACAAAGATCAGATTATATGGAGCGAGCCAGTAAGTATAGAGCTTAAGTAGAAATAACACTGAATGCAATGCTCCATTAATATAAAATATGTGGATTGAGTGGGAAACTGAGTTTTCCACTCAATCCATTACCACTGCTAAGATTGGATTATAGCTAAAACTTCAAATTATTTTTGAAGTCTTCCAGTAGTCTGGTATATTCTCGAAGCACAGTATCCTTTTCTATACCTATATTAATCAATGCTGTATACAGATCAATTCTATGTATTGCCATATCTGCATAAGCTTTTATATCCTTTAAGTTGCTTGTTGACCTAATGATCTTGCTGTTGTGCGGGAGCATCATGCTGATGTAACTTCTTAATTTGCCTTTTAGCCTAGATACTTTGATATCTGTTTTAGGAAGCGTGATGCCCTTGTAACATAAGTCAAAGTAAAAAAGTAGTCTACAGCCATTGTAAATGTACATAGTATGAATCAACTTATTGATATTCTTTTTTATTGGATTAATATCTTTTTCAACAGATTGAACAGCTAGATCATTTTTTTTTTGTATAGGATCCTTTTTTCTCAAGGATGCAAGCTTATTTTGAATAAACGTAAGACCTCTATTACATTTTTTTTGAGCCGGGCCTTTTTCTATAAGCGATCTAATTTCTTGTTCCATACAAGTAAGCAACTCATCACCTTTTATTTGAATAGAATCATAATATTTAGATTTTAATCTATAAAAACCTTGCAGGCATTCACCTATAGAAGTTTCACCAGCCCTTATATTGTTTTTTTTTAGATATTTTTTATTGTATTTGAACCTTAAAGCTATAAATTTCTCTATAGCTTTTTTACTTTTCTTCATAACATAGGGGCTTTGATCTATAATCTGCTCCTTAATGCTGTTAAGCACCACCTTACCCAATTCCTTTATTAACTCATTATGATTATTAGGTGGCTCAGCATCATAAGGATGCTGGTAAGTAGCTTCCCAATATTGCTTAGGTACAACATGTTTAGCCTCCAAGTTAGGGTTAACTTTATCACAGAGCTTATCGCGTAATGAATTATATGTCTCCTGATTATCGTCCCGACCCGAAGATTGGATAGTTTTATCCTGTTTAAAAATATAGTTTAAATAATTACTAGAAAACAGATGGTATAGTTGACGGACCAAATGATTATCATTACTGGCTTGTTCCTTATTAAGTCGAATCAGCTCCTTAAAATGTTTCCCTATATTTTCCGTAAAATCATTTATGAACTTAGCAATAGGTTGATTGGAGGTATCATCAGAAGAACAACCTGTGTTTTTTCCATGAGCATTACCATCCATATTGCGTTGACCCAAATTGAAACGATTGCATGATATAAAGGATAACAAACTGGTAAGGCCAGATAGACAGACAAATCGCATATTAATTTTCATGACACTTAAGTTTAATAAATCAATTTTTTAAATAAGCAAGGATAGGGGGCTACAGTCTCTACTATTGAATCACCTTTACTTAAGTATAAAAATTTTAAATATACTGGACTGAAGCAATGGGAAAAAATAGAAAATAAAATGAAGGAAAAGTTGTCCTAAGCAACCAGTCCAGTATATTCTAGCATTAACTATCAAAAACCTATGAACGTATATCTTAACCATTTAAAAATGGTAGGCTAGCAAATGGGAAAAAATAGAAAATAAAATGAAGAAAAAGGTGTCCTAAAAAACCAGTCCAGGAGTCTGTCTTTTAAAGTGTGTAAATAATTTTTAGGTTGTATATTCTTGAGCGTATATTTTACCCATTAAATTTATTTACACCGATGAAAAGAAAAGAGACACCCAAAGACGGCATAAGCAAGGCTATAGATGTACTTGTAGACTCAGGCGTAGACCTCTCGACCCTATTTGATCAAGACGGTTTACTCAAACAATTAAGTAAGCGTCTTGTAGAAAAAGCATTAGAGTCAGAAATGGATAGCCATTTAGGCTATAACAAGCATGCTCGTAGTGATTCAGAGAATGCACGTAATGGATTATCCAGCAAGCAAGTTGTCACTGATAATGGGGTTATATCGGTTGAAGTTCCAAGAGATAGATCCTCTACTTTTGAACCTGTTTTATTACCTAAACGTCAAACAAGAATTCCTGGTCTAGATGACAAGATCTTATCTCTGTATGCTAAAGGTATGAGCCTATCAGATATTCAGATTCAAATACAGGAATTATATGGTGCAGAAGTTAGTGAAAGCCTCATAAGTAACATCACAGATTCTGTTATTGAAGATGTTAAGATATGGCAAAATCGCCCATTAGAATCAGTCTATCCTATTGTTTTTTTTGATTGTTTTGTAGTTAAAGTTAGACAAGATAAACGTATCATCAACAAGGCAGTCTATGTTGCTTTAGGTATAGATAGATCTGGCATAAAGGATGTTTTAGGTCTGTGGATGAGTGAAAATGAAGGAGCTAAATTTTGGTTAGGCAATTTAACAGAACTCAAAAATCGGGGTATGAACGATATGCTCATTGCATGTACAGATAACCTGCCAGGTATGTCTGAGGCAATCGCTGCTGTATACCCTAAAACAGATCACCAACTCTGTATTGTTCATGCCATTAGGAATAGTTTACAATATGTTTCTTATAAACATAGAAAGACATTAGCTGCTGATTTAAAGCCAATTTATACGGCAGTTACGGAAGAAGAAGCCCTGATGGCATTAGAAACTTTTGCTACTAAGTGGGACAAACAATACCCACAAATAGCCAAGTCTTGGTATGCTAATTGGAATAATCTGATCGTGTTTTTACAATATCCTAGTGCCATACGTAGGGTCATTTACACAACCAATGCCGTCGAATCTGTAAATAGCCAATTTCGTAGAGTTACCAAAAATAAAAGGGTCTTTCCTAACGATATAGCTGTGTTTAAAACATTATATTTAACTATTAACTACATGACTAGAAAATGGACCAGCTCGGTTCAAAATTGGAGTGAGGCTATGGCTCATTTTTTAATTAAATTCGAAAACAGAATCTAAAAACACTAAAAAATTATTTACACACTTAACTGGACAGAGCCCAGTCCAGTATAAAGATAATTATAGCCAATCAAAAAAAGTTTAGCAAAAACCATCCTCTATTGTTAAATAAACTCTGCCTTCGACAGTTCTTTATCAGATTTATAAACACGATGGTAATGAGTTGTAGTAGTTGATATTTAATCTGACATTTATTAATTTGTGTTGATATAAATACCGACTACTATTATGAATTTACATCAAAAAATCATCAAGCCGAAAGTAGGCTTATTGGAGCTAGCAAAAACGTTGGGGAACATTTCATCGGCGTGTAAAACTATGGGTTATAGTAGAGATAGCTATTATCGCTTCAAAGCCTTGTATGAAACAGGCGGTCAAGAGGCTTTACAAGAGATAAGCCGTAGGAAGCCGATTATGGCTAATAGAGTAGATCCTAGTATAGAAAAAGCAGTAGTAGATATGGCGATAGATTATCCAGCCTATGGCCAGCTTAGAGTATCTAATGAACTAAAGCAACAAGGTATCCTGGTCTCTCCTGGCGGTGTCAGGTCTATCTGGTTACGTAATGACTTAAATAATATAAAAAAACGTCTTAAAGCCTTAGAAGCTAAAATGGCTCAAGATGGCCTTGTTTTAACGGAATCTCAGCTATCCGCATTAGAAAAACGTAAGCATGAACAAGAAGCATGTGGAGAAATAGATACAGAACACCCTGGTTATTTAGGCTGTCAAGATACTTATTACGTTGGTAACTTTAAAGGGATAGGTAAGGTTTATACGCAAGTATTTATAGATAGTTATTCTCGGGTAGCTCATGCAAAACTCTATACTGATAAGACAGCCTTGACAGCTGCTGATATGTTAAATGATAGAGTATTGCCTTGGTATCAAGAACAAAGCATACCCCTCTTGCGCATTCTAACAGATCGTGGTACTGAGTATAAAGGTAAAATAGAGCATCATGCCTTTGAGTTGTTTTTAAGCATAGAAGGCATAGAACATACTGTTACTAAAGCCTATTCACCGCAAACCAACGGGTTCTGTGAGCGGTTTAATAAAACGATGAAACAGGAATTCTTTGATACAGCTATGCGTAAGAAGATCTATACAGACCTGGATGTCTTGAAACAAGATTTAGATAGCTGGTTACATTATTATAATCATGAGCGACCACATTCTGGAAAGTACTGTTACGGTAAAACGCCTATACAAACTTGGGAAGATAGTAAAAAACTAGCCTTTGAAAAAAATAATCAAATCGCGTATCTTAAGAGCATACCTGACAAACTAAACTTAACTGACATCTATACAGTCTAATTTTTACTGCCTGTCAGATTAAATATCAACTACTACAAATGAGTATTTTTTGTATTTCACATATCTATTCTAAATTCCCGATTTGTTATATAAGTTATATTATGTTAAATAGAAAAAAGTGGCCGTTAGAGGCAGTGGTGTTAAACAATCATGTATGATCTGCCTGTTTCTTTATATTTAGTGATGTGTAGTACGGCATACTGTATGGGTTGTATCGTATATTGCTGCATATTAATCATGGGAAATTTCTTTCCCCTGTGCTTGTTGATTTGATCTTAACGCAATTGTAGCATATGAAATATGCGTAGATACACTTTACGTAGTAAAGTATAGTGTGCTATACTTTTAAAAAAGTACCGACGTTTTTAATATAAACTGTAAGGGAAAAAATAGTTGTATGCTCCGAAGTAGTGTTGCGTTGTTTTAATAAAATTCTATACAGTGGATGAGCTTATTTTTTTAGATCTTTTACTTGTATTTCATACGCCCAGTCGTCTATCATTCTGGTTTCCTCATTGAAGTTAATGCCTAGTAGTATAATGGCTTTTTGTCTAAGTAAGTAAGGCTTATAATACCCGTTTGCTTTGATTTGGTCTAAGGCTATTTTGCCGCTGGATTTGTACTTTATTTCTATAATGTAAATGGCTGTTTCTAATTCTAAAACGATATCTGATCTGCCTTGACTGGAAGCAGATTCACTATACATTTGCATTCTCCTACCTCCTAGAAATCCCAACCCTTGCAGTAGCATATGTAAATTGCTGTGGTACTGCTTTTCTTGTTTCGTATCTAAGTAATAAGGAAGGGTTGAAAATACCGTATTGATGTGATCTATAAAGGTTTCAACTTTTTTATCAGATAATGCTTGTCTGATGGTATCGCGCTCGTGTATAAAGTAATCTTTTACGCTTTTTTCCAGACTAGACTGTATACTTTTCTGAAAAGACGCTTCTATTTCTTTATTGGGAAATTTTAATCTATATAGACCACTAGGTTCATCATAATGGTCAATGGTGAGATAGCCGGTTTGAAACATTAGAGACTTTAAACTAATCTCATTTCTACTTTCTGTATACATTAAGTCTTCTCTGACGGCCTCTATTTGGAGGTTGCCCATGTTAATATCAAACCTATCAGGATCTGCTAGCATTTGGTTAATGAGTAAGCTTGGACTACCTGACTCGTACCAGTAGTTGGCTAGTTCGCCAGAGTCTAAAAATCGTAGTGTAGACCATGGATTATACACACTTAGGCCATTCTGATGGAATCTATATCCATTGTAATAAGCCGCAATACGCTGCATTACTTCTGATTCAGTTATTTTTTTATTTTCTTTTTTGCTCCATTGCTCAGCAATATCTTCTAATTTTTTTGAGAATATAGTTAGGATTTCTTGTTGCGTATAACCAAACATGGCATCAGCAGATGCATCAATGGTAATATCTTTCAAATGATTAGCGCCTGAAAACACATCAGATAAACTAAATTTGCTTACCCCAGTGATAAAAGTAAATTGAAAATGTTTGTTGAGGGATTTCAAAGTCATAAAGAAATCTTTCATGACCTTGATGTTAGCTTTCTCTAGATCTGAGCCTTTTGTTAGATGAACAATAGGTGCATCGTATTCATCTATAAGGACTACTATTCTAGGTTCATAAACAGATTGTATATTTTCCTTGTTGTCTATAGTATCTTCTAGATGTATCAGTTGTAACACTAGACTACGCAGTGCATCTTTAACAGTAACATCTTCTATTTTTACTTTATACGAAAAGGCTATTTCTTTTAATACCATTTTAATAGATGCGCTTAGCTCTTCGGGTGTGTTATTCGATACCCCTGAAAAGTCCAAATTAATCACCGGATATTTCTTCCAGTCATATCCATTTTCCGGTTTACCTATATGGTAATCTTTAAAAACTTCTTGCTCGTCATTGCATATGGTAGCCAGTGTATCGATAAATAGAGACTTTCCAAATCGCCTAGGTCTAGCTATAAAGATAGGATTTCTTTTTTCAATCAATTCTTGTGCATATCTTGTTTTATCTACATAATAGCCTGTTTCAATGACTGATTTAACATCTGAATAGCCAATAGGCAGTGCATTTATTTTACGCATGATTTTATTTTTTTAAAGATCTTTTTCTTTCCCTTTCGTTGATTTCGTATGCTATGATACTTTTCCAAGCAAGCCTGTCTTGCTCAGCTGCGATAGAGAGCTGGCTGGTTTTAGTTAAAGTAGAGGCCTTGTGTCGTAATTTAACAGCTTTTTCTTTAAGTTTTGTAGATACAATGATATTGTTTTGTAACAAGTTGTAAGCTGCTAGCCGCTCATTGACCTTAAGCCCCGCTGCATCATCATCTAATAGCTGTTGAATCTCTTTATTACTAGCTAGCAATTCATCGGCTTCTCTTTGGTAAGCGTCGGCTAGGAGTAACTGTTTGGTATGACTGTATTCCCCGACCGTACGATCATATTGAATCGACTTTTCAATGTCCTTATTGAGTTTTCGCAAATCAGTATATTTTCCATTTGCTGCTTTGATACCCACTAATTTACCCGTATTTTTCAGAAATCTATTCACTGAATGAATGGTTTGTTTTTCCCTTGCAGAACTATATTTCATGTTTTTTTTAAGCTTACTGGTATATTTGGTTTCCGGTATATACCTAGATGGGTTTAAGCTGATACCGAGTACATCTTCTGTTTGGCCTAAGATCATTTTTTTAAAGCTCATATTTTTGAGTTTTTTACCTAGGTTAATGGCATCTCTGACCGTCCTATTCGCTTTTTCTATGGCTCGTTTGGTTTCCATAGCTGTCCTGGCACTATCTCTGATTTTATCAAAAGTACTTTTTTCTGTTTGGGCAATCGTTTTTAGAAGATCTACCTGTTTGTCTTGCTTACCAAATAGTTTTTTGACCGTACTACCAAATGGTATATAATCTAACGCACTGTTAACCACATCTTTGAGGGTTTCTCCAGCCTTATCCCACTTATCTCCTGCATAAGCTACAGTAGCGGTTGATAGAAACAGTAGCCATAAATATCTTTTATAACTCATCTATTTTTTGATTGTTTTTCCTGCACAGACATATACCTCTCTACCTTTATGCAGTTTAAAGGACTTAGTTTTGGTTATGTCTTTCATAAACTGGGTGGCCATTTTACTTATCTCACTGGCTAAGCCCGAGTCGGCTTGATCGGTGATCATATCCAATACTTTATGACTGCTGTTTTCAATAATGGGGTTTACGCCTTCACAAAAGAGACCAGGTAAGAAAGACGCGCAGGTATAGATAAGTTTACCAAGCGACTACCAGATTGTTCAATAAAACCTACTAAGAGTTTTCCATTAATAGATGTGGTATAGCGTGGTAAGACGTATACAAACATTTTACTGCTATAAGCGGGTATCACTCGATCTTCTAAGCCATATATAGGAAAGACGAGTTTTCTACTTTTTTTACTGTTGTAGTGCTGGAAGTTTGTTTCAAAGAGTTCAAAGGTTAGACCTGTTTTATTTTCCAAGTATATTTTTAGGTAGGTATGCTCCTCATCATGAAATAGATTGGTAAGGATAAGGTCATAATACCTAGTATGCTTCCCTACATTAAAATAGACCTGATCCATTGATCGAATGTGTTGTATTTTTTGTACTACCTGATGGTCTAATGTAGGTTTTAAGCTAGCCTCCTCTCCTCCTTTGGTTGTAAAATCATAGACTTCTTGTGGTTTATGGGTAGATCGCAATAGACCGTTAAAGACCTTATGCCCCTTTTTAAAAGTAACCACTATAGAGGTAGGGGCTGTACATCGATGAAAATCGATGCGCAACTTGTATCTGCTCTAAAGGGCTATAATGGGTTATTTTTTCTGCTGCTTGAACTGTACAATAAAAAAAACAACAGATCATTAGGCTACGCATTATTTTGGACATAGGCATCTTTATTTTTAGGGTCAACAAAAGTAAAATCAGTAATCAGCAAGCCGTAAGGGTTTTCTTTGCTTCTGTGCGTTGTTTTTAGTTTAAAATAGACCCCTCCGGGTAGTTCTTTATGATCTAGTCCACTAAGCTTTTTGCCTTCTAACCCCAAGAACCGCAAAGTAGTCGTGTAAAAGGCTACTACTTCATAAGGGTAGTCCATTAGATTGGTCTCTATCTGTTCAACAGACAAGATGGATACACCGTTATAGGTTTTATATACCTGAAATACTTGTAGTAGTTGATATTTAATCTGACATTTATTAATTTGTGTTGATATAAATACCGACTACTATTATGAATTTACATCAAAAAATCATCAAGCCGAAAGTAGGCTTATTGGAGCTAGCAAAAACGTTGGGGAACATTTCATCGGCGTGTAAAACTATGGGTTATAGTAGAGATAGCTATTATCGCTTCAAAGCCTTGTATGAAACAGGCGGTCAAGAGGCTTTACAAGAGATAAGCCGTAGGAAGCCGATTATGGCTAATAGAGTAGATCCTAGTATAGAAAAAGCAGTAGTAGATATGGCGATAGATTATCCAGCCTATGGCCAGCTTAGAGTATCTAATGAACTAAAGCAACAAGGTATCCTGGTCTCTCCTGGCGGTGTCAGGTCTATCTGGTTACGTAATGACTTAAATAATATAAAAAAACGTCTTAAAGCCTTAGAAGCTAAAATGGCTCAAGATGGCCTTGTTTTAACGGAATCTCAGCTATCCGCATTAGAAAAACGTAAGCATGAACAAGAAGCATGTGGAGAAATAGATACAGAACACCCTGGTTATTTAGGCTGTCAAGATACTTATTACGTTGGTAACTTTAAAGGGATAGGTAAGGTTTATACGCAAGTATTTATAGATAGTTATTCTCGGGTAGCTCATGCAAAACTCTATACTGATAAGACAGCCTTGACAGCTGCTGATATGTTAAATGATAGAGTATTGCCTTGGTATCAAGAACAAAGCATACCCCTCTTGCGCATTCTAACAGATCGTGGTACTGAGTATAAAGGTAAAATAGAGCATCATGCCTTTGAGTTGTTTTTAAGCATAGAAGGCATAGAACATACTGTTACTAAAGCCTATTCACCGCAAACCAACGGGTTCTGTGAGCGGTTTAATAAAACGATGAAACAGGAATTCTTTGATACAGCTATGCGTAAGAAGATCTATACAGACCTGGATGTCTTGAAACAAGATTTAGATAGCTGGTTACATTATTATAATCATGAGCGACCACATTCTGGAAAGTACTGTTACGGTAAAACGCCTATACAAACTTGGGAAGATAGTAAAAAACTAGCCGAGGCCGTTGCAATAGACCTTTACGATTTGCCATAAAAAGTATCTTTTTATTTTTTAGAAGAAGGTAAAAAAAGGTTAAATTCTATTGATTTTTTTAGGTATTGATGCTTAAAACTTTTAATAATATTGTGTATGTCGCTCAAGCAAACTAAGCAATTAAGTTTTTCAGATATTTCCGCCAATAAGCGTAAGTGCAAACACACTTTCTTTGATCAAATCAACAAGCTAGTTAATTGGTCAGTAGTAGAAAAAGCACTCCGATTACATTATCCTAAAGGTTTACGTTTATCAGGCAAACCGGCCTATAGTCCTCTGCTTCTATTCAAAATGCTATTGCTACAGACGTGGTATGGCTTGAGCGACTATGCAGTCGAAGAAGAAGTGAATGATCGTATCACTTTTAGCAGATTTTGTGGTATTTCGATGGATAGTTCTGTTCCAGATCATAGTGTACTAAGTAGATTTAGAACTACCCTTACAGAGAAGAATGCTTTAGAAAAGTTATTGCATATCATTAATAATCAGCTATCTGATCATGGTGTATTGGTTCAAAACGGTTCAGCAGCTGTAGATGCTTCTATTACCCCTACCCCTAGACGCCCTAAAGGTAAAAAAAGCTACGATCTGCATGAAGATGGAACCATAACCACAGCTGAAAGTTATCAAAAAGGAGTAGATCCAGAAGCAAGTTGGATAAAAAAAGGCCATCATCTCTACTATGGCTATAAGCGGCATGTTCTTGTGGAAAGCAAAGAGGGGTTGGTGCTAGCCGTAGGTACCACAAAAGCATCTAGTCATGATAGTGGGCATTTACAGGTATTATTGGATAAAGTAAGGCTAAAATCAGGCAGCAGACTCTATGCAGATAAAGGCTATAGCGGGTCGCCCAACGAAAATTTACTAAAGAAAAAGAAGTTAAAATCAGCTATTCAGAAAAAAGGGGCTAGAAACAATCCTTTATCACCCACTGCTAAACGGTTTAATAAATTAGTATCTAAAACGCGCTATAAAGTAGAACGGGTATTTGGAAGTATTAAAAGTTGGTTCCGTAGCTCAGGAGCCAGATATATAGGCCTTGCTAAAACCCATACGCAACATGTTATGGAGGCAATAGCCTATAACTTATATAGGTCCCCAAACATCATATTAAGAGGTATCTAGGGGAATGGTGTGTCCAAAATAGATTGAAAATGACTAAAAAATCAGTAAATAAATAGTTTTATACCACTATAACATCAAATATGGCAAGGAAATAACCCTGGAAGATTAATCAAAATTATACCTTCAACCTATCACAACGGCCTCTAGCCTTTGAAAAAAATAATCAAATCGCGTATCTTAAGAGCATACCTGACAAACTAAACTTAACTGACATCTATACAGTCTAATTTTTACTGCCTGTCAGATTAAATATCAACTACTACACATAATATCTTCCAAAGGGTAGCCCTTGAGAAGCATAGCCTTAGCTATCTCTAGCTTCCCTTTCTCTTCCCCTATACGGATACCCTCTTGTCTTCCTATTTTTTCACCCTCTAGCTTGCCCTCTAGCTTTCCTGCTAGTCGCGCTTTCTTTTCAGCTTTCTCTATTGTATTGGCTTCTATTCTTAGCCATTTCAAGTGATCTTCATAAGCCATTCTTTCTTCATCGGTAAAGTTCATCGTCTCTAAAACATGCAATGCCTTTTTTAGGCTGTCGTTATCCAAGGGTTGAGGTAAGTTATCTTTGTTGAGGAGATCGTTGCGGGTAAGAAAAGCAGTCCAAATGTCTAGTGCGTTTTTTATCTTTGTCAATATAGAAATGCAACCATTTAAGTGCCTTATTCATAATAGTTGTTGTTATTTATAGCCAAGACAATTTAACAATTGTCAGATTAAATATCAACTACTACACTAAATAGCTTAACAGATCCCCTCACAAACCTGTAGTGCCTGGTTTGCTGCCTGCACCAATTCTTCTACGATTTTAGCATTCAAATATTTTTTCCCAAGTTCAACATCTATCGTAAGGGTTTCTTGGGCCATATATTTCACCTCTTCCAGGTAGATATAATCTTTGGCATGACGTAAATCATAAAGCCTTTCAGCAAATTTAATGCAAAGTATAAAAAGCTGTTCTCGGTTGATGATGCGTTTAAGGCGATTACCAACATAAAGCCCACATGGCTCCATCTCTTCACGTTTATTCACTGCGACAATGCTTTCTACAAAAGAATAAACATCCACGCTATAATTGGCTTTCACATAAGCAAGCGGTAAACCTGCATAACGCACCAAACCATACAACACACTGAAATAAACTGGCCTTGGTTGGTAAGGTACCCATTCTGCTACCAGCTGGGCAATACCTAACGCACGGATATAAAACAATTGTCCTGATGCATGCCGCCTAAAACCATAACAACGCCTGATCAGCAAGAAAAGCTCATCCAATACAATCGTGCGCATATCAGCCGTTGTACAAAGATTGTGATAGGCCTGCGTTAATGTTACCATAGACTCCTTAAACTCCCTATAGGCAATAGCAGGATCTGAGGGTAGTATCCTGGAAATCATTTCATCCCGTACAGCCGCTACATTACAAGGCACCACAATAAGCATAGGCCTCTTATGAGAGGTTGGGAATTGTACATAACCATAGTGGATACGGACAATTCGTTCTATATTTCGTTTTTCTACATTTGTCCACTCTGATGCTTGCTGCGACATATTGTGCCAATTCAACGCACTACCTACTGTAACATCTTGATAAACAGACTTAACCGTAGGTAATAACGATTCAGACATAGCAGCATGGCTAATCAGCAGTGCTATAGCAGGAAAACAGACATCTGTAGTAGTGCTTCCTTTAGCAGAGGCCCGTGCACTATACCTTAGAGAGGTAATATGTAATCGAATACGTACAAAGCCATCTTTTGAACCATCTAGGCTGGCCATACTTAAAATAATAGGAGTCAGCAAGGCAATCATCTGATTCACATCACATATAATCTTCTCGGGAAACTGATCGCCCTTAGGCTCTATAAACAACTTGGGAACAGAACGCCCCTTATTTTCCAAGTCTAATGCAGCTTCTACCTTTCGAATCAGCTCATCAAGGTGCACTTCAGTTGGTATTAAAATAATATGGTTCCTAGACCTAGCCCGTTGCTTTAGAAAAATGTCCCAAATCACAAAATTTTTAGTAATAAGATCTAAATCTTCCTTATAAAGCGGTCTAGTATCTACATAGGAGATAAATTTTGTAACCTCTTTCATGATTTGATCTATAAAAGCATGTGCTTCCTGCGGATTATTGCGAATCGTTCCCAGATCCGAGTATAGTCCAGCCCCTGCTTGCCTTTGCTCCTGCTCTTTTGTTTGTTGTTCTTGTATTTTATTGCTTAAATAATGGCCATAATATTTATAACCAGCTAGTTTACGCTTGTTATAAACAATAATAAAAAAAATCATTAGGCCTAATCCCAGCAGAGAGATTAACAAGCCAGCTGATGCCAACAGTTCTGCTGTATCGATGTTATAGATTGCGTAAGAAATTGCTAATAATGTCAAGGCTACCAACTTTATGCTTATGTATAAGGGTAATACGGATAAGGTTACAGATAAATGGGCTACAGATAAAGCCAATGTAAAAGCAGATGGAAGATGCACTACACCTGACCAATTCCAAAGTAGATGGATAGGCAGACAAAAAACCACACTTATCAACCAACGTCGACCAATCTTCCAAGATGGAGTTGCCTTCTTAGAATCTATTGCATAACCTATGAGCGAAATAGCCGTAATAAATTGCAGTAAGTACCAATAGACAAAACCTTCGCTTGCATAATCTAATATAGTAGTGGATATAACGTAACACCCTACAAATCCCATAATAGCATCGCTTGACTTAAGCTTAGCCAATCTTTCTTTTGTAGAGGAAGACTTTAGCAGCAACAATATTAATATTATTGCAAAAGGTAGCATACTAAACGACATTATAACACTTTAAGTTAAAACATAATCAGTAACTAAAAAATGATCAGAAGAACAAACAGAAGCTTAAATGGTCAATAAGCCACTCCAAGTTACAACACCAAGCCCCAAGTATAGGATATTATATGCTCCAACTCAACTTTTTTGAATAAAATCCCATCTACTCCAATATAATAAAATAAAAGTTGAGCCATAAAAAACAGGAGGTTACTTACTTTTTTCCAATTAAATTATTAGATTTGTAATTACATACAGTTAATTACTGTCCGGTAGTGTAATGGCAACACGTCTGGTTTTGGTCCAGAAGACTCTAGGTTCGACCCCTAGCCGGACAACTTTTAAGCAACCCCTTAAAGCATAATAAATCATCAAGATGTTAGGTTTGTACCATATACGCAGGGCAATAAGAGTAGGCTTTCCTTGTTTTACGTTACTAACGGCTGCTCATGTAGGATTGGCAAAACAGGAAAAAAATAAGCAAACGGCTGTTGTAGCGCCTACAATACAAAAAGTAGTACCTGATGTCGACAAAGCTAACATTGCTAATAAAAACAAGCTGCAAAGTGATCTAGAAGCTGAAAATGCACTCAATCGAGCACGTTTGGAAAAACAACTCTCCACCATCATTGCTCAAATTGAGCAGCTTCGCCTTGAAAAAGAACGTCAACGCCTAGACAAGGAGATAGAGGATGAAAATGTACGCAGGGAGCATGACAAAGAGATGCGTTTGCTCAACATGAAAAGGGAAAAACTGGCCATCAAACTAGAACTAGCAAAAGTTAAGTTAATGATGCAAATGGAACAGTATGACAGTCAATTGCTTAAAATTGGGAAAAAAATAGAATTAGAAAAAGGAGAAACACAACTACTACAAGAAGCTGCCCATCGATTACAAGCAGAAATGGAAACCTTACAGGCCCAAGCAGCGCGAGACAAGCATATTCAAAAAAAGCCTATTTACCTAAAAGACCCATTGATCAAGAAAAGCAATACCTTAGTCCTTTCGGATCGATGCATTGACTTAAATGGGGCGATTACACCTTGGAAGGCAAATTACATTGTAGATCAAATTCACTATTTTAATAATAAAAGTAATGAATACCCTATATTTTTGGTCATTGGTGATTCCCCAGGCGGGTATATAAGTGCAGGGTGGAATATTTTACAAGCAATAGAACATAGCAAAGCACCTGTTTACGTGGTTGTAAAAACATGCGCCGCTTCTATGGCAGCTATGATTACCACATTGGCCACTAAATCTTATGCTTATCCAAATGCTAAAATCCTACATCATCAGCCCTTTTCCTGCGTTTGGGGTAATCTCAGAGAAACCAAAGAGCATTATGAGCAGCTTAATGAAATCTGGAAACGTTTAGGAAGTAGGGTAGCTAAAAAAATGGGTATATCGCTTGCAGCATTTGATAAAAAGCTCTACGAGAAGTCTATGTATGGGGACTGGATGGAGTATGGTAACAAAGCTAAAAAGCTTAAATGGGTCGATTACGTAATTGATGGTATTCAAAATAGTGCGGTAAGCAGCCTACCAGAAGCAGTCAACTATACTTTCGAACAATTTATAAAGCACCATTATGGCTTTGATGCTGGAAAAGGAAAGGAACAATCTTCAGAAGAGGAATATTACCAAGCGCTAGCGCCTCACGATTTTGACTATAGGCACAGACCTGGTCGAAAAGATCAGATAGTGACTAAGTAACAAGTTGTTACAAGTCGATGTGGTTGCTCAATATCTAATTGACGCTAATTTTACGCACGCTGTCTCATCCAACCTCCTCAGAAAAAACGAACCTTGGAAGAATTGCCAATCATTCAATATTGAAAATCCCTCCCCCAGTAGTAAATTATCCAATACAGATACTAAATTTTTGAAACAATCCAACTAAAATACTTGAATTTATTCTTATAATTTTATTATGTTGCATCATATTTTATAATGCGTTTAAGTAACTCGTAATTTGTTTGACGATGTCATCCCATATACCTTTCCTCATGGCATTACCCTTTTTGCTATTGGTCCTGATAGTGGCTTATTACCTTAAGCAAAGTGCGGCTCCATCTGGAGAGCATAGTCTAAACCACAAACAATTTGCTTATGAAATCAAAGCCATTCAACACGCCATTAGGCGTACAAAACGTCGCATCAAACAATCGTTGCAAGCCACTTCTATACAAGAAAGATTGGCTAAACTACGGCCCAGTGATGCGATAATTGGATGTACAGGATGTTACGTTCTGCTTACCACAATATTGGACTATATAAGTGGAGGACTGACCATTTACTGGTATATATTCCAATTTTTTATAGGCATTTGGCTAATAGGTTATGGAATTGCAGCAAAAAAAAATGTCCCATCTTGGAAAATTGGTCGGTCTTGGCTCATATGCACCATTCTTTGCCTTCCTGTAAATATATTTTGGCACTGGTTTCATCTCCATGATCCTCAATTTGCCCTAACTTTATCTGTGGGGCATTTATCTGCCACTTTATTTGTTTTACCACTGTATATTAGCATAAAACTGGTTGTGACTACACTAGTAGTAATTTTGTATGCGATCTACAACATAGGTGTAGATCAGCTATTGGCTTCAAGTGATTCTTTACTCTCTCTACTAGGATTTGGCTTAATCGTTTTTGCCATTATTATTTACAATAAACGCAAAATAACTGCCTATACGCTGTACAATCGCTACTTAAAAAATCAAGTAAACCTAACAGAAAACAAAAACCATAAACCTATACAAACGCATGCCAACGCCCATTTGGACAATGCAAGTCAAAACCCATCAGACAGTGGGCCTTCTGTAGAAAAAACGATGCAGGGCGTTACTGACTTTATGTCATATTTAGATAATAAACCGCTTTACCAGCAAGACATTGAAAGTATTATCAACAACTTTATCACTTTTACTACTTTTTTAAAGCAGCGCGCCAGATCGATAGACCATATACCATTAGCACCAAATGAGATTACTATAGCTGAATTGATCTCCAAGCTAGAGACCACACTAGAAGGTAGGGCCTCATCAACTCCAAAACTGGTGGTAGAAATAAAAAACAATGCTATTCCTAAAAAAATCACATGTGATATCAATCATATGATCCAAGCATTGGTGCCTATTGTTTTACGTACCGCTAATCCAGCTATTTCAAAAGGTGATTCTGTAAACATTCAATTACATCCCACTCACTTAAAGTATACCCAAAAGCATAGTCCAAAAGTCCACCCAGAAATGCGCTTTCCAGCTATAGCACTGGTAATCAGCAACACTACTACCCCTGCCACGATACTACCACAAATTAAAAATGATTATGAGGATATTACAGAGGGTAGGGCGCTTAAATGGCATAGCAGTCAGACAAACTTAGAGCGGATACAAGCTGAAAAGCATATCATAGAACGAGCAGTTCGTGCCCACTATGGTTACCTACGCTTTCCTATTTCTCAAAAAAGGGCTATGTTAATGGTATTGCCTTGTGATGTAGTGCAAATTCGAGATGCAATGATCGCCCAAATACCCTCTTTACATGTTCCTATTACCCAAAAAGAAATTGATCAATCGATGGAAGTATTTGTGAGATCTTATAATCACCTTTTAGAAATATCCGAAGCACGTAAAGCTGTATTAGATGAAATATTGCTATTGACCAGAAGATGCTATGGTTTTAGACGTCACCCATCAGGGCAACTCTTGTACATTCGCGCAATAGGTATTGCACAATTGGTTGCAGAATGGATACGATTTTATCCAGAGCCCATTTACGTTGTTTTACTTTATGACTTAGTCCATTATGCAGATTTACCACTTGCTTATATTAAGGCCAATTATGATCTGAGTATCTACTCTTTTATAGAGAGCATTTTAGCAGTACATGACCGTCAAAGCATGGAGCCATGTGGGCTGTATATTGGAAATGCGCTTAAACAGGTAATCAACCGGGAGCAACTTTTTGTGCTTTGCATTAAACTAGCTGAACGGCTTTATGACCTACGGCATGCGAAAAGCTATACCCAGCTAGATGAGCTAAGGTATATGGCCCAAGAAACCCTTACGATAGATATTGAACTGGCCAAAAAATATTTAAATGCTAAAATTGTAGAAGCATTGGAAAATGCAGTGGAACAGGCACTACAAGTTTGTGAAAACAATAGCTGAATTAATCGCTGAATAGTTGACTACGTACAAGCGCCTCTATGCCCTCTTGCAGCCTAATAGATGGTACCCATCCCAGTGTTGCTTTAATTTTTGTGCAGTCAAGCGCATATCGTCTATCTTGGCCAGCTCTTTGGGCAGTGAACCCAATCAAGGAAGTATAAGATTTTCCACTTAGTGGCTTTACACGATCCAGTATTTGGCAAATCATCAATGCGATTTCAAGATTGGTCCGTTCTTCATTGGCACCAATATTATAAGATTGGCCACTTTGTCCTTTATGAAAAACACAATCAATAGCTCTAGAATGGTCTTCCACATGCAACCAGTCTCGAATACTACTTCCATCTCCATGTAATGCAATAGACTGTTCCTGTAATGCATTTTTTACCACCATAGGAATCAGCTTTTCTGGATATTGATAACGTCCATAATTATTGGTTGAGCGGGTAGTAACCGTATGGAGTCCATAAGTATGGGCATAACCCTTGACTAGACATTCTCCTGCGGCTTTGCTAGCACTGTAGGGATTAGTTGGTGCAAGGGGAGCGGTTTCTGTAAATGGTTTACTGCGCCCATCCAATGCACCATAGACCTCATCGGTAGAAACATACAAAAACCTATGGTGCGCATGGCGTGGCTGACCTGGTGCTTTAAACCAATGGTTATAAGCTGCATGCAACAACACACCCGTTCCTTCTACATTGGTCTTGATAAAAAGCAGGGGATCAACAATTGACCTATCTACGTGCGATTCAGCAGCCAAATGAATGACGCCATCAAAGTTAAATGTTTGAAACAATTCCCCGACCAATACAAAGTTGGCAACATCTCCTTCTACAAAATAATAATTGGGCCGCTCCTGAAGCGCAAAAGATAGACGAGCAGCATAGGTGAGCTTATCTAAGTTAACAATATAATAATCAGGATACTTCTTCAACAACAACTCAATACAGTGGGAGCCTATAAAACCAGCTCCACCCGTTACCAATAACTTTTGCATAACAGCAAGTTATTGAAAAAATGAATAACATCATTAGTATACCCATCTGCTTGTGGCCTAAAGGGCTATTCAAATACTGTGCAATCGTTCAACTTTTTTAAAAAATTTTGAATCAATATAGGTTTGGGTAAAGTTTCAATCTCTGCGCGATTAAATGATACCAAAGAAAATTGATTGAATAGATGGTTTGCTTCTTGCAAGAAAGCTGACGTAACCTCTATTTTATGAAATTTTACCAACAACTTCTGATGGGTCAACAAATGGCGCTCCTCTTTTTCAAAAGTAACAACAGGTAAGTGATGTTTTTGGGCCAGACAAAACAAAGGATCATTCATCTGATTTACAACCAAACGCTGCTCATTTTCTAATAAATAGAAATCATACATCCCTTTCCAAATATCACTTTTTATACGTTTTTTCATATATATAACATCCCCATATGTCAAAATGAAATAGTCAAAATAACGGATCCTTTTATGTAGCTTATTACTTTTAACAGGCAATACTTTCTGCCTATCAGTATAAAAAGCAATACAATAGTTTTTAAAAATACAGGTAGCACAACAAGGAGATGCTGGTGTACATTGGAGCGCACCAAAATCCATAATAGCTTGACTATAGGTATCAGGTTGCAAATGATCTACCAATAGAGTAGCAAATTGATGCATTTGTTTCCTTCCTTGCGATGTACCCACATCATAGGTTAGGCCAAAAATACGTGCCAATACACGGTAAACATTTCCATCTACCGCAGCAACTACTTCTTTAAAAGCAACCGCAGCAATGGCTGCAGCTGTATAAGGTCCAATGCCCTTAAGCATTCGTAATGCTTGATAACTAGTGGGAAAAAAGCCATTATGTTGCGCAACAATGGTTTGCGCACAATGGTGTAGGTTCCGTGCTCTACTATAGTACCCCAATCCCTGCCACAAACGTAGCACCTCCTGCTCTGTAGCACTGGCTAGAGCGGTTACGGAAGGATATTTAGCTATAAACCGCTCATAATAAGGCAACCCCTGAGCTACTCTTGTTTGTTGTAAAATAATTTCTGATAACCATATCTTATATGGATCCTTAGTAAAACGCCAGGGTAAAGAACGCTGATGTGAGGCATACCAAGCAAGCAACAATTTACGAAAGGTAACATGGGTAAGCGTACTAATGACCATAGGCAATAGAATAACTAACAGCGTAATACATATTTTATTATATTTGGAAAACCTATTGCTACATACCTCAGTAGATAGTAGGATAGGTATTATGTATAAATGGCTGAAAATACAAAAATTTAAGTATAGCAGCCATTTTTTCGCTATAGATAAACATCCAAGCATCAGAAGGGCAAAAGATACTATGAGCTTAAAATTAACCAACCCACTTATTTTTTTAGACTTAGAGACTACGGGTACCAACGTAGTACATGATCGCATCGTAGAAATTGCAATGATTAAGTTGATGCCAGATGGGAAGCGCTTAACCTTTTATAAAAGAGTCGATCCAGAACAAACCATTCCTATTGAAGCCAGTTTAATTCATGGTATTTATGCAGAGGATCTAAAAGGCAAACCAACTTTTAAACAAATCGGTAAAGAATTGATTGCTTTTCTAAAGGGCGCTGATCTAGCTGGTTTTAATCTACTTCGTTTTGATATACCCATATTAGCAGAAAGCTTTTTGCGTGCAGATTTAGACTTTAAAGTAGAAAATCGCAAGATTGTAGATGTGCAAAAACTGTTTCACCTAATGGAAAAAAGAACATTAAAAGCAGCCTATCTATTCTATTGTCAAAAGGAGCTAGAAGGGGCCCATAATGCCATGGTAGATATAGAAGCCACACTAGAGATATTGGTAGAGCAAGTAAAAAGATATGAAAATCAGTCTGTAGTAGATGCTTTAGGCAATACATTAGGGATTATAAAAAATGATGTAGCTACCTTACATGATTTAACCAATACCAATATGGTTGATTTTGCAGGCAGAATTGTTTACAACGAGCAACATATCCCTACCTTTAACTTTGGCAAACACAAAGGAAAAACAGTAGCCGAAGTGCTCAAACTAGAACCCTCTTACTATAATTGGATGATTCAAGGAGATTTTCCTTTGGATACCAAACGTAAACTAACACAAATTAAAATGGGGATCATGTAATATACTGCTTTGTATCTGTCCAACACTATGGCCATAGTGATAAAATGCCCCTGTAAAAAGTTTCGAAATAGAACCCACCCCTTGCAGATGATTGGGAAAAACAGCTTCCTTTGAAGCCCGCGCAGCGGTCGACTTCTGTTTTTCCATCTGTAAGGGATGGGTTCCGGAACTTTTTGCCGAGGGCTTGATTTTTTACCCACTTTTTTATCAAGAAAAAAGTGGAATACAATTCATTATTAACCAGTGACGTGAATAGATACGCTGCTTTTTTCAAGAAAAAAGCATATCATTTCCTTTTTAAAAACTTGCATTCCACTTGAAAAAATTTGCAGATGTTATACTACCGCTTCCCATTAAGCCTTTAACCTACCATATTCCCCTACTATACCAAAGTATGGTAGCTATAGGCAGCAGTGTACTCGTACCATTACGTAACGGTAAGCTATTGTTGGCTGTTGTTTTGAAATGCCATTGCACAGCCCCCACCTACCCCACCAAGGATGTATTAGGAGTAATCTACTCAACACCCCTATTTACACACAAACAATTGGCATTCCTAGAATGGATGGCGGATTATTACCTATCCACCCTAGGGGAAACCTTATCCATGGCATGGCCCAAATTCCTCAACCTCCCTAACCATGTAGTCTTTCAAGTCAATAGGCCTACTAACCAAAATGAAACATCAACCAACGAACAAGCCATTAGCCCTTTTTCGAAAGCTTCAACAACAAAATTGCCCTTAGAAATGGAATTTGGAGAGCGGGCTATTATCAATGCGCTACAATACCAACCCTTATCTTATAAATCCATTATTCAACTCATGGTGCCAAAAGAAGCCAATAAGGCGCTTATCTCCTTACTATCTAAAAACTGGATCCGGGCAACTGCCACAGTCGCCATCGATCCGACCGATGAGGACAATCCCTATTTTACCCTCTCTCCTACCCTCGATCTAAAGCGCCTTACCATCACTCAGCTAGCACCACGATCTGCCCAACAACAAGCCCTTCTAGCTTATTTATTATCCAACAAAGGTAAGTTCATCCAATATGCTTCTAAACAAGAGCTTGTAGCTTATTCCAAGTCTGCCTTTCACACGCTGTTAAAGAAAGGTATTTTAATAAAAGCCAATCTAAACCAGTTACCCGTATCAACTTTTACAGAACCCTTAGCACCATTAGCTACCTTAACCACATTTCAAAACAAAGCATTCATAGATATACAAACAGCGTTTGCTAAAAAAGCAGTTGTACTCCTACACGGTGCAATAGGCAGCGGCAAAACAGAGTTGTATATGCATTTGATTGCATCCACCTTGCGCCAGCAAAAACAAGTATTGCTTTTAGTGCCAGAAATAGGTTTGGTAACACATATAGTAGAACGCATCAGACCTTTCTTAGGAGACTGGTTGGTGGTGCACCATTCGAAACAATCACATAAAGAACGTTTAAAGACATGGTCACGTGTGTTACACCACCCCCCTTTATTGGTAATAGGCACACGCTCTGCCGTTTTACTACCTTTTAAGGCGCTACAACTCATTATTGTCGATGAAGAGCACGACCCTGCCTATAAACAACAGGATGCAATGCCTACCTATCATGCACGAGAGAGCAGCATTCTATTGGCCCAACAGCATCAAGCAAACGTTTTACTAGGTTCGGGCACACCTTCGGTAGAAAGCTATTATAATGCCCAATCTGGAAAGTATGGTCTAGTAACACTAGGCCATAGATTTGGCTCCGCAAGCCCTCCTAAATTATTTTTTATTGACTTAAATATAGAAAAAAAGCGTAAAGCGATGCGCGAGAATTTCTCGCTTACGCTGCTATCTAAGCTCCAAACTAATAATATAGAAGGTGGCCAAGCGATGATTTTTCAAAACAGAAGAGGGTATGCCCGCTATTTTTTATGTGCCGCTTGTGGATGGATTCCCCGCTGTCTTACTTGCGCAGTAAGCCTTACCTACCACCAAGAAGTGCATCAACTACGCTGTCATTATTGCGACTATGCTACGCCTCCTTTTGGGTCATGTAACCATTGTGGATCACACCAACTACATAGCATAGGGTTTGGTACAGAAAAACTAGAAGAGAGCTTACAACTTATTTTTCCGGAACAAAAGATTGGTCGTATGGATTTAGATAGCACAAAAGGGAAAAGCAGCTACCAATCCATTTTAAAAGCAGTCACCTCAGGGTCAATAGATATTTTAGTAGGCACGCAGATGATGGCGAAAGGGTTGGATTTGGCCAATATACGCCTAATAGGCATACTAGACATAGATGGGCTGCTTTACTTTCCTGATTTTCGATCCAACGAAAAATGTTTTCAACTGATTACACAGTTAGCAGGAAGAGCAGGTAGACGCAACCAACAAGGCAGTGTGTTTATTCAAACCAGTCAGACCCATCATCCTTTGTTTGCATACCTAGCCAATGGTGACTACGAAGGAATGTATAAATCTGAATTAGCAGAAAGAAAGCGATTTCTATACCCCCCCTATATTAGGCTGATTAAACTAAGCCTAAGTTGTACCAACGCCTCCACGCTGCAATCAGGAGCCATTGCACTAAAAACCATATTAGAACAACAGTTTGGGAGCATGGTACTAGGCCCTCAAAAACCATTGGTTGATAAGGTTAGAAATCATTTTTTACTAGATCTATTTTTAAAAATAACCAGTAAAAATGCAAATAGTTTACAAAACACCAAAGCAGCCTTAAAGAGCGCTTGTAAACATACACTGGGTAAAGGACCACATAGAAATATAAAAATAGTATTAGATATTGATCCGATTTAATAAATCGCTTGCAAAATTTTAGAAATTTTAATAAAATAATTATTTTTAAATGGATATTAAGCTGTACGCGGTGGTATGCAAAATTTTACACAATACCTGCAAAGTGTTCATACTCAATAAAAAATATAAATATAATCATCAACCAACTATCCCCTAAAGGGATCTCTTAACTTCTTAATTAATATGCTTATAGGAATTATTTTAGCTACTTTAATTACCTCCTGCAGTACGCCTTATTTCTCCTACCCTAATAATAAGAGACTCTATTCCGATGTTGTCTCTAGCAAAGTTAACCGAAACGACACTCCACCAGCTCTAACTACTATCAAGGACGAACAGTGGCTAGATAGAGTCACCAATACCTACCTGCAAAATAATTACCAAAACTGCCTGAAACCAACGAGCAGACTAACACGATGGCGTCCAAGAAATATCAAGGATAGCGATACAATAAGAAAATTTAAAGACAAAGGTGAAATGCCCTACAAAGACTTACAAGATGATACGTTATGGCACCTCCAAGCAACCCATGATATGGAGGGTGTAATTGATTTTCTAAAATATGTAGTAAAAACAGGAGATCAGGATAAGTATTTCACCAACTTAAAAAACGGCCGAGGCATACAGGCTAATGCTAGCCTAGTATTGGTATTGAAAAATACCGACAAACAAGAAGGATTATCCCCTCAAGAAAAGTTATACCTTCCAAGAGAGCTACACCCTAATGGAAGGCTGAAAATCATAATGAACACCAATACCAATAATCCTAACAAAATCACCATCTACCATATGATGTTTCATGAAAATACAAAAAGGCCTAAACAAAGGTTTAATGGACAACATCCCAAGAGCAACAAAAACAAAAACAAAAATAAGGAAATGACTCTTATTAAGGACAAAGATAACGGTTATCGTATTTTAGAAAAAAAACGTTTAGAAAAGAAAGAAAATGATTACGTTATTGAGTATATACCTCCAAAAGACTCCCCATATAAATCAAAAAGACTTTATATTCACCCGATATGCCGATCTAAAAATTCGTATCTATTCACGCCTGTGGCTGGGCCCCTTATCTCCTTCGATAAAAAGCCTGGCCCGATAGTAAATAGATGAATCGATATGTTTTTCAGTGGGAAAATCGTAAACTCAGCCCGCAAGCGGGCTTCAAACAGACGATTTTCTAATCCGCTAAAAAAGATATCGCTCAGCTGTTAGTGTTTTACTAGAGCGCCATTTTTTATCGAAGGAGACGCGGGACGGGTACTTGGTCAGCTATTTTCTTTTTCAGAAAAACGTAATCACAGTGATGAATGGATATTCACGAAAAGCTAGAAAAAACGTATTTTCTGCCACAGTGGTGAATAAATACTAAATAAAAACAACTAGACCTTATGGGTATAGGCCCTCTGAATGGATACCGATACTTCCTTATTAACCGAGTAAATCATAACCAACCCTTAGCGTAAGTTGCTTGGGTCTATAGGCTTTATTGCCATCCATTAGATCAGCACTTATAGAACTTCTATCTATAGATAACCGCGCAAACTCCCAACAGATATCCATTACAATATTTCCCAGATCTATACCCAAACCTAATATATAACCATTGATTTTTTCTTTATAGCTTGCTATAAGTTTGTTCCCTGTAAAACTTGAATCATCTAGTCCACTCAAGGGTACGCGAAAGATAAGACCAACATGAGGACGAAACAGACTAAAAAGCGGAACGCCAAGCGTCAAAGGTAGGGTAATGTATTGAAAATGGTCACGGTTTAGTTTATGAGGCAATTTACGCCAATCTAATACAAAGAAGGCATCTAACTTAGCATATACAAGCCAAACATCCAGCTTGGCAAAGCCTCCGATTTGCAGTGCCAAATTGTTAATAGAAGTTTTTTGGAGTTGCTGTTTTGAGTTAAAACTAGTATGGAACCCTGCTATCCCCAAAGATGGACCTGTGGCTAGCCCAATGGCATGTGATGCATCTAGAACCAGGAAATAGCCTAAAAATGGCAGCATGCATTTTTTTATATTGATTACTTTCATATACATAATCTTTTATATGTAGCAAAAATTACCACCTGATTTTATCTTGCAAGTTGATTTTTAGCAACACTATTTGTTGCATGAGATGGAGCGTGCTGATCCTCTTTAGGTGCATCATCCGTAGTATTTGAAGGGGCTATGGGGTTTAATGCTTGGTCTTGCTGTGCTTTAGCCAAATTGGGACTCCTATGCGATTGTGGTGCATCTTTAAGAAAGAGAGCGGACAAAAGGGTTAAAAAAAGCAATAAACCTACCAGTACCCAGGTGGCTTTTTCTAAAAAATCTGCTTTTTGATTAATACCAATACGCTGCACAGAAGCGGCGCCTCCACCTGAAGGAGCGATCCGTTCCTTGGGCTCTTGTAGTAAAATAGCGCCAATCAATAAAATGGCTACGATAATAATAAGTATAGTAAGCAGGTTGAATATAGACATAACTAAAGATCACTATTTAAGCTAGAGATGATGCCCTCAATATACGATTTTTTTTCAGGATGCTTGGACATTAAGTGGTTATAAATTTCAATGGCACGTTTATATTTTTTTTGTTGAACCATTAACTTAGCTAATGTTTCCGTTGCAAAACGATTGTCTAAAGTAGTGGCCTGTTCAGAAAGATCTACAGATGATTCCTCAGTTAAGGGCATGGCTGCCATGCAGGGATCAAACTGTAAATTTTTATTTAAAATGGTGTCTATAATAGAAAACTGCTTGATGCTGTTTTCATTAGTACTCTTTTTAAGAGACTTTTTAGTAATATTTTCTAAATAATTATTAACGGTAGTAGATGTATTTTGCGTAGATTGAATGTTGGCGTTTCTAGCAATGGGTGGTAGGGAAAGCTTGTTTTCCAACCATGCGCGCAAATGTTTGCGGTCAATGGCATAAGTAGCAGCCCGTTGAACGGTATATTTTTCCACATCTTTTTCCTGTATATAGGTTGCTTTAGCAAGCAGTGCATGGGCTAAGTAGAAATAGGGATATCTTTGTATAAGTGCTTCTAAATCGGGCACATCTGCTGGTGAGAGCGTTGCAGGCTGCTCCAATAGCTTTAATAGTTTCTGAACTTGCATGGTAAAAATAATTTGAATCTTACCAATTATCTATAGATTTGTTATACACATCATCTACTAGTTGACGAAAAATTTCTTTAATCAACTCAGGTTCTTTGTCTAATTGATTTTCAGTAGACAACATATCCGCGCTAGCCGAAAATAATTTTTTCTTAAAGGAAGCTTCCTCATCAGCAGGATTCGAATAAGAAACTTCTATGGTGATGGTTAAACGTTGTACTTCTTTAGGATTGTCGTCTTCATCTTTTGTACTGAAGGTTGTACGGTAGGAAAAGGACTTAATGACACCTTCATACTGGATGTCACCATCTTTTTCTGCTTGGGCTAAAGAGCTGGTTGAGCGCATTATTCTTGTTGCAAGCTCGTCCATAAGCTTGTTCTGCATATCTGGCGGCCCATCTGAAACTTCTGTATAGAACTGAATAGAAAAGTCCTTCATATCGGGAGAGACTGAAACACCTGAGAAGGTAAAAATACCACAACCATGCAGCCATAGTACCAAAAAAAGAAAGTATCGATTAGCAGACCTCTTTCGAAACGTGTTTGCTGCTGGCAGCTTTGGGATGTGTCTATACTCCTCCTCACATACAGTTGTGTATGTTGCGGTGCATGACCTTGATGCTCCTAAAAATTGCATGCCACCAATAGGTTTTGGAAGAGGTCTATTGCTTGAAACCGGACTCTTCAATCTCATATTGTTTAATTTTTCGATAAAGCGTTCTTTCAGAGATCCCTAAATCATCAGCTGCACTTTTACGATTTCCATGGTTTTTTTGTAAAGACCTACGAATCAATGCTTGTTCTTGGGCTTCCATAGAAAGGTTTTCGGCTGTATAGGGCGTGTTGATGCAATTTAAATCATCTTCTTTAAAGGATTGTGCTGTGTCCAAAAAATGGATCTTTTTGGATGTATTTACTTGATCACTGTAGGCTCCAAGGCGTGTATGCTCTTTTATAATGGGGCTTTTCATGGAACCAGACTCCATAAAATTAAGCATTAATGCTTTTAATTCTGTAACCTCTCTTTTCAAGTCAAAGAGGATAGGGTAAATGTATTCTTTCTCAATCAGCTCATTATCTTGCCATTTCTTATAAAGTACTGGTAACGTATGGCTTTGCACTTTCGGTAAATATTTTTCTATTACTTTTGGAGTAGCCATCGCTACCCCTTCGAGTAATGACATTTGCTCCACAATATTTTTCAGTTGACGGATATTACCTGGAAATGAATAGCCACACAAAATATCTTTTGCATCTGAGCTGATTTCTAACGGTTTAACACGGTATTTAGTGGCAAAATCACTAGAAAACTTATGAAATAATTGTATAATATCTGCACCCCGTTCGCGCAGAGGGGGTATATGAATCGGAACAGTATTGAGTCTATAATACAAATCTTCTCGAAATTTTCCTTGTTGAATGGCATAGAGCAGGTCTACATGGGTAGCTGCTACTACACGTACGCTAGTTTTTTGTACGTTAGAGGAACCTACCCTTACATATTCTCCATATTCTAACACACGCAAAAGTCTGGTTTGTGTGCCCAAAGGCATTTCACCTATTTCATCTAAAAAAATGGTACCACCATTGGCTTCTTCAAAATAGCCTTTTCGGCTTTCTAGGGCACCTGTAAAGGCTCCTTTTTCATGGCCAAAAAGTTCGGAGTCTATGGTACCTTCTGGAATGGCCCCGCAATTTATAGCTATAAAGCTACCATGGCGGTAGGGACTCAGTGTATGAATAATTTTTGAAAAAGATTCCTTTCCAGTTCCACTCTCACCCATAATTAAAACCGATAAATCGGTAGACGCTACCTGCATAGCTATTTCAATAGCCCTATTCAATAATGGGGAATTTCCAATAATATTAAACCGCTGTTTGATATATTGAAGATCTTCTTTCATAGCTTCATATGCTTAAGGTATTGCCAAATAGCGTAGCTGCATTGCAACTTGTAATGTGCACATCTACATAATCTCCTATTTTATGGCCCTCTTTTGGGAATACAACGATCTTATTTTGACTGGTTCTACCTTGAAAAAATGCTTCTGATTTTTTAGAATATTTTTCAATAAGCACCTGATAGACCTGATTGATACTTTTTTGATTGTGCATCAAGGCATGTTCACGTTGCTTGGCTATAATTTCACTAAGCCTACGCTTTTTTACTGCTTCTGGCACATCATCTGGATATTTTCTAGCAGCCAAGGTACCTGGCCGCTCAGAGTAATAAAACATAAAAGAAAAATCATATTGTACATAATCCATTAGAGAGAGCGTATCGGCATGTTCTGCTTCTGTTTCGGAGCAAAACCCTGCAATCATGTCAGAAGAAATGGCACAAGATGGCCCTAGAATATTTCTAATAGCATGAATTCTTTCCACATACCACGCTCGATCATAGGTGCGGTTCATAAGCTTTAAAATACGGCTATTGCCACTTTGAACAGGGAGGTGGATATGCTTACAGATGTTATCATAGGCTTTCATCGTATACAACACCTCATCAGTCATATCTTTAGGGTGAGAAGTGGAAAAACGGACCCTTAACGTCGGATCAATCTCAGCTACCATGGCCAGTAATTGGGCAAAGTGAATCACGTTCTTGCTGGATAGATGATCTGGTGATGTAGCCGTCGCTGCTTCAGATGGATGCCAGCGATATGAATCTACATTTTGCCCTAAAAGGGTAACTTCTTTATATCCTGCTTCAAATAATTGTTTGGCCTCTTGAACAATGGAATAGGGATCTCTGCTTCGTTCGCGTCCTCTGGTAAAAGGAACAATACAAAAGGAACACATATTATTACACCCCCTCATAATAGAGATAAAAGCGGTTACACCACTTGAATGCAAGCGAATGGGGGCAATATCAGCATAGGTTTCTTCTTTGGATAAAAAGGTATTGACCGCTTTATATCCTTGATCTACCTGACTAATTAATCTTGGAAGGTCTCTATACGCATCCGGACCTGCTACCAAATCAACAACCTTTTCCTCCTCTAGCAATTGTGTTTTAAGTCGTTCTGCCATACAACCCAATATGCCTACAATAAGATCGGGCTGTTTTAGCTTTTGTTGGTTAAAAACCAATAACCTATTCCGAATGGTCTGTTCAGCTTTATCTCGAATGGCACATGTGTTGATGAGAATGAGGTCTGCCTCATGATAGTGGTCTGTAAAAATAAAACCTTGCCCCGCCATAATAGAAGCTACGATTTCACTGTCAGAGAAATTCATTTGACAACCATAGCTTTCTATATATAGTTTGCGCATAGGGCCATGCGTACTAGGCTGTTTGGGTAGACTTTTTGTTCCACCACGATCGGTAGAGATAAATATTTTTTGTTCCATATGGATATCATCGTATTACTACATAGTCTATACAAGGCCTTCAAGCAGCATAGACGGCAGTTAGATAAAAACTCTATAAAGGTACAAAATAGGTGGGATTGCCCCATACGCTAATTAAAAAATCTTAACCTTATTTAGGGTAAAGGCTCGAAGCTGTTCAATAATATTTTCATCAACTAGCGTTGATGTGTCACCCAAATGGATTTCTTGTCGAACTATTTTTTTGAGTAGTCGACGCATTATTTTTCCAGAACCTACTTTAGGTAGAGCGGGTAGTGGATATATTAGGTCTGGAACGGCAAAGGCACCTAGCCTGTTTCGAATAAGTGATTTGATCTCGGTTTCAATGATCTGGTTATAAACCGATTGATGCTTTAATACAATAAAACAATGGATCGACTCACCTTTTATCGCATGTGGTGCAGAGACAGCAGCTGCTTCAGCCACTGATGGGTGTTGCATCAATGCAGACTCAATTTCAGCAGTTGATATCAAGTGGCCTGAGCTATTCAACATGTCATCTGTTCTACCTATGATCCAAAAATAACCATCTGCATCACGTTTTGCAGCGTCGCCTGTATAGTAGTAGCCATTATATGGTTTAAAATAGGTCGACTCAAAGCGCTGATGATCTCCATCAATGGTCCGTGCTATCCCTGGCCAAGGATTTTTGATAACGAGATGGCCTTGCCCTTCACCTATAATTTCAACACCATCATCATCAACGATGGTGGGGACAATGCCCCAAAAGGGGAGTGTAGCAGATCCGGGTTTCAATGGTGTAGCTCCAGGAAGTGGGCAAATAATGGGTGCACCTGTTTCTGTTTGCCAAAAAGTATCAATGATCGGACAGCGCTTTGCTCCAACTACCTGATAAAACCAGCTCCAGGTTGAGGGATCAATAGGCTCACCCACCGAGCCGAGTATACGCAGCGAGGCCCTACTATGCTTTGTAACATAGGAAGATCCTAATCGCATAAGGGTTCGAATCGCGGTGGGTGCTGTATAAAATGTCGTTACTTGATACCTATCAATCAAATCCCAGAAACGGCCCCCATCTGGATAAGTTGGAATGCCATCAAATATCAATGAGCTGCTTTTACAGGCAAGTGCGCCATATACATTGAAGGTATGGCCTGTAATCCAACCCAAATCCCCAGAGCAAAAAAATATATCTTCTAGGTGGTAGTCAAATGCATATTTAAATAGCGTTGCTGCATAGATAAGATAGCCTCCACTTGTATGTAGTATCCCTTTTGGTTTGCCAGTAGAACCGCTTGTATACAATATAAACAGTGGATCTTCTGCATCAACCCACTCAGGTTCACATAGATCTGATGCAGATGCCATCAATGCATCCCAGGAGTGATCTATGGCATCATCCCAAGGAATATCAGGTATATGTTCTGTTTGTTTCGTGGTTTGCAGTCGATTGAAAACAATACAGTGGTTAATCGGATGGCCAGTTGCTTTACACTGTAGCAATGCCTGGGTGGCAATTGATTTAAGTGGGACAAATTTTGTGCCGCGGAACGTTCCATCAGCGGTTACCAACAGTTTTGCTTTGCCATCTATCATGCGTTCTGTTAGTGCATCTGCTGAAAATCCTGCAAAAACCACCATATGAATGGCACCAATACGTGCACAGCTCAGCATCACTACTATAGCCTCTATAGTGGTTGGCATGTAGATGGCTACCCGATCGCCTTTTTGTATGCCCAGAGATTTTAAAACATTTGCACATTTACAGATATCTTTAAGCAAAGCCTGGTAGGTAATTTGTTTTTGTTCATTTGGCTCATTACCCTCCCAGTAGTAAGCAATTTTATCCCCATATCCATCTTGAACATGCCGATCCACTAGGTTGTAACAAATATTGGTCAGGCCACCCTCCATCCATTTTATGAAGATAGGCCCCTTTTGTAGGTCAAAATTATAGTTGAGAAATGGGCCAGTTGGTTGCCGCTTCCAAAAAAACTGTTTGGATATTTTTTCCCAAAACTGAACTGGGTCCTCGATAGCGCCACTATATATTTTTAGATATTCATCTAATGATGCAACATATGCCCTATTTTGAATAGCATGGGAAGGGGAATATACGCTGCTTAAATCGGGGCTTTTCATCTTGTAAAATTCTTATATCCATGTTTTACGAGAAGCAATGCTTACCTACAGATCTGATCCGTTATCTATAATCAATTGCATTCAGGTTTAAAAACAATAAGGCTACGTCTACAAACATACTAAATTATATGTAATGGTGTAGGTTGTATAAAGGCTTATGTGTTGTGTTGACTATATTCATTATTAAAATATAGAGTTATTCCGAAATATCGGAAGCAACCTACAACGTACGACCCACGTTTTTTAACAACTGGACTTACCATAGCCGTGAAGGAAGGAATTTATCTTATTTTTTACCTGATTATAAGCATCTACTCACGCCTGTGGCTGGCCGCCTTATCTCCTTACCTTGTTTTTTAGCTAATTTAATTGCTTCTTTAAATGTTTTCTGTGTCAGATCAAGTTTTTTGTCAATGAAAGCATAGTAAAACCACCCTTCCTCCCCCTATTTTCTATTTTAGTCTGCAAGAATCCTATTGTATAATTCAAAAACCTTGTATATATTAATTTTTTAACACTACAACAACACATTTCGTCATTTTACATACCCATGACCTTAATCGTCCTATTTTGGATATTATATAAATCCGCCTTAGTTTTTATTTTTTCTTGCACTGGAAATCAAACAAAAAAGACTTTAAACATATTCCGAACAAGTTATATATTGGATCAGCAAATAAGCAATAAGGCAGCATCAAATCTCCCTGCTGGCAAACGAGCTAGAGTAGCGCTACAAGATTTTTCTCCGGACGAAGAGGGATCAAGCCAAAATAAAAAAAGGAAAACATCTGAGCATCCACTATCGCCTAGTCTAATCCTCAATAAAAAAAATGCAACTGTTCAAATATCATCAAGCATACGCAATAGTCACGTTACCGCTACTGGTACGGAGGTGGTTGCTCCAGCTAATTTGAATAAAAATAACAATATATCTACTCAAAACAGTACAATAAAAAACAGATTAAAACATACAATCAACAATGATACTAGCCTCCATAGTACTCCAGACAAGGATACAAAAGAGTGGTTAGACAGTTTTCCCAATACAAAATTTTTTAAATGGTTAAAACTGGAAATAAATAATGCGCCAAATAGCCAATTATGTAAAAAAATAGTAGCCCAACTTATTGCTTTGCGCAAATTGAAGGTGCCCTCTACGTTCACCAGTAGTATATGCAAACAATGCACGGATCTAGACTGCTATGGTGATTTCCTGAATAAAATTTTGGTAAAATATGAGCCGTCCGGGTATGCACTAACACCTGAACTACAGAAGATATTGCAACATGGTATTAAGCTGAGCAATATATCCAATATGTTAGGTGGATCTGGTCATAAATCCGCTGAAGCATTTGAAGCGTTAATCAATACGCTAACCAATCAGAAAAATCGGAAAAAGCTTAAAAAGTTAAAAGCATTAGGCTTTGAAGTAAGCAATCTATCTAGTATAGTAAGTAGGGCGGGTAACAAATCCGATGAAACATTTGAAGCGTTAATCAATATGCTAACCGATCCGAAAAATCGGAAAAAGCTTAAAAAGTTAAAAGAATTAGGCTTTGAATCAAGCAATCTATCCAGTATGGTAAGTGGCGCTGGTCATAAATCCGCTGAAGCGTTTGAAACGTTACTCAATAAGTTAACCGATCCGAAAAATCGAAAAAAGCTTAAAAAGTTAAAAGAATTAGGCTTTGAACCAAGCAATATATCCAGTATGTTAGGTGGCGCTGGTCATAAATCCGCTGAAGCATTTGAAGCGTTAATCAATACGCTAAGCGATGAGAATATGCTGGACAAGCTTGAAATGTTAAAAGAATTAGGCTTTGAACCAAACAATCTATCCAGTATGGTAAATGGCGCTGGTCATAAATCCGCTGAAGCATTTGAAGCGTTAGTGAATAAGCTAACCGATCAGAATATGCTAGAAAAGCTTAAAAAGTTAAAAGCATTAGGGTTTGAAGTAAGCAATCTATCCAGTATGGTACATAGGGCTGGTACCAAATCCCCTGAAGCATTTGAGCAGTTAATCAATAAGCTAACCAATCCGGAAAATTGGGAAAAGCTTAAAAAGTTAAAAGCATTAGGGTTTGAAGTAAGCAATCTATCCAGTATGGTAAATGGCGCTGGTAACAAATCCGCTGAAGCGTTTGAAGCGTTAATCAATGAGCTAACCAGTCCGGAAAATCGGGAAAAGCTTAAAAAGTTAAAAGCATTAGGGTTTGAAGTAAGCAATCTATCCAGTATGGTAAGTGGCGCTGGTCATAAATCCGCTGAAGCGTTTGAAGCGTTAATTCATAAGCTAAACGATGAGAATATACTGAGCAATCTTAAAAAGTTAAAAGCATTAGGCTTTAAACCAAGCAATCTATCTAGTATGGTACATAGGGCTGGTACCAAATCCCCTGAAGCATTTGAAGCGTTAATTCATAAGCTAAGCGATGAGAATATACTGGACAATCTTAAAAAATTAAAAGAATTAGGGTTTGAAGTAAGCAATCTATCCAGTATGGTAAATGGCGCTGGTCATAAATCCGCTGAAGCATTTGCACAATTAATCAATAAGCTAACCAATAAAGAGAGCTTATCTAAGCTTGAAACATTACAAGCACAAGGTATTCAGTGTGGTCATTTATCTGCCCTGGTAATAGGATCAGGCATGAAAGCATTTGATGCATTAAACGATGTAATCAATATACTAACCAACGACAAATATCTTGACACCATAAAAAAGGTTTCTGCTGCTATCTATACCACCCCAGATGTAATCAATAAAAATGATGAAATTTTGGTAAGTAGCAAGGCAAGTAAGCTGCTAAAAGCTATAGGAGATTTGAGAAAACAACCATCTATTAATGACCCAAGCGAACATAGACAATTCAAGAAGTTTTTAACAGATTGCTATGCTAAAGGTAACCATGTAGAGGATAGTCTTTTGGAAGTACAAAAAGTCTCTAATGATGACCCTAGGAAAAGTTTGCATGGACAAGATAAAGTAGTAGCTAAAAAAAAGATAACCAAGGGTACTATACTAGGTATTTATACCGGTATATTGCTATGTGAGGAAGATCCTATCGATCATGCAGTTGAGTTTGCTTATTTAGCTACAAAAGGAATTTATGGGGTAAATAAACTAAATAGTTATAGTTTTGGTATCGACCTTGATACATCTGTCCCACTCTATCTGAGTGCATGCGGAAGAGGGAATATTTTAGCCAAGATTAATGCCAATCAGACTTATGATGCTCAATCTAATGACCATCAAGCCAATAAACCCAATATATTAGCCTTATGGAGTAGTTGTGATGGAGTGACACCATTTATATTGTTTTCTGCAACGCAGGATATTCCAGCTAACACAGAACTGTTATTGGATTATGGTCAGCCATACTGGTCTGATCATAATGGTAATGATGATGTGTCTAATCCAGATGCCAATGCCTATAGGTCTTGCTTAGCGCAAAAAAAACATTACGTAGGGCAAAGCAACAGTATAATGGTACTGAAATTGTTTAACAAACACAACCCTGACTTATATCAAAAATTATTAGAATATATAGAGACCCCGTGCTTTAATGCATTAGAAGGTAAAGATAGAATGGTAGAATGCAGAAAAATTGATGATGCCAACACAATAGATTATCGTATATACAAACTGCCAGGCGAAGCAGCTATAGGGAAACCATCTCAAGATTATTACTCAATTGACTGGAATCCATCTGTTGGATTGGATGCATTGAACAAATATACTTATCTATTCACACCTGTGGATCGGCCCATTATCTCCTTCGATAAAAAGTCTGGCTCGATGGGATAGCAAATATCGCTCACCTGTTAGTGTTTTACTAGGCGGCCAGCCAGAGGCGTGAATGGATACATAATATTTATGTCTTAAGCCCACGCCATTGATTAAACAGATATGCAAGCGGAGTAGGAGGGATTCGAACCCCCGGTACCTCTTTCAAGGTACACCCGTTTTCGAGACGGATACCTTCAACCACTCAGACACTACTCCAATAGCTATATGGCTCTATATGACACCACCATGGTCTTACTTGAACATGCGTATGCGTTTAGCAAACTTCTTAATTTTATACAAGACACGAGGATGGCTAAGCATCGCTTTAGACTTTGGCACAGGCAGCCCCAAAACATGGGTACTATGAAAGGCATCCTTAATAAACTCCCTTCTAAAATTTTTCTTACTTTCAGATACAAGGTTAACCGCATGCTGGCTATCAAGCGAAACTTGCATATCATGATGGCCATATGGTTTACCTACTACAAAAAAAGTATAGATGCTATTTAAAGCCTTAAAACGATGCTTCTTTTTCTTATGTAGGAGGTCTCTAAAATCACTCCCTCCCCCTCCTATTGCTAGTATAGGAAGTTGTTCATGAGGCAGCCATGCTTTAACCTTTCCCAAAAAACCGCTACCCTCTATCAAGTCTCTACCAGCAGGGCTACGACACACCTCTTGATTGACTTGCACATTTAACCCAATCTGCTTCTGAAAGTGCGTTTCATCAAACCCAAGGCTAAGCGACAGCATACGGAGGTCCTCCAAAACAGGATCCGTTAAATGTTGTGAGAGCATTTCAGCATCCACCCGAGCACCAGCCACCCCTTTCCATGGCGTAGCTGCCGTAACCAGCCCTTTTATCTTGAAAAGGTGGCCATATAACTTATAAAAAGCATAAGCAACGAGGCCGCCCAAACTATGCCCTACCAGCAACATAGGTCTATCAGATAGGCCTGATACCTTACCAGAGAGCTCTTGAAAGTAAGCTTCGGCTTGTTGTTCTATAGAAAGCTTAATACTCTCCCTACCTTCCACACTAGCCAAAGCCACTACAGAAGCAGTAGGAAAAGCTTCTTCAAGCCCCTGTTTCAGGCTATCAAAAGAGGCAGCTTTATTGCCTAACCCATGAAATAAGGTAATGACTGGCTTCTGCTGATCCTTACATGACTTTGCTTGCACGCAGTTTGGAAAAAGCCATAAACAAAAGAGGATTGACTGGACTGTATAAAAAATGTATGACATAAGCGTACAAAAATCAAGTTATAAATAGAATAGAATTTAAATCAAAACAGCTGTAAATTGGCCTAGAAAATAATAGGCATAATTAACAACAGAAAATGCTCCTGCTTATTTTGTATTCTAGGAAAAATTAAAACAGCTTTATTAGCCCCCCAAAAAAAGAATTCTACTTCTTCTGTTGTGATACTAGCAAGCATATCTAGTAAAAGTTTTGCATTAAATCCTATTTCTAGGGGCAATCCTTCATAGGTACAGATAAGTTGTTCTTGCGCTTCATTAGAAAAATCCAAGTCTTCTGCTGAAATGGTCAATTGATTGTCCATAAGGTGTAACTTTACCTGATGGGTCGCCTTATTAGCATAAATCGCAGCACGCTTCAGTGCACTGACCAAAGCAGGCCTACTGATGGTCAACTTACTGCTGTGCTCTTTAGGAATCACATTTTCGTAGTCTGGATAGCGTTCATCCACTAATCTACTGACCACACTGATGTTATCGATGCTAAATTGGATTTTATGTCGATCAAAAATAAAACCAACCTTCTTATCCTTACCACTCAACAGACCATTCAAAAGCATCAATGCTTTTTTAGGCACAATAATTGGACTTTGCGTAGATGCTGCCAGATCTTCACGAATATAGCGCACCAACCGATGGCCATCCGTAGCCACAAAAGTAGCCATAGCATTGGTTAGTTCTATATATACACCAGACATAGCAGGTTTTAACTCATCATTACTAGTGGCAAATATGGTTTTTTGTAAAATATTTTTCAATACCTCTACTTCTACTTCTAAAGCAATACCATCATCTAAAGTAGCTAGTCTGGGAAAATCACTGGCGCTCTCCCCTGCCAACTTATATTGCCCACTATCAGATTTAATAGAAACAGTATAAGAATCGGGGTTAATTTCCAATCTAATAGGTTGTTCTGGAAGATTCTTAACCGTATCCAACAACATACGGGCAGGTATGGCCACACTTACTTGCGCATCTGACTGAATCGCCAAAGTAGCACTAATAGAAGTTTGTAAGTCTGATGCTGTAACAACCAAATGATTCTGATCTACGTGAAAAAGAAAGTTTTCTAAGATTGGCACAACGGGATTACGGGTGATAATCCCACCAATGGCAGTTAGCTGCTGTGACAGCAAAGCTGATGATACGGTGAACTCCATAATTATTTTTGTGATTTGAATATGGGGACTATACTGCACGCAAGGGAACCCCTATGCATCTTCCTGATACTTCTGTCTGCTTGACCAAGATTAGGCTTATAAATGAATACAATTTAAGGAAAAAACTTAAAAGATGTTGTCGCTTCCCATATAATAATACAGCTACTTTAGTTTTTATGCAAAAAGGAAGCTTCTATTTTGCACACTGTTTTTCTAATACAATAAATTCATAATCATAGGGATTTTTCTCATCTGCTTTAAAAGACCGTATAGCACATTCCACCCATTCTTTTCCTAGCAAAGGGAAATAGGTATCCCCTGGTACAATAGCATGGATTTTTGTTAGATAAATTCTATCGGCTATAGGTAGGGTTTGACTGTAAATTGTCCCCCCTCCAATGACAAATAACTCTGATTCACCTTGCGCTTTTGCTAAATTTATAGCTGATGCTAAGCTACCTACCACATGATAGCCCACACCGGACTGATCCATTTTTTTACTGACTACTATACTAACCCGATTGGGTAAAATACGGCCAATAGAACGAAAAGTATGACTACCCATTACCAGATGATGGCCTTGTGTATGTTTTTTAAATTCTTGTAAATCAGCTGGGAGATGCCAAGGAAGCTTATTGTTCCTTCCAATGACCCTATTTAATGACATCGCGACAATAAGAGATATAACCATAATCTATTGCAAAATACTCAAAATAAAACAATTTATTTTGATTTATTCAATAAACACCACTATATTTGTTTTGAAGCTAAAGGGGTGAATGGAGTCTTTTTAGCTTTAAAAAGGGGGATTAGCTCAGCTGGTTAGAGCACTTGCTTTGCAAGCAAGGGGTCATCGGTTCGAATCCGATATTCTCCACAGCTTCTAATGATTTATATAAATCACTTTCTTTAATCTATTCTGCACACGAATGTAAAGAAAGATGACTTAGTTCTTTGCGTTTATCTATCCCTACCACATTTAATACAAAAGCATATACCCATAGATTATCATAAATAAGTGGTAAACAAGTACGCCTAACTAATTCATAAAACAAAGCAGCATAAATGACTTTAGGGAAGTAAAACACCCAGTCTGCCACTAAGGCAGCGTATCTGTTTGTAGTAGTTGGCATTTAATCTGACAATTATTAAATTGTCTTGGCTATAAATAACAACAACTATAATGATAGAGTATTGCCTTTTTATCAAGAACAAAGCATACCCATTTTACGTATTCTAACAGATCGTGGTACTGAGTATAAAGGTAAAATAGAGCATCATGCCTTTGAGTTATTTTTAAGTATAGAAGGTATAGAACATACCGTTACTAAAGCCTATTCACCGCAAACCAATGGGTTCTGTGAACGGTTTAATAAAACGATGAAACAGGAATTCTTTGATACAGCTATGCGTAAAAAAATCTATACAGATCTGGATGACTTGCAACAGGATTTAGACAGTTGGTTACACTACTATAATCATGAGCGACCACATTCTGGAAAATATTGTTACGGTAAAACTCCGATACAAACTTGGGAGGATAGTAAAAAATTAGTCTTTGAAAAAAATAATCAAATCGCCTATCTTAAAAGCATACCTGACAAACTAAACTTAACTGACATCTATACAGTCTAATTTTTACTGCCTGTCAGATTAAATACTAACTACTACGCCTTATGCTCATAAATGATGACAAGCAAATCAGTTATTATCGATAATTGGATATTGTGATGATAGTGATTATTAAGATGGTATAATTAAAAGCGTGATGTAGATGGATATACGACAGTCGCCTGCGGGTAAAATTGTAAAATCAATCAAAGGATATCATGCTTTTGTGCCCTATGCGTTGCCACCAAAATTTGAATGGAATAATAGGCTAGTTAACAGTTTGTCTCGTGCTGATTTTCTGCTTGGGAAATTAGCACGAGAAGGCAACAGGCTGCCTAACCCTCATCTTTTAATGCGCCCATTCATCACCCGTGAAGCAGTACTATCTAGTAAAATTGAAGGCACCCAAGCAACCTTAGGAGAAATCTTAGCTGCCGATGCTGGTGCACATGTAAAACAAAACTCTGGTGAGCTCCAAGAAGTGCAGAATTATATTAAGGCACTCGATTATGGGCTGAGTCGATTAGCAGAGTTTCCGTTATCGCTGCGCCTGATTAAGGAAATACATGAACGCTTAATGCAAGGTGTTAGAGGGGCGCATGCCACGCCGGGAGAATTTAGGCAGAGTCAGAATTGGATTGGAATTCCAGGATGTACGCTGCATACAGCAAAGTTTGTACCGCCACCCCCTGATCATTTAATGGATTGCCTGGGAGAATTTGAAAATTTTTTATACGACAGATCATTACCACCATTGATTCATATGGCGCTTTGCCATTATCAATTTGAAGCAATTCATCCATTTTTAGATGGTAATGGGCGTATAGGAAGGCTCCTGATTACGTTACTGTTGATTGAACAAAAGATACTCCCTTCGCCTTTATTATATTTATCTGCATTTTTTGAAGCAACACGCGATGAGTATTATAAACAGCTTTATAATGTTAGTGTGAAAGGTAGCTGGCACGCATGGCTCATTTATTTTTTAAATGGTGTAGCTATTCAATCTGAAGATGTTTTATCACGTACTGAGCGTATCAATGAATTATTAAATCAATGGAAAATTGATATCGCAAGAGGCAGTTCCCAGGTACCTATAGACATAGTACAACTTTTGGCTGTAAATCCTTATTTTACGATCAATAAAATTGCTAAAGATCTTATGATTTCGTACAGCACTGCACAAAGAGGTGTTCAAAAACTTGAAGCAGCCGGCATTATTAAAAAGACGAGTAATAACAAACGGGATAAAGTTTACTGCGCTATTGAAATATTAAATATCCTAGAAGAGCCTACGAAAATCAAGGCAGGTATTTGTGAGCAACTCGCCTGACTATCTTAACTGGCAATTATATGCGGAAGTTTTCCCGAGTCTGTCTTTTAAAGTGTGTAAATAATTTTTAGGTTTTATATTCTTGAGCGTATATTTTACCCATTAAATTTATTTACAGCGATGAAAAAAAAACCTTCTATAACTAACATATATATGACTGATTTACAATAAATATAATCCAGAACTCAGGTTAATACTATTTTAGTCTTTTCTTCCGAACTAAAATGGCTAATCTTTTTTCTTCCCATCTGATTAATTTATTGGATGACTGTAAAACTAAATGATACGGAAAATAAAATAAAAACTTTTTGTCCGATTTCTTCAGTCCAGTATAAATTTCACAAAAGTTAAAAAATAGACAAGGTACACACAATCATACAATCAGTGGATGATTCTATATAAAAACCTATATTTGTGAAAATATTACCTTACCTTATAAGTATATGATTAACATACGAACCCATTCTGAACTACAGCTATTGCAGCAAGCGGGTTATATTGTAGCGCTTTGCCACGAAGCTTTAAAAAATGCCATTCGGCCGGGTTTGAGTAGTCTAGCCTTAGACGCAATGGTGGAAGAAATCATTCGAAGCAATGGTGCGGATCCTGTATTTAAGGGCTATCGTGGCTTTCCAAATGCTACTTGTATTTCCATCAACAATGGAGTAGTACATGGGATACCCAGCAATCAGCTGTTGCACGAAGGGGATATTGTTACTATTGATATAGGTGTAAAATACAAAGGCTACATTGGAGACAGTGCTTGGACCTATCCTGTAGGCAACATCTCACAGGAGAGAAAATTTTTACTGACACATACAGAGCAAGCTTTGTGGGAAGGGCTACGTGTCATTAAAGCAGGCATTCGCCTTTCTACCATTTCTCATGCCATAGGTCAGTATGCGACACAACATAAGCTTGCTATTGTAAAAGAATTGGGTGGGCATGGTGTAGGCACTATGCTACACGAGCCGCCTCAGATTCAAAACTATGGCAAGCCCAATCAGGGGCCTATTTTAAAAGCTGGTATGGTACTAGCCATAGAACCTATTTTAAACCTTGGCCATTCAGCCATTAAAACTTTACAAGATGGTTGGACCATTGTTACTAAAGATGGAAAAGATTCTGCCCATTTTGAACATACCATTGCTGTTGAAAAAGAAGGATATGCCATTTTAACTACTCTTTAAATCTATTCACCTGTAGATTATTTTTTAGGCTGCATTAAAGCTATGAGACAGAAGCGCAAACGTTTTGAAGCAAATAAATCATTAGATCATCTGATAGAACCAGAAAAACCGCTCTATAAAAACATCAAAGGGAAATGGAACCTTGTATATTTTCAAAACAACCATCCGATTACACTAGAAATTGGTTGTGGGCATGGTGCTTATACCATTGGATTGGCTAAACTATTTCCAGAAAGAAATTTTATCGGGATTGATATCAAAGGAGATCGGTTATGGAAAGGTGCACAAGAAGCCAAGGATTATGCGCTACAAAATGTTGCCTTTCTACGCGCGCAGGCAACACAGCTTTTGGAGTTTTTTGAAGAAAACGAAGTAGCTGAGATTTGGATTACCTTTCCAGATCCTAGACCTAAAACTAGAGATATAAAACGTAGGCTCACTAGCATGCGTTTTTTAAAGCTATATAAGACAATACTTATACAGGATGGACATGTGCACTTAAAAACAGATAGCAGTTTACTGTTTGCCTATACATTAGATTTACTCCAACGGCAAGGCATAGCACCATATAATTATACAAGAGACTTGTATGGTTCTGCATTAATAAGCAACCATTTTGGCATTCAAACCACTTATGAAAAACGATTCATAGCAGAAGGGATGCAGATCCATTATCTATGCTTTGGATTAAAATAAGGCAATCTGTTATATTAAACCACCTCTACCTAGGAGAGTCAGAAAACGCTATAATAAGAATATTAGGCTAATAATCCAAAAAGTTTAGATGAACTTAGGCAGATTAATGCTCATCTAGTTTATCTATTATATTTGTTATATATTTGGCAGTCAGGCAACGTCTGACGAAAAACATAGAAATGCTTATGGGCACAAAGGATATCGTATACATTGCACTATTTGCCGCAATAGCTGCAGTCTTAGCCCTTATTCCTCCAATATACTTACCTTTCCATCCAGTGCCGCTAACCGCTCAATCTCTAGGACCTATGCTAGCAGGTAGCATTTTAGGCGCTAAACGAGCTACCTTAGCCATCTTTTTATTTATAGCCATCATGGCAACTGGACTTCCCATTATGGCAGGTGGTCGTGGTGGAATCGCCATTATCATGGGGCCAACGGGTGGTTTCATACTTGGCTTTCCAGCTGCTGCCTATATTATTGGCTGGTTATTCGAAAGGAATTGGAATAGATTGAACCTAGCTTGGGCCTTTATCTATATCCTATTGGGTGGCATCATTGTACTCTATATTTGTGGTCTGCTATGGATTGCTATGATGTTTAACTTTGACCTATATAAAGCTTTTTTATCTTCTTGTATATTTATTCCAGGAGATATCATTAAGGTTACTATTGCAGCTACTGCTTCAATGGTCATTAAAAGATCCTATCCTTTGATAAAAATGTAACGCTAAGGGTTAGTCTTGTATATAATGAAATGATTAGAATAGACAATGCAAGTGTTTCTTTTGACAACCTCTACGCTTTAAAAAATATTCATGTAACATTACATGAAAAAAGGATTGGCGTTATAGGTTCAAATGGAAGCGGTAAAAGTACATTTTCCAGGCTTATCAATGGATTGCAGCTTCCATCTGAAGGGAAAGTAGAAATCGATCATCTATCTACTTGTAAAGATGGTAAAGCCATTAGGCGTAAAGTAGGATTTGTTTTTCAAAATCCCGATCATCAAATTATCTTCCCTATAGTAGAAGAAGACATTGCTTTTGGCCTTCAAAACATTGGTTATAAGAAAGCAGAGATCCATCAAAAGATCGATGACCTACTTGCTGCCTATGGTTTAACACACTTAAGATATAGAAAATCCCATCTGCTGAGTGGAGGTGAGAAACAACTTTTAGCCATTTTATCTGTTCTGGTTATGGAGCCTACCTATATTGTATTGGATGAACCAACAATATTTTTAGACCTAAAAAACAAGAAAAAAATAGTTCAGTTAATGGAAAGGCTGCACCAAACGATTATCATGGTTACGCATGATTTAGATCTACTGATGCATTTTGACCGTGTATTGGTTTTTGAACAGGGGTGCTTGGTTGCAGATGATATCCCTACCCGCTCTATAAAAGCATATCAAAGGCTGATAGATGACCAATTATAAAATAGATAGGAAACAATGGTGTAGCATAGCCCCTGAATGGAAGTTAATCCTGCTAATATTAGTGACTAGTCTATCGTTTATAGGATATGACTGGCGTTTTTACCTAGCCAATTTATCTATAACCTTTGCTTTAAGCTTCTTAATGCATATTGCTTATAATCAATTATTTAAGCCCATAAGGGCTCATTTTTACCTACTGATTATCATCTTTGTTATGCATGCCATTGGAGGGGATTGGGTAGATGGGATTAAGGCGATGCTAAGGTTGTGTAACATTGTACTATTTGCTTCATGGCTTCTATTGACCACATCTTATTCAGATATCATGGAAGGATTAGTCGCTTTATTAAAGCCATTATCATATGTTGGCGTAAAGCCTGCTGAGGTTAGCCTTGCTTTTGCACTAACCATACGTTTTATGCCACTTATCATGGATACCTTCAAGGAAGTAAAAATGGCTCAAAAAGCGAGAGGAATAAATAAAAATTTTATGGCCATACTTATCCCGTCAGTTATCAAAACCATCAAAATGGCAGATGATATTGCAGAAGCCATAGCAGCCAGATGCTGGGAATAACGCTCAAAAAAACAAATTTTATTTTAAAAATCTCACCCAGATTTTTTTAGAAGCAAAAAAAAGGCTAAGCCGTTCTTTTTTTGTTTATTGCATAAATAAGCTTACGGTTAAATAGATAGATCATTTTTAAGTATTGCATCCTATATGGTAGATTTTTCGATTTGGTGGCGACACAGTTTGTTTTTTTTAGCTTTTGGCCTACCACTTGGCGCTTATGGCAAAGAAAAAGCAGAAGATGTTTTTGAAAAACCCCAAGAAGAAAAAGTTGAAGCCACCTCTACCTTTTTTATAACACCACGAGCAGTAAAACACAATTACAGAAGGTATCACCGAATAGACCGCTCTGTAACCAAAATGGACCGTTTTACAGTGGCAGAACAGCATGGCTACAACTTTCAGGACCTGGGCAATCACTGGACCGCTGCGCAACACATCTTTTATACATTACCCCAACATATAGGTGCCACCTATGGACTTACTGCCTATGATTTTTATTTTCAACAACCACAAGATATACGTTACTACTATACAGAGAAAGCATATGCATACTTTAATATTGTGCTGGCCAACTTGGGTAGCTTTTTATTTAATGGCTGTTATACCCAACGACTGCTTGAAACCTGGCATATAGGTACGAATTGGTATGGTGCTATGACAGAAAATGAATGGCCACATAGTAAGGATGATAAAATCGTTAATGCCTTCCCCTATTTTGACATTTTTACCCATATCAAAAGTGAAGATGAGTCCTACCACCTATTTACCAGCTGGTCTAATATGCAATACCTGACCAGAGAGACAGGTGGCGTACGTTCGCGTAAGGATCAGTTTGCCTATAAAGAGCAAAATCCCAGCAAACGTTACAAATCTTCTTTTCCACTACTGGCAGAGCCATATATGCATAACAAAATTGACCAAGTACATAAAGTAATGCACAAAGAGCTGAGACGCCACTTTTACCTCTACCATCATTATGAGTTTAGCAAACCGCTACAACTATACCATGAACTGCATTATAGCCATAAAAAGAATCTATGCACCATTGACAAACTGGATGCAACATCACTACTACCTTTTATGTCTAAAGAGCTCCACAGCCAGTTTGAACCTCTCAATGATACAGCTGACAAAGAGCATGCCAGTGTTGTCATGCAATCTTTTGGTAATGAAATAGGGGTTAAAGGAGATATAGCACAGCCCAATATATATTATGCACTCCATTATAGACTGGACAATATTGCTTTACACTACGATTTTTCTAAGCCTGAAACGGTAACCTACCGCCATTCTTTAAAAGGTCAAAAAGCAACAAAAGAACACTATCTAGGTGGCCATACACGCTTGCACTTTAGCCAGCACAATAAGCTTTGTATAGATGGCACCTATCTATTGCAGCAAGGAGGCTATCATAGGCTCAACATAATCTATCAATACAAGTTTTTTAAACTTACAGGACATACGATTAAGTATAAAACGCCTTATATAGTAGCCCATGGCTATAGTAGGCACAGACTCTGGGACAAGGCTTTCACAGCGCCATCTGCATGCACAATAGATGGCGCAGTACGGTACCACACACCCCATATAACCATTCATCCTATACTATCTTTTAAAAAGCTCAACAACTATATTTACTACAGCCAAGCACCATTAAATGATAGAGATGACCATTGTATTGCTCAGCCCATGCAGGCAACCAAACCTATTTATCTTTGTTCTTTAGAAGGAAACTTAAATTTTTGCTTTTTTTCTTATTTCCATTTTGACAATAGCCTGACCATGGTAAGAGAACTCAACAAAAAAGGTAAAATTTTTAAAGGCTATATTCCCCCTTATATGTATACAGGCCGTTACTATTATGCAAACCAACCCTACGATAAAAAGATGGATATAGAAATAGGGCTAAATATACATTTTAAAGAGCTTTACTACGGAGATGGGTATGATGTCATTGCACAGCAATTTTACCGACAAAACAAATTCGCTGTACAGGGCAGACCCATTGTGGACATTTTTTGTAATATGCGCATCAGTAATTTAAAGATTTCACTGAAATACAGCTATATCAACGAATACTTTAACAAACCAACAGCCTACTTTGCTACACCATTTTACCCTGGCCTAAAAAAAGCAGCTGATATTGGCCTACATTGGTCTTTCTTTGATTAAAGGAAAATATACATAACCATATAACCATACCATGAACAAGCATAAGCCTTTTGAAAAATTCCTTGCAACTACGTACCTTAGTGGGGTGAACAGACCTCTTACGCAACCTACCTATGGCAGGCAATCTTTATAAGAAGCGTAGTCGAGCACCACACCATACTCAAGGTATGTTTGAGGAGCATAGGCGACAAAGCTGCCATTTAGCAGTCGAGTTTCGCAAAAGGTCTAATGTTTATTTGAAACAGTTGCATCTAACCGCTTATGTTACATTTTAGATTATTGCCACTATTGTATTCCATGCGCAGCCAGTATATGCAGGCAATAAAGGCTTCTTGGATAGTATTTCTATTGGGTTGTATCGCCCCTTTGAGCGCTCGTTCTGCGCCACAAGAAACTGGATCGTGTATTATGGAACATGTGGCAGATGCCCATAGCTGGCATTTTGCTACCATTGGCCAGCAACATATTGGACTTCCATTACCCATTATCCTTTATTCTTCAGATAGAGGCATCGAGTGTTTTTCCTCTGCTCGTTTGTATGACCAACACCACCAACCTACTCCCTACCGAGGCTACCTCCTTGTAGATCAAAAAATCTACTGCTTAGATCAAAACAGATCTGTCTTAGACCTATCCATTACCAAGAATATAGCAGCCATGTTAATGAGCATCCTACTACTTGTAAGCGGACTATTATGGATCACCAACAAGTATCGACGCGCCCCACTTGCCCCACCCAAAGGATGGCTTGCCCTTGTAGATCTGATTACCTCCTTTGTTAAAAATGAAATAGCCATTCCCAATATAGGCAAGCAGCATTATGCCCGATTTCTTCCCTACCTATTAACCATCTTTTGCTTTATATGGCTGAACAACCTGTTGGGGCTTCTACCAGGTGGTGCCAATGTAACAGGAAATATTTCCATCACTTTGGTACTGGCTGCTTTTACCATTCTTATTACTATTTTTAATGGCAATAAACACTATTGGCGCCATATATTTAAACCAGAGGGGGTCCCTAGCTGGTTATTACCTATTATGGTTCCAGTAGAAATGTTGGGCATTCTAACCAAGTTTTTCTCCCTTATGGTACGGTTATTTGCCAATATTACAGCAGGTCATATTATTTTACTAAGCATTATAGGGATTGTTTTTAGTATGAAAAGTACCTGTATAGGCTTAGTAGTCAGTGTACCACTTGGTACTTTTATGTTTCTCCTCAAGCTGCTCGTTGCTTTTTTGCAAGCATATGTTTTTACACTGCTTTCTGCTATTTATTTTGGGCAAGCGGTTGATGAAGGAGGCCATTAATATGTTTATATTGCTTAGTTTTTATGTATATTTGCCTAACGTCTTTAACGATTAAATAAAAATTTCTATGTTGACTTTATTAGATATAAGTTTGTCATACGCTGGTGCGGGCATTGGTGCAGGCATCATTGCATTGGGTGCAGGCATTGGCGTTGGAAAAATTGGATCTGCCGCTATGGAAGCTATGAGTAGACAGCCAGAAATGAGCTCAAAGATTCAAACTGCTATGATTATTGCTTGCGCACTGGTTGAGGGCGTTGCAGTTTTTGGTGTAGTGATTTGTGCTTTGATCGCTATGAAGTAGTATGGCGCTAATCAGCGTGCATCATCCCTTTTTCCACAACGAATAGCTGTCATGACTTTAATAACGCCCGATTTTGGTATTATCTTTTGGCAAACTATAACCTTCTTAGTGGTTTTGTTGGTATTATCTAGGTATGCTTGGAAGCCTATTTTAGGAATCGTACAAGCAAGAGAGCATGCGGTAGCAAATGCTATAGATAAAATTGCGCAAGCAGAAGCATTAATCAAGCAAGTGGAGGATGACCGAAATAGATTAATAGGCGAGGCACATCTAGAACGTGAGCGTATCATTGGTGAAGCATTGGCGACTCAGCGCACCATTCTTGACCAAGCCCATCAAGAAGGTTTAACAGTCAAGGAGCAGTTGGTCACACAAGCTAAAATCGAAATTACTAGAGAAGAAGCCCGTGCACATGAAGCAGTCAAGGCCCATTTGGGATCATTAGTGGTTCAAGTTGCTGAAAAATTATTGGCTAAAGAATTAAGCCAAGATGCATCCCAATGGGAACTAGTAGCGCAACTCATAGCAAACGAAAGCCCATCTGCTTAGCAGACAAAGAAGCTGATCTATGTTACAAAAAAAGAAGATAGCAGAACGGTATGCCAGCGTTTTGCTGGCCCAAGCCATTCAAAGTGGTAGGCTTCAGCCAATCAACAGTGACCTCTCGTTTTTGCACCATCAGTTTACGGCATATCCTTTATTAGATGGCTTACTCAATAATCCTACCATACCCCATTCTGAGAAACGAACATTACTTAAAAAGATTTGCAACCAAGGTCTTAATCCTCTGGTCTGGAGGTTTCTTGAAATAATTATAGATCAACATCAAATCGGTTTTTTAAAGGAAATTTTAACTGCCTTTTCGACCGCCTATCACAGTCACATAGGACTTCAATCTGCCACTGTAACCACTGCTGTTGCATTACCAGAAGCGCTGATTCAGAGATTGGTAGAAGAGGTAAAACAATGGGTCCCCTGTAAAGAAGTTTTGTTAAAGCAACAAATTGACCCTTCCATTATTGGAGGTTATATATTGCAAATTGGTGATTTAAAGCTAGATAAAAGTATAAAACATGGGCTGCAGGCATTACAAAATGCTTTACACTAAGCTGGTGTTTTATAGATAAAGAAGTTAAAAGCAAAATATATGGCTGCTATAAAGCAGATGAAATTATAATTGAACAAATGGCACAAATAAATACAGATGCGGTTACTGCAATACTCAAAACGCAATTATCCAACTTTAAAACGGAAACTGAACTAGCAGAAACAGGTATCGTCATTCAGTCTGGTGATGGTGTAGTACGCATCTATGGTCTCTTACATGTACAAGCAGGCGAGTTGCTTTCTTTTTCAAATGGATGCAAAGGACTGGCCTTAAACCTAGAAGAGCATATGGTAGGGGCCGTTATTTTAGGAGACGCCAATTCCATTAAAGAGGGAGATGTAGTGACGAGAAGCAAGCATGTAGCTTCCATTCAAGTAGGCGAAGGGTTACTAGGCCGTGTAGTGGACACCCTGGGCATGCCTATAGATGGCAATGGCCCTATTGTTGGAGAAACTTTTGAGATGCCCCTAGAACGCAATGGACCTGGTGTCATTTACCGTCAACCTGTAGATACACCCCTCCAAACAGGATTAAAAGCGATTGATGCAATGATTCCCATTGGCAAAGGGCAAAGGGAGCTTATTATTGGGGATAGGCAATCGGGTAAAACATCTATTGCACTCGATACCATTATCAATCAACGTAGGTTATTTGAGCAAGGCAAGCCTATTTATTGTATTTATGTAGCCATTGGTCAAAAAGCATCTGCTATAGCCGGTGTAGTGGAAACATTAACCAAACATGGTGCGATGGCCTATACCACTATTGTAGCCGCACCCTCTTCTGCTTCCGCGCCTATGCAGTCTTTTGCCCCCTTTGCAGGAGCAGCTATTGGTGAATTTTTCAGAGATACTGGAAGAGATGCGCTGGTTATATACGACGACCTTTCCAAGCAGGCAGTTGCTTATAGGGAATTATCGCTATTGTTGCGCAGACCACCAGGCCGAGAAGCCTTTCCTGGTGATATTTTTTACCTACATGCCCGTTTATTGGAACGCGCAGCCCATATCATTACTGGTGATGCAATGGCCGCTTCTATGAATGACATTCCAGCCTCCTTAATAGGAAAAGTCAAAGGAGGCGGATCACTTACCGCACTACCTATTGTAGAAACCCAAATGGGCGATGTATCTGCTTACATTCCCACCAACGTTATTTCCATTACGGATGGGCAGATCTTCCTAGAAATGAATTTATTTAATGCTGGCATCAAGCCTGCTATTAATGTAGGGATTTCTGTATCTCGCATTGGTGGCGCCGCACAAATCAAAGCGATTAAAAAAGTAGCTGCCACCTTAAAACTGGATCAAGCGCAATTTACGGAACTAGAGGCTTTTTCAAAATTTAGCTCTGATTTAGAGAATACTACTAAAAAAGCTATTGAGAGAGGGCGTAAAAACCAAGAGCTACTCAAGCAAAGCTTACACGCCCCTATGGTAGTAGAGGAACAAGTTGCTATATTGTATATAGCTATGAGTGGCTACTTGGATACCGTTCCACTAGCCCAAATCAAAATATTTGAAAGAAAGTTTTTAGAATTATTACGTACCCAACATCCTACTATGCTGGCAAGTATTGCAGAGGGAAGCTGGGGAGACCAAATGATTCAGGTGCTAACAGAAGTAGCCAAGCCCCTACTAGCAGTCTATTCAGCAACTGCTTAAAGGGGTCTCGTAAAAGTAAAGCAACCAAATCACTATGGCACATCTTAAAGAAGTAGCAGACCGAATCAGTTTGATAGCCTTTACCCAGCAAATTACCAAAGCGATGAAAATGGTATCTGCTTCCAAATTGCATAAGGCTCAGCAGAGGCTATTGCCTCTAAAAGCGTATACCACCCAATATGATCTATTATTGCATACTGTCTTACAGACTATGGATGGAAGCGAGCTAGCCCATCCTTTAACCAAACAAAAGATAGGCAATCGGCTATTGTTGGTAGTGGTTGCTTCCAATCGAGGGCTATGTGGCGCATTCAATAAAAATGTAATCAAAACAGCTTATGAAGAAGCAATCAAACGCAAGCAAAGTGGGGCCGCTGTAGAAGTGCTGGTTATTGGCAAAAAAGCCCATCAATTTTTTAAAAAGTATTCCATACCTATTATAGATGGTTATATTGACCTATTAGAAAAACCCAATGATCAAGCAAGCAGTATGTTGGCTGCCTATTGTATAGAAGCTTTTCAGACCAACAGATACACTGAGATTATATTGGCTTATACCGCTTTTAAAAATTCCGCTAAGCAAGCGGTAGCCATAGTTCCCTTTTTACCTTTTTTGCCTAGTGTGGAAACGCAGGATAACTCCCCTCCTACCGGTCCATTTTATTATATGTATGAACCCTCTCATCAGTTACTCATAGAGCAGCTTATTCCCCAAATATTAAAACATAAAATCATGCATATGCTGGTTGAATCTAGTGCCAGTGAACATGCTGCAAGAATGGCCACCATGAGCCAAGCAACGGATAATGCAGATGAGCTTTTAAAAGTACTACGCATCAGTTACAACAGAAGCAGGCAAGCATTAATCACCAACTCCCTAGCAGAAATTACAAGTGGCGCGGAAGCTTTAGCAAACGCTTAAAAGCTCCACAAATAACCTATTAAAGCAATTTTACTATATCCACCAGCCGATGGGCATACCCCCCCTCATTATCATACCAACTTATTACTTTGACCAATTTACCACGCACATAGGTCAGCTTGCCATCCACAATAGAAGAATGGGTAGTGCCTATTACATCTACAGAAACAATCGGCTCTTCCGTATAGGCCAATATCTGCTGAAGGGGGCCTTGAGCAGCTTGATACATTGCTTGATTTACAGCCTCCTTAGTAGTTTCTTTTTTTAAGATAGCAGTAAAGTCAACCACTGATCCATTCGATACAGGCACACGCATGGCAATCCCATCTAATTTGCCATCTAAATGGGGCATAACAAGTCCTATTGCTTTGGCAGCCCCTGTAGAAGTAGGAATAATAGATAACGCAGCTGCTCTTGCCCTTCTTAAATCACTATGGGGTCCATCTTGCAGCGACTGATCAGCTGTATAGGCATGAATGGTATTGATTACCCCCTGTTCTATACCAAAATGGTCATCTAATACCTTAGCAACCGGTGCCAAACAATTGGTTGTACAAGAGGCATTAGATACAATAACCGGTTTGGTTTGCAAAACAGCATCATTGATACCCAACACAACAGTAGGAATGGTAGACTCCTTAGCAGGCGCAGAAAGTACTACCCGTTTGGCCCCTGCCGCTACATGGCGCATGGCTCCCTCTTTGTCTAAAAAACGGCCTGTAGCCTCTATAACGACATCCACCCCTAGCGCTTTCCACGGCAGCTTAGATGGATCAGCTGATGCATAAACATCCATTCGCTTGTTATCTATGGTGATACTGGCATCATCAAATGTAACCTGCCCCTTGAAGGGACCATAATTGGAATCATATTTAAACAAATGGGCCAACGTAGCACTATTTGCCAAATCATTAAGGGCAACCACCTTTACATCACTACAAGCTAAAAGGTGACGTAACACCAATCGGCCAATACGACCAAATCCATTAATTGCAATATTTTTCATGATTGTGATTTATTTTTATTTAAAAGGTCATCCAATTTCGTTAACACCTTCAGCTGGTCTGCAGTAGTAGCCAAGAACAAGCTAAATTTTTCCCATTTAGATACCGATTTAGGCGCATTACACAATTTAACAGTAATTAGTTCCTTCGCTCTGTAAAGATAAATCATTGCACCCAAGAGATCAGTCCGCTCCTCGTTGGTGAATCCTGTGAAGAAAACACTAAAAAACTTCTCAAGACTATCCGGAATCACCTGATTGAAAAGTTCTTTTAGTATTTTTTGATCAGCTTCAACGAATTTCATTACCAAGAGTAAAAATTCTTGCCTATTCTTTTTTTCTTTTATTAAGGATAGCTTACCCCCCCATTCATCTTGGGGTATAGCTTCATCTTGTTTTTGTTGGTCTTCGACCTTTTGTTTGATTAATTTATTGATATCTGGTTTGAGTATAGCTGCATGTTCATCATTAGACATATTTGGATCGATAGGTTTATTATTTGACTTAGCCTGGCTTGACTCATCTTTTCCAGTATGCATACCCGAACTATCTTTTGTATCATTAGATTGCATAATTTCCCTTAGAATATCCTGTCGACCACGATCTTTAAGTTTAGATAAGTTTTCTTTATCCTCCTTCTTTAGTTCCCCAAATACATTGCAGAATTTTGATGCGATACGCTCGACTACCTTCTGTGGGTTATCGAATTGGATTACCTCATTCTTGAACGCAGTGGCTTGATCGTCTGATAATAGTGCAATCAAATCTATATAGTGTTGCTTAGTTAGAGCGTCAACTTGCTGAATCATTTTGAACAGCATCAAGTATTCATTAAGAACCGCTTCTCGATCATGTAGGGTATCGCATTGAGCAAGTTTTTGTTTCAATTCAATGTGGTCTGACCGAGGCAACAGCTTAAGCACCTCATTATATTTTTTTTGATTTTCAAGCCGTTTGTATATAAAATCCTCTAACTTTTTTACTTTGTCGATTTTATCAATTTGCTTTTTTAACTCCACCTTATCTTCACCATCTAATAGACCCAGGAGTTCTAGGTAAGCTTCTTTAGCAGGTTTAGGTAGCTCTCCAAGCACTGAATTATACTGAGGCATAAACTCTGGTCGTACACCGTTACAACTTGTAGAGAACAATACAACTAGGATATAAATCCAAAAATAAGGCATGAAATATGAATCTTTTTTCGCTCCTTTTCTATGTAACATATGATTGCTATAAATAATATGAGGCGATCGCAATACCGCCTCTTTCGAAACCTATTTTTAATGGCAATTTTGATGCCGAAAGAGGTCTAATAGAAAATCAAAACAACCTACTCATACAAATCTATCCTTAATTTAGAGATTTTTATATATGCACAGCACCAGAATATTATTATTACGCTTTATCTAGCTTCAAAAAACTTTCAATAACAGTTGAATAGACCTGTTCTCAACTGCTTATGGCTCCATGTAATTATCTTCTTCTTCCCTGCTTATAATTTCACATATAGCCTCCCTAAGCTTAGTTAACAACCCTGTTCCAGACCAACCTGCGATCCAAACGATGCGAAGAGACTCCCCAGTGGTTAATAAGTCAGGACGGTTACATAATTTAATAGTGAGTGACTGATCCTTTCTATACAGGCAAATCAATATTTTCAATAGTTTAATACGGTCACCTGGACTAAATGCTTCACGATAAGCACGTACAAAAAAATAAATACTCTCGGACTCTGCTTGGTTGAAAAGTCTCTTTAAAGATTTTCGATCTTCTTGCTTGAATGGCAATATAGAAAGTAAAAACTCCTTTCTTTGCTTACCTTCTAATGGTAGTTTATCCCCCCATTCATCTTGTGGTATGGCTTCCTCTTGTTCTTGTTGTGCTTGTTGCTCTTTGTGTTTTTCTTCAAGCAATTTATGAATATCCAGCTGCGCAACCGATGGAATGACATCGCTATCATTTGGCTGCGCTGCTTTGGAGGCAGCAGCCTCTTGTTCCTTGTGGCGTATAGGTGCTTCAAAAAGATCTTTAAGAAACTCCTGCCGTCTACGATCTGACAGTTTCAAGAAACTTTCTTGCGCACGATCATCCAATTGACCAAACCATTTAGGAAGCCAAGATGCAATCAGCTGATCGGCCTCATCTGGCCTGGTAAGCTGGACGATTTTATTTTTTAATGCGGTAGCTTTATGGTCGGGTAATATTTCCAATAAATCTATATAGTGTTGCCGGGTTGGAATGGCAGCATGCTGAATCATCTTCAAATCACTTGCACATTGATCGATAAGCTTTTTTTGTGCATCTATTTGACCATCCATATCATGGATATCAAATGATTTATCAAACTTTTGCTTAAGCACAGCCCGCTCAGGTTTGGGTAGCAACTGCAGCAAGGCATTATAAGCTATATGATTTTGAAGACTTTTATCTATAAAGTCTTTTAATATACTTTGCGATGAGATTCTATCCATTACCTTTTCTAACCGCTCCTTTCCACTATCGTCTACCATTTGCGTTAGAGTGAAATACTGCTCTTTGATTGACTCAGGTAAACTAGCTAAAGTTAAATTGGGCTTAGGCAATAGGCCACCCCGTAGGCAACCACACATTACAAAAGGTAAATAGGCTACAACCAGAGTATAAAATAAATAATAATGTACAAAAAATATTTTTTTTTGCTGCGCTTTTCTACGTAACATATAACTACTGTAGCTAATAGTAAATGGAAGTACTATCTAAAAGTACGCTATTCTCAACAATAATAGACCTTCTGCAAAACCTATTTCTAATGGCAATTTTGGTGTCGAAGCTTGTCTATACTCCTCAAATACATCTAGTATGCTGCGGTGCTCGACTGCGCTTCTCCTGAAAATTGCTGATCACAAATAGCTTTTGCAGAAGGTCTAATGAAGCATACAGTATGCTTAGCGCTTGAATTTAACCATTAATCTTATTAAAGAAAAGTTAAATTAATAGCTAACTATCGGGTGATTAGGGCTGCCTATAACTTCTTTTTTAAATCTTTTATACCATCTACAAGCCATAATTCTAAGTAGATTGCATATATTTGTTATAATCTTTAAAAGGGGGCATTTTTATAGCGCTAACAAACCATACTGTTCATTCCATTCTTTTTTATATGCAATGCAACCATTATCCTTCTCCTGCTTTTCTACAAAAGCATTAAGCATATGTATTTACTTTTGCATGCTATGTATGAGCGGTGGATATACCCATGCTAACCCAACACCCCACGCAACGTCCCAAACCCACCAACCATCTCCTGTGGACAAACAGCTTATATGGGCCATTCAAGAGAATGATTTGGAAAAGGTCACTGGTTTATTACGAGATAGAAAAAACATTAATAATCAAGATTATTTGGGATATAGCCCATTGCACTATGCTGCTAAATATGCTAAAGAAGCAATTGTGGCATGCCTCATTGAGGCCAAAGCTTTTTTAAATCCAGTAAGCGTTAAAAGTGGCAATACTCCTTTGTTGCTTGCAATCGAAAGGGGCCATAGAAAGATCGTATCGCTTTTGCTTACAGCTGGTGCAGATCCAAACATTGTAAATGGTCAAGGGCATAGTGCATTACAACTGGCCATTAACAAAAACAGAAAGGATTTAGTACAGTTATTATTGCAAGCCGGCGCGCATTACAACACCAAACCTAGCGCTTTATACATGGCTATAAAAAAAGCTAGTCTTCCAATTGTTCAACGCTTGTTGCAGCAAGAACAAGTTATGGAAACCAAAGACGACAAGGGATATACTGAGCTGCATTGGGCTGTCAAGCAAAATATAGTGTCCATCTTTCGAGCATTGGTAAAATCTGGACGCTTTAATATCAATGAACAAGCACATAATGGCGTTACGCCACTACACCTTATAGCTGCAAATACAAAAAGCAAGTTATTAAACACATTACACAATTGCCTCCTATTGGATGTCAACATAACAGATAATACTGAGAGCACACCATTGCATTATGCAGCAGCTACTGGCAACCTAAAAACCGTGAATGGATTATTGCGTTTTGCGTCTATCAACGTAAACAAACAAAACAAGAGCGGACAAACTGCTTTACATTATGCTGTTGAATATCAACATGCAACTATTGTAAAAAAACTATTGGCACACGCTGGAAGGGGAGTATTTCTACAAAATAAAAACGGACTTAGCCCATTAGAGCTTGCCATGCATCATGGCAATGCTAAAATTTACAATCTGATATTAGCGCATATAAATCTTTTGGGTGTTGATTAACCCTCCCACTACTTTTAAGGTGGGCAACCCGCTCATTATGCGCTGTAATCGCCTTAATTATACATTATGATCAAACAGGATGCCACCATTCTTGCGCTGATAGAAAAAGAAAAAATACGCCAAGTAGAAGGATTAGAATTGATTGCTTCTGAGAATTTTGTTTCTGCGCAAATAGCTGCTGCCACAGGCAGCATTCTAACCAATAAGTATGCAGAAGGCCTACCAGGTAAACGCTACTATGGTGGTTGCGATATCGTAGATGAAGTAGAATCCTTGGCTATTGAACGGGCCAAAGCATTGTTCCATGTAGATTGGGTGAATGTACAGCCACATTCTGGTTCACAGGCAAATGCAGCCTTGATGATGGCGGTTTTAAAGCCTGGTGATAAAATATTAGGATTTAATTTATCCCATGGTGGCCACTTAACCCACGGATCTCCTGTAAATTTTTCCGGGAAATTATACCAATCTTTTTTTTACGGTTTAAACCAAGAAACAGGATGTATAGAGTGGGAAGAAGTTGCACAAAAGGCAAGAGCGATACAACCGGTTATGATTATTTGTGGCGCTTCTGCTTATAGCCGTGATTGGGATTATCTAAGGCTGCGCGCCATTGCAGATGAAGTAGGTGCATTTTTATGGGCAGACATTGCCCATCCTGCAGGCCTGATCAGTCAAGGACTACTCAATAATCCTTTCCCCTATTGTCATTTTGTAACTACTACCACACACAAAACCTTACGAGGACCTCGAGGAGGTATGATCCTTATGGGCAAAGATTTTGACCATCCAAAAGCCAATGCCAAAGGCATGGTTCAAAGAATGTCTACCTTGCTGAATGCTGCTGTCTTCCCCGGCACACAAGGCGGACCACAGATGCACACCATTGCTGCCAAGGCTATTGCATGCTACGAAGCCATGACCAATGACTACAAAGCTTATGCCATACAAGTACAAAAAAATGCAAAGGTGATGGCACAAGCGTTAATGGATCAAGGATACAAGATTATATCTAATGGAACAGACAACCACCTGTTATTGCTAGATTTATCTGGTCATAAGCTTACAGGCCAAAAAGCCGAAGCTGCTTTACAAAAGGCAGCGATTACCACGAATAAAAATTTAATTCCTTTTGATACTACTACGCCACAAGTTACCTCAGGCATCCGTTTGGGCACAGCTGCTATCACAACCAGGGGCTTGGTGGATGGTGATATGCTATTGGTAGTAGAGTGGATCGATCGTGTCCTTAAGAATATTGACAATGAGTCAGAGATTAAACAAGTAAAGGCAGCAGTCAATAGATATATGCGCCATTTTCCCTTAACAAGGGTGGACTATTCGAGCTAATGTAATAGACCCCTTACATAACCTATTTGTGACGAACAATTTTTAGGAGAAGCGCAGTCGAGCACCGCAGAATACTAGTATCTATTCACGTCACTGGTTAATAATGAATTTTATTCCACTTTTTTCTTGATAAAAAAGTGGACAAAAAATCAAGCCCTCGGCAAAAAGTTCCGGAACCCACCCCTTACAGATGGAAAAACAGAAGTCGCCCGCTGCGCGGGCTTCAAAGGAATCTGTTTTTCCTAATCATCTGCAAGGGGTGGGTTCTATTTCGAAACTTTTTACAGGGGCATTTTTCTACTATGGCCATAGCGTTGAACGCATACGCTACCTTTGGCTGAAAAAGCAAGTGGCTAATCCATTACCAGCCGCAGCGTCTCCTTCGATAAAAAAATGGCGCTCTAGTAAAACACTAACACCTGAGCGATATATTTTTCAGTGGATTAGAAAATCGTCTGTTTGAAGCCCGCTTGCGGGCTGAGTTTACGATTTTCCCGCTGAAAAATATATCGATTCAGCTATTTACTATCGGGCCAGACTTTTTATCGAAGGAGATAAGGCGGCCAGCCAGAGACGTGAATAGATACGAATTTTATTCCACTTTTTTCTTGATAAAAAAGTGGACAAAAAATCAAGCCCTCGGCAAAAAGTTCCGGAACCCATCCCTTACAGATGGAAAAACAGAAGTCGCCCGCTACGCGGGCTTCAAAGGAATCTGTTTTTCCTAATCATCTGCAAGGGGTGGGTTCTATTTCGAAACTTTTTACAGGGGCATTTTTCTACTATGGCCATAGCGTTGAACGCATACGCTACCTTTGGCTGAAAAAGCAAGTGGCTAATCCATTACCAGCCGCAGCGTCTCCTTCGATAAAAAAATGGCGCTCTAGTAAAACACTAACACCTGAGCGATATATTTTTCAGTGGATTAGAAAATCGTCTGTTTGAAGCCCGCTTGCGGGCTGAGTTTACGATTTTCCCGCTGAAAAATATATCGATTCAGCTATTTACTATCGGGCCAGACTTTTTATCGAAGGAGATAAGGCGGCCAGCCAGAGACGTGAATAGATACGAATTTTATTCCACTTTTTTCTTGATAAAAAAGTGGACAAAAAATCAAGCCCTCGGCAAAAAGTTCCGGAACCCACCCCTTACAGATGAAAAAACAGAAGTCGCCCGCTCCGCGGGCTTCAAAGGAAGCTGTTTTTCCTAATCATCTGCAAGGGGTGGGTTCTATTTCGAAACTTTTTACAGGGGCATTTTATCACTATGGCCATAGTGTTGAACAGATACTATTCCTTTCCCTGACGTAAGAGCTCTTTAAGCTTGCCAACAAATAGAAAATCTTCTAGCTCTTGCAATCTAGTATATAAAATATCCTTGGAACTACCTTCCCACAACTTTTTCCCTTTGTATAAGAACAAGATAAAATCACCCAGAGATAAAATTGTATTCATATCGTGGGTCACTATGACAGTCGTTGTTTTATAAGTTTGGGTTACTTGTGCAATCAATTCATCTATTTTAAGGGCTGTTTGAGGATCTAGGCCAGAGTTAGGTTCATCACAAAACAGATATTTAGGATGGTTCACAATAGCTCTAGCAATGCCAGCCCGCTTTTTCATGCCACCACTTAATTCATTGGGCATCTTATGCTGTGCATCTATCAGGCCTACTTGCTCCAAACACTGATGGACACGATCTTTTTTTTCTGATGCACTCATTGTGGTGAGTACATCTAATGGGAAGCGAACATTTTCCTCTATGTTTTTAGAATCAAATAGAGCCCCCCCCTGAAAGAGCATGCCAATTTCTCTTCTTATCTCAGTTTGCAGCAGCTTATCGCCATATACGAGATCACGCCCATCAAAAAAAGAAACACCCTCATCTGGCATGACCAATCCAAGTAAACATTTCATTAAAAGGCTTTTCCCAGTTCCACTGGCACCTATTACCAAACTGATTTGCCCAGTTTTAAATCTGCCAGTGATCCCATCTAGGACTACTTTTTTATTAAAAGTTTTAGAAATATTTTCAAAAGTAATCATATAGGCACAACCGATTTAGATACGATGACCGAGTAAAACATAGACTAAAAATAAATCGGCTATTAGAATAGCAATACAACTATTGGTAACCGCTTCTGTACTAGATTTGCCTACATCTAACGATCCGCCCCTTGTAAAAAAACCCTTGTAACAAGCAATAGAAGAAATGATAAAAGCATAAACCAATGATTTATACAACGCCACATGGATATCGTATGCATCAAACGCATTTCTTAATCCATTGATATAGGCTTGAGGAGGAATGGAGGTGAGCCACTTGCAAGAGAGGAAACCACCATAAATAGAAAGAAACATAGCAATAATCACCAACAATGGATACATGCAAACGGTGGCAATAATCTTAGGTAAAACCAAATAATTATTGGCATTTACACCCATAATCTCTAATGCATCGATTTGCTCACTAATGCGCATAGACCCCAGTTCACTGGCTATACTAGACCCTATATTACCGGTAAAAACAATGCCAATGACCGTTGGAGCCAATTCAGAAACCGTCATATTACGCACTGCAACACCTATAAAATCTTTGGTAATAAGTGGATTTTTTAATTGAGAAGCAAGCTGAATGCAAGTAGCTCCACCCATAAAAATGGAAATAATACAAACAATAAAAAGAGAGTCTACGCCTACTTGAATACATTCCTTGAAAACCCGAGCCAAAAACATGCGGTACGGAATAGGGTTGCCAAACATGGCGCGCAAAAAAAGTAAATATGCTCCAAATGATTTGATCATAGCTTACAATAAAATCCAAACTCTATTTCAGAAAAATAACCAATAAATAGATAGCAATCAAGCAATCCGCTTCCATAAACCATTATTTTGCCATCAAAGGGATGGTAAAACCTTATACAGACATTTTGGTTTTATAATCGAAACGAATAAATAAAAAAAAGCCCAGCAGGATGCGTTCAAGTATCAAAGCAATCCATACGCCATTGATATGCCACTTATAGTTTATAACTAAAAGGTAGCAAATACCCACCCCAATAAGCTGTGTAATCATATTAGATAGGAATAAAAAAGCATTGTCATTCAAACCACGCAATATACTATTTCCCCAGTAGCAAAGGCTATAAAATAATTGAAAAAGCGAGAGATGGGTAATCAACAATACTACCAAAGCACGTACGGTATAAACAGGTTTATAAAAAGAAATAATATAAGGGCTCATAGCATACAGCATCAGTCCAACTATAATGGAAACCATACCAATCACAGAACATGCCATAAAGGCTACTTTTCTTACCAAACATCCATTTTGAGGATGGTGTTGCTGTGTTACCAACATCGAACCAGAAAGTCCTAAACCAACTGCAAAAATGGTGATTAATTGGCAAATATTAAATAAAATAGCATGTGCTGCTTGTGCTTCTATGCTGATCCAGCCTACCATAATGGCAATAAAAAGAAGATAAGCACCTTCTATGCCAAACTGCAGTCCAACTGGCCAACTGATCGACAAGATTTTCTTAAAATACCGCCAAGATATTTGGCGCCAACCCAGCCCCGTGATAGGATGATTTTGTGGTGATAGATACACCAAATAGACCACCCCTGCTATTACAGTCAGTATTTCTGAAAGTACAATAGCAATAGCTGCTCCATTCAACCCAAATGCTGGAGCCCCCCATTGGCCATACATGAATAAAAAATTAAATATTAAATTAGTAATCAGTGTAAAGAATGTTAACAGCAGTGCAATTTTCCCATGGGCGCATCCTTCCAGATAGCGTTTGATCATATTATTAATAGCCGAAGGTATGAGTGAAATAGCTATAATCTGTAAATAGGGGCGTCCTAGGCTAGCTATCTCTGGTGATTGGTGCGCACAAGCCAAATAAAAAGAGAGCACCAACAGCGCTATAATAAAAAGAAGCGCAAAAAAGGTATTGAGTAATAACCCATGTTTCAAAATTTGTCCAACCTGTTTATGATTTTTTTTACGATCTGCACGGGCCACTAGTAGCGCAACGCTAATAGAAATACCTGCATTCATTTTTTTAAAAATATTGAACAATGTATGGGCAAAAACGGCAGAAGCAGCATGCGCAACACCAATGCGGCTTACCATAGTAGTATTTACTGCCTCAATGGCTAATACATTTAGGTTATTAAATATAATGGGATAGCTACGCATAAGGTAGGCTACAATTAACCTTCTATCAATAGATGGAAAACGTAAATACATAGGGGTTAGAATGCGCTAAAAAAACAGGCCAATATATTGAGCAGCATAAAAGTAGACCAGAACAGTTAAGCCCATATCGTATAGAGCAATAGACAATTAAGAGACCTTCTGCAAAAGCTATTTCTGCTTCTCCTAAAAATTGCTGATCACACGTAGCTTTTGCAGAAGGTCTAAGTAAGATAGCGCAAATGATTTCATGCAAATTTAGAAAGGATGCGCAACAAAAACAACTATAATAGAGGGATAGTGTGACCTTCCATAAAAGTTTGGCGCCCAATAAAATTAATCATCTATCTCCTCAACTGGTTCTTTTCCTAGAGGAATGTTAGTGGACATAGCTGCTTTCAGGAAAAGTTGGTCACTATAGTCACGAGACAGCGTAGTTCCCTTCACAGGTTTCAAACCAGGCCTACCTGGACTACCTGCATTTATCCCAGCCAATCCTTGATAGTGTCCAGAATGAGCTAATTCTTTAGCAATTAGACTATCCGTTACATTCAAAAGACCGTGCATGACAATAATATTTGTATCAACCAAATAGCTCATCAAACCAGTTCTATCCTTTCCACTTTTACAAAAAACCAAAACAGAAGCAATAGCTTGATCTTTTGCTTGGCCCAATACTGCCTTACATGCAATATAGTTTGCACAAAGCGTCGCATTGGGATTGTCCGTTACATAGGCGGTCTGTTTTACGTTATTCCAAATCTGAGATTTTTTAGCAGCCGCTTCTAATACAGCTAATTGCTTAAATAGGTTCTTATCCTTTAGATCTCCGATTTCCTCTATTGCCTTGTTCCTATCCGCTGTTGGATCCTCTTTTTTTGCAAAGCTACAAATCTTCTCAAAACAGCTTTTCTTTTTGCGCTCCTCATTAAAATATTTACATACATTGGAATGGGTTGGTTGATAGAAAGCCACAGCTTGATTTACCAATTTATTGAACTGATTATCAAGGTTATCACATGTTCCAATCCCATTGATCGATAGGTTCATAAATCGATCATTCCCTACTACCTTTTGCGTATCCTCTACAATTTTTTTTTCACGAGCTTGCTCAAAACCCAGCAGATTCATATTATAATTTAAAGAGATTACTTCTATATCTTTACAATGGTTGGTAACTTGCTCCCAATTATCTTGAGTCATTTGAAAATCTGTGACTTTATCCGCCCATTCAATAGGAGAGGCCAATGATCCACTATGATAGTAACCGCCCAATAGAATTGGATGATTATTTTCGTCATAAGCCATCACCCTTTTTTGATAGGCATTTCTGCACCCTGGAATGCTTCGAAGTTGGGTTGGAATGTAGTGGTTACCATCTGTTAATTTTTTCTGATAGACATCAATGAACTTTTGTTCAAATGGATCTAAACGGAGGTACCATTTTTCTGATTCTTTATTGCGATAGGCCCGTTGCTGTTTTTCTGTTGGTTTCAACCACTTTTTATCTTCCAATGCAAACTTTTTGCCATCTATCGAAAAGATAGTAGTAACATTATAATGTGTATCATCTAATCCAACATAATTTTCTGCCAATCTCAGTTTAGCATTTATAGAATTTTCATCTTCTTTCTTAAAGATCCTTTTTTGTAGGTGTAATACAACTGCTTTATTTAGCTTTTTTATCGTGTCTATCCAAAAATCTTCTGATTTTGGTTGGTCTAAACAATCATAATAATATTCAATAAATTCACGGGCTTTGTCGGCAAATACGATCCCGCCTTGTCCATATAGTGCGCAAATCCTTTTTGCAGCACGATATATATTCAACCCTTGAACGATATAGTCTTCTGAGGCATATAGGCTATTGCTACTCCCATTATTACCTACCTCTCGCACCAATTCATCTCCTGAAAGCTTCCATTGAATATTTCTCCTCCGATCAGCCCTTTCACGCATCGTTTCCATCCAGCTTTTAAAATCAAAGTATACATTATCTTTTCGAGGATCAGATAAAGACGATGGCTGTTGCGTGGATACATCTTTAAGATGTTTATGCTCATTAGCCTTAGAATCAGTATCAGACTCATAACCAGACTCATAACCAGGATCAGCGTCAAGATTAGCCTTAAAATCAGGGTCAGTGTCAAGATTAAATTCAGGATTAAACTCATGATTAGCCTGATAACCACCACCATCATCCAAATGAGACTTAGGACTAGGATCAGGACCAGGATCGGGATCAGCAACAGCATACCCTTTTGCAGGACCGTCTAATGGCAACTTCTTCTCAACCACTTGAGGCAATATAGATATAGGAAGGGATTGAAGTTTATTATTCCAACACTTGGACGCCTGTAAAAAAATAGTAGAGAAAACAAAACAGCAACTTGCTTTGCATAAGCCATTTTTATTAAAATTTAAAGCCATATGGACGGAGATCGATAATTTAACTATATTACTGATTCCAAATAAAAAAAACAAATATAATAGCGACAAAATGATGGATATATCATGCTTTTACGACAGCACCTTAACATATATCCATTTTACTTGTTTGCTTACGATAGTGGAATGCATCCTATTTTTCTTATTTTACTTCGATTTTTAAACCATTGCGCTTCTATTTATTTTTATCTATGTCATTTAAAATTGTATCACCTTATAAACCTGCAGGCGACCAACCAAAAGCTATTCTAGAGCTTGTAGCACACATCAACCGTGGCGTAGCTAGCCAAGTACTGATGGGGGTTACAGGATCTGGTAAAACCTTTACGATAGCCAATACGATTCAGGCGTTAAATAGGCCTACGCTGGTGATCAGCCATAACAAAACATTAGCAGCACAGCTATATAGCGAACTTCGTTCCTTTTTTCCCAACAATTTGGTTGAATACTTTGTATCCTATTATGATTACTATCAACCAGAAGTCTATTTGCCAGCCAGTGACATTTATATAGAAAAGGAATTGGCTATTAATGATGAATTAGAGCGGTTGCGGCTTAGTACAGTCGCTGCTTTATTAAGCGACCGAAGAGATGTCATTGTGGTAGCCTCTGTTTCCTGTATTTATGGACTTGGCAAACCAGCATCCTTCAAGCAGAATAGTCATTTATTTAAAGTAGGTGCACAGCTATCGCGCAACGATCTTTTGAAGTACTTTGTGGAGATGCTCTATAGCCGAGATGACGGCGCATTTACAAGGGGCCGCTTTCGCGTAATGGGCGATACCATTGACTTATTTGTCGCTTATGGTGATTACGCCTATCGTTTTATCTTTTGGGGAGATGAGCTAGAAGCCATCCATATCATAGATCCAGCCTCTGGTAGCAAGACAAAAACGCTACAAGAGGCATTTATTTTTCCTGCCAATCTCTTTGTGATGGGTAAGGATATATTAGATAGCGCAGTAAGACAAATTCAAGAAGATCTTCATATACAGCTAAATTACTTTCATGAAATGGGTAAATTCGAAGAAGCCAAACGGCTGCAAGAAAGAACGGAACTGGACTTGGAGATGCTTCGAGAATTGGGTTATTGTACAGGTATTGAAAACTATTCCCGCTATATAGATGGCAGATCGGCTGGAGAGCGCCCCTTTTGCTTGCTAGACTATTTCCCTGAAGATTACCTAATGGTTATTGATGAAAGCCATGTTACCATTCCTCAATTCAGGGCCATGTCAGGAGGCGATAGGGCTAGAAAAATCAACTTAGTAACACATGGTTTTAGGTTGCCCTCTGCTATGGACAATCGTCCATTAAGTTTTAATGAGTTTGAACAGCTCATCAACCAAGTCATTTTTGTAAGTGCAACACCTGCAGATTATGAACTAGAAAGCGCTGATGGCATCGTTATAGAGCAGATTATACGCCCAACAGGATTACTAGATCCGCAAATAGAGGTACGTCCTACACTCCATCAGATGTATAATATTTTAGAAGAGATTCATCAAGCAGTAAAAAAAGAAGAACGGGTACTCATTACCACCCTCACCAAACGTATGGCAGAAGAATTAACCGACTATTTAATTCATGCAAACATCCGTTGCAGATATATCCATTCTGAAATCAAAACATTAGACCGTGTGACCATATTAAATGGACTACGTAGTGGTACTTTTGATGTCCTAGTAGGTGTAAACTTACTACGGGAGGGATTAGACTTACCACAGGTCTCTTTAATGGTTATTTTAGATGCAGATAAAGAAGGTTTTTTAAGAAATACCCGTTCACTGATTCAAACCATAGGTAGGGTAGCACGCCACGCACAAGGACGGGTCATTATGTATGCAGATAGAATTACCGCTTCAATGGAAGCAGCCATTGGCGAAACACAACGTAGACGCGCTTTACAAATGGCCTATAACAAACAACATAACATTACGCCTAGCCCTGTACCACAAAAACAAACTGCTATGGATGTAATGCATGAAACAGCACGTCCATTTACACAACTCTCGGATAGAAATTTCCCTACAACTGTTTCCGAAGATAGGCCACCTTATGAAGGAGAGGAAACCATAGAAGAGCAGCTTAAAATACTAGAATCCCAAATGTACCAAGCTGCAGAAGCATTGCAATTTCTAGAAGCAGATCGACTAAAAGAAGCCATAGTAAACTTAAAAAAGCAGCACAACGCCTCATAAAATCTTTAAAAATCTTTTGTTTTTTTATTTTTTTTTAGTACCATTCAATATGAACCTGTAGCAACAGACTTCCAGATGCAAGGGGAGCTAAAGTAGGCACGGTGTTTTGATATCTATTTCATTATCTGGATTTTTCTATATTCTATAGATGGAGGCTGTAGAAAAGCAGCTTACATTGTTGGTTGGCTATTTGTCCACCATTGATGTGCCATATACCATATGGTCTACTCTATAATTTTAATGATCTAACAGCCATTAATAATGGGCAATTAGTATGGCCATGCCAAATAGAATAGATGACCCATGCTGGCCTTATATGCTTCGCTTGCAAAGCATTTTCAAGCAACAGCTAAAAAAAAACAATTATGATGCACAAATTTAATAAATTTAAATCTATTACCAAAGGGTTAATGGGCCCAAACATAATTTTCCCAGCGGCTTATATTTTATTTAGTGCAAAAGCATGCCCTGGTTTTTCCAGTGATGATGCAAAATTTCACATGGAAAAAGCATATTTAGCGTCAAAAATAAATCGAACCAATCAAACCAATGCGCTAAAAGATGCAAACGCATCTAAAGACGATCTATTAGGGATTACCGCTTTATTGGGTAAAGGTACAATATTAGATCTAAGTGGTCACCTATGTGGCATCTTTGTACCATCTACAACCAAAGAGGCATTTATTGTTAAGTTGTCTTCAGAAGATGGATGGATGCATCTCCTTGAGCAGGACACGAAAGGTGACCAAAAGGAGCAAACAGATATAGCAAGTATATGTTCTATTCGCTATGATACTGTTCCAGATCCGCGTATTATAAAAATTGATGGTCCAGTACTCGAGCAGTTACTCAAGGAATCGGGTCGCTTATCTGATCAGGAGGAATTTTGGCATAAGATAACAACAGATTCCTCATGGCGAGAGATAAAATTTTGCTATAAAGAGGCTATGGATGGTATGCCTCTTTTCACAGAAGATGGCATCAAGCCTTCTACGAAGTTTACGGCAACATTAGATCAAAAACTTAGTAGGCTCAATAACTTAATCAGCAATACGCTATCGATTAAAGGCAATGTAGATGCTGATGCCCTTAAAGGGCTTAACAACATAGGATTTGTGTTGGCTAAGGATACCAAGAGTCTAACCCATTTGGTGAGGCGCATGCTAGAAAGCAATCTTGAATCGGCTACCAAAGAAATGACAGTGGATACAAGCGATTATATTATTTGTCCTGCGTTACTGAGTGGCAATCAGCTGGTATTTGATTGGAGCAAGTTAGACGATCCATTACAAAATCATTATGCAAGTTTACCGTTAGGAGATTACAAAGAGGCTTATTGTTACCTTGAAGATGGGCCATATAATCGTTTGATCAAATTAGAAAATATAGCATCTATTGTAACCAAATATACAGAACCATATCTTTCATACTATGCACCAGCAGCGTTATCCCCTCAACAAATCCCTACTGAAATGCCACCGGAAGAGCCAGTGGACAAAGATGGAGATGGGGCTGAAGAGGAACACCATTTTAATGAGCTACCATTTCCGCTTCCACCTGCTTGGATGCTAGACTCGAGTCCTGAGGATACAACAGACGAGGAGCCAGAAAAAATAGATGAATCTGGAGATACAAATGATGGGCATATAAACAACATACATAATGAGCACATTGTTCCAACTACCAATAGGCTAGAAGGAGTGCCTACGCAAGGTGGAGCCCAGCATACAACTACCAAAATACACATTTCACCTATGGGGTATACAGGCGGCACTGGACCGGTTCTACCACCACCGCCACCACCACTACCAGAATGGTCACTTACAAAGATCAATGCAAACCAAGATCGTAGCAAAAATTCAAATATAAATCCTGAAGGTAATGCTGGAACTATTTCTCCACCGCCACCACCCATGCCAAGTGCGTTACTAGATCAGATTAGACAAAGTGCAAATCGTAACAAGGAGGTTTCAGACCTAGATGATCCAAACAAACATTCAAATATAAACCCTGAAAGTAATGCTGGAACTGTTCCACCACCACCACCCATGCCAAGTGCCACTGGGTCAGTGCCGCCACCACCACCACCGCTGCCGCCTCTAACAGAGCCGGTTCCGGTCTCAGCAAGCATTTCAAAACAAGGTGGTAGTTGTAGGACTAAAGCAGATGCGCAACCAACAAATAGTGGTGGTTGTATGATGGATGAGCTACAAAAAAAATTATCTAAGAGAGCAAGCGAACAATCTGCTGAGACACCTAATTCATCCGAAGCTATTGATAAGAAGCTATTGCAAAATAAACCAGAAGAAGTAGGTTCGCGTAATGAGTTGCTGAAGGAGATTAGAGAAGGAGTAAAGCTTAAGCGTTCTCCACTAAACGACAAGCCACCTCTCGAAGAACCGCCTGCTGGTATACCTGAAATCTTAGCTCGCCGCGTTGCTATGGCAATGAGTGATAGTGAGGATAGTGAGGAAGAGAATAACGAAAATAATGAAGATGATAATGAATGGGACGACTAAGAGACTGAATAGATCATCTAAAATAGGTTCATAACCTACTTTACTGCAAAAAAACGCCCCTTGTAAACTGTGCTTTGAGCATCTTTTTACAAGGGGCTTGATTTTTTGTGCCTATGCACCACTATGGCTACCTTTTTCTAAAAAAGCAAATGGCTAACCCATTGCCAGCTCCACGTCTCCTTCGATAAAAAATGTCGATTCAACTATTTACTATCGGGCCAGACTTTTTATCGAAGGAGATAAGGGGCCCAGCCACAGACGTGAATAGATACCAAGCAAAAAGTATCACATACAATCATTATATCAACCCCTTCCGCAACCTAGCAACCGGTAGCTGCAACTGCTCTCTATACTTGGTTACAGTACGGCGTGCCAGATGATAGCCCTCTTCTGCCAATAAGGCTACCATGCGTTCGTCCGAATAGGGATTTTGCTTGTCTTCGCTGTTAATCAACTCTAAAATTCTATTTTTTACCACCTTATTGCTGATGTCTTCTCCAGTAGCTGTACGCACCCCCTCAGAAAAGAAAAATTTTAAGGGATAGACACCAAACTTAGCTTGAACAGATTTTTGGTTGACAATTCTTGAAATGGTAGAAGTATCCATACCAACCTTATCTGCTACATGTTGCAAAACCATTGGCTTTAGTCGATCTGTTTCTTCTCCTTCTACAAAGAAGGCATATTGCAATTCTACAATTGCTTCCATCGTCTTTAACAGGGTTTGGCTCCTTTGACTAAGTGCCTCCATAAACCATTTGGCATGCTCTAGTTTTTTTTTCAAAAAGGAAACCATCTCTTGGCTTGCCAGGTCTTGTTTGGGCTTGTGTTCATACGCTTCAAGCATGGTAAGATATTTTTTATTATAACGGGGCTTATGCACTGGATAATGGACCAGCTCAGCAGTAAGCCTGCCTTGATTTTCTACGATTATAAAATCTGGCATAAGGTAATCATTGGTGTCATCTATGCCATTATGATGCCGACCTGGTCTGGGATTCAAACGGGCAATATGGGCTAAGGCCTCTTTCAAAAGAGCGGTATCAGTAAGTCCTAGCTTTTTCACAATTGCATCGTAATGTTTCTTAGTAAAGGCTTCGAAACAATTACTTAACACACGCTGTGCCAACTGAATGGCCGGATCTTTCTGATCTTGTCCTTGGAGTTGTATAGATAAACATTCCTGGAGATTCCTAGCTGCAATACCAGGTGGATCTAAACGCTGAATAGCAGTTAAGATCTCCTCTACTTCTTCCAAAGAAAGTTCTAAATAGTGGAGTACATGCAGATCTTGCACCACAACTTCTAGGTCACATTGCAGGTAACCATCTTGGTCTAAACTCCCAATAAGATGTTCGCCTATGATATATCCTACTTTGCTTAAATGGAGCAAATGGAGTTGATCCTTTAATTTTTCTTGAAGCGAAACAACAGCTGGAGTCCAAAGGTCACGAGAAGTATGCCCCTCTATTTTATAGATTTTTTTATTTAAATCAGCTGGACGATCATACGAAAAATCCTGAACAAATGGTTCTGCAGCCAAAACACTTTCTTCTTGCTGTTCTACTTCTTTCCCCTCCTCTAGCAAAGGATTGGCTGTGACCTCTTTTAAGATATAGTCATTGAGTGCTACCGTAGGTACTTGTAGCAACTTAATAAATTGAATTTGTTGTCCAGATAATCTCTGCGTTAACTTTTGTTCTAATTGTAGCTTCTGCATCTGGCTATTCAGTTGGATTAAATGAAAACTATTTATAGATTAGGCATTTGCTACTTTTTTTTCGTAAAATAGCTACGCTATCGAACAGCTATAACAAATACTAATTTTTAATCTAAAAAAAGAATACATTGCATAGCAAAATTAAAGAACTTTTACAATTTGGCACAGTTGACACACCCGTGGAAATAAAAGGTTGGATCCGCACCAAGCGTATCAACAAACAGGTTGTATTTCTGACAATCAATGATGGCTCTTGTCAACAAAATATACAGGTGGTAATGGCTCCATCTGAACTACCAAAAGAACTACTCAGCCAACTGATGACAGGTGCCAGTGTGGTAGTTTCTGGCAGATTGGTTGCTTCACAAGGCAGTAAGCAGGCGGTAGAGCTATATGGCAATCACCTAACCTTACTAGGCAATGCCCCGGACTACCCATTGCAACCAAAGGCCCACTCGTTGGAGTTTCTACGCACATGTATGCATCTTCGATTTCGTACCAATACCTTTGGTGCCGTGTTTCGCATCAGGCATGCCATTAGTTATGCCATTCACCATTTTTTTCATGAACGTGGTTTCTGTTACCTCCATACGCCTATTATTACTGCAGCGGATGCAGAAGGTGCAGGGGAGTTGTTTCGTGTTACAAGCTTAGATATACCTCCTAAAAATCCCGATGGAACCATTGATTTTAGCGGGGATTTTTTTCATAAGTCTACCAACCTAACGGTTTCTGGACAGCTGGCGGCAGAAGCTGCTGCCATGGGGCTAGGAGCAGTTTATACCTTTGGACCTGCGTTTAGAGCAGAAAACTCTAATACAACCAGACATCTAGCAGAATTCTGGATGGTTGAACCAGAAGTAGCCTTTAACAACCTAGATGATAATATTGCACTTGCAGAAGCGTTGTTAAAGTTTCTATTGGACTATGTACTAAAAAAATGTCCAGAAGAGCTTGACTTTTTGCACCAACGCCTGCTTAGCCATACAAATGCGCAAGATGAAACGGGCACCATGCCACTATTGGAGCGGTTGCAATTTGTATTAGAACAGCCTTTTGCCCGCATTACCTACACAGAAGCGATTGCGCTTTTAATGGATGCCCCGCCTAACAAACAGGGCAGGTTTGTCTATCCTGTTACAGGTTGGGGTATGGATCTTCAATCAGAACATGAACGATATTTGGTAGAGCATCATTTTAAAAGACCGGTAGTAGTAACCGATTACCCAAAAGCCATCAAGGCCTTTTACATGCGCCAAAATGACGATGGCAAAACGGTAGCAGCTATGGATGTACTCTTCCCCGGTGTAGGAGAAATTATCGGAGGATCTCAAAGGGAAGAACGAATAGAATATCTGCAAGCAGCGATGCAGCATAACCAAATTGAAGACTTGAATTGGTATCTGGATACCAGACGCTTTGGGACCATACCTCATAGTGGATTTGGTTTGGGACTAGACCGATTTGTATTGTTTGTAACTGGCATGGAAAACATACGCGATGTCATTCCATTTCCACGTACACCAGGCCATGTAGCCTGTTAGCAAGAAATATATTGCACTGATTCATCTGTTTCAATCACTGATTTAACGTATCCATTCACGCCTGTGGCTGGGCCCCTTATCTCCTTCGATAAAAAGTCTGGCCCGATAGTAAATAGCTGAATCGATATATTTTCAGCGGGAAAATCGTAAACTCAGCCCGCAAGCGGGCTTCAAACAGACGATTTTCTAATCCGCTGAAAATATATCGCTCACCTGTTAGTGTTTTACTAGACCTCTTGCAAAACCTATTTCTAATGGCAATTTTGGTGTCGAAGCTTGTCTATGCTCCTCAAATACATTAAGTATTCTGCGGTACTCGACTACACTTCTCCTAAAAATTGCTCATCACAAAGTAGGTTTTGCAAGAGGTCTACTAGAGCGCCATTTTTTATCGAAGGAGACGCGGGACGGGTACTTGGTCAGCTATTTGCTTTTTCAGAAAAACGTAATCACAGTGATGAATGGATACTCACGAAAAGCTAGAAAAAACGTATTTTCTGCCACAGTGGTGAATAGATGCGATTTAACATCTGAGTAGCCAATCGGAAGGGCATCTATCTTGTATCTATTCACCCAATGGCGTCAACTTAAGGCCTCAATTTTATTGATTTACAGCTATAATAGCATATTTTTATGCTGCGTTTTTTTGTTATCATTTTATGATTTTTTAGCTAAAAACTTTCAAGTATGCTTGGGCAAACTCTGTATAAGTACTAAACTTAAAATCTGATCCATAAAATCAGATGGCTGTGATAAAGCAGCCAACAAAAAACGTGATTTTTATTTAAAAAAGCTTTCTTAATCAGCTGATTACTTAAGTTGACGCCATTTCCTGAACTCCTCCATTATATCTGGATCTTTTGTTTCTTTTACAAGCTTGTCTACTTTTTTAGAGTACTTATTGTCATCACATAGCCTAAGTAAGGCGCTAAACAACTTTATAGCTTTATGCTTTATGGCACATTCGATCCCAGCAAACCAGGTTCCACGTAATGACCTGTCATAAATTTTAGGATGGTTTGCTAACGCCTTTATAAGGTAATCTAATGCTGCTTGTTTCGTTAATAATGTTGCATTTTTTGGTAGATCTGGTAACTTGCCATTGCTATCTGTTAGTAGAAACTTTATTGTATCAGAAAGGATAGTGTTACCAGGTAGCCTGAGAGATCGGTCGCCTAAACAGCCTAAACAACTAAGACTTGTCTTTAAAATAAGGCTAACTGTGTCAGTTTTTAACCCTTCTCTAGCTGGTTCATCTCGATCCGGATAACAACACATTAATGCCATGGTTAGCATATTAATGCCAGGGTGGTTGTGATACACGAACACTGACAGATCTGCGCCAATACAATCCCACCAAAACATCCTATCTATGAGTACCTCGAGTACATTGAAAGAATGATTTATTGCTGCCCATATGAATGTTGATAGTACCGGTTTGCTTTCAAAGTCAAAGTCTAAGCCTACGCCCTCACTATATTTTGGTTTGGTTACATAACGTACTCTATCTATTCGACACTCAGTAATCTTAGACCTAAGAATAAACGTTAAAAACGGTACACTATCGATTTGTATTATATAACTGTATATGTTATTCATAAGCTTTTTAACTTTACCGTTATTAATAATAAGATCCGCAAACAGTTTATGGTTGGGGTCCATTATTGAATTTATTATGTCAATTATAAAATTGATATTATTAAATTCAGGTTCAGTATTAAGCTTTTTTAATAAGGATAAGCTTTCAGGCTGTATTAGGTCATTGTACTTTTCGACTAGATATTCTTGAACAAGTGGATCAACTAGTGTGGAGTATTGTACAGGTATACCAAGGTCCTTTAGACTATCTTTATCTTCCCATATAAGTTGTGTAATTCTTTCTAATGACGTAACAATATTTGCTTTAGTATCCGAACTTTTTTCTATTCGTATAGAAGAAAAGTATTGATCTATATGTTTCTTGCACAGCTCTAATATTTTGGCTTGTTTGGAATTATGACCAGAAACAGAACCATTGGGATGACTTTGAGTATTACGATTATCCGAATCAGATCCATCCCTATTATCCTGATTCCCAATCATATTATTAGGCTGGATTAATCCATTACAGGATGCGATAAGAAGTAAAAAAACAAAATACTTTTTCATGGTACATTTTTAATTATTTCGGAAAAACTCCCTTTCCGAACCAGGTTTCTATATTATATTAGTTTAATTTTTTGTATATGCAATATCTTTTTGTATATGCAATATCTTTACTTTGTTTTTTTATTCCATCTTACTTCCCCACCGTTTTCTGATGATCCAGCCAGATCAAATTCTAGGCTATACTGGACTGAATAATTCGGACAAAAATTTTTCACTTTATTTTCTGTATGTTTTAGTTTTAAATTTTTAACATTGATTAATCAGATGGGCAGGAAAAAAATCAGCCATTTTAGTTCGGAAGAAAAGACTAAAACAGTATTAGCTTTACTAAAAGAAAACTCCACGTTATCCGAGTTATCGTCCAAATATGGTGTTACTAGTAAAACTATTCAAAACTGGAAACATCAGTTTTTAGAAAATGCTTCAGTAGTTTTTGATCCGTCAAAATTTGTTGGAGTTTATAAGCATGAAATAGAGACTCTTAAGCATCAAAATCACGAGCTTGCTAAAGCGTTAGGTAAGACTACAGTTGAGCGAGATTGGGCGGTGGGAAAGCTAAAGAGCTTGGATTTACTAAGTAAGAAAAGTCTTGTTGGATCCAAGCTTGTCAATTTACCCAAGGCAAGACAATGTGCATTATTATCAATAAATCGTTCTTTGATATATTACAAATCCAGGAAAACAAATAATTGTAATACAGATATTTTAAACAAAATAGATTCAGTTTATAGGGAACACCCGGAATATGGTTATCGATATATCTACAATCAATTGCAAGAAGAAGGCTTTGATATAGGTAGAGATCGCGTGCTTAAGTATATGGGTATGCTGGGTATATCAGCTATTTATCCCCGTAAAAAGCCATCGATTTCTTGTAAAGACAATCAGCATAAAGTATATAGTTATTTGTTGGATAAGTATTGGTCTAACTCTGGCAAAACAAAACACGTTCATGTACCTACATCGAATCAGGTTTGGAGCGGGGATATTACCTATATTCGAACTGCAAGTGGTTTTATGTACCTTTCAGCTATTATAGACTGGCATAGTAAAGCCATACTAAGTTATAAAGTATCCAATACTATGGACACAACGCTTGTAACAGATACATTGCAAGCAGCACTTATATCTTAACCATTTAAAAATGGTATCTATTCACGTATGTGGTTGGGGCTCCTTATCTCCTTCGATAAAAAGTCTGGCCCGATAGTAAATAGCTGAATCGATATATTTTTCAGCCCCCACCCACGGCTGTGGGTTATACCTAAGCAAGAAACTTATTTATGGCGTTATGATATTTCTAAAAGTTTTGTACTATATTTTTCATTCAGGAGTGCTTTTGCAGTTATGATCGATTGTTTCCCTGGTGCTTAAAGTGCCCGTTTTTCAGCATGGTTTTGGATAGGAGCGGTTGAACCAATGGTGGTACTATAACCCCGATTAGAAGAATGTATTTATTTAGCTGTTCCAAGCTGAAGCACTTCTGTTTGTTATAATAAAATTATATAAATAGCATACTGTCATGCAAAAAGGAAAAAAAAGAGAATCATTGCACATTATTCATCCTAACGCAGCAGGTATTGATATAGGTTCGGAAATACATTATGTATGTGTACCTGAAGGCAGGTGTGAACAAAGAGTTCAAAAATTTAAGTGCTTTACAGAAGATCTCCATAATTTAGCAAAATGGTTGCAAGCCTGTGAAGTGACCACAGTAGCTATGGAATCAACCGGAGTTTACTGGATTCCGTTATTCCAAATATTAGATTCTTATGGTTTTAGTGTTCTATTAGTGAATGCAAAACATGTAAAAAATGTTCCTGGTAGGAAGTCAGATGTACAAGATTGTCAGTGGTTACAACAATTACATAGCTATGGTCTACTCCAAGGCTCTTTTAGGCCAGATGATGAGATCTGTGTCTTACGTAGCTACATTAGACAAAGAGAAAGTCTGGTCAAAACAGCAGCTATTCATATTAATCGTATGCAAAAAGCACTGTCTCAAATGAATCTTCAATTACACAAAGTAATAAGAGATATTACGGGTGTGACAGGTATTCGGATTATCGAATCGATACTGTCAGGCGAGCGCAACGCTGCTAAATTGGCTTCATTAAAAGACTGTAGAATTAAAAGCGATGAGGCTACGATTGCAAAAGCCCTGACAGGAGACTATAGAGCAGAGCATCTATTTTCTCTAAGGCAGGAGCATAGGCTATACCTTATATATCAGGAAGCAATAGCAGAATGTGATAAAGCTATTGCAGATTATTATAAACAATTTGAGACAAAATCTGATTCAGGCCCACCTTGTATTAAAAGCAAAGCTACTTCTACAAAAAACAAGCCGCAGTTTGGTCTGCATGAAGAATTATATCGCGTAACAGGCGTTGATTTTACGACAATTCCTGGCCTTAGCACTTTAACAGTACAAACTATTGTTTCAGAAGTTGGCATGAACCCGCATAAATGGCCAACAGACAAACATTTTTCTTCATGGCTAGGTTTAAGTCCTTCCAATAGAATAACAGGAGAAAAAGTAATAAGTACAAGAACACGTAAAGTAATTAATCGTGCTGCAAATGCCTTTAGAATGGCAGCACAAGCAGCATTAAATAGTAAAAGTGCCCTTGGGGCATATGGTAGAAGAATGAAAACCCGATTAGGAGCCCCTAAAGCGATTACTGCTACGGCAAGAAAAATAGCGAGTACTTTTTATAACATGCTAAAATTTGGGAAAGGCTATGTCGATAAAGGAATAGAACATTATGAAAAAAAATACAAAGAAAGGACCCTAAAATATTTAATCACAAAAGCAAAAGAATTGGGCTATGTAATGGTAAGCCAAACGGAAACATGTACTTGAAGTTTCTTAGAAGCGGGAAAATCGTAAACTCAGCCCGCTTCGCGGGCTTCAAACAGACGATTTTCTAATCCACTAAAAATATATCGCTCACCTGTTAGTGTTTTACTAGACCTCTTGCAAAACCTATTTCTAATGGCAATTTTGGTGTCGAAGCTTGTCTATGCTCCTCAAATACATTAAGTATTCTGCGGTGCTCGACTACACTTCTCCTAAAAATTGCTCATCACAAAGTAGGTTTTGCAAGAGGTCTACTAGAGCGCCATTTTTTATCGAAGGAGACGCGGGGCTGATAATGATAAGAAAAGCTATTGTGGCCGCCGATAAAGGAATGCGGCGCTTCAGTAAAGCGGAAGTCTTTAAACAATCTACTGTTCAGCGGATTAGAAAAACAGTATCTGTTCAACACTATAGCCATAGTGATAAAATGCCCCTGTAAAAAGTTTCGAAATAGAAGCCACCCCTTGCAGATGATTGGGAAAAACAGCTTCCTTTGAAGCCCGCACAGCGGGCGATTTCTGTTTTTCCATCTGTAAGGGGTGGCTTCCGGAACTTTTTACCGAGGGCTTGATTTTTTGCCCACTTTTTTATCAAGGAAAAAGTGGAATAAAATGCATTATTAACCAGTGACGTGAATAGATACTAAAAATGGTAGGCTAGAAAATGGGAAAAAATAGAAAATAAAATGAAGGAAAAGGTGTCCTAAAAAAACAGTCCAGTATATATTTTCCCTTTGGCAGATTTCATACGCTTTGCCAATAAATCTATAGCCGCTTCCTAACTCCCCCATCCAGCTCGATCCAAGCTACGATACTGAATAGCTTCTGCCAAATGTATTTCTGATATATGTTCACTGCCTGCTAAATCAGCAATGGTCCTGGATACCTTTAAGATTCTCTCATAAGCCCTTGCTGAAAGACCCAGCTTTTCCATAGCTGCTTGCAATAGCTTTTGTCCAGCTTTTGAAATAGGACAAAATACTTTGGTCATGGAAGCGGACATCCGTGCATTGGTATAGAGCTGTTCATGGTTTTGAAATCGTTGTTCCTGTATTTTCCTTGCCTTCACTACCCGTTCTCGAATCAGATGGCTTGCTTCATTCTTTTGCGAAGCAGTTAATTCTTCAAAACATATGGGGATCACTTCTACATGTAAATCAATCCTATCCAATAATGGACCACTAACCTTATTGAGGTAGCGCTGCACATGAACTGTACTACACAGACATTCTTTGTCAGGATGGTTGTAATAACCACAAGGACAAGGATTCATACTCGCAATCAGCATAAAGTTAGCTGGAAACTCAATAGAAAATTTAGCTCTTGAAATCACCACTTTGCCATCTTCCAAAGGTTGACGCATCACCTCCAATACACTCCGCTTAAACTCTGGCAACTCATCCAAAAAAAGCACACCATGATGGGCCAAAGAAATCTCACCCGGCTGTGGAAAGGTCCCCCCTCCTACCAAGGCTACATCACTAATCGTATGGTGAGGAGATCGAAAAGGCCTTGTGGATAATAGTCCATGTCTACTATCCATACGGCCAATAACAGAATAAATCTTAGTAGTTTCTAGGGTCTCAGCCAGGGTAAAAGGCGGTAAAATAGAGGGCAATCGCTTGGCCAACATGGTTTTACCTGCACCAGGAGGCCCAATCATAATCACATTATGACCACCAGCTGCAGCAATTTCCAAGGCCCTTTTGATATTGTTTTGCCCCTGTACATCTGCAAAATCTACTGCATATGCATCTGATTGCGCTTCAAACAGCTTGCGTGTATCTACCTCTATAGGACAAATGGTACGCGTCCCAGACAAAAATGCAATTGCTTCTGTAATATGGTTAACGGCAATAACCTCTATTTTGCGTACAATACCCCCCTCTGGTCCATTCTTTTCTGGAACAATCATACCTTTAAATGCATGCTTATGGGCTTCAATAGCAATAGGCAATACCCCTTTTACTGGCCTAAGGGTACCATCTAAAGCCAATTCGCCCATAATGACATAACTAGACAAGCGGGATAAGTTATATTGTTCTGAGGCATGTAAAATAGATAAGGCAATGGGTAGGTCGTAAGCAGCACCCTCCTTACGAATATCTGCTGGAGCCAGGTTTACAATGACACGTTGTCTGGGCATTGTACACTTAATCTGTTTTAAAACAGATTCTATTCGATGTTGACTCTCTTTAATCGCACTATCTGGAAGCCCTACCATAAATAGACTGGTCCCACTCACAATGCTTACCTCTATGGATATCATAAACGCATTTACACCATATACCGCACTGCTGAAAGACCTGGTAATCATCTTCTTATAAGGATTTTATAAAAAAAATTATTGCACAACAATAAGGTAATAATTTTTCTTACCTTTCTGCACCAATAGGTACCGATTATGTAACAAAGCAAAATCTGGTTGTTGATATGGATCAGTGATAAGCAGCTTATTGATCCTGATACCAGCTGAGGCAATCATACGTCTTGCCTCTGATTTAGAAGACAGAATCTGATTTTCTGTAGCCGCCGATAATAAAGAAACCACCGAGTCTACGCCACTTAAAGCAGTTCTTGTGATCTGCACCTTAGGTATAGTAGCACAGACGTTTAAGAGATCCGCTTCACTGAGTGCATAGAGTGCATCTACTGAGTCGGTATGACCAAAAAGAATATTGCTGCACACTATAGCTTGCCTACAAGCTGTTTCTGAATGGACCATGGTGGCTACCATCTTAGCCAATGTTTGTTGCAAGAGCCTTGTTTCTGGCTTGGCTTGGTGGGCTGCAATCAATGCTTCTACCTCCTCCTGTGTACAACAAGAAAATATTTTAATCAACTTTTCTGCTTCATGATCTCCACTATTCAACAAAAATTGATATAGCTCATAAGGGGAAGTTTGCGCTGGATCTAACCATATATTGCGACCAGCAGCTGTTTTGCCAAACTTGGTTCCATCTGCACGGGTAAGTAAGGGAGCAGTTATCGCAAAGGCCTGGTGTTGCGCTTTTTTACGAATCAATTCGACCCCTGTCGTTAAATTACCCCATTGATCAGAGCCGCCCATTTGCAGGGTTACATTTTTATGAAGATGGAGATAATAGAAATCATATCCTTGTAGCAATTGATAGGCAAACTCAGCATAAGAGATACCTGTCTCTATACGCTGTTTTACACTATCCTTAGCCATCATATAGCCAATAGAGATGTGCTTACCAACCTCACGCAAAAAACCCAAGAAAGAGACATCTTTAAACCAATCCAAATTATTTAATATAACAGCCTTATTTGGACCAGTAGAGAAGTCTAAAAATTTTTCTAATTGTTTGGCAATACAAGCCTCATTGTAACGCAATACTTCTTCTGTTAAAAAGCGTCGTTCTTGGCTACGCCCAGAGGGATCTCCAATCATGCCTGTAGCGCCACCCACAAGCGCAATGGGTTTATGACCTGCTTCTTGGAAATATTTTAACAACATAATGGTTACCAAATTGCCAAGGTGTAAAGAGGGAGCAGAAGGATCAAAACCAACATATCCGGTCGCCATGCCGCTGCTGAGATGTTCGGCTGTACCGGGAACCATATCATGGATCATACCACGCCACTGTAAGCTGGCAATAAAATTTTTCATAGAATCAAAAGATAAAAACATTTCAAGATAGGGAATATGATAAAGATTGACAATAAAACAATCCGCCTATTCAATGGATAGGGGTGGTTGGAAAGCCTATTGTTATTTTGTATAAACTTAAAAATAATTAAGTTACTAGCATATGAGTTTTTAACAGCACAACATGGCACTATTATGGTTTGTAATTATTTTATAGGGATGCAGATCCGTTTTGTTATAACCTCTTTGTTGTATACCTATTTTTATGCTGGATCGTGTAAAAACGAAGCAGCCGCTAAGAGGCCTGATCTTATAATTGAAACAGAGCAGCAAGCACAACAATCTACCCGCAACGGCAATGCAATAGAAAGAGCGCAAAGAGCGCAAACAAGCGATGTTATACCTGACAATATTGAAAAGTCAAAACAGTATGGTCTACAAGCGGCAGCAAACCCAAACCATCCAGATGAAGACTTGAAAGCATATTTGGAACCAAGAGATCAAATAGATACTCCACCAAGCTTTAGCCTACAAGACAACCTTACCATACAAGCAGGAACGAAGCAGTCTATAGCACTAGCAGCAATGGGTAAGACAGAAGGATATAGTATTAAGTCTATTTCAATAGCAAAAAATGGAAGGTACTATACAAGCAAATTCGGTGTAGGTATACTTACAAGCACGCCAATCCCCCCTTCTGGTTTACCCATTACCTTAACAGCTGATCCAGCTTTAACAGCTGGCCATTATGAATTAAAAATTAGAATAGGCAAAACAGGAAAAGGAAGCAGACAAACAGAACAATGGGCAAAATCCACTATTCATATTATTACAGATGAAGTAAAAAATGACAAACAAGAGGCATCCTGCAGTACAAACCAAACAATAGAACCACTTAGTAATGAGACCATAAATAATTGTCTAAACCAAGACGAAACCGATGGTTCTGAAAAGATACAAACGCATCAGGCTCACAAGGATACCACACCCACGCAACTAAATTTTACCTTAAAAGATATTACCATACAAGTGGGAACTGAGCAGCCTATAACGCCACCAACAGGAAGAAAACGCAAGAAAACAGTAAAGCAACAGTCAGACAAAAAAACAAGCCCTAGTGCAAAAACTATTAACAAGGCTCCCCAAAGTCTATAGAAACTATGCTATCAGCGAACGTTTAATGGCGTCAACTTAAGGAATTTGTCTTATTTTTTTACTCAGCACTGTGGTTGAAAACGCATTTTTTTTAGTTTTTCAAGGAACTTCATTACACGCCTGTGGCTGGGCCCCTTATCTCCTTCGATAAAAAGTCTGGTCCGATAGTAAATAGCTAAATCGATCTCTTTTCCAGCGGGAAAATCGTGAACTCAGCCCGCAAGCGGGCTTCACACAGACGATTTTCTAATCCGCTGAAAAAGATATCGCTCAGGTGTTAATGTTTTACTAGAGCGCCATTTTTTTTATCGAAGGAGACGCGGGGCTGGTAATGATAAGAAAAGCTATTGTGGCCGCCGATAAAGGAATGCGGCGCTTCAGTAAAGCGGAAGTCTTTAAACAATCTATTGTTCAGCGGATTAGAAAAACAGCCTGTTTGCAGCCCACGGGTGAGTAGGCCAAGGCATTTCAGCCTTAGCCTCTCGCAGAACGGTGCATGAGCCTCTCGACTCACACCGCTCCCACTTAAGCAAACATATCTACCATCCCAATCTCCCAGTGAGCAAACAGCTTTGGTTGAATTTTGCTAATATTTTTCATAAAACTTACAACTTTTCTTTTACTAGACTGAAGAGTTTTAAACTTCTTTCTTGCCCATGCTATTAAGCTAGTATTAAAGTGGCGGAATACTGGCGCTAAAGCCCACTTATTATATTTTCCATAATAGGCTATCCAGCCTCGTAGTACTGGATTATATAGCTTTGCTATATCTTGAAGCTTTATTGCTGCTTTATTCCTAATGCCACTTTTGCGTGTCTCAAGTCGCATTGATTTTATTGCAGTATTGCTTACACCAGGAGTAAAGTTCATAAATAATTTATTAGATTTACTGTTCTTGCTTACTCTTCTACGAAAGCAGTAACCTAAGAACTCAAAACTTGTATTTGCATGATTATCTTTCCGATTAGCATCTTTACAATACACAATTTTCGTCTTTTCTGGATGTAATGCCAACTTGCATGATGCAAATCTCTGCGTTAAGGCTGTTAGCATTTGTTTTGCCTCCAGCTCATTCCGGCAGTGAATAAGTCCATCATCTGCGTAACGGCACCATAGAGCCATAGGATGATTTCTACTTATCCAAGCATCAAATACATAATGAAGAAATAAGTTACTCAAAATTGGACTGATTACTCCTCCTTGTGGTGTGCCTTTAGTTCTTGCTACTAAAGTCCCGTCGGGCATTTGCATAGGAGCTTTTAGCCATCTTTCTATATACAATATTACCCATTTGTTATCTGTATGCTTTCTAACCGCCTTCATGATAAGTTCATGATCAATATTGTCAAACAGACCCTTGATATCAAATTCTAGTACAAAGTTATATTTCCAGCATCTAGTACGAGTTATACCAACCGCATCAAGTGCTGATTTCTTTGGTCTATACCCATACGAGTCCTGATAAAAATGAGGTTCCACTTCTGGTTCAAATACTAGCTTGACTACCATTTGAGCAATTCTATCGCTTACTGTTGGAACCCCTAGTATTCTTTGGCCACCATCTTTCTTTAATATAGAAACAGCTTTTACTGCTGGTGGATAGTAACTTCCAGAGGAGAATCTATTCCATATTTTATATAAATTGTTCTTTAAATTCTTATCAAAGTCTGAGAGTGTTTGTCTATCAATCCCACTAGCGCCAGCATGTGCTTTAACTAGTTTATAAGCTTGTAGCACTAAGTGCTTGTTAATAGTAAATGGTTTTGTCTTTTCCAAAATTTCATCCTCTTACGAGTTGTATAGTGTTAATGACTGCTTAAGCTCAATCCCTTTGCTCCATTTCCATTACAGAAACTTCTTCACTACTACGGATTGATCCGCCCCAGTGCCTTGCATCGGTACGCTAGTCCTTATAGTGTTTGCTATTTGGGCATCTCCCTTATCATCAAGACGACTGGTTCTCGTAGTTCCTCATATAAGCCAGAATTAGAATCATGCTCTCTCCATGCCGGATATCGCCTATACAGTAGTCAGGTAACTTATAGACTTATCATGGAATCCACTACAATTCCACTTTTGATATCATGTATAACTTTCTCGACACGTCAACAAGAGTTCAGTTTTATTCATCTTTCTAATCCATACCTGCTGAATTTACTTCCAGCTTTTCCTTATGCGCTCACGACCATCACTCTTAATGACAGCCGCCTAAGGCGGTTTGAGACCTGCTCCTGAAAACCGATCTCGAAGGGCCTGCCTTCATCTTATATGAAGCTTTTATTATCACTTTTTTTTTTTCATGATAATATCTTTCTACGACACACTAGTGGGCAAGTTCTGTTTTTCCCGCTGAAAAACAGATTGTTTCATTGCTTTTACTGCGCGCCAAATCTTTTATCGGTGGCCATAAGTGCTGCGTATACCAATACTCCATGTAAAAAATGCTGTTCTATTTAATAGTCAATAATATTTATCTCTTAAGCCTGCGCCATTGAGCGAACGTTGTTGCCTATGCAGGCAGCTTCGATATGTTGTTGCCCATGCGGGCAGCTTCGGTATTGGGCAAAGATAGATGGTAAAAAACCAGGTGATCGGCATAGATAACCAATCACCTGATTTTTCAATAGATAGCTATTTGAGCAGCATGTTACATCATGCCACCCATTCCGCCACCCATTTGAGGCATAGGAGCAGCTTTTTCCTCCTCAGGATCATCTGCTACTACACAAGCTGTAGTTAACAAAAGAGAAGCAATAGAAGCTGCATTCTCTAATGCAAGTCTGGTTACTTTAGTTGGATCAATGATACCAGCTGCATACAGATCTTCAAATACATCTGTACGGGCGTTGTATCCAAAAGAGGCTTTTCCTTCTTTAACACGCTGTACCACTACAGAGGCTTCACCACCTGCATTGGCTACAATGGTTCTTAAAGGTGACTCTAATGCAAGCTTTAAGATTTTGACACCAGTCCGTTCGTCTTCATTTTCCACATCTATGCTATCCAACACCCCAGATGTAGCAGCCCGTAACAAAGCAACACCTCCACCTGGTACAATACCCTCTTGCACCGCCGCTCTTGTGGCATGCAACGCATCATCTACACGGTCTTTTTTCTCCTTCATTTCTACTTCTGTAGCCGCACCAATATACAGAATGGCTACCCCACCAGATAGCTTGGCCAAACGTTCTTGTAACTTTTCTTTATCGTACTCAGAAGTAGTATGGGCTATTTGTGCTTTAACTTGAGCCACGCGCGCTTCGATATCTTTCTTAGCTCCACCACCATTTACAATAACCGTATTATCCTTATCCATGTTGACTTTTTCTGCCGTACCCAAAGATTGTAAAGTAGCGGTTTCAAGCTTACAACCTTTTTCTTCAGAAATTACAGTACCTCCTGTCAGCACAGCAATATCCTCCAACATGGCTTTTCTTCTATCGCCAAATCCAGGTGCCTTTACAGCAGCTACCCGCAATACACCCCGAATCTTATTCACAACAAGTGTAGCCAACGCCTCACCATCTACATCTTCAGCAATGATCACCAATGGCCTGCCACTTTGAGAAACAGCCTCTAGAATAGGGAGCAGATCCTTCATCACAGAAATCTTTTTATCACAAATCAGGATATAAGGATTGGATAGCTCTACCTCCATTTTTTCTGTATTGGTAGCAAAATAAGGAGACAAATAGCCTCGATCAAACTCCATGCCCTCTACTACCTTTACTTCTGTTTCAGTACCTTTAGCCTCTTCAACTGTAATCACACCATCTTTACCCACCTTGTCCATAGCGTCTGCAATCATCTTACCGATTTTGCTATCGCTATTAGCAGAGATAGTAGCTACCTGCTCTATTTCCTTGGAATTATGAATCTTTTGAGAGGTTTCTTGTAACTTGTGCACCACTGCTGCCACGCCTTTGTCTATTCCACGTTTGATATCCATAGGATTGGCACCAGCAGCCACATTTTTGATACCATGTGTAAAAATAGATTGTGCCAAGAGTGTAGCAGTAGTCGTACCATCCCCAGCACTATCTGCTGTTTTAGAAGCCACTTCTTTCACCAACTGGGCACCCATGTTTTCTACAGGATCCTTTAGGCTAATTTCTTTTGCGACAGATACCCCATCCTTGGTGACACTAGGCGCACCAAACTTTTTGTCTAAAATGACATTTCTACCTTTAGGACCTAGCGTAACCTTTACAGCGTTGGCCATGGTATCAATACCTCGCTTCAACTTTTCTCGTGCTTCTGCATCAAAAATTATATTCTTTGCCATAGTACATTATTTTAAGGTTATAAAGATCTGATTCACTGCTGCTATACTATTTAAGCAATAGCATATATATCGGATTCTTTCATAATCAGGTAGAGCTTACCATCTATATGCAACTCCGTACCACTATATTTCCCATAAAGCACCTTATCCCCTACTTTAACGGTTATAGGTTCGTCTTTCTTTCCTGGGCCTACTGCAATCACTTCTCCTTTTTGAGGTTTTTCCTTAGCGCTGTCAGGAATAATAATCCCACCTACTGTCTTTTCTTCAGCTGCTGCAGGTTCTACTAGAACCCTATCAGCTAATGGCTTTATATGAACTTTGCTCATAGCTTATATATTATAGTAATGGTTGATGGTATAAATCTACATTAAAACATGCGCCACAAAACAACTTAGTCGCACAGACTTTAATCTGATCTAGATTAGAGCAGATTTCATGCCAAACCGATTAATGGTTCAACCATAGAGGTTATCAAGGAAGATAGACTGACAATTCGTCAGTAACCATGGTAGGCCATATCCTAAAAAGGAATTAAATTTACATATTATATAGTTTGTTTTTATTTAGTCATAACCATTCCTATTAACAATAGTATATGTTAAAATCCTTATCCATTGGGTCCTCTCAAATATTGAATGACTACCGCATAGCCTGCGAGAGCAGGGCAGCAAGCCTATTGGCACGCAAAGAGGTTTTTGCAGGAAAGGCCAAGTTTGGGATTTTTGGAGATGGTAAAGAGGTTGCACAACTGGCTATGGCTAAATATTTCCAAGCTGGAGACTGGCGTGCTGGTTACTATAGAGACCAAACTTTTATGTTTGCCATTGGTGCGTTAACCCTGCAACAATACTTTGCTCAACTATACGCCCATGCTTCCATAGAGGCCGACCCGGCTTCTGGAGGAAGAATGATGAACAGCCACTTTGCAACAAGATTTATAGATACAGCAGGCAATTGGTTGAATCAATGCACCAGCAAAAATGTTTCAGCAGACCTATCCTGTACGGCCGCACAAATGCCCAGGTTACTGGGGTTAGCCTATGCTTCCAAATTGTACCGCACAACTGCTTTTCAAGAAATGCAAAAAAATTTCTCTCATAAGGGGAATGAAGTAGCTTTTGGAACCATTGGGGATGCAAGTACTTCAGAGGGTATGTTTTTTGAAACGATTAATGCAGGGGGGGTATTACAAGTACCCATCTGTATTTCCATCTGGGATGATGGATATGGCATCTCTGTACCCCAACCCTACCATACCACTAAGGGAGATATTTCTGCTGTTTTAGAAGGCTTTAAACGAACGAAGCACCAACCTGGCTATGAAATATTTGTTACAAAGGGGTGGGACTATTTAGACTTATGTCACACCTATCACCAAGCAGTAACCATCTGTAGAAAAGAGCATGTACCTGTACTGATTCACGTTAAAGAGCTGACCCAACCACAAGGCCATTCTACCTCTGGCTCTCATGAACGCTATAAGTCAGCAGAACGATTAGCGTGGGAAGCAGCATACGACTGTCTACCAAAGATGGCCGCATGGATGGTAGAAAATGGCATAGCTACCCAGGAACTGCTGCAACAAATTGCTTTAGAAGCAGATAAAAAAGTAAAAATAGCTCAGCAAGCAGCCTGGGATGCATTCATAGAGGAAAATAATCAAGAAAAAGCATCACTACTGGCACTACTCAATGATATTGTATTACCCAAAGAGGAAGCAGGCCATAGCCAACTTGCAGCCATTATTCATAGATTAACTACACTGAAACATCCCCGTCACTTAGATGTAACCCAAGCAGCGACTCAAGCGCTCTATACCCTACGGGAAATCCCCTACATGCATAAAAAGGGGCTACTGGCTTGGTGGCATAACAATATAAGAAACAACGAAAAACGATTTAGTAGCCATCTATATAGCAGCTCTAGCAAAGCCGCCTTGCATGTAGCAGCGCATCCCCCTACCTATACAGAAAACCCTGAACAGGTAGATGGCAGAGAAATATTATGCAGCTGCTTTAAAGCGCTATTGGAACGTGATGGTCGCGTTTTTGCTATTGGGCAAGATTTGGGCAAAATAGGTGATGTAAACCAAGGTTTTGCAGGTTTACAAGCGCTATATGGCGAACTACGTGTAACAGATACCAGCATTCGAGAGTGCACCATGATTGGTCAGGGCATTGGTGCAGCAATGCGTGGGCTAAGGCCTATCGTTGAAATACAATATTTAGACTACCTCCCTTATGCCCTTCAAATTATAGAAGATGATTTAGCCACCCTACAATATCGAACAAAAGGAGGGCAAAAGGCACCTATGATCATTCGAACACGCGGCCATCGCCTAGAGGGCATTTGGCATGCTGGTTCCTATATGGCCAGTATTATCCATGCGATAAGGGGTATATACCTACTGGTGCCACGTAATATGACACAAGCAGCCGGCTTTTACAATACGATGATACAATCAGATGACAGTGCTTTAATCATTGAATGTTTAAACGGGTACCGATTAAAAGAAGCTATGCCTAGTAATGTGGCTACTATGACCATACCAATCGGTGTACCAGAGTGGCTTCGTATAGGCAGTGATGTCACCATTGTAACCTATGGAGCAATGTGTCGTATTGTTTGTGCAGCCGCAGATAGACTGGCCGATTTAGCCATTGAATGTGAAGTAATCGATGTACAAACCTTATTGCCATTTGATATACATCATAGCATTGCACAATCATTAGCAAAAACCAACCGCATCGTTTTTGCAGATGAAGATGTCCCAGGAGGGGCAACGGCCTATATGATGCAACAAGTATTAGAAACACAAAATGGCTATGCCATGCTGGACACACCACCGATCACTATTAGCAGCAAACCCCATCGCCCCGCCTATGGAGATGATGGAAACTATTTTTCCAAGCCTAACGTAGAAGAGGTGGTAGCTAAAATATATATGATGATGCATCAGGTAGATCCGGCACGCTATCCAGCTATTTTTTGATGGCATCCTATCTAGTGACCCCCCATCAGTTGCTGATTTAATTTTGATTTTGTATAATCAAATGTGTTGAGTTTATCAATAGTTTGATCTAGTATATCATTATTCAAAATCGGAAAGTGTAATGCTTATAATTAAAGTTTTATATACTTTATATTGCTACGGGGTTTTAGCATGTTTTATACATGGTTGTCATACCATAATGTACACTCATAACAACGAGCCTATACCGACACCTAAAAATCATAGCCATAAAGTTACCCCCCAAAATAGCACTAATGCAGCTACCTTACGCAATAGTGCAGCCATAAAGGAGCCTATAGCTATAATCAATAGGTTTTTGACCCAAATTCATCCTATTAATGGAGGCTTTAAAAGCCTTTACCAATGCGATATATGTGGTGCAAACTGTATGGACAGAAATCAATTAAGCGTACATAAAACCATACATACAGGACAAAAAACTTACAGATGTAATATCTGTGGTAAACAATTCGCTTACAACGGCAACTTACATATACATATAAAAACACACACAAGAGGCAAGCCTAACCAATGCGATACATGTGGTGCAAAATTTATAAACAGAAATCAATTAAGCGTACATAAAGCCATATATACAGGACAAAAAACTTACAGATGTGATATATGTGGCATACACTTCGCTTACAGCAGCAACTTATATGTACATATAAAAAAACATATAGGAGAAAAACCTTTCAAATGTAATCAGTGTAACAAACAATTCACTACAAAAAGTGGATTAAAGACACATAAAACAAGTAAAAAAGGATGTCCAAGATCTGCATAACCTGAACAGTGCTGTTTTTCCAATCAGGTACGTTGTAGTGATTGTTTCATTATTTTTACTACGTGCCAAATTTCGTATACGTGCAACCAATGGCGCGGGCTTAAGACATAAATATTATTGACTATTAAATAGAGCAGCATTTTTTACATGGAGCATTGGTATACGCAGCACTTATGGCCACCGATAAAAGATTTGGCGCCATAATAGCTTTTCTTATCATTATCAGCCCCTTGTCTCCTTCGATAAAAAAATGGCGCTCTAGTAAAACACTAACACCTGAGCGATAGGTTTTTTAGCGGACTAGAAAATCGTCTGTGTGAAGCACGCGTAGCGGGCTGAGTTCACGATTTTCCCGCTAAAAAACCTATCGATTCAGCTATTTACTATCGGGCCAGACTTTTTATCGAAGGAGACAAGGGGTCAACCAGAGGCGTGAATAGATACGAAAAAAGTGGACAAAAATTCATTATTAACCAGTGACGTGCATAGATACCAAATTTCCTTTATCGATAGCCTCACTGTTACTGCTTGGTCAAAAAACAGCGTTAATATGACCCTTGCTCTTCTTCTAGCAAATAGTGTATAATCGGTTTATTCACCAATGCTGGATGGACGACAAAGCCTTTCACAGAGTTGCCACTTTTAACCGTAGATTGGGGGTCTTTTGTAATCAATGGATGCCAGTCAGGTAGTGCTTTTTTTTCTTTTACAAGGCGATATGCACAACTTTTGGGCAACCAAGTAATGGTCTGTACATTTGTGGGGTTTAATTTGATGCAATCATCTACATAGCGAAATCGCTCTTTATAGTTGGAGCATTGACAAGTTTTTGTATTGAGCAACCGACAACAAATCTTGGTGGCTTGCACCTGCTGGGTTGCTGCTTCTTGTATTTTAAGCAGACAACATTTACCACAGCCATCACATAAAGACTCCCATTGAGATGAGGTCATTTGATCCAGTGGTATGTGCACCCAAAAGGGCTCTTTGTTACCAGTTGTATCCATTGTTTACGGTTTCATATGCCCAACTATCTATCATTCTGGTTTCCTCATTAAAGTTAAGACCTAAAAGTATAAGGGCTTTTTGTCTGAGTAAGTAAGGTTTATAATACCCGTTTGCTTTGATCTGGTCTAAGGCCATTTGACCAGTCGATTTATACTTAAGCTCTATAATATAGATAACTGTTCCTAATTCTAAAACAATATCTGACCTGCCTTGGCTGGAAGCAGATTCACTATGCAGCTGCATTCTTCTACCACCTAGAAAGCCCAAGCCTTGTAGCAGCATATGTAAATTGCTGTGGTATTGTTTTTCTTGTTTCGTATCTAAGTAATAAGGAAGGGTTGAAAATACCGTATTGATGTGATCTATAAAAGTTTCAATTTTTTTAGCAGATAAGGCATTTCTGATGGTATCGCGCTCGTGTATAAAATAATCCTTTACGCTTTTTTCCAGACTAGATTGTATACTTTTCTGGAAAGATGCTTCTATTTCTCTATTAGGGAACTTTAATGTATATAGACCAGTAGACTCATCATAATGGTCAATGGTCAGATAGCCTGTTTGAAACATCAGAGACTTTAAGCTAATCTCATTTCTGCTTTCTGTATACATTAACTCTTCTCTAACGGACTCTATTTGAAGGTTTTCCATATTCATATCAAACCTATCAGGATCTGCTAGCATCTGATTAATAAGTAAGCTTGGGCTGCCTGATTCGTACCAGTAGTTGGCTAGTTTGCCAGAGTCTAAGAATCTCAGAGTGGACCACGGGTTATATACACTTGCCCCATCTTCATAAAATCTATACCCATTGTAATAAGTCGCAATACGACTCATAACTTCTGCTTCAGTGACTTTTTTATTTTCTTTTTTGCTCCATTGCCCAGCAATATCTTTCAAATTGTTTGAGAATATGGTTAGCATTTCTTCTTGTGTATAGCCAAACATCGCATCCGCAGATGCATCAATGGTAATGTCTTTTAAATGATTGGCTCCTGAAAAAACATCAGATAAGCTAAATTTACTTACACCAGTGATAAAAGTGAGTTGAAAGTAGTCGTTTAGTGATTTTAAAGTCATAAAGAAATCTTTCATGACTTTGATATTGGCTTTCTCTAGGTCGGATCCTTTGGTTAGGTGAACAATAGGGGCATCATATTCGTCTATCAATACTACTATTTTAGATTCATAATCATTGCCTAGTTTAGTCATATCTGCCACTAAGTTAGAAAGCTTCGTTTTAAGCGAATGCCCTCTAAGGATTAACCTATATCCTGAAGCCACCTCTGTAAGTATATCTTCCAAAGACAATTGTAATAACTCTGATGTGTCGTTGCTTAATCTAGAAAGATCTAACCTAAGCACTGGATATTTCTTCCACGCATACCCATTTTCTGGCCTACCTATATGGTAACCTTTAAATATTGCTTCCTCTCCGTTGCATATGGTAGCTAGTGTATTGATAAATAAAGACTTGCCAAATCTACGAGGACGAGCTATGAAGATAGGATTTCTTTTTTCTATTAAATTTTGTGCATACCTGGTCTTATCTACATAATAACCTGTTTCAATCACTGATTTAACATCTGAGTAGCCAATCGGAAGGGCATCTATCTTACGCATAATTTTATCTCCTTATATTGATGATTTGTTATAAACCAAACTATACCAAGACAAATATAGGGTAAAATTTAGATGTATGAATTTTTAGGGCGGTATAGCTTATTGATAGAGGAACTGGGTGCTGACCATATCGCAAATAGACATCTTTTTCCCCGCTAGATTAAAACAGGTGTGGAGATAAAGGAGTGATCTGAAACAGTTTAGTGAACATTTCCTATTTGGAAGATTTTTTGAAATGAGGAAAAAAAGATTTTGGGGGATTTGTAATTGCTTGCTCTATCTGTTGTAGATATTGTTCGATTTTTTGTTCTTTTTGCTTTAGTCCCTTATTTAGCTTCTCGAGACTACCATCTCGACAAAAGGTCTCTATTATATTTCCTGTAGCATCTGCCAGAGAATTAAATTCGGATTCGGCAATACCTACTAACCCTTCTATATTGTCTATTTTTTCTTTGAGTTGTTCCATATGCTGGATTGCAAGTATAGGTTCGTACCACTTTAATTTTATCGCTTGTATTTCGTTCATTGCTTGTTTATGCAACTTTTTAACACTATCATTTTTAAGAAAACCATTTAGTTTACATTCGTAACCATGTATTGTTTTTTCTTGGCGTTTCAACCACGCCTTTATAGTGGTGTACCCTGGCCCATGGACCATGGTATCAAACTTCTCTATTGCTGCTTGTTGGCATAGTGTTAGCGCTGTTTTATCTTTTTGTGATATTTCCTGATTTGTTATGCGGTCTGCTACTGATGATTCAGATACATTTTCTGAGTCATCTTGTTTTGATACTTTCAGATCTATTTTAACTTCTTTTGCCGATGGTATCGGTACACTTTCTAATTTTTCTGCCTCTGCTTTTTCCTTATCTAACCCTTCTTTACCCTCTTCTTCTTCATTTACTGTTGCCTCTGCACTTTCTTCTGGTAGATCTTTATCGCTCGGGTTTTCGTCAGATTCCGGTTTTTCTTCTTTTGGCTCCTCTGGTTTTTCTGAATCTTTATCTTTTATTTCTTCTGGGATTTCTTCTGTTTCTTGACTTGATGGCGTTGTGGGATTGCCACCTGATGGGACTAGGGATGGTGCTGACACATTAAGTTTTAATGAGCGTTGTTTCTTGGATTGCTCGGAACCAGGACATCCAAGTTGGACAGTTAAAAATAGAGTAGAAAATAAAATCCTTTTAAAAATATATTGCATATGGTTTGGGGTTATTGAATGGGGTGCTTTCAAAACTCGATTTCTCGTAGCCCCCTTAAGAAACCTATTTCTAGTGGCAATTTTGGAGTTTGCCTCTGCTCCTCAAATAAATCTAGTATGCTGCGATGCTCGACTGCACTTCTCCTAAAAATTGCGCACCACAAATAGGTTTCGAAAAAAGGCTAATAAAAATTTTAGCATCGAAGCTTGTCTATGCTCCTCAACTACTACTACAGATTTAACAAGTTTGGTAAGATTCAATAGTACAAAGCTAAGCTATTAGCGGGAGGGCATACGAACCACCCATAAGCGACTTTTGGGTTAACTACGCTAACATACATTTTCCCTTACCTGGATTTTTTAAAAAAACCGCATCCATTTTTTTTGTTTTTGTTGTTTATTTTGTTGTTTATATCTTTGATACATGCGGCCAAGTCATCTACTAGATGGTCTAGACTTTCGTTTCTCTGCAGATCGAATTTCAACGTTCTTATGTTTTGTTCTAAGGAATTTGTTTGAGCCCTAAAATAGCGAAAATCTGCTTCTGTTTTTAGGTTATTTTTCCTTTGCTTTAATGTATCAATCTGATTGGCATAGCATTTTACTTTTTGATCGAAGAATGTTCTTACTTTCGCATATTCGATCCTATCGATTAAATCATTTGCTCTACACATCAATCGGACAAGGTCCTGTTTTTCTTTTGGTAAATTCTTTAATTTACCTGTACATTGCTCTAGGTTATAAGATAAGACGAATTTTTTTACATCTTCTTTGTATTGACTCATAGTTGTTTCTAGATTTTTGTAGTACTTTACGCACTCCTCCCACTTTTCCAACAGGGTACCGAACTTAGATTCCACTTCTTTTTTTTCGTCTTCTGTCAACAATTGTCCATATTGTTGTAATATTTCCTTCTTTTGTACATTGCCTTCTGTTTGTTGAGTGTTTAGCCCTTCTTTGCCCTCTATTTCTTCTTCATTTACTGCTATTTTTTCACTTTCTTCTGGTAGATCTTGATCGCTCGGTTTTTCGTCAGATTCCGGTTTTTCTTCTTTTAGTTCCTCTGGCTTTTCTGACTCTTTATCTTTTATTCCTTCTGGGATTTCTTCTGTTGCTTGACTTAATGGCGTTCTGGGATTGCCACCTGATGAGACTAGGGATGGTGCTGACACATTAAGTTTTAATGAGCGTTGTTTCTTGGATTGCTCGGAACCAGGACATCCAAGTTGGACAGTTAAAAATAGAGCAGCAAATAAAATCTTTTTAAAAATATATTGCATATGGTTTGGGGTTATTGAATGGGCTACTTTCAAGTATCTATTCACGTCACTGGTTAATAATGAATTGTGTTCCACTTTTTTCTTGATAAAAAAGTGGACAAAAAATCAAGCCCTCGGTAAAAAGTTGGGGACCTCACCCTTTATTTTCCCACTTTTTACAGGGGCATTTTTCTACTATGGCCATAGCGTTGAACGCATACACTTTCAAAACTCGATTTCTAATAGACCTCGTTCACAACCTATTTCTAATGGCAATTTTGGGGTTTTCCTCTGCTTCTCAAATACATCTAGTATGTTACCGATGCTCGACTGCACTTCTCCTAAAAATTGCGCACCACAAATAGGTTTCGAAAAAAGGCTAATAAAAATTTTAGTATCGAAGCTTGTGTAGGCTCTTTAAATACTGCTATAGATTTAGCAAATCTAGTAAAATTATATGATTTTGTTAATGAATTTTAAAAAAAACTTATTACGCCCCCTTTACTAAGACTTTCTGCAAAACCTATTTCTAATGGCAATTTTGGTGTCGAAGCTTGTCTATGCTCCTCAAATAGATCCAGTATGTTGCAGTGCTCGACTGCGCTTCTCCTAAAAATTGCTGATCACAAATAGCTTTTGCAGAAGGTATCTAGAAGCAGCCAACCACCAACAACCCCACCTTACCTCCTCTCAAGGCACAACCGCAACGCCTCCTGAGCAGCCATTTCCAACGCCCTTACTATGTCACCATCCAAATACCGCTTTGCCAAAAAAACATCCACCGTAAGCGTCTCCTTAGCCATATCTGATACCTGCACCTTATGTGCATAACCATACGCATGGCGCAAATCATACAACCGTTCAGCCAATTTAATACACAACACAAAAAGCTGATCCCGGTTCACCACCTTATTGCGCTGATCATCCACATAAAGCCCGGATGGCTCCATCTCCTGACGATCATCTATCGCCAAAACCGACTGTACAAAACAAAAAATATCCAAACTATAATTCGCCTTAATATACGAAAGCGGTAAATCCGTATAGACCATTAAATCATAGAGCAAAGCAGCATAAATCGGCTCCGGCACATAAGCCACCCAATCTGTTACCAATCGCGCAATGCCCACCGCACGCACATAAAACAACTCCCCAGATGCATGCCGCCTAAAAGCATAACAACGCCTGAGCAATAACAAGATTTCATCTATCACACCCAGACGGATATCGCACATTTTGCACACATAGTCATTAAACTTGCTTAACACTGCCATCGAAGCATCCACCTCGCTTTTCGTTATAAAACTATTTGAAGCAATAAGACCAGAAAGCATTTCATCACGAACCGCCGTTACACTACAAGGAAATACCAGAAGCGTCGCTTTTTGTTTGGAAGAAGGGAATTGCAGATAACCATAATGGGCACGAACCATCCTTTCTATAGGCTGCTTCTCCACATTGATGCGTTCCGGAGCCGCCTGGTCAAGCACCCCTATAACCTCTATTCCCTCTGTAACATCTTCATAATGCGAATGCATTGCAGGCAATGCTGATAAAGGCGTAGCTTCATCACTCACCATTAAAGCTATAGCTGGAAAAACCATTTCCGGAGGACGCTGCTTTTTAACAGGAACATATTTATAATATTTTAGCTCAGTGGCATGTAGTTGAATGCGTATAGACTCCCCCTGGTCTACATGCATAACCCGTACAATAACAGCCACTAATAAATCCACAACCTGGCGCACATCACATACAATCTTTCCATTCAAATCAACATTTTTCTGCGCCATGATCAGCTTTGGCGCAGTCTCCATCGAACCATTTAAAGCAATTTCCAATTGCTGCATCACTTCCCTTAGTGTAATTTCAGTTGGCAACAATGGCAAATGCCATTTAGATTGCGTGTGCGCTTTTAAAAAAGTAGACCACGTAGCAAAGTTTTGCACAATAACGCCAAAATCTTCCTTATATAGCACATCATCCCTTAAAAATAAAGAAGACTCCAACACCCCTTCCACCACCTTTTGGACAAAAGCTGTCTCCCTTTCTGAATAAGCCTCCACCGCATGAAGGTGCAAATTTTGGATCGTTTGTTTAAGTTTTAATTGATAGTTTTGCGCATGCCTTACCTTTGCCCTATTTTTTAAATAACGGTTATGCGCCCTATAATCAGTTACTTGGATTTTAATGTAAATAATCATCGTAAAAATCAATATGCTAAATCCAAATAACGATATCACCTCATCCGTTAATGCTATTAAATGATCCAAAGAACAAAAGACATAAGCAATCGCCCCTACCATAACTGCTAGTATCGCGATGCCCAAAGACAAGGGAAATACAGCCAAGATGACAGACAAATGGGCCAGAGATAACTTTAATAAAAATGAATAATCGGTCACGCGCCACCAATGCCAAAGCAAATTTATCGGAAGACAAAATAGCGCACCAATAAGCCAAAATCGAGTAATTTCCCAAGAGGGAACCTCTTTTTTGGAAACAATCGCATAACCTATTAGCCAAATACCCGCAGCAAATTGAAGTGTATACCAGTAGATAAGTCCTTTACCTATATAACTTAATATAGCAGTAGTGACAATCACATAAAAACCAGTATATCCCACTACACCATTACTGGGCTGAATTTTGGTTAGCTGCGCTCTTGCGTAAGAAGATCTCAGTAAAAAAAAGGAGACTACTATAAGGGTAAGAAACAAAGCTTGGAATGACAACATACACCATGCAATAAAAACCTATAACATAAAAATGAAAATGGAGACCATGATAAGCATTTTTTGTTATTCCGTCAAAGACTATAGTTTATTTGTATCCATTCATCCATAAACATAGACCTCTTAAAAAACCTATTTGTGATGGTAAGTGATCATCCAATGGCGCGGGCTTAAGACACACATATTAATGACTATTAAATAGAACAGCATTACCAGCCCCGCGTCTCCTTCGATAAAAAAAATGGCGCTCTAGTAAAATACGAACACCTGATCGATCTCTTTTTCAGCGGATTAGAAAATCGTCTGTTTGAAGCCCGCTTGCGGGCTGAGTTCACGGTTTTCCCGCTGAAAAAGAGATCGATTCAGCTATTTACTATCGGGCCAGACTTTTTATCGAAGGAGATAAGGGGCACAACTACAAGCGTGTAATGAAGTTCCTTAAAAAACTAGAAAAAATGCGTTTTCAACCACAGTGCTGAGTAAAAAAATAAGACAAATTCCTTAAATTAACGCCATTGCATGATCATCTATACACTAGCGTTTCAGACGCCTTTACCATATAGTTTCAAAAAATTATCTATATATTGTAAAGTTTTTTATCACGTTTGTTTTGTCTCCTTTAACGGCCATTCCATGCAACTTACATTTGCCAAGTACCAAGCTGCCGGAAACGATTTCATCATCCTTAATAATTTCCAAGATCAACATTATACATATGACCCTGTTGTGACCAAACAACTCTGTCATCGACAATTTGGTATTGGTGCAGATGGGGTCATTACCATTGAAAAACAGGCAGGTTGTGACTTTGCTCTATTGCACTATAATGCAGATGGCAGCCAAGGTGGTGGGATGTGTGGCAATGGAAGCCGATCCGCGCTTCACTACGCATACCAGCTAGGCATCGTCGATAAAAAAGCCAATTTTATGGCTATAGACGGCCCACACATAGGGTATATAGCAAATGACAGGGTCTACTTAACCCTACAGGATATAAATGTAATTCAGCCTCTAGATAAAGGCTATTTCCTAAACAATGGCACACGCCACTATGTAGAACAAGTAGATGCCATTCAAGCCGTTCCTATGGAAATAGTTGGCTTTCCAAGAAGAAACATGCACCCTTTTGAAAAAGAGGGCGTGAACCTGAACTTTTTTCAATTAGCTGAAGCAGACACCATATTTGTCCGCACCTGTGAATGCGGATTGGCAGCAGAACCCTTGTCGTGTGGCACAGGCGTTGCCGCCAGCGCCCTGGTTTCCAGTAGTTATTATGGCTTAAATAGCCCTATAACCGCCATCACTCAAGGCGGCACACTACAAGTAACCTTTACGAAGCTGCCTGATGGTCGCTTTACTGATATTCAGCTGAGTGGTCAGGTCTATCCATCTTTTCATGGCATAGTAGATCCAACCACTTTGCCTCCTATTGCCGAATGGAATAGACTATAACGACTTGTTTTTATTTGACGCTATTATAATAATATACAATGATTCATTTCGAAAAATTTACTTTGTCCAATGGTTTACAAGTTATTGTACATGAAGATCCAACCAGCCATATTGCCGTTATGAACCTACTGTATGATGTAGGCGCACGCGATGAGCACCCCCTAAAAACAGGTTTTGCCCATTTATTTGAACACTTAATGTTTGGTGGCTCCTGCAACATTCCCACTTACGATACCCCTTTGCAACAAGTAGGCGGTGAAAACAACGCCTATACCACTACAGACCTAACCAATTATTATTGTTCCCTACCTGCTGCAAATATAGAAACAGCTTTTTGGCTTGAATCTGACCGCATGCTTGGACTCGCCTTTAACGAAAAATCACTCGAAGTACAAAGAAAAGTAGTCATAGAAGAGTTCAAAGAACACTATCTAAACCAACCCTATGGTGATGCATGGCACCACTTAACCGACATGGCCTATACCACCCATCCCTACAGATGGCCCACCATTGGCCAATCATTAAGCCACATAGAAAACGCCACTATGGATGATGTAAAAGCCTTTTTTTACAAATTCTATAGACCCAACCATGCGATTTTAGTAGTCGCAGGACGCGTCACCAAGTCCCAAGTAGCCGAATTATGTACCAAATGGTTTGCACCCATTCCAGCTGGCCCTCCTTACCATAGATCCCTACCGCAAGAACCAGCACAAACAGGCCCTAGGCACAAAGTAGTGCAAGGAGATGTACCCTTTCCCATACTATATAAAGCCTATCATATGCCGGGAAAAGGCATGCCAGGCTACCAGGAAGCCGAAATATTATGCCACCTACTAAGCGAAGGTAAATCTGCCTTGCTACATGCCAACCTTGTAGAAAAACAAGCCCTCTTTACCAGAATAGAGGCCTATACTACAGAATCACTCGATCCAGGCCTATTGGTGATTAGTGGCAGTCTATCCCCAAACATTTCATTCGAAACAGCCGAAAACGCTTTAGTAGCCCTGTTGCAGCAAATCAAAGAGACACCCCCTACTGCATTAGAAAAGGTAAAAAACCAAATGGAAGCACAACTCACCTTTAGCCGAATAAGCCTTATACATCGCGCACAAGAGTTGGCAACAGCTACTTTACAAGGAGATACCAACTTGGTAAACCATAAAATTGAGTATATTAGGCAAGTTGACTTAGAAGCGGTGCAAACCATTGCCGAAATGATTTTACAACCGCACAATTGTAACACGCTCTACTATCAAACCATGTCATAAGCCAACGGACACAAAAATTGCATAAACCATGTTTGAGAGTCTTAGTAAAAATCTAGAAAAAGCGATAAAATCCTTAAAAGGACAAGGTCGTATTACAGAGATAAACATTGCTGCTACTATAAAAGAAATTCGCAGAAGCTTGGTACAAGCCGATGTCCACTACAAAGTAGCCAAACAAGTAACCGATGCGATCAAACAAAAAGCCATTGGCGCCAACGTGATTGCCTCTATTTCGCCCGGTCAGCTCTTTACAAAATTGGTCCAAGATGCCTTAACAGATTTAATGGGTGGCATGCATACCGAAGTGCGCCTAGCGGGTAATCCAGCCATTATACTACTAGCTGGACTACAAGGGGCAGGAAAAACCACCTTAGCAGGCAAGTTGGCACATTATTACCAAAAGAAAAATAAATCACCGCTCTTAGTAGCTTGTGACGTCTATAGACCCGCTGCAGCTGACCAACTCAAAACACTAGGCGAACAGCTCAATGTAAGTGTTTATACAGAGCCCGAAACAAAAAACCCCTATACCATTGCACAAAATGCCATACAAGAGGCCAAACATAAAGCAATGGATTTGATCATTGTAGATACGGCAGGCCGTTTGGCCATTGACGAGACGATGATGCAAGAGATTCGTATGCTAAAAGAAGCCTTAAAGCCCTCTGAAACCCTTTTTGTAGTCGATGCCATGGCTGGTCAAGAAGCAGTTTCCACAGCACAAGCTTTTAATGAACAGCTAAACTTTGATGGAGTCGTACTAACCAAACTAGATGGTGATGCCCGTGGAGGCGCAGCGCTTTCCATTCGCAGTATGGTCCATAAACCCATTAAGTTTATTAGTACAGGTGAAAAGATGCAAGATTTAGATCTTTTTCACCCAGACCGTATGGCAAGTCGTATTCTGGGCATGGGAGATGTAATCTCCTTTGTAGAACGCGCAGAAGAAATATATAATGAAGAACAACAACGCAGCTTACAGCAAAAAATTAAAACCAATCAATTTAATTTGGAAGATTTGGCCAAGCAAATCAGACAAATTAAAAAAATGGGCAATCTAAAAGACATCATTAGCATGCTGCCCGGTCTAGGAAATGCCATGCCAGATCTACCTCTAGAAGATGATCTATTTAAAAGCTGTGAGGTAATCATAGACTCTATGACCCCCGGAGAAAGGCAAAATCCCCCTATTATTGATCGAAGTCGGCGTGAACGCATTGCACGTGGCAGCGGGAAAACAGTCCAAGAGATTAACCAGTTGCTCAAACAGTTTGATATGATCTATAAGATGATGAAAAAAGTACATAAGCAAGGGCCCAATCTATTTGCTCGCTTACCAGGATTTCTAAAAAAAGGAAGATAACGATATAATCCAAATTTAAATTTGGCAATAGATGATTTTATATTTAAATTTGCCTAGGCCAAGTTTAAATTTACTGTAACAAACACTATGAAGCCAATCAATCAAAATAAAGAAAATCAAGAAGAACAAGCTTTTGCATTCAATAGCTCCAACAAAAGTGATCTTTTTAAAACCTTTGGATTTCAAAAATCTGAACAAGACAGTGGTTCTTCAGAGTCACAAATTGCATTATTTACATACAGGATTAAACATTTAACGGAACATCTAAGTGTTAAAAAGAAAGATCATGCTGCAAAATTAGGTCTTTTGAAGTTAGTCGGTAAGCGCAAAAGGTTATTAGCCTATCTTAAAAAAGTGGACCTGAATCGCTATAGAGATATCATTACCAACCTTGGTTTAAGAAAGTAGCGCATCCTTATTGCCATTGCGTGCCATTTGGTTATTTTCAAAACTTTTCCTATATCTAGTTGTATACACAAAGATCAAGATGTTATAGGAAAAGTTTTATGAGCCTTCTTTCTTTTGATGCCATTGTATACCATCATTCCATTGTACCCATATGCTCAGAAAACTCATTTCAAAAACAATACAGTTACCAGATAACCGGGTCATTACTATAGAAACGGGCAAGTTAGCCACTCAAGCTGATGGCTCTGTTTTGGTCCGAATGGGTAATACCATGCTTTTAGCCGCCGTAGTAGCCAAAGCAACTGCAGAAGAGACCACTTTTTTACCCCTTTCTGTAGACTATCAAGAAAAATTTGCTGCCTCTGGTAAAATACCGGGAGGCTTTCTAAAACGGGAAGGCAGACTAGGGGACCATGAAATTTTAATCGCCAGATTGGTCGATCGTGCCATTCGCCCCCTTTTTCCAAAAGGGTTTAATAGTGAAATTCAGGTAAATATATCACTAATATCTGCTGATGAGACCATTTTGCCAGATGCCCTTGCTGCATTAGCAGCCTCTTCTGCCCTATCTATTTCTTCTATTCCATTTCACGGACCTATTTCTGAAGTACGTGTGGCACGTGTAGGTGGCTTATTTGTCATCAATCCCCCTGCTCATCTACTTGAAACAGCCGATATGAATCTGATGGTAGCAGCCAGCGATGATCATATATTAATGGTCGAGGGAGAGATGCAAGAAGCGCAAGAAGCAGATATGCTAGCAGCGATTCGCTATGCCCATGATGCGATTAAAGTACACTGTCAAGCGCAACGGGAACTTATGCACGCAGTTGGTAAAACAATAGATACCGCTGATGATCCAGCTACGGCATCTCCCTATTCAACCACCTTACGTGAGGCCATTTATGCCGATCTATATGCGGTTGCCAAGCAACACATACCCATAAAAGCTTTGCGAAAAGAAGCATTTATGGCGGTAGCCCATCGTTACAACGAGCAGCTTGCCAAAGATCAAAATGGCAATGAAGTAGTTCCTGCGCAGCAGAAGGAATTTTTAGCTGAACTCCAACATCAAGCCACTCGAGCATTGGTATTAAATGAGCAGGTTCGTTTAGACGGTAGACTATTAGACCAGATTAGACCCATTGAATCTGAAATAGATTACCTACCCGCTGCACATGGCTCTGCCCTCTTTACAAGGGGTGAAACACAATCCCTTACCACGGTTACCCTTGGCAGCAAGTTTGATGAACAAATCATTGACAGAGCTATGGAAGATGGCTACAACCGTTTTATGCTCCATTACAACTTTCCTGGCTTTTCTACTGGAGAAGTCAAACCCAACAGAGGGCCTTCTCGTCGGGAAATAGGCCATGGCAACTTAGCCATGCGGGCATTAAAAGCTGTACTACCACCTGATAAAGAAAATCTATACACCATACGCGTTGTATCTGATATCCTTGAATCAAATGGCTCTTCTTCTATGGCTACCGTTTGTGCTGGTTCCTTAGCGCTAATGGATGCAGGTATTCCCATCAAAGCAGCTGTTGCAGGCATTGCTATGGGCATGATTACAGACCCTACTACAGGCCGCTTTGCCGTTTTGTCTGATATACTCGGAGATGAAGATCAGATCGGCGATATGGATTTTAAGGTAACAGGCACCCATCAGGGGATTACAGCATGCCAAATGGATATGAAAGTAGCTGGTATTTCCTATGCAATGCTGGAACAAGCGCTCCACCAAGCCAAAGCAGGCAGGCTCCATATCCTTGAAAAAATGGAAGCAACCATAGCTGTTCCACGTCCAGATAGCAAACCACATGCCCCTAAAATTGTCACTATAGAGGTGGAAAAAGAGATGATTGGAGCCATTATTGGGCCAGGTGGCAAGGTGATACAAGAAATTCAAAAAGAGACCTCTACCAATATAGATATTGTGGAACAAGGCCATAAAGGCATTGTGACTATATTTGCGGGCAATCAAGAGATGTTGCAAAAAGCTGCTGGTAGAATCAAAACGATTGCCGCCAAGCCAACCATTGGTGAAATATATATAGGGAAGGTCAAGTCTGTACTTAACTATGGCGCATTCGTAGAGTTTATGCCTGGAAAGGATGGCTTTCTACATGTTTCAGAAGTCCGTTTAGAGCGCATTGAAAATTTAGAAGACGTATTAGAAATTGGAGAAGAGTTACAGGTAAAGCTTATTGGCATAGATCCCAAAACAGGTAAATATAGGTTATCTCGTAAGGTATTGCTGGATGTGGTAGCAGCTGGAGGATAATAGGATATTTTCCTTAAGTTGACGCCATTGGCTGAACCGGGTATTATTTTTACATTTATTTTAAACGTAACAAACCATGAGACAACTGAAGATAAGCAAACAGATCACCAATCGTGAAAGTCAGTCTTTAGACAAATACCTTCAGGAGATTGGTAGGGTCCCACTACTTAGTGCAGATGAAGAGGTTGAGCTTTCCAAAAAAATTAGAATGGGAGATAGAGCTGCCTTTGAAAGGCTCACCAAGGCCAATCTTCGGTTTGTGGTTTCTGTAGCCAAGCAATATCAAAACCAAGGGCTATCTTTAAGTGATTTGATTAATGAAGGCAACCTAGGTCTGATTAAGTCAGCGCAACGGTTCGACGAAAAAAGAGGGTTTAAGTTTATCTCTTATGCCGTTTGGTGGATTAGACAATCCATCTTGCAAGCCCTAGCTGAGCAAGCCAGAATTGTACGGCTGCCATTGAACCGCATCAGTTCGCTGAGTAAAATTTCCAGAACCTTTTCTCGCTTGGAGCAAAAGTATGAAAGAGAGCCCACTGTGGAGGAACTGGCTGAGTTTTTAGAGGTTGATCCCGAGGAGGTACGCGGTGCGTTAAAAGTTGCAGGACGCCATATTTCTGTAGATGCTCCCTTTTTACAAGGTGAAGAAAATAGTCTCCTAGATGTATTGGAAAGCGACGTAGAAAAAAAGCCAGATAGTGAGCTGATGAATGATTCCTTGTGTAAAGAAATCCAACGTGCATTGGCTGTGCTTACGCCTAGGGAACGTGATGTGATCTGCTATTATTTTGGGCTGAACAATACAGAAATATTGACCCTAGAAGAGATAGGTGCCCGATTTGGGTTAACACGAGAGCGCGTGCGTCAAGTAAAAGAAAAGGGTATTAAAAAGCTAAAAGCAGCTGTTAGTAGCGAAACACTCAAGTGCTACCTAGGGTGATTTGTATCTTACGTTTTTCTTGATAAGCACGTAAGCAAAAAATCAAGCTCCTCGGCAAAAAGTTGCTGAAAGCACAGCTTACAGCTAGAAAAATTATTCATAAATCCTATGTCTCCTATACCACTTGTTATCATTGGAGGAGGGCCTGCTGGTTATACGGCTGCTATTTATGCTGCCCGGGCAGGCCTACATCCCGTTTTATACCAAGGCCCAAACCCAGGTGGTCAATTGACCATTACAGGAGATGTAGAGAATTACCCCGGTTATAGAAATGGCATAACGGGTCCTGCCATGATGGAAGACTTTCAAGCGCAAGCAGAACGGTTTGGCACCATTGTAAAAGCAGGTACCATTACCAAAGTGGATTTTGCTGCCTATCCGCTGGAATTGATCCTAGACAGCGGCGAAAAGGTAGTTGCTAAAGCGGTCATCATTGCTGCTGGCGCCTCTGCAAAATGGCTGGGTTTACCTGGAGAAAAAAGGTTATATGGAAGGGGAGTTTCCGCCTGTGCCATTTGCGATGGTTTCTTTTTTAAGGGAAAAACTGTTGTAGTAGTGGGGGGAGGCGATACTGCCGCAGAGGAATCGCTTTATTTAGCCAACCTTTGCCAGCAGGTTCACCTCCTGGTACGTAAAGACCATATGCGTGCCAGCAAGATTATGCAAGAACGGGTTTTGAAAAACCCAACGATTCAAGTCTGGTTTCAAACAGAGGTTAAAGACATTATAGGCCAAGAAACTGTAGAAGCCATAGAGGTCATTAATCCAGAGGCAACTACTAGGATACCAGCGGCTGGTTTATTTGTAGCCATAGGCCACCAACCAAACACTTTGCCCTTTCTACCCTATATAACAGTAGACCACCAAGGCTATATTCAAACAAATCCAGGCACTACACAAACCAATATTCCTGGCGTCTTTGCGGCTGGGGACATTCAAGATCCCCATTATAGACAAGCTGTAACAGCTGCTGGAACAGGCTGCATGGCCGCACTAGATGCAGAACGTTTTCTACAGCAAGCCTCTAGAAATTGATAAAAAGAGAGCAGTCATTTAAAACATCAGATGTATCTTCCCAAAAACAGCTACCTACAATCCTTATTTTGGTTATCACTCAGCATCCTTTCAAGTTGCTTGAATGATTTGGTTACCAAATACTTAATCACAGGGCTAACTGCTTGCCAAATCTGTTTTTTTCGTTTTTCCTTTGGTAGTTTGGTGTTAGTGCCTATTATGTGCCACAGAGGTAGTCATGCTTTTACAACAGAACGGCCACTGCTACATCTATTTCGAGGACTATTTTTATCCATTGCAATGGGTTTATATGCCTATAGCCTCAACGCAATAACCATGAGCAGCGCAACGGTCATCGGCTTTACCAATCCTATTTTTGTATTGATATTGGCAAGAATCTTTCTTAAAGAGCAAGTGGCTCCCCCTATATGGGTGGCTACCTTATTGACCTGTATAGGCATGGCTTTCATATTGCGTCCTACTATGTATAATAGCGGAGCCTTATCCTGTATATTGGCAACCATTGTTTTTGCCTCATTGGACATTATCAATAAAAAGTATATTACACGCGAGCCCATCCTTGCCATGCTTTTCTTTTCCAATTTGATCGCTGCTTGTTGCATGTTACCAGTAGCCTACTATTATTGGGAAAGCCCTACCCTATTTGAGCTATGCTTGTCAAGCATACTGGGCCTTGGCAGCAATCTTATTCTTTATTTCCTATTAAAAGCATTACAGCAATCAGATGTAGCTTCCTTAGCACCGATGAAGTATACCGAGTGGGTCCTTTCTATCCTATTGGGCTATCTTTTTTTTCAGGAATGGCCAACGGCCAGCACCTGTTTAGGAGCAGCCATAATTATTTCTTGCACCTGTTTTATCGTCTACTACCAAAATAGATTAAAAGCATAGTAGGCGTCCTGTTTGGCTTAACAATATGATAGACTAGTAAATAACTATAAACCTAAAAAAGTAGCAATTGTAGCCTGTATGCGCAAGCTTTTAGAAACAGTGCACAAGCTTATACAAAATAAACGAGGGTTTGTTAACCAAGTAAAAACTAATATTGACTTTGCATATTAAGATAATAGCTTTTTGCCGAGGACGTGATTTTTTGTCCACTTCTTTATCAAGAAAAAATTGGAATAAAATTCATTATATTAACCAGTGATGTGAACAGATAATGGCGTCAATTTAATACATAAATATTTTTGATTGTTAAATAGAACAGCATTTTTTACATGGAGCATGGGTATACGTAGCACTTGTGGCCTTCGATAAAAGATTTGGCGAACAGTAAAGGCAATGAAACAATCTATTGTTCAGCGGGAAAAACAGATTGTTTAAAGACTTCCGCTTTACTAAAGCGCCGCATTCCTTTATCGGCGGCCACAATAGCTTTTCTTGTCAATACCAGCCCACCTTATCTTCTTCGATAAAAAAATGGCGCTCTAGTAAAACACTAACACCTGAGCGATATATTTTTTAGCGGATTAGAAAATCGTTTGTTTGAAGCCCGCTTGCGGGCTGAGTTCACGATTTTCCCGCTAAAAAATATATCGATTCAGCTATTTACTATCGGGCCAGACTTTTTATCGAAGAAGATAAGGGGCTGAGCTGCATCCGTGAATAGATACTTATAATCAGGTAAAAAAATAAGGAAAATTCCTTAAGCCCGCGCCATTGCGCGAACAGATACAAAATGTTAAAATAATTAAGTAAGTAAAAAAATGCAATACAACCATCACACTAGAAGCGCTAAGGCCTACATCTTGCTGAGTCTATTTAGCATATACCTCTCTTTGTCGTTTACGCCCATTGCAGCGGCCAATATAACCCAGCCAACAGGCTGTATAAAAGCCAATGAGCTATTAAAAGAGGTAGGAACCAAAACAGATTTACTCCAAGAGCAGCGTTCTAGTCAATTTATACTCTCTCTTATAGATGGCGTAGTAGTCAATGAAGGGGGAATAGTGACCAATAATGGCAAAGTTCTGATAGATACACAGACGTCCTATAAGGATCAACACCGCCTTTTAAAGAAAGGGCGCAATATCGCAGATGAAAGCCCTAGATTTTTTAAAGGTAACCTTGCTGTTATATCTTCACCAGGCCAAGAAAATTGGTACCATTTTTTGCTACAAGTATTACCTCGACTAAAAATCTTAAAGGAATCCAAAATAACATTTGATAAAATCTATATCAACAATTTAAAGTACCCCTTCCAAAAAGCTGCTTTAGCCCATATTTTGAAGGTTTTGCAAATTCCTAAAGAAAAAATTCTAGCAATTGATGGTGATTCCATTATACAAGCAAAACAGTTAATTGTACCATCGGTTCCATTTATTCCTTGTAAAGGGAGACCCCTTCCGGGTTGGCTGAAAACTTTTTTAAGGAACAGCTTTTTGAATTATGCTGATTTGAAGGGAAATAAGTCATTACTTTCGGAAAAAATTTATATTTCCAGGGCACAAGCTACCATAAGGCGTATAGCTAATGAAAAGGAATTAACTGACTACCTTAAGAAAAGAGGTTTTAAAGTTGTATATTTGGAGCATCTGAATCCATTTGAGCAAGCCTATTTATTTAACAATGCAAAAATCATTATGGGTCCCCATGGATCTGGTTTTGCCAATTTAATATTTGCGCAACCAACCACTAAAGTAATAGAAATTGATCATGGTACAGATGAGGCTAGGAGTTTTTATAAAAGGTTTTGTGCCATAATGGATTGTATATACCATCCTTTTTATGTAGACCATGTAACTGAAGACCATTTAGAAGAAGATATGCATGTTGATATAGCAGCGTTTGAAACGTTTCTTAATAGGATTAATTTAAAGCTATAAGTAATCTGGTTCCTTGCTACCAGTCATCGATATTAGTAGTAGTATATAAATATTATTTATTTTTTTATCATTGCTTTATAAAAGTGATTATCATGCACCACACCCTACTAAAAAGATCCATTATATACACTATTGTACATTTTAGTTTATGCGCTACTATAGCAACTGGTTGTGATTGGTGTAAAGGATCCGTCGATAAATCGACAATCATCAATATAGGGAAAACCCCTCCAGAAATACCAGAACCAAAGGAACCAGCAAAAAAGGCTGAACCTGATGATCCTTCCCCTAAAGGTTCTTTAGATGATTCTGGTAAAGAAGAGGGTAATGATGCAGGGGAAGAGGATGAAGACCTAAAAAAAAAGATAAAAGAAATATTGGAAGCAGAACAACAAAGGTTAGAAAAAGAAGAGCAAGAAGAGCAAGAAAAAGAACTGGTAGCAGGGCAACACAACCTAGAAGGACAAGACAAAATCCAAAATTTTTATCATCCTTATGGCTATGACCATAACCCTCAGCCAAGCGCTCCTGAATCCGCATATGACCCTCCTCCCGCATACACTAGGGATCCACAAAATAGTCATTTCTCACCCAATCTTGATTATTTTCCACATAATGGATACGCTGATTCTAACCAAGGATGCAACTCCATATTTAATAGCGCTGTGCTAAATGATTTAGATAAAAATCCATCAATGAAACAAAAAATGAGAAGATTTTATTCAAATAAAATCACTGATTTAAAATATATACTGTCATCATGGTTACAAAAAGGACATATGTATAAGTTTCATGTTAGACTAAACAAATTAGAACAAGAAGAAAAAGAAATAGAGGAAGAAAAAAAGGTAACACTTGTGAATTCAGGATTATCTGCTAACGATAAGGCAAAACAGCTAAAAAATCTTTTCATAAAAAAAGGCATTATAAATTATGAGATCAACCATTTGAGGCTCATTATTAAAATAATAGAGGAACAAAATAACAAGTCAGATAAATCTACTAATGCAGAAACAAACTTATATCCAAAACAAGAATATGCCCCCCAATTCACTACTGAGCGGCTAGATGCTCCTTGGCCCCCAAACTATGATCAACATGGACTTATTAATGATAAAAAATTATATCCCACTCTCCCTTGATCGCCTTAAAATCCACTTAAGGCCTATTGCAAGGATATTTGATACCCCATATTATTAAGGCAAGGTATCTATCCACTGTAGCTGGTCTCCTTATCTCCTTCGATAAAAAGTCTGGCCCGATAGTACATATCGCTCAGGTGTTCGTGTTTTACTAGAACGCCATTTTTTATCGAAGGAGACGTGGAGCTGATAAGGGACTATATATTATATATAACTGGTTTTTACATATATAATAATATGTAAAGATTTACAATCTCTCTTAAGTTGACGGCATTGAGTATGCATCACCTAGACCCGATACCGTCCTATTCTACACTCTTTTCTGTACCAATAAATAAAGTATACCGATCCAAAAATTCACACATCCAAATTTTACCCTATATTCGTCTTGGTATAGTTTGGTTTATAACCAATCATCAATATAAGGAGATAAAATGATGCGTAAGATAGATGCACTGCCTATTGGCTATTCAGATGTTAAATCAGTGATTGAAACAGGCTATTATGTAGATAAAACCAGGTATGCCCAAGATTTAAATGATAGATAGTTGGGCATATGAAATAGTAAACAGAGAAGCGCTTAGTAAGCAGATGAATAAGTAAAACGTATCTATTCACGTCACTGGTTAATAATGAATTGTATTCCACTTTTTTCTTGATAAAAAAGTGGACAAAAAATCAAGCCCTCGGCAAAAAGTTCCGGAACCCACCCCTTACAGATGGAAAAACAGAAGGTATCTATTCACGTCACTGGTTAATAATGAATTGTATTCCACTTTTTTCTTGATAAAAAAGTGGACAAAAAATCAAGCCCTCGGTAAAAAGTTGGGGGACCTCACCCCTTACAGATGGAAAAACAGAAGTCGCCCGCTGCGCGGGCTTCAAAGGAATCTGTTTTTCCTAATCATCTGCAAGGGATGAGGCCTATTTCCCCACTTTTTACAGGGGCATTTTTCTACTATGGACATAGCGTTAAACGCATACGCTACGTTTGGCTGAAAAAACAAGTGGCTAGTCCATTACCAGCCCCCGCGTCTCCTTCGATAAAAAAATGGCGCTCTAGTAAAACACTAACCCCTGAGCGATATCTTTTTCAGCGGATTAGAAAATCGTCTGTTTGAAGCCCGCTTGCGGGCTGAGTTCACGATTTTCCCGCTGAAAAATATATCGATTCAGCTATTTACTATCGGGCCAGACTTTTTATCGAAGGAGATAAGGCGGCCAGCCAGAGGCGTGAATGGATACAACAGAAGTCGCCCGCAAGCGGGCTTCAAAGGAATCTGTTTTTCCTAAGCATCTGCAAGGGATGAGGCCTATTTCCCCACTTTTTACAGGGGCATTTTTCTACTATGGCCATAGCGTTGAACAGATACTGTTTTTCCAATCCGCTGAACAATAGATTGAGGCCGTTGTGATAGGTTGAAGGTATAATTTTGATTAATCTTCCAGGGTTATTTCCTTGCCATATTTGATGTTATAGTGGTATAAAACTATTTATTTACTGATTTTTTAGTCATTTTCAATCTATTTTGGACACACCATTCCCCTAGATACCTCTTAATATGATGTTTGGGGACCTATATAAGTTATAGGCTATTGCCTCCATAACATGTTGCGTATGGGTTTTAGCAAGGCCTATATATCTGGCTCCTGAGCTACGGAACCAACTTTTAATACTTCCAAATACCCGTTCTACTTTATAGCGCGTTTTAGATACTAATTTATTAAACCGTTTAGCAGTGGGTGATAAAGGATTGTTTCTAGCCCCTTTTTTCTGAATAGCTGATTTTAACTTCTTTTTCTTTAGTAAATTTTCGTTGGGCGACCCGCTATAGCCTTTATCTGCATAGAGTCTGCTGCCTGATTTTAGCCTTACTTTATCCAATAATACCTGTAAATGCCCACTATCATGACTAGATGCTTTTGTGGTACCTACGGCTAGCACCAACCCCTCTTTGCTTTCCACAAGAACATGCCGCTTATAGCCATAGTAGAGATGATGGCCTTTTTTTATCCAACTTGCTTCTGGATCTACTCCTTTTTGATAACTTTCAGCTGTGGTTATGGTTCCATCTTCATGCAGATCGTAGCTTTTTTTACCTTTAGGGCGTCTAGGGGTAGGGGTAATAGAAGCATCTACAGCTGCTGAACCGTTTTGAACCAATACACCATGATCAGATAGCTGATTATTAATGATATGCAATAACTTTTCTAAAGCATTCTTCTCTGTAAGGGTAGTTCTAAATCTACTTAGTACACTATGATCTGGAACAGAACTATCCATCGAAATACCACAAAATCTGCTAAAAGTGATACGATCATTCACTTCTTCTTCGACTGCATAGTCGCTCAAGCCATACCACGTCTGTAGCAATAGCATTTTGAATAGAAGCAGAGGACTATAGGCCGGTTTGCCTGATAAACGTAAACCTTTAGGATAATGTAATCGGAGTGCTTTTTCTACTACTGACCAATTAACTAGCTTGTTGATTTGATCAAAGAAAGTGTGTTTGCACTTACGCTTATTGGCGGAAATATCTGAAAAACTTAATTGCTTAGTTTGCTTGAGCGACATACACAATATTATTAAAAGTTTTAAGCATCAATACCTAAAAAAATCAATAGAATTTAACCTTTTTTTACCTTCTTCTAAAAAATAAAAAGATACTTTTTATGGCAAATCGTAAAGGTCTATTGCAACGGCCTCAGATTGTTTAAAGACTTCCGCTTTACTGAAGCGCCGCATTCCTTTATCGGCGGCCACAATAGATTTTCTTATCATTATCAGCCCAACGTCTCCTTCGATAAAAAATGGCGCTCTAGTAAAACATTAACACCTGAGCGATATCTTTTTCAGCGGATTAGAAAATCGTCTGTTTGAAGCCCGCGAAGCGGGCTGAGTTTACGATTTTCCCGCTGAAAAAGATATCGATTCAGCTATTTACTATCGGGCCAGACTTTTTATCGAAGGAGATAAGGGGCCCCAACCACAGGCGTGAATAGATACCTTAAAAATTATAGACTGCCTCTTGCAATAACGGCCACGCTGCATCTTTTGCTGAAATAACTTGGGGTTTTGCATAATCTTCCCAAGGAATACCTAAGGTAGGATCTTGAAAATAAATGCCCTGCTCTGCCTCTGGGTAATGATAGGCGTCACACTTATAGGCTACTATTGCCTGGTCACTTAAGGCTATAAAGCCATGGGCAAAGCCTTTAGGAACAAAAAGCTGATGCTGATTGTCTGAAGAGAGCAAAAAACCTTGCCACTTTCCAAAGGTATGCATGCCTTTGCGCAAGTCTACTACTACATCCCATATCACCCCCTGCACCACACGAACCAATTTGGCTTGTGCATAGGGCGCCAATTGATAGTGGAGCCCACGAACCGTTCCTTTTTTAGATAATGATTGATTATCCTGTATAAAAGAAATGTCTAATCCTTTCTGTTTGTATCTTTCTCTATGGTAGGTTTCAAAAAAATACCCCCTGCTGTCATAATATACAGTAGGCCTAAGCAGTAAAAGACCTGAAAGATATTGTGCTTCTATTTGCATGATTTATCTGTAGTATCCATTTTAGTGCTATGGAAATGCTACGAAAAAAAACGCGCCTTGTAAAAAGTTGCAATTAGAAAGTGCAGCTTACAGATGACAAGAAAAACAGCTGCAGAGAGAGCTAAAATGGGGCTCGTGTTTTTCCATCTGTAAGCTGTGCTTTCTGCAACTTTTTGCATCAGGGCTTGATTTTTTGCTTACTTCTTTATCAAGAAAAAAGTAAAATACACATTCCTTTAATTTATAAAATCATACCCCAATACAATGCCCAACCCATTGACACCTATCATCAATCCAGAACTGCCTCTAAACTCCACTCCAAAATCCCAAATCAAATCCCAAATGTAGACCTGGTTAGGAAGTAGTTCGTTTTGCACCCTGTCAGGCTTAATATTAAAAATAGAATGATATATGTCGAATACTCCTCCCTGAGCTATATTTTGTATATCCTGAACCGTAATACCACGTTCATCAGCAATAGCTTTTCCATTTTTGAGGGCGTCATAAAATATGTTTTTGATGATAGAGGTGTCAATATGAATAGGACAATGTTTTCTTCTATCTATACCAGCACATAACAATAGGAAGCGGGGGCCTCCATAGCATACCAACTTCCGGCTCTTTTCTGGATAGAATCGAATAAATAAAGGTAGACTGATGGCATGAAATGCTATACTGTCCAAACCAGTATGGGCTATATAACCTTCTTTTTTAGCCGATAAGCCATTAATAGCAGCTATCAAACGATGGCCAAAAGAGTATAAACCTGCATCCAATAACTTCTTGCGATCAACAGAAAAATCTATCGTAAAAAAGTAGTTATAACTATAGAGCAAGCCAGTTTGCAGTGCTATTCCATTTAAAGGATGCCACTCTACAAGAGGTCCAATGGCCAGTTCACCACCAAGCGCCCAATGCTGCTCAATAACCTTTTTAGTCCCTTTGACCCAACCTTTTATACCAATATGGAAACTAGATCGTCCATTTTTACCAAAAAAATTATTTTGCGCTGCTAAGTCGGTAGAAGGCTCTATAGCCAAAACTGCATGATGACCTACCCACCCTATCCATAAGCCAACCAACAATGTAAACCTTTCTATTTTTTTTACCATTCCAATTCAAATACCATGCATATGCTATATTCCATAAATATGTAAGTTATGGTTCATTTAAGCCAATGTCTGGTACAATCATAGCCTAACATAAGCCCGAATCCATTCATGCCTACTATAAGACCAAACTTGGTACTATAATCAAATCCCAAATCCCAAGTTACATGAGACTTAATCTCAAGGTCATGAGCCAATTGTTTACTTGATTTGTCTTTAAAAAACTCCATTTCCTGGTTGATCCACTCAAATAACTTAGCTTTATGCCCATTATTACAAGAGATAAAACCATAGCAAATTTGTTTTGCTTTCAATACAGGAATGAGCAAACGAGTCCCTATATATAACGCAAGTTGCTGACCACTGCCTGGATAGAACCGAATAGACAATGGAATACTAATAGCATCAAATTTAACCCGATCTATATCTATAGTGTTGGATGCATTTTTTATACTTTTTTTAGGCTTACCAGACCAGCCACTGACTACGCGCATCTGCCAATTAAAACCGGCTGTAGCCAAATCGTTGTAACTATAGAGTACACCAGTCTGAATGCCCAAGCTATCGAATGGTTTCCACTCTATAAATGGACCAAGGGCAAATTCTAAGCCTCCAGACAAACGGTCCATAACCGTTTTGATAGGATGCTTGTGCCATAGTTTTACACCAATACGCCAAGGAAAATCTTCATGTATACCCGACTGTTTCTGGCCAACCTGATCTGCTGCAGCAAAAACTGGCACTTGGCTTGCCAACCCTACTGATAACGCAATAAGCCCTGTAATTTTTTGTATTGTCTTTTTCATATTAGTATGTACAAATGAACATTCTTGAACTGGTGTGATGCATATCTAAACCAAAAATCTGAAAATCAAAATATAAAAATTATTCATTCCATAACGATACTTCTATAATCCTATACTTTGAAAGACGGGTCCCCTTTGCTTTAATCGTTTTAATAGCGACTTTTTCCAAATCATACATAATAGATCGTTTATCGTTACCAGTAGGGTCTATACAATAATGGAGTTGTAATTTAGGTGTTGCAGAGGAGGTAACCAGTTTTAAAACACAAACATCTGATTCTGAAAGAAAGAGATTATAGCGTTTATCTAAAACCCGCACATCTACCGCAAAGCGTTTTACAAAATAATTTTCCTGTATGGTATGGTAATAGACTACTGAAAGCAAATGGCAATCTCTTAATGGCTCTATAAGAGCAATCTGCTCAGGTATGGGTTGAAAGGTAAGTGGATAGGTAGTCACCAGATAATCTCCTTCTTTAAACACTACAAGTATTTTATCTGTTGGACCAAAAAGGCCGAGTAATTGTCCGCTTCCCTGGGGGGCTATTCGGCCTGTGGAGGGATCATACCAGAGCGCTACTTCAGCTGGTATAGAACGACTTTTCCCTTTTCGTTGCACCTTATAAATGGCATGTTTGGTTACCATATTACCTTTAGCAGCACGGCCTTTTATAGATAAATTAGCAAAGTTAAACTCAAATTTCTTTTTAGTGGTCCTGCTGATAGGAGAAAGCAAAATGGTAACGATATCTGCTGCTCCATTGGGATGGACACTTAGATAAACGACTCGAGAGCCTGGTGTGCCTAAGGTTACATCATAGGTTTTATCGCGTGTAATAGCCAATACTTGAAATCGTTTGGCAAAGGCAATTCCAGTAGCACCATCTACATAAATTAGGTTATAACAACGGCTGCTGTCTTTTTTGTCATAAACAGAGACATATATAATATCTTTTCCTACAAAAAGCTTATCGGCTATTTTAGTAATGACATATTTGCCATCTTTGCATATTGCGATGACATCATCTATATCTGAGCAAGCCTCGACAAATTCTTCTCCTTTAAGGCCATAACCTATAAAACCTTGTTTACGGTTTACATACAGCTTGTATTGCTTAACCATTACATCTTGAGCCTCAATAGGATCAAAACTGGTTAAAATAGTTTTTCTTTCCCGTCCTTTGCCATATTTTTCAAGCAAGCGGCTATACCAGGCTATGGTATAGTCCTTTAGATGTTGCAAATGATGCCTAGTAGTGGCTAAATCGGATTGAAGCTGGGTTAAGGTTTCCTCGGCACGCAGGCTATCATATTGTGAGATGCGTTTGATTTTAATCTCTGTTAAACGGACCAAATCTGCTTCTACAATAGGCCGACCTAAATCATAGGGCTCTAAATGGCTTGCTATGGTCATCAATACCTCCTCCCAGGTTGTAGACGACTCTATCTCCCTATAGATACGGTTTTCAATAAATATTTTCTCCAAACTGGCAAAAAATAACTTTTCTTTTAATGCTTGTTGTTCTAAAAGCAACTCTTGTTCAAGCAAATCAGTCGTACGGGCTACTGTATAGGCCAAAAGCTCATGAACCGTTACAAAAACCGGTTTTTCATCCTGAATGACACAAGCATTAGGTGCATAGCTTACTTCACAATCTGTAAAAAGATAGAGCGCATCTATAACGGTTTCTGCCAGTTGACCAGGGAGTAAATGGACAAGAATCTCAATATTTTCTGCAGTGTTATCCACTACATTTTTAATTTTTATCTTCCCTTTTTCATGGGCTTTTAGAATAGAATCAATTAAACTCGTAGTAGTGGTTCCATAAGGTATTTGGGTAATAGACAATGTTTGCTGATCCTGGATTTCTATACGGGCGCGCAGGCGAACCTTCCCCCCTCTTTTGCCTGCATGGTAGTGGGTGCAATCTGCCAATCCACCTGTGGGAAAGTCTGGAAACAAGCTAACCGGTTTGCCTTTCAGTAGATCTATAGCAGCTTCGACCAATTCTATAAAATTATGGGGCAGAATCTTAGTGGCCAACCCTACTGCAATGCCTTCTACACCTTGTGCAAGCAATAAAGGAAATTTAACAGGTAGGGTACGGGGCTCTTTTTTTCTGCCATCGTAAGAGAGCTGCCAGGTTGTAATCTGTGGACTATACAAAATTTCCTTACCAAATGGAGCCAGACGGGCTTCTATATAACGGGCAGCAGCAGCACTGTCTCCGGTTCTTAGGTCTCCCCAATTCCCCTGGGTGTCTATTAGCAATTCTTTTTGTCCTATTGCTACAATGGCTTCTGTAATAGATGCATCTCCATGAGGATGGTATTGCATGGTCTGCCCTACAATATTGGCTACTTTGTTGTAACGGCCATCATCAATCAGCTGCATGGCATGAAGAATCCGACGCTGAACAGGCTTCAGGCCATCTTCTATAGCAGGCACAGCTCGCTCTAAAATTACATAAGAGGCATATTCCAAAAACCACTGCTCATACATTCCCTCCATAGGGAGCAGGTCAAGTGCAGCTGTTTTATGATCGGGGCTATTAGAACCGTTTGCATCGTCAGGTGTTTGGTGCATAATTTTTAAGAAAGTAAACCTATTAACTTGATTACCGATCCTTAGACCTTTGTGCGGCTTCTATTAACAGTTCTACAGCCTTTTCCTTTCCTGCAAACCCCTGCACTTTAACCCATTTTGCCGCATCTAAATCCTTATAGTGGCTAAAAAAATGTATGATACGCCCTTGCAACAGGCTACTTAATTGGTCAATATGCTCAACATGCGCAAATTCAGGGGCTACTTTTTTTAAGGGAAGTGCAATAATTTTTTCGTCAAAACCAGACTCATCTTCCATCAATAAGACGCCAATAGGTCTAGCTTTAACCACTGCACCAGATATAATAGGATAAGTAGTTACCACCAACACATCTGTAGGGTCTCCATCTCCAGAAGCTGTATGGGGCACAAATCCATAGTTACAAGGATAGTACATAGCCGTTGGCATAAACCTATCTACAAATAAAGTGCCAGAGGACTTATCCATTTCATATTTTACAGGGTCATGATGCATTGGAATTTCAATGATGACATGCAATTCATTTGGAAAATCATCTCCTAATGATATCTTTTCTATATTCATTCCTTTTTATAATTTAAATAAACAATGTGTAGTTATACCTAATTTAGACCCAACCATCTAATAGGTTACATAGCAGCAATTAGCGTTTCCAAAGAAGGCTAGCTGTATAAATTACAAATTTTGCGTTAACTTCAGTACCAAAACTAGGCTTGCGTTGCGCTTTTGCAGAAGGTCTCTACTAAAATTAGTTTAAATAGGTTGTATAGAATAGTTGTATCTTTATTAAAGATAACGAAACCCCGCAACCTATATGACAGACAAAGCAATAGATATACCACTACTTGGTGCCCATACCTCTACGCAAGGGGGACTCCACAACGCATTACACCATGGTACCACCATAGGGGCTACTACTATACAACTTTTTACCAGCAATCAACGCCAATGGACCAGCAGGCTATTAAGCAAAGAAATGTTGGATGCATGGCACCATATGCTAGAGACAACCGCTATGCAACAGGTGATGAGCCATGCAAGTTATCTGATCAACCTTGGGTCAAACAAAGAAGCGTTATTGGCTAAAAGTCGGAGTGCTTTTGTGGAAGAAATCCAACGTTGTTTAGATTTAAAAATCAGTTATCTAAACTTTCATCCAGGAGCTGCAACAGGCGATAGTGCGGAAGCTTGTTTGGACCGCATTGTGCAAAGTTTATGGAGCCTTGAACCGCTTTTTCAACAAGCAACGCCTTTACGTTTGTTACTAGAAACTACCGCAGGTCAAGGTTCTACAGTTGGCCATTCTTTTGAGCAGTTGGCCTATATTATTGAACGGGTCAAAGAGGTAGTCCCTATTGGTGTCTGTATAGATACTTGTCATATCTTTGCAGCAGGGTATGACATTCGCACACTGGATGGATGGGAAACTACATTGACTCAATTTGAATCAACCATTGGCTTAAACCATCTCTATGCTTTGCATGTGAATGATTCAATGATGCCATTTGGGTCAAGAAAAGACCGGCATGCCAACTTGGGAGATGGAGCAATAGGCATGGCTTGTTTTCAAGCCATCATGCAGCATTCAAAACTTAGAACGATTCCTAAATATCTAGAAACACCTAATGGCGAAACGATGTGGGCCAAAGAAATCCAACAGCTAAAAGGTTTTTATTAGCGCTGCATCATCCTTTATAGCCTCCACTCTATACCTATGGTTGCAAAACCCAAATGGATGCCATGGCCCATAAAGATCTTATCTAGAAATAGGCAACACTTAGCATTAAGCGCTATTTTGGAAGAGATCAAATAATGGACATTGAATGCTGCAGCGTATAAATAAATTAGCCCACAAGAGAGATGCCAGTGGCTACTAACCAAATAACCAAGCTGAAGAGAGGTCATAGGTAACAATAAGGCTAAGTTGTAAGGGATTACAATAACTTTTAGTATACGGAAGTCTACCGGCTTATTTTTCATAAACATATCTGGTAAGAATAGGCCCCATAGCAGGCCAGCAGAAAATGTATACCGCGTAGAAAACCGCTTCTCCCACTTTATACCTGTAGTAGCCACCAAACCCATCCATCCATGATTTTTTGCTTCAGCTTTAGGTTTCCAGTTTACTCCTATACCAAGCGGTATGGCCCATATTCCTCTAGGCTCCCCCTTAGAAGTAGCTGTGCTCTTGAAGCCTATAAGGAGCATAATGAGGGGTATTATGCATAAAATTTTTGATATGCTATTGATTTTCATCAAATTTAATTTGCTAGTTACTAGCAGAATGTGGCTGCAAGGCCTTTTTAATCAATGCTTCTAAGGTCAGGGGAGTGCATGCCTGTTCCCTTACAGTTGCAATCGCCTTTTCTGCGATTTTTTGGGTAAGCCCTAGTTGGATTAAAGCCATTATGGCATCTTGGTCTACTTTGTTGGCAGTTGGTTGTGATAGAACTGGATCCTGCATGTAATCCAATTTTTGCACTTTATCTGATAATTCGAGTATCAAGCGCTGCGCAGCTTTTGCGCCCACCCCTTTAATAGAGGTAAGCAAACGGGTATCCTTACTTAAAATAGCCTTATGTAAAACGCCAGGCGCTAAGGAAGATAAAATGGTCAAAGCAGTCTTTGGACCAATGCTACTAACGGTAGTTAGATACAACCACCAGGACTTTTCCTCTGTCGTATAAAAACCATAAAGGGTAGGGGTTTCACCTTTTACTTGCATAATGGTCAACAAGGTACAGCTATCCAAGGCTTTGATCTGATCAAAAGTATACAAGGAAATATGTAAGCCATACCCTACCCCCCCTACATCTACCATAATGTAAGTGGGCTCCTTATGCAGTAATTTTCCTGTAAGTTGGGCAATCATAGATCCAACACTATGCTGTTTTTGCCTGATAAGCAAACTATTTTGACCAAACCGATACCCCTAATATCCTATAAAGTTCTCCACCGTAAAATAGTTAGCCAACCAGGCCTTATTTTTTCTTTTTATTATTAGCCTCAATGGCAGCAGCAACCCTAGATTGAAAAGAAAGCTTACCATGCTGTTTGACCTTTTGCTGCCTAGCCATCAACTTTTCTTTAATGCTAGCTGCATCTACCCAGTAATTTATAAGCTTCTGCTGAAGAAAAGTCATAACATTAGAGATACAATAGTAAAAGCTTAACCCAGCAGGAAATGTGTTTAAAACAAACATAAAAGCAAAAGGCATGATATAGGATAAGCCCTTCATAGGACCCTCTTTTGGACCACTTTGGCTACTAGATCGCGTATATAAAATGGTTGAGAACACCATCAAGAGTGTAAACAAACTGACATGGTTACCATAGACAGGTATCGTACAGGGAAGGCGCATGACACTATCATAGGTAGATAAATCCTTTGCCCATAAAAAAGAGGCTTGCCGAAGTGCAATAGCATGAGGAAAGAAATGAAACATAGCCATCAGAATGGGCATTTGGAGTAAAATAGGCATGCAGCCACTCAATGGATTAATACCGAATTCTCTATAAAAGGCTACTTGCTCAATCTGAGCTTTTTGTAAGTTATCTTTATATTTCTCCTTTATCTTATCGAGTTCTGGCTTGAGAACCTGCATTTTAGCCATAGAAATACAAGACTTATAGGAAAGTGGCATCAAAAGCAATTTGATGATAATAACCAAGAAGAAGATGACCAGGCCATAATTAGAAAAATGCTTTTCCAAAAAATAAAAAAGTGGAATAATTACTCCCTGATTCACCCACTTGACTACCGGCCATCCCAAGGGTAAATTTTGCTCAAACCCTTTCGTAACCTTTTTAAGGATTTTATAATCATTGGGACCAAAGAAAAAAATGAACTGGCCATGGCCTTCTGTTTTATTTTTTTGAGATAGTGGCAGGGATAGCGCTACAGACTTCGTAACATCTGTTGATACCACTGGCTCCATGCGCAGCTCCCCTGCAGCAAAAGCATCTTGTGCAATAACGGCAGAAGAGAAAAAACGTTGTTTGATACTGACCCATTTGATAGGGGCTTCTATTTTCTTTTTTTCAGCTTCACTCGATGATTCTTTTAGTTTATCAAAGGTTTCATCTGATAAATAATAATGGACTGTACTTCTAGAAGCATCTGCTTTATCATCGGCCTCTAAGCTTCTCATATCCATATTCCAGCAGAAAGCTGCCTGCGTGGTTTTGTTGAGATAACTTTCCATCCCAACAGCATGCCAGCTATAGTCGATTTGGTAACTATTTCCAGTAAACGAAAAAGATTGCTCCAAATATTGCGCTGGAGCCACCTCCATATGGAAAACTATTTTAACCTCCTCACCCTCTTTTAGTGTATATGTAGGGTTAGCCTGAGTGTGAAAATATAAATCCTTGGTCTCTATACGCATATTTTGATGCAGCAAAGAAAGCCCCATATTACTGCTCTGCTCATCCAGTAAGACCAATTTTTTTCCATACTTGTCTTTGAACTTTTTAAGTACAACCTTTTTGATCATACCTCCCTTGGTGCCAAGGACTACTTTAAATAGTTCATTTTCAACTACTATATCTTTGTCTTCTCCCTGAAACGCAGTAGTAAATGGACTAGGAACCAATGGGCTGGACCCAGCTAAAGAGGGGATTGTCTGATCAGTAGCATGGGCAGGTGGTGCAGTAAGTTGCTTCTCTAACTTAGGTTTAAACACATAAAAGTAAACCAGAAAACCTGCTGATATCAAAAACAACCGAGCAAATTTATTTTTATCTAAAACCATATAGAGTAAAGAAAAATTTAGGCTAATCTCAAAAATGAAAGACTATACGGCATAGCTGAAAGCATAGCGCTGCTTCATAAAGATAGATAAGAGCAAATATAATTATTATTTACAAGAATAGACCTCTTTTGAGAGCTATTTGTAATCAGCGAGCCATCTCTCCTACAAATTGCTCAGCGTAAGAGATAGGATTATTTTTTTTAAATAAAATTTTTTACTTTATAAGAATGTTGCCTGAAAAACATAGATATTGCCAAACAAGTGTACTATTTAGTCGATAATGGGTAAACCAATTAAAGTATTTTGAATATGGTGCGACTACATAAACCACTACTATCTGAATACAAAGACTATCACGCATCCCATATAGCTGGCTGCGATCACGCAGGGACAGGCGCAATAGCAGGCCCTATTGTTGGGGCAGCTGTAATACTACCAAGTGCTTTTTATAACGAAGTACTATACAATACTAAAAAGCTAGCTACCACCCTACCAATTCATCTGTACAGTATCATTCAACAACATGCTGTTGGATGGAGCATCTCTATGGTGGACCATGAAGAAATTAATAGAAGCGGTGTGCCAAATGCAGCTCAGCTTGCAATACATAAGGCACTTGATCAATTAAAAACATTACCCAACCTACTATTAGTTGCTGGACGGTCGTTTGATGGATATAAAACGATTCCACACCAATGCATTCCCCAGGGAGACCAGATCTATGCTGCCATTACGGCAGCAAGCATACTGGCTAAAGTATATAGAGATCGTTATATGGAAAAGTTAGATAAAGACTTTCCTGCTTATAACTGGAAAAAAAACAAAGGCTATGCAACGCCAACACATAAGCAAATTATTAAACAATTTGGCCTTACTTTATACCACCGAAAAAGCTTTTCTTATAAAGAAATTTAACTTTTTAGCGTTTTGAATCAAGCTTAGTATGTTAAGCGCTGTTGCTTTTCCTCTCTTTCGTTTACTATTGGTTTATATAAGTGGTGTGCTAATAGCCATCTGCTGCCCAATAGAGCCATTCCATGCAGTTATGCTTTTGATTGCACTAAAGATGCTGTATTTGGTTACCTGGATAGGATTTAAAGCTGCCAGACTTCTTTCGAAATGGCCTCATATAATAGGCCTGCTAGTGATTTTTTTAGTAGGGTATAGCAACCTAGTATTACAAATCGCACCATACCAAAAACTGCTTACATGGACCAATCAGCCTATAGAGGGATATACAGCCTCTATTCAAAAAGTTTATCATTCGCTCAGCTGCAAAGCTTTAATTACACATATAAAAGCAAACTCAGGTTGGCACAAGCATCCTGCATCTATACAACTGTTCTTTTCAAAAAAGTCTGGTTATAAACCACAAAAAGGAGATACGCTATTGATTTCTGGCACACCAACTCGCATCGTACCATCTAAAAACAGGGAACTACCACCTCCTTATGCATCCTTTTATCACCCCTCGATGCATCGTCATGTTTTAAAGCAAATCGATCGAGATTTTATCTACCTGCAACCAGTTTGTAAAAATAGACAATGGGTTAGAGTGATTAGGGAGTGGTGCAGTCAAATCTTCGAAAAACAGCTCCAAGACACAACGGCCAGGGGGGTGGTTGCTGCACTCCTATGGGGGGAAAAAGATGGTTTAAACCCGGATTTACAAAAAGCCTATGCTCAAACAGGTACCATTCATGTATTGGCTATTTCTGGTTTACATGTAACCATGTTGTACCTGATTATGAAGACTATTTTTAGATTTGTGTTTAGCAGAATAGGTTATTGGATATTACCAGAGCTGCTGTCGCTGCTTTTTATTTGGCTATATGCTGGGCTCTGCGATTTTACCCCTCCTATAGTGCGTGCAACAATTATGATCACCATGGCTAGACTAGGGTTGCTAATGGGTAGGGGATCTAACAGTTACAATGGACTGATTGTCTCTGCATTTGGGTTACTATTGTGGAACCCATTGTTACTATTTAACTGTGGTTTTCAACTTTCCTATTCAGCCACGTTAGGCATACTTTACCTACAACCTTTTATCCATCGCCTCACTACCCTGAAAAATTATTGGCTACAGAAAATATGGACTGCTACTACGCTGTCTATTGCTGCACAATTGAGTACACTACCACTTATACTATTTTACTTTAAACAGTTTCCACTCTATTTTATCATCGCTAATTGGTTGGTGATACCTGCTATTTTTGCCATTCTAATGCTTAGCCTGGCATTGTTAGTGGGTAGCCATTTGCCTATAGTAGGTACACTACTAGGTTTTATACTTAATAAACTGATTGTTGCCACCAATGGATGGGTTTGTTGGGTGGCAAAATGGCCGATGAGCACCCTTTCCTGCTGTGCTGTAAATGGCCGTTCTGCTTGTTTACTATATGTTGTGCTCCTTACAACCAGTCTGTTCTTGCAATACAAACAGCTGATTTATCCTGTTACCATCAGTATATGCACCCTATTTTATAGTATAGATCAACTGCAACTTATCCTATCCAAACAAAAACAATGTAAGATGATCTGTTGCAACCACCATCAACTATCCTTTACTTTAAAAGATGGCATAGAGACTTTAGGCTGTAATAGACCTCTTTCAAAGAGTAGTCCACTACGACACTATGCTGGAGGCACAATAGCAAGCTGGTATAAAAAAATGATCTTGACCATTGATAAGATTCCCATTGATTGGCATAGATGGCATGGCGCGAAACTGGATATAGACTATTTACTGATAGATGAAAAACTACTCTCTGATATGGATATTATTTTGAAAGTATGTAACATCAAAACATTGGTGATATATACCAAAGAGGTCCGTCCATTTTATTACCACCCAGCCATTAAAACATTAAGCTTAGCAGTCATTTGGTTACAACCAGGTGCGAAAAAGGTATTCAGCTGGCCTAAAAATCTATAGCATAGGGAAAATGTATTTTAGCGCAGCAGTGCACCAAACGGTTTATGGTCTATTATATTATATCCTATTGCTTCATAAACAAAAATTTACGTTATTTTATTATGAACCGGAAAGTGATTTTATTTAGTAGCATTGTATTGTTTTATTTAGGCTGTAGTAGAGTATATAACCTGTCACAGCTATATTCCCCTTCTGTGGGTTTGAAAAACCCGCAAGACGTACGCAAGCAAGCTGCAGACAAAGTTATACAACAGCTTCTGGAGCAGATTCATGATAAAAAAATGGAAAAGTGGTGGCGTGCATGCATCCAGTCTGTAGATCGATCTAGCAAAAATGTAGCTAGTAGTGAATTCCCGCTGCATGCATTTATCAAAGATTTTCAATCGACTCAACGAAACCTTAAAAAGTGCAAATTGTCTCCTGTGCTGCAAAAAAAGTGCATAGAACTCTTTATTGATTATCATAGAGAATCATCGAATTTATTAGATAATAAAGGATGGGCTCCTTTACATATAGCAGTTTTTACGAAAAATCTACAAGCTATGCGCTATTTACTTGCTCATGCTCATAATAAAATTAATGTAGATATATGGTCTTCAAACGGTTATACCCCACTGCATCTAGCAGTAGAAAATGGTTATGTAGAAATAGCTAAGTTGTTGTTGGAATATCGTGCCAATGTAAATGAGCCATGTAGGCATTACTTCTTATCGATGTTTACCCCACTGCATCTCGCAGCAATGTTTCCTCATACAAAGACGGCTAAAGCAATGATTAGCTTACTATTAGAGTATGGTGCTGATGCAAATGCACAAGATAGTTTTGGGCGTACAGCAAATCCTATGCACTCAGCCCATGCAGGAGGATTCATAAAGCAGTGCGTAAAACTTACTGCAACAATAATGTAATCGTATCTATTCACGTCACTGGTTAATAATGAATTGTATTCCACTTTTTTCTTGATAAAAAAGTGGACAAAAAATCAAGCCCTCGGCAAAAAGTTCCGGAAGCCACCCCTTACAGATGGAAAAACAGAAGTCGCCCGCTGCGCGGGCTTCAAAGGAAGCTGTTTTTCCCAATCATCTGCAAGGGGTGGCTTCTATTTCGAAACTTTTTACAGGGGCATTTTATCACTATGACCATAGTGTTGAACAGATACATGTAATCAATCCCTATTACAAAAAAACAACATCCTGCAATGAAGCACCCTCCATGGCTTCATGGAGCATGATAAGGATTCTATCTTTATTAAACTGTAACTCATGACGCAAAGGAGCAGAGGTAATTTTTAAAAAAACCTTGTTATCGTGTATGTAAAGCTTTTCTGTTCTATCACACACTGCTTTAGGCATGGTTTTATGCCATGCAGCACGTGCCATAGCTGATGTGAGTTGTTTCTGAAAAGGAGAGGTTTCAAGAAACCTATTGACCAATTCTTTAAGGCTTTTCATCTGATGTGCATCCTGCATAATGAATAAGATTTTAAAATGGAGCATCTACATGGTGGTATTCCACTGGAATCTTTCGAGGCCTAATAAATCGTAACCATAATACACGTCCCTTTTCTAACGGTTCTACCTGCTTCATGCGATTCTTTTCCAAAAGTGCAGCTTGTCTCATGCCATACCGTTGGGCAATGCTCCACATATCTTCGCCCAGTGCCACAACGTGATAATGGGTACCACCTTTACTGCCTTTTGGACTGTAATAATATATAGTTCCTGGTATCAACTGGTGCGTTTTTTTAATCTCATTTATAAGAAGAAATTGATCTATAGCCAAGCCACCTAACTTGGCTAAACAGGGAATGGTATCTCCTTTTTTTGCAACAATAGCCAATCTACCATTGGCTTTAACCAATCTAGCAGAACGGGTATCTTGTAAAGACTTCATCTCAGGAAAGGGAGATTTTACATACTTGGCATAATCTATATGACCAGATTGGGAAGACTTTTGCTTGGGTACTACTGCTGTTTGTTTCTGTTTAAGTGATTTATTTTTTATTGGTTTAGAAAGGCTTAGCACAGGATGCATAGGAGCGTGGGCATGGAGTAATGGTACCAGCAAAGCACACCTTGTATGAGGTGGTACTACAGCCGTTCTAAGCCACCGATTGTGTTCGAGTAATAATCCTGCTTCTATTTTTAAATGCATAGCAATATCTTCCAATCTTTGGCCATGGTGACCTTGATCATAAACAAATAGCCGTAGCTTTGCATGCTGCTTTTTTCCAGCCATCTTTTCAAAGGCCAGCTTAGTAGCGATAACAGAAATGATATAGTGGTCGGTCTGATCATCTAAACGTACGATTTTGGCGCCACGGAAACGGGAAGGAAATAGCTTTACAGCCCCTGCCCTACCTCTATTATAGGCCAGTAATGCGCCCAGCCAACTATCAAAATATTGGTACTGGATTTTTAAAAAACGGGCTGCCGCTTTTGTCGACTGAATTAAGTGCATTCGCTCATCTACAAGATGATCAATGGTTAAACGTAAACCCAAGCCAGTTGCCTTTTGAATTTGCCAAAATCCAACATCTTGGGTGTGGCTTACTGCATGGCCGACAAGCATACTTTCATGCACAGCTTGGAATTTAAAATCATCTGGAACATTTTCATCAGACAATATTTTTTCTATAATAGGAAAAAAAAGATGGGTGCGCTCTAATATTTGATTAAACGACCTGGCAGATCGGGTCAACTGGTCTACTTTTGCTTGCACACGTTTACGGGCACCACGCGTAAGCCTCAATCGCATGTTTGCAAACCGGACTACTTGCGGCACCACGATTGATTGAGGCGTATCAATAGCCCATCCAGGAAATGGTAGCAAGGCGATAACAACAAAAATCCAACGCATAGATCAAATCATTTTTTACCTGTAGCCCAGCTATACTTAGACAAACTCGATAATGGAGAACGAAGCAAACCCTGCTTTACCATGTAATAGTTATTGGAAGCATTCCAGAGTAAAAAGCCTGACCCTTTTGAACCATAGACGCCGGCTATTTGCGCTTTCATATAATTGCAATAGACCTCTTCTGAAAATTTCCTTTCTGCTCCCAAAAGGAAGGCTTGTACATACTGACGAATACAAACTTGTTCTTTGGTATAGAAGGCGGAACGATCTGAGCCTACTTTATACAGCAGATGGGCTTTTTTGAAATATGGCGTAGTCCCTAAAAAGGTAGTGTGGTAGTGAGAAGGATAGGTCATAGGAGAAATCGCATCTACATAAAGGGCTAGCCGTTGGATATTTTGCCCCAGTGCGTTGGTCAAAAACCAACCGTTATAGCCAAATACGTTGACAGAGATAGGTAAGGTCAAGACTTCACGCGCCCTCTTTAAGTAAGACTCTAGGGCATCTATAGCCTTCATTTCATAGTTATTATGACGACAAGAAATGGTATGAAGAGGCCCCTCTGAAGGCAGCCGGATGTAGTCAAATTGAATCTCATCCATACCTAGAGATTGCAACTCCTGGGCAATTTGGAGGTTGTACTCCCAAACTTCAGGCGAAAAGAGATTCACCCAGTATTCTCGTTGAACCAGTTGGCCTGTAGGGGTTTTTATAAAATGGGCCCATGGTGCATTCCTTTTTTTATCCCATAATGCATAGCCATTTCCGGCATATCGATATAGTTTTTCATCCTTAAAAAGGACCACACGAGCAATCAGATAAATATCTAGCTCATCTGCTAAGGCACGAATCGCCTGTATATCTAGCATGGGACGAATCGCCTTGATTTCGCTGGCCATTTTAACCCGAGAATTATACGTAATATAACCAAAGTCATCTTTACAGTCAATTACAACGGCATTCATACCATGCTCCTTGATAAACAACAAATGCTTTCGTAAGTCCTTTAGATTGCTAGCTGTCCAAGCGGTTAGATAAATGCCTCGTTTGTCTTGCACCTTTTTTCGTCTAGCTTCGGAAAAATAAGGTGAGCAGTTGGGAGGCAGTATGCCATTTTTTAGCCACTTGTTCTTACGAAAACACCAAACAGCTGATTGCGTTTGCGCAATCAGCTGCGCATCTGAACCAACGGTGGATAGGGAAACAATGCCATGTGGCACTGGTAGGGGGGCTATGGGCTCCATAAAACCTGTTTTGATATGGAGCAAACCCATCTTTCCATAAGGCCCATAAGCAAAATAAACTTTATCAGGATTGGCAAGATCATAGGCTATATCATTAATCGTTTCGTGATAGTGACCACCAAAACGAAGGCCTTTTAACGTTACCGGTATAGCCTTCCAGCTCCTTCCTCCATCTCGTGTGAGGTAAAAACCATTATAAGAAGTGCCGACAATCCATTCATTCGAATCTTTTTCTGAAATAGCGACTGAGGTAAAATAGGACAAATAAGAAAGGGCATGCTTATCCGCTACCAGCGTAAAAGCACCACCACCATCTTGCGATAAAAATATTTCCTCACCTGTTGTTACAACAACTTGCTCGGGCCTAGCCAGTGTGCTGGCAACAGCGGTGAGGGGTCTTTTTTCCATTGCTGGATATATCCAGCGCAAAGGCAAACCCTTCCCTTGCACAACCACCCAACCGCTTCCAACCCTTTTTTCCAGCTCTCCCAGAAAACTTAATCGATAGTTTCCCATACCAGAAGCCCACAAATAGGGACTTTTAAGGAAGAGAAACATAAACAACACTATCTTAAATCTGGACTTGTACATAACTTGGATAATAACCTGGCTAACATTAGACCTTCTTTAAGGTTAAGAAAGCTAATGCTATATTAGTTTTTTCTTCTGAATTAAAATTCATAGTATCTGCTCACGCAATGGCGCGGGCTTAAGGAATTTATCTTATTTTTTTACTCAGCATTGTGGTTGAAAACGCATTTTTTCTAGTTTTTTAAGGAACTTCATTACACGCCTGTGGCTGGCCCCATTATCTCCTTCGCTCAGGTGTTCGTGTTGTACTAGAGCGCTATTTTTTATCGAAGGGAACGCAGGGTTGGTTCGGTAAAAAGTTCAGGGCATTTTACTATTACGACCATAACGTTGAACGCATACAATTTATAATCTTGTTGCTATCCCCTGGAAGACTTTATAAAACCCTCAAGCTAAACGATACGGAAAACAAATTAATGTTTTTTGTCCGAATTATTCGGTCAACTATGCTTAAACCAAAAGATCGAAAACGATCCTAATTTTTATGTTGTTTCAAAATACCCATCGCTATTAATTGTAAAATTTTTACTTGACATTACCTTAAAGTCATTTTCATCATCCTTTTGATGCACTTGAATAACTGCCTCTGTAATATTAAGCTTTGTAGCATCACAGGTTAAACCTATAAGGACCTTTTTACGATATGTGCCATATTGAAGGCTGTAGTCTTTACTATGTATTTGTTTTAAAGCGTCTAAAGCTGGCTTGTCTACTTTTAACTCAACAATATAAACGGTGCTTTGGCCATTGTACTGGTCTTCCATAACGATATCCAAACGCCCCATGCCACTATCTCTTTCAGCGCTAGCATGCGTCTCTTGAGTGGCATGAAAGGCACCATTGAGAAACACATATAAAGTGGCCTGAAAGCTTTTTTCAGTTCTATCTAAGAAACGGTAACCCGCTTTGGCTAAACAATCGCTTCGAATCATGTTAAGAAAAGAAACCCACGCTTCTTTTCTTAAAGATTCTAAAATAGAGATGCTACATGCTTTCCCTGCTTCTTGTTGGGCTTGAGCAACAAAATCAGCTAATATAAGCTTTAAAGCAGATTTTACTTCTTGGTTGGGAAATCTCAAATGATAGAGCAGGTTGTTTTTATCCTGCACATGAGATGGATCAAGATCCATCGTGAGGTATCCTGTTTGATACATCAATGGCAGCAAAGGCATTTCATGGAGCGAAGGATGTACCAGTTTAAATCTCACCTTATCTATTGAGAAACTGCATTTATCCCAATCCATATTAAACCGATGCATATTTTGCTTCATTTGTTGCAATAAGATGGTAGGACTGCCAGAGTTAAACCAGAAATTCTCAAAATCTTTTGCATAAAAGAATCTTAGTATGGAGTCTGGATTATAAACGCTTACCATTTTATCAGTTGTAAAACAATAACCATTATAATAATCCTTTACCTCTTGTTTGATTTGAATCAGTGTGTACTTTTCTTCCTGCGTCTTCTTGCTGTTCAGTCTTTCAAGTACAGGATTAATAATTGCATTCTTGCTAAGAAATAGATTGTCAATATCCTCTTCTGTATAGCCCAGCATCCCTGCATAATCTTCATGCAATGATATGTCATTTGCCGAGTTAGCACCTGAGGTAAGTCCAGATAAATGAAATTTAGTTACACCTGTTACAAAAATAAATTTACAATCCTTTTGACGACTTTTTAAGACTTTGAAAAATGAACTAAGCACGGCAAGTACATCTTCATATTGCTCTTTTTTAGAGGAAATTAATGGGCTGTCATATTCGTCAATTAAAACAATGGGAATAGGTTCGTAACCTTTTTGCAACCCTCCTAGGGCATGTATCAACTCACCCAATTTCGTGCTAAGTGAAGGAGCTTTTAATCCATGGAGGCCATATGTATTTGAAATTTCTAAAAGTTTATATTGTAGCTCTTCTTCCAATAAAGAAGCTTTTTTAGAAGTTAACTCTGAAAAATTCAACCAAATAACAGGATACTTCTTCCACGCATAGTTTTCTTGCTGACCAATAGCACACACCTTAAACAGTTCCTTATTACCTTGGGCTATTTGGTCTATGGTATCCAATAGTAATGATTTGCCAAACCTACGTGGCCTTATAAAGAAGTAATAAGTTCCCTCATCTTCAAATAGTTTAGAAATATAATCAGTTTTATCTGCGTAAAAACCAGCATCTATCATCTGTTTGGCACTAGCTTTTCCAATAGGAATACGTACCCTCCTAGCAGCATTTAACCCTTTATCCTCCATACCATATAGCTTTGCTATTGCCCTAATGTGAAACCCATACGCTAAAATTTATATAGCTTACCTTCAAAGTAGCTAATATAAATAAATCAGTCTACTATAGTTGTATATTTTTTCGTTTTAAAAAGGTTAAATTTATGAATATTTTTATTGCTGTATTCAACAGAATGATACAGGCAGGTTACAACATATGGAAAAAATAATAGGTATAATTTGGAAATTTTTTATAGCGGTAGTCGTAGGCATTCCTATTTACCTTTTTTCTGTTCAAGTCAATTTCTACAATTTATATGGCGGCATGCCATCCACAGACTTGTTAGAAAACCCACAAAGTGAGCTCGCTTCTGAGCTCTATGCCGCTGATGGCATTTTACTAGGCAAGTACTTTAGAAACAACCGAAGTTCTGTAACCTATGAGGAAATCTCCCCTAATATGATTCATGCGCTTATCGCCTCAGAAGATTATCGTTTTGAGCAACATGCTGGTATAGATTTACGGGGATTATCGCGTGCCTTTTTTCTTTCGATTGTATTGCAACAAAACAAAGGAGGGGGTAGCACGTTGACCCAACAGTTGGCTAAAAATCTTTTCAACATTAGAAGAGAGGCAAACTATAGAGGCAAATGTTCCAATATTCCCTTGCTGAGTAAACTGATTCTTAAAACGAAAGAGTGGATCCTAGCCGTTCAACTCGAGCGCGCTTATACCAAGCAAGAAATTATAGCCATGTATCTAAACACAGTTACCTTTGGAAGCAATACCTATGGTATAAAAGTAGCTGCACGCACCTTTTTTAACAAAACACCAGCCGAATTACGCGTAGAAGAGGCTGCACTATTGGTAGGTCTATTGCGTGCCCCTACCCGCTACAGCCCGATAAAGCATCCTGAAAGTGCCAACCATATTAGAAATGTAGTACTATCCCAAATGGTTAAATATGGTTTTCTAAAACAATCTGAATACGACCTTATTTGTGAAATACCTACTGAATTACAGTATCAAGAAGAAAATTATGAAAAGGGTATAGCGCCTTATTTTAGAGCGGTAGTACGGGACTTCCTCTTAAAATGGGCGCAAGAAAATGGTTATGATCTTTTTGCAGATGGGCTGCGCATCTATACTACTATTGATAGCCGGGTGCAAGTACACGCAGAAGCTGCTGTAAAAGAGCACATGGCCACACTACAAAATAAATTTGATGCACACTGGAAAGATCAAAATCCATGGGTGCATGAAAATGGGAACGAAATAGCAGACTATATTGAAAAAGCGATAAAAAAAACAACACTTTACCAAAAGTTGCTTAAAGAATATGGAACAGACACCGAATCCATTGATAAAATATTGCATACACCTGTATCCACCACATTATTTTCCTGGGAAGGCCCCATTCAAAAAACAATAAGCCCTATAGAAGCCTTTAAATACCATCGAAGGATATTACAAGCCGGATGTATGGCCATGGACCCTTATACAGGCCATATTAAAGCTTGGGTAGGTGGTATTGATTACAAACATTTTCAGTACGATCATGTGAAACAGGGTAAACGGCAAACTGGCTCAACCTTTAAACCTATAGTATACACCGTAGCATTGGATAATGATTACTTGCCAACAGATTTGGTCACAGATGAGCCGGTTACTTTTTTACAACCCAATGGGGCAACTTGGACGCCACAAAATGCCTGGAAAAGTTACTCTGGAAAGCAATATACCTTACGATATGCTATGGCCAAGTCTTACAACTCTATTACATCTTATCTGATTAAGCAACTTACGCCTCAATTGGTTGTAGATTACGCCAAGCGCATGGGCCTACAAGGCCCCTTAGATCCAGTTCCTGCCATTTGTTTGGGTTGTAGTGATGCTTCTATTTATGAAATGGTAGGGGCATACAGTACTTTTTTAAACAAAGGAGTTTGGACGGAGCCCTTTTTTATTACCCATATTGAAGATAAACATGGCAATATATTACAAACCTTTATCCCCCAACGGCATGAAGCCATTCACGAGGATACGGCTGATCTTATGACCTATATGCTGCAAGGCTCACTAGATGAAGGTGCCTTAAATGGGGTGCCCTTAGCACTAAGGGGGCAAAACGATATAGCGGGGAAATCGGGTACTACGTCCAACCATTCAGATGGCTGGTTTATCGGATTAACCCAAAACCTTTGTACAGGTGTTTGGGTAGGTGGAGAAGATCGTTGCATTCATTTTAGAGATTTTGCACTGGGACAAGGTAGTGCAACCGCACGCCCTATATGGGAAAAATTTATGTTAAGGCTGTATAGTGACCCTCTTCTGGTCTATAAAAAAGGACCTTTGATCCCGGGCCACACCTTATCTGAAAAGGTAAAAAATATTATTCAAAGCAAAACGCCAGATCCCCAATCTACCGATGCAAGTAGCAATCAGTCAACGGGTACACCAGAGAAAAAGAAAATAGCCATAGAATTAGATATAGCTAAAATACTCTAGGTATAGGTGTCCTGAGCAGATGCGATGGTTGCGTTTAGCTTTAAAAAATTATAAAATAGAGCATATGACTATTTCTTAATCGCCTATGAAAACAATCAACTTTGTCACCAGCAATCTATTAAAACTACAACAGGTTCAAGCTATTTTAAGAAATAACACCACTTTTAAGCTGGTGCATCATCCCTTAGAATTACCAGAGCTACAAGCATCTTTAGATGAAATTGCCATTAACAAATGTATAACTGCCGCTACTATTATAGGAGATGCAGTGTTGGTAGAAGATACTGCATTCACCTTTAATAGTTTAAATGGTTTGCCTGGGCCTTACATTAAAACTTTTATACAGCAAATAGGTTTAGAAGGACTAGTACGAATTTTATCAGATTTTGAAGATAAAACTGCAGTAGCGACCTCTACTTTCGCCTATACAGAAGGCCCAAACCAGCCCGTAAAGCTGTTTACGGGCACCATGAATGGAACCATTACCCAGTCTAGCAACATGCCAGAAAACCAAACCAATTGGCAATCTATTTTTCAACCAGAAGGATATCATATAAACTATGCCATGATGGAAGAAGATCAAAAAAATAAAATCTCACATCGCTATAAAGCACTTATGTTACTGATAGATTACCTTACACATTCAACTATTTGATGCTGATACATGAAAAGCTCAACAGCCGAGAACCTCTCTTATAGAGCACACCCGAATTTTTCACAAATGCTCTAACTACAGCTTTATGACACTTTTGGCGTGCCAACGCTAAAGGGGACCTACTAGAATAGTCCTTTATATGAGGATTAACTCTGCCATCTTGCAATAGCACTTCAACAATAGCTGCATGACCATTTGCTGCGGCCAAATGAAGTGGAGTCTGGCCAAAACGATCCCTTATATTCACCTCTACATCTTCCAGATCGCTGAGTAACGCCCCATGCAGAACGGCTTTAACTAGAGCCACATAACCATTTTCTGCTGCCCAATGAAGGACTGTTCTACCGGAAGCATCTATTGTATGCGCGTTAATGCCTCCATATTTTAGCAGCGTTTTGACTACGGCTATATGACCATTTTTTGCTGCCACATTAAGGCCAGAGCTTGCAAAATAATTTTTTTTATCAATGTAAAGGTCTTCATGTTTTAACAACACTTCGACCACAGCTACATGACCATTTGCTGCTGCCAAAGGAAGCGGAGCGTTCAACCAAACGTCTAATGCATTAACATTAACCTTTGGATAGGTATGCGTACACAGTTTTTGGACTACATCTACATGACCATGCATTGCTGCTAAATGAATCGGAGCGTTAAGACAAGAATCTTTTGCATTTACATCAACAAGTGGGTCTTGCACTTCCAGTAACTTTTTGACTACCTCTACATGCCCATATGCTACCGCAAAATGAAGCGCAGACCTACAGAAGCGATCTACGTCATTGATAGACTTCCTTCCTGCTTCCACTTCCAGCAACTTTTCAACTACGACTACATGGCCATTTATTGCTGCTAAATGAATCGGAGCGTTAAGATAAGAATCTTTTGCATTTACATCAACAAGTGGGTCTTGCACTTCCAGTAACTTTTTGACTACCTCTACATGCCCATATGCTGCCGCAAAATGAAGCGCAGACCTACAGAAGCGATCTACGTCATTGATAGACTTCCTTCCTGCTTCCACTTCCAGCAACTTTTCAACTACGACTACATGGCCACATGTTGCCGCCAAATGAAGTGGAGTATAGCCTAGTTTATCTTGTTGATTGGCAGTAAGACGGGCATACGCATGATCTGGAAACCGAAGCGAAAGGCATAATTGAACACTCTCTGGTCGATTGTTCAAAGCACAATGGTGCAGCATATTTCGGCCATCCTGGTCTAGTGCACATAAGGGGTTATGCTTGATAGGCAAGCTACCCACTAAGGCAGCCAATTCTACAAGGGTTTTGTCTGGCAATTTTTTGTCAGAGTTTACACTATAATGGATTAACCTACTACACGAAAGAATGGTAGATAAAAGCAGTACAATAATCATTATTATTTTTTAATCTCTTGACAAAGCATTTCGTTTTTATTATAAAAAAGTTTATTGATTAATCATACTATTTCGTTCATATTTTTTTAAAAATTTATAATATGCGACTTTTCACTATATGTCTCTTACACATTTTTACGCATAAATAAATAGAGAAAGCAGTCTATCTTTTCTAATTCAAAAAAAAGCTGTACATTTAGCTGCACTAGTTGGAGTGGTGGCCGAGTGGCTTAAGGTGCCCGCCTGGAAAGTGGGTGTACCTCTAAAAGGGTACCGGGGGTTCGAATCCCCCCTACTCCACCCTTCCTGATTTTGGCTAGTCCATAGGCTTCTTTCGAAACACAATTTGCTAATAGCCATTTTGTGGTCTATGCTCCTTAATTGTAGCCTGAGTATGTTGGCTACTGAACTGCCAATGGCGCGGGCTTAAGAGATAAATATTGTTGACTATTAAATAGAATAGCATTTTTTACATGGAGTATTGGTATACGCAGCACTTATGGCCACCGATAAAAGATTTGGCGCGCAGTAAAGGCAATGCAACAATCTATTGTTCAGCTATTTACTATCGGGCCAGACTTTTTATCGAAGGAGATAAGGGGCCCAGCCATAGGCGTGAATAGATACTTATAATCAGGTAAAAAATAAGACAAATTCCTTAAGTTGACGCCATTGACTGAACTGCTCCTAAAAATGCGCACCACGACTCCTCATTTATTGGCTTTTTTGTATATTGAGGCGATTCTTTTAACCAAAAAAACCTTTATCAGCCCCTATGAAAATAATAGAACAAACCATTTCGAATTATATTTTTAGCAACTATTCAAATGATTCCATCCATTTTTCCCAAAAAGGGCATGAGCAAGTGGTCTATTTTCAAGATGAAGCAACTGGTTTGCAAGCCATTGTGGGCATACATGATACTACATTAGGGCCTGCTGTTGGTGGATTGCGTTTTTTTGAATATCAAGATGAACGAGATGCACTCAAAGATGTACTGCGCCTTTCCAGGGGAATGACCTACAAAGCATCTATAGCTGGATTAAACTGCGGAGGAGGAAAAGCTGTGATTATGAAAAAAAAAGGCATGAAACTTACCGAAGCACTGCTGCGCAAATATGGAACTTTTATAGAGCGGTTGGGGGGGCATTACATTACTGCACCAGACTACAATACTACTATGGAGCATATGGTAGAGATTGCAAAATCAACCCGCCATGTCATAGGCCTTCCTGTCGCATCAGGGGGTAGTGGCGATCCCTCAGAGAATACGGCTTATGGGGTCTATATGGCCATGAAAGCTACTGCAAAAAAAACATTTGGTAGAGATTGCTTAACTGGCAAAAAAATTGGTATAGCGGGCGTAGGCAAAGTGGGCTACTTTTTGGCACAATTGCTCTGCAAAGAGGAAGCGATTGTCTATGTAGCCGATATATGCGCCAAGCGGCTTCAAGCTATAACGGAAGTCTGCAAAGTAGAAGTAGTAGCAGCTGAGCGGTTATGCAGCCGGCCGCTAGACATATATGCACCATGTGCTTTAGGTGCCACCTTAAATAGTGCAACCATTCCAATGCTGAATTGTGCCATCGTAGTGGGTGCAGCCAATAACCAACTAGCAGATCAAGACCGAGATGGCAAACTGTTGCTAAAAAGAGGAATTATATATACACCAGACTTTTTGGCCAATGCAGGGGGGCTAATCAACGCCGTTACGGAATTAGAACCTAGGTCTAAAGATTTGGTCAAAAAACGTACCGAGCAGCTCTATACCATCTGCCTTGATGTATTAGATAAAGCTGCAAAAACAGCTCGCCCAACGCAGGAGATAGCGCAAGAAATGGCTATCGCACGTATTCAAAGCATCAAAAATGCACAACTTGGCCAATAGCTGCAAAACTTACTTATGGAAACCTTCCTAATTCCTCGCCGTTTCGTTCGTATAAAAGCGCTACAAAATCTTTACGCTTATACTATTGCGCAAATAGCTCATAAGAAAGAGGCTGTAGAACAAGTAAAAAACGATTTTGTATTTGATCCTTTTCTAGATGCACTAGACGAAAAAGCCCAACGTGCTACAGAGCAAAGTATAGCGGTTGAACTTTGCTCAAAAGCAGTAGCAGCAGGGCTGCCTACCGAGGCTTTTGCCTATGTGGAAAACAAAAAAATTGAGCAGTCTGTACGTGGCCATCTTTGCCACTACCTAGCAGCATTGCAAAAAGAGCAAGCTCTTTTACAAGGTGGATTTAGCCAATCCAAGGAATCCATCTATATAGGGCTTTTATATGTTTTGCTATTGCTGGTAGAGTGGTACAAATTGGCAAAACAATCACACGATCCATGCAAACCAACAGATCATCTACTGAACAGCCAGCTGGCAGAAGACCCCTTGCTAAGGGAACTACATGATAACCGTAGTTGGATCAACGCCATTTATAAAAATGGTATCAGCTGGGCTAAGGATCAAGACCAAGTGAAGAGTTGGTTTAGGCAGTTTATCCAAGCTGCAGAAATACCAAAGTGGTATAGATCAGGTCCCGATAATGGTGTGAAACTTTTGGAGTACATACTTGAAAAGATTATATTCCAAGAGGGTCCTATCAACGATTTTTTAGCTATGGCAGACCTCTACTGGGATGAGCATAAACGGCTGGTAAAAAAGCTTTTAACCCGGGTCTTTATGCTGCTATTGACAAAAGATTTTACTACATTTACGCTACTTTGGCATCATTTAGAGGAAAAATGGACTACGGAAGCAGCATTTTACAACCGCCTTTTGACCATTGTCCTAGAAAACAACCCGCTTTATGAGGCTATGATTGGTGAAAAGGCTGAAAAATGGGATCATGAACGCATCCTATTAACGGATAAGTTGATACTCAAATTAGCCCTAGCGGAATTACTTGAATGCCAAGAGATACCCCTTAAAGTATCTATAAATGAATACATTGAAATAGCAAAATGGTATGGCACTTCTAAAAGCGGCTCTTTCATAAATGGTGTATTAGAGGGTATTTTAAAAGGGCTAGAAGATAAACGATAGGTGGGCTGCTTATTACTTTAATCAATCTAATCATGATAAAAAAAACTGAAAATTTAGTAATGCTTTGCTTGGGTTTTTGCTTGGGTGCGGTTGTAGGCATTCTGTCTGCGCCTACCAAAGGGTCAGTAGCCAGGGATGGAATGCTATACAACTTAAAGTCATGTAAAAAACGGTTACAAACCTTTATACTAAAGCTCATAGGGAACAAACACGCTCTTGCAAACGAGGCTAAAGTAACTGGTAAAGAGGTCATTACAGGGGTGGTCAACTCTGCCCAACAGATTTTAAAAGAATTAGAACTCATCGCAGACCAACTGGAACAAAAAACGAACTAAACATTATTTATTTACGATAATAAGGAGGTATAGTCAATTGAATGTTGGGCTTTTTCAGCTTCTTGAAATGAAGCTTATGTAATGTTGCCCTTCCCCGATAAAGCCTTCCCTTCTCTTTGATGGAAAAGACTATTTTACTCCCAGACAGACAAGGGCTATTTTCTACCATTTTGTATTGGTATAAACAGCGAAGAAAATCACCCGATTTAGTGCCGGATAATTGAAGTGCTATAACCTTACGTGTCAGGTCATCGTAGGTATAGGATAAATGGGCAGGCAGTGCATCTGATATAGATAGATCATCCTCCATAGGGCTACAAACTTTCGCCAACAGCAATGACTGAATGAGTGCATAATGACAAGGGAAATGATACTGCTCCCTGATGCGCTTATAATCCCACTGGTAGACAAGACGACGCAACCGATCTACCACTGTTACGCCTTTTTTATCGATGACACCACGCATCAGTTCTACACCAAAGGGACCTTTGACTAAAAAGGCAATTTGTTGGTCATATGTTACACAACAGCGCACACGAAGGCGGCAGACATGGTGGGAGCCTATAAAATGTAAAGAGGCTTGCATCGAGAAACAGGCAGGAAAAGAAGTGCAGAGACCGGTTACATCAAACGAGTGTCTGCTATCCTGCTGGAGGCCACACCCAGATAACAAATAGAGCGCGACCCAAAAATAATACAAATGCTTTCCTTTACGCTGAGGTTCCCGCTTCATCAATATAGCGAAAGGCAATACCTCCTTCTAAAAATTCGGTAGTGGCTTCTAGAACAGGCTTAGGAAGCTTTTCATAATGCTGGGTAATCTCATATTGACGCTGCGCATCTATACTATCTTTTTCTTCAATAATAGAAATAAACTCCTCCAATTTTCGATCGAGCTCATCCTTCATATTCACAGCAATCTGCTTGGCACGTTTGGTAATGATAACAGTGCTTTCATAAATATTACCAGTAGGCCCAATCAGCTCATGTATGTTTCTAGGTACCAAATATACTTTTTTATTCAAACTCATAATCGTAAATATATGCTATATAATCAAAACAAATTTTTTATTCTATTTTAGAATATTATCTTTCTATTTTTTATCCACCACATCACACTTCTTTTCATTCAAATACTGGTCTAACTGTTGAACACAGTGTGCACTATTTGCTATAAATGCTTGTTTTTTTCCCACATCACCTGCTTGCATCGCTAACTTGTCATAACACTTTATCAATAGCCGCAATAGGTTTTCTTTTAAAGAAGTAGTTGGATAGGCTTGCTCAAAGTTTTTTAGGGCTACAATCGCAGCATTATAGTAACCTAACCGAACATATAACGCAGCAGCTTGGAAACTTTTTTGCACAAGGCGCTCTTGTAATTTTTGCAAAGCATGGGAAGCTTTACGAGCATAAGCACCGGTTGGATAAACAGCTAAATAGTGTTTCAAACAACGCATGGCATCATAAGTGGTTGTTTGATCTAACCATATATCTACATTTTCAGAGGCCAAACTATAGCCTCGCATAAAAAGTGCTTCTTCTGCTTGAGGAAAAAATGGATATTGTTTGGCAAACAAGTGAAACTGATGGGCACTAACCAAATATTTTTTTTCGTGGAAATTACAATAAGCTTGGTACAGTTCAAACTTGGAACGATCTTTTCTATCTTTTAACATAGGTAAAAGGGAATCTATTTGCTCATGCGCTTTTGCATAACGTTTGCCCGCATAGAATCGCACTACTTCTTCTTTTTTTTGTTCAATTTGAGTACTATGCGTTGGAGGCGTAGCAAGCAGGGCATGGCTTGCTAAAATGCAGGGCAGCAAAAATAGCCACCTGAGTCTGCATATAAGGGATGGGTTAATGGTATGCTCTTTCATGGAAAAATCCTAAAGTTTATAAAGAAATTTATATGCTATTTTTTACTTTTCAGGCAGTACTGAAAAGTGCATGAGCAAAATATAAAAAAGCCAACCTAGTAGTAGGCCACTACGCCATGTAAAGATATTAAATTTCTAGATATTAGTCTAAATGGAAGTTTAGCTTTTATCTGCTGCATGTTTGGGAAGCCCTTCTAAAATATTCTCCTTAGTGGGCCATTTTTCTCCATGCCACTCAAAACCATCTAATTTCATTTGTGTTGCTTCAATTTTTTCTGCAGGATAAAAGCTACCGCGCGGCTGTGGTTTGCATGTCATCTGCTCCAATGCATTATCGACCATAGTCATTTCCATGCTATCACACTTGATATGGTTCATACCGATTAACTCATTTTTATCTCCAAGAGCAAAATAGAGGCTTTCACTATTACCAGTTATCGACATTTTTTGAATGGCACCTTCTTTAAAAGAGGCAACCATCTTATGCCCTTTTACTTGATTATAATGGCCAACTGGATCTGCTGATGCCATAAATAAATCTTTGCCGACAAATAGTTTAACCTGTTCTTCTTCCTCTATAACCAGGTAAACCGCTTCTCCTGTAATCTGATAGTTGCTACACCAAATAACTGGTTTATTTTGTAAATGAATGGTATTTTTACTGGTATTATAAACAGCTCCATCTGCTATGCCTTGTAGCTCTTCTTGGTAAAGCCTAACATGATCCAAAGCATGGATTTCTTGTTCTGATGGTTGATTTTTTATCTTTTTTTCTAAAACAACAAAGGTATCGGCACGTAAATAGAGGGGCTCATCATGGACTACCTTTGTTAATAATGGATGGCCCGTTATCTCGCCTTTTTTCTCTTTTTCAGAATAACTAGCCTTCTCACCAACAATCACTGCATCATGCCTTCGCGCACGAAGCGAAACATGGCCAGTAGCTAGACAATCTTGCTCATGGACCATTTCTAAGCGATCGGCAGTCAGTATGATGGCTTCTGTAGTCAGTGTCCCTTGGTCAAATATAAGCTGTTTTGTAGGCAGCAGATAATGGCCTCCTTTAGCCGTTGTGAGCACACCATCTTGATGGACAATTTTAGTAGCTCCTTGAAAGTAAGCGCTTTCTGATTCAGTATGGTAATGCAATTGGTCGCAATGGAGTGTATAACTAGGATCTACCAATGCCACTTTTCTTGAAAAAGTAACCCGATGGTTGACCCCATCATAAAAACCCATCCTACTGGTTACAACCATTTGATCCTGTACCAGTTTCCCTCCTTGTAAAAATTTGCCTTGTCTTTTCTCTACATTATAAATTAACTTGGGGGTATAAAAGGTGGCTTTTTTAGATGCATAACTTACATTATTTTCGAATATAGCTTGCTTCTGTGCTAAATCATATATTAACACCTCACTCGTTATCACGCCACCTTGTTGGTCTACAATTTTTACATTACCTTCTGCTTCTATCAGTTCCTGATCATCATATTTATAAGCTTTATCAGCTGTCAGTACCATACCGTTGGTAGGAAAAGTAAAGACTACATTTCCTTCTAGTTTTTTACAGGGCTTATCGTTGACCAGATCACCTTCCAACCGATCAGCCTGATAGGTTACAGGCTCAGCCAAAACGCAAAGGGGACAAACCAATAGATATACAATAAGATAAACGGTTCTTTTATACATTCTCAACAAAAAATCAATAGCCAAATCAAATTTAAATAAAAAGCAAGATAAAGGAAAACATATTTTAGCTCAGACGTGCACAAAGCGGTCTGTAAATGATGAGCATACTGCCCCACCTTATGACCACCGATAAAGAAATTTGGCACATAATCGATTGGCTACGGGCACTATAAATAAGAATTAAACAAAATAAAGGTTACTATAAAAGTATAGAACTTATTAAAAATAAAAGTGTAAATTAGGTAAGTCCCTAATGAATGATTATTATCGACATGGCCATAGACTGCTGTTGCCTGTCCATAGCCAGCTACCTTATTGATAACTATACTAAAACGATGCAAGAACTGAGCGAACAAGCCATTATTCGAACACAAAAAAAAGCGCTTTTAGAATCGATGGGGATCAACCCCTATCCAGCCTTTGTTGCGCCGATCAATGCCAAAGCGGCGACGATTCTTGCGCACTACAAAGAGGAGGATAAAGCAAACTATAGCCATGTAATACTGGCAGGTCGTATAATGAGCCGCAGAATTATGGGCGCAGCCTCCTTTGTAGAACTACAAGATGCTAGTGGACGCATTCAACTCTATGTACAGCGCGATACTATTTGTCCAGGAGAAGATAAAAGCGACTATAACACCTTATTTAAAAGGTTGCTGGATATAGGTGATATCATTGAAGTACAGGGATTTGTCTTTACTACTCAAGTAGGAGCTATAGCGGTGCATGTCACCCACCTGCGCTTGTTAACCAAAACACTTGCTCCTTTACCGATTGTCAAAGAGGTAGCCACTAAAGAATGTACAAAAGTACACGATGCCTTTACAGACCCAGAGCAACGGTATCGCCAAAGGTATGTTGATTTAATCGTTAATCCAGACATACGAAAAGTATTTGAACAACGGGCTAAATTGATTCATACCATTAAATCTTTCTTACATCGTGAAGGATATCTAGAAGTAGAAACGCCCATTCTACAACCCGTTTATGGTGGGGCATCTGCACGTCCCTTCACCACACACCACCATACGCTAGACATACCCTTATATTTACGTATTTCCAATGAACTCTATTTAAAAAGATTAATTATTGGAGGATATGAAGGGGTCTATGAGTTTGCTAAAGATTTTAGAAACGAAGGGATGTCCCGTTTTCATAACCCAGAGTTTACCCAAGTAGAGCTCTATGTTGCCTACAAAGATTACATCTGGATGATGGACTACGTGGAAGAATTGGTAGAAGGGGTAGCACTAGCCTTACATGGTCATACAACGGTTCCATTTGGTCCCCATCTGATCAACTTCCAACGGCCATGGAAGCGTTTTACCATGTTTGAAGCCATTCACTATTTTACCGGATATGATGTAAGCAATATGGATGAAGCAGCATTGCGCACAGTAGCCCATCAACTCCATGTCCATGTGGCGGATAATCTAGCTAAAGGTAAAATTATAGATGAAATTTTTGGAGAAAAATGTGAACCACATCTTATTCAGCCTACCATTATAACCGATTATCCAGTTGAAATGTCCCCTTTGGCCAAACGGCATCGAGACAATCCAGCTTTAACAGAACGATTTGAGGTGATATGTGCAGGTAAAGAGATCTGCAATGCCTTCTCTGAGTTAAACGACCCAATCGATCAACAACAAAGGTTAGAAGAACAACGTGCATTAGGCGAACGGGGCGATGAAGAGGCTATGGTGGTAGATCATGATTTTTTAAAAGCCTTACGTTATGGAATGCCCCCAACGGTAGGTATTGGCATAGGTATAGATCGATTAACGATGATTATGACCAACTCAAACTCTATTCAAGATGTAATATTTTTCCCACAAATGCGCCCGGAAAACCGATAAAATTTTCAACCCATCGTTTTTTTGATAAAAACTGTATCTTAGCCCTATGGTTGGACCATCACTAGATCTCTTACGAGGCCTATTTGTTGTGCCATCATCACCCATTATATGATCTTATGAGTTTAATGAACGAGAACCTCAGCTGGTTTAAACGAAAAAAGAAAGGCATTCTAACCCCCAGTTCTGCCAAAAAAGAGTCCCCCGATGGGCTTTGGGTAAAAACACCCAAAGGGAAAATTATACACAGTAAAATATTACAGGAAAATCTACACGTTGTGCCTGATGATGGCCATCATCTACCAATTGGGTCCAAAGAATATTTTTCCATCTTATTTGATGAGAGCAAGTTTACTGAACTCAACCCAACCTTCCGATCTGCAGATCCGCTTAAATTTGTAGACAACAGGCCCTATACAGAACGCCTCAAACAAGCAGAAGCGCAAACCGGCTTAACAGATGCCATACGCACAGCCTATGGCCAGCTCCATAGCCTACCCCTTGCCATTGCCTGCATGGATTTTAAATTTATTGGCGGTTCCATGGGTAGTGTAGTAGGTGAAAAAATAGCCCAATTGGTCAACCATTGTTTGGCCTACCAAACCCCCCTATTGATTATCTCCACATCTGGTGGTGCACGGATGATGGAAGGCAGTTTTTCACTGATGCAAATGGCCAAAACATCTGCCAAATTACTACAATTGGCACAAGCTAAAATTCCTTATATTTCGCTGCTTACCGACCCCACTACAGGTGGCGTCAGTGCCTCCTATGCGATGTTGGGTGATATCAATATGGCTGAGCCTGGTGCATTGATTGGTTTTGCTGGACCACGTGTCATTCGCGAAACAGTAGGCAAAGAACTGCCAAAAGGATTTCAAACGGCAGAATTTTTATTGGCACATGGCTTCTTAGATATGATTGTAGATAGACGCAAACTAAAGGAGACCCTTGCACTACTCCTAAAAATGTTGGTCTAATGAATATCTTTACCGGGTTACTATGTCTTCCTTGATAGTCTATTGTATCATTGCATGCCTCATTGGCTTCATCATCGGATGGTGCATCGCAACCCTTCTATACAAAGTAGCCATTGCAACCCTACAAAATAATATTGTTGGTCTAGAAAAACATGCATCAGAAAACCAAAATCAATTCCATACCTTACAGGAACAACACTTACAAACCAGTAAAGAATTAGCCACTGCTCTGGCACATAATAGCTATTTAGAAAACAAAATAGCCGAACAAGGACAATCAGTTACACAACTCCAAAGCCAACTCACCATCCATTTTAAAAATTTAGCCAATGAACTTTTAGAAGAAAAAAGTAAAAAATTTTCAGATCATAGCCAGCTCCAAATGGAACAATTATTGACGCCACTGAGCGAGAAAATTAAGACCTTTGCACAACAAGTAACCCAGTATAACCAAGAAAATTTGGAAAGAAATGTGGCTTTACGGACCGAACTCAAACAACTACATGACCTCAACCTAAAAATCACACAAGAAGCTGAAGGGCTAACCAAGGCGCTTAAAGGAGATTCAAAATTGCAAGGGGGATGGGGCGAGTTTATTTTAGAAAACATTCTGGTGCAATCGGGACTGGTTAAAAATAGAGAGTATGTGATTCAACCCTCTATTACAACAGAAGATGGCCAGCGCTTTCAACCAGACGTTATCATTAACCTTCCCGAAGGCAGAAATATTGTGATTGATGCAAAAGTATCTTTAAATCACTATGAAAAATTTTTTAATAATGCACATACGCCTGAGCGGACTTTTCACCTCAAGCAACATATTCTCTCTATTAGACGCCATATTAAAACACTCAGCGAGAAACGTTACCAATCGCTCTATAACCTGCAAGGTTTGGATTTTGTTTTAATGTTTATACCCATTGAACCAGCCTTTGCACTAGCTGTGCAAGAAGAGGGCATGCTCTTTAACGAAGCCTATGAACGCAATATTGTAATCGTATCTCCTTCCAATTTAATAGCCACCCTGCGCACCGTTGCAAACTTATGGAAACAAGCCCATCAAAATCAAAATGCTGTAGAAATTGCTAGACAAGGCGGTGCCTTATATGACAAATTTGTTGCTTTTACAGAAGATATTAAAAACATAGGACGCCAATTGGATTTAACACAAAAAAACTATTTAGAGGCTACTAAAAAATTATACGATGGAAAAGGAAGTTTGGTATCCAGAGCACAAAAAATGAAATTATTAGGCGCACGAACCAGTAAGGTGTTGGATCCACAACTCATAGATAAAACGCAACAAGAAGAGGAATAATGTGAGTGTCTATTCACGCCTGTGGCTGGGCCCCTTATCTCCTTCGATAAAAAGTCTGGCCCGATAGTAAATAGATGAATCGATATGTTTTTTAGCGGGAAAATCGTAAACTCAGCCCGCAAGCGGGCTTCAAACAGACGATTTTCTAATCCGCTAAAAAACATATCGCTCAGCTGTTAGTGTTTTACTAGAGCGCCATTTTTTATCGAAGGAGACGCGGGGCGGGTACTTGGTCAGCTATTTGCTTTTTCAGAAAAACGTAATCACAGTGATGAATGGATACTCACGAAAAGCTAGAAAAAACGTATTTTCTGCCACAGTGGTGAATAGATACTAATGTGATAGAATAAAGTCTATTTTTTCACTGCTTGACGCTGTTTCTTCACACGGTCTTTAAGTGGTAATATGGTTTCATATAAGATAAAGTGTGTTTGACAAAACGTTCTGTATCCTTCTATATAAGCCATCTCTTCAGGTGTAGCTAATGTGCCATCCTTTATTTTTTTGGCCATCTCTTTTAAGCCACAAGGTAGCGTAGGAATAGATATAAATTTATTTAAAGTATATTGAGCTGCTTTATAATCCAATATATAAAATGGATATTTACAAAAATTTGGAAAACTATAGTGTAGTAAGTCTTCCATAAGATGTACAGATACGTGATCCAGGTAGTACAAACCACATGCACTTTCAATCAATTGACTATAAGCAGTCTCCCATAGTTCCTGCATAGCGAAAATAGCCAATCGCTTCTCCATACTAGTATGAGTAGGATCTTTTAAAAACCTTACTATATCTTTTGACTCTACACCCATCATATAGTAATCGCCAGGATGGTCACGAATCATTAGAAAATAAGGAGGCTTATAAGGCTCTAAACAACCCTCCCACCAAGTCTTCATATATTTTACAAAATCTTTATATGCATCACATATAGTCTTCGAGAAAGGTAATCGATTTCGATAATCTATATAATTGCTTGCTTTCTTTTGGTTCCAGTCTTCTGCCAATTTACCAGACAAGATTTTTTCAATTTGTAATCCAACAGCCGTAGTATCACCTATATAAGACTGTATTTCTCGCAAAAAAGGTTCAATAACAGATTTTTCGTACTTATATCGTAGTGCTGTTACAAGTGGATGTATGCGCAGAAACTCAAAACTTAATACCATTTCTAGCAGTGCTTCACTCAGACGTTGGTGTTTATAGAGTTTGTAACATGATTTTGCAAAGGATAAATAAGGCTCGTATGACAAATTTTCTAAGCCATATATTGCTATCTTTTTCTGTGTTTCAGTATAATTCGGATCAGACAGATAATCCAAAACATGCTTCCAATAATAACCAGGATGTTTATACATAGCAATAAAATCCTGAGAACGAAACAATGCTTCCGGGGGTTTCCAAGGCCCTACCTTTGCTTCTATCGCTGCTATTTTATTAGGAAAAGTGACCCAGGTACCCCACTTGCATCCATATTTATAGATATCTTTTGGTTCTGTATGATCACGATAATCACAATTCGTGCACAAATAGTCTACCCAGTTTCTATAATCCCTCTTAACTGCATTAAGATTTTTTGCATGGACTTTAGAAACTGCAATGACCATAATTCCATAAAAAGTTAATAAGGTCCCCCTGATGACTACATATATATATTTCATCAATTTCGTTTTATATGACCTAACATAAATTGAAACCATTGCAATAGATACAGCTCGCCTCTTTATTAAATTTTTGTTTTCTATCACAATGGCCTTAAGTTATATAAACTAGTATTCGCGAAGTATTTAAGATATTAGGCCTATGTTAAGTCCTCAATCCCGCCCAACACCCCAATACCGTACAACCCATGGCGTCAACTTAAGGAATTTGTCTTATTTTTTTACTCAGCACTGTGGTTGAAAACGCATTTTTCCCAGTTTTTTAAGGAACTTCATTACACGCCTGTGGCTGGGGCCTCTTATCTCCTTCGATAAAAAGTCTGGCCCGATAGTAAATAGCTGAACAATAGATTGTTTCATTGCCTTTACTGCGCGCCAAATCTTTTATCGGTGGCCATAAATGCTGCGTATACCAATACTTCATGTAAAATTTGAGATAACTAAATCGTGTTAACACAAAAAACGGTTCAGATCAACTAATCCCTTTGACAAATGCGCACATATGGGCAATAGCGACATATTTCTAAGTCTTCTGTTTGGGTAAAAGGTATTGCAGGGTTAAATATCTCTAACAGCAGCTCCTTGAGCCCTTCTTGAAATGGTTGTGCATATTCCTGAACATCCTCGATCCGTTGGTACTGTTTGCCACCATTAGCTTGTTGCATAAAGATACCAGGCGCATAACCCTTCAAAAAAATCTCGCGAATAGAAATCAAGTAAGGCATGATCGGTTGCTGGTAATCAGCTCCGTGTAGCGACTGAAAAAGCCAAGCATAAAAAAACAGCTGAAAAACAGCTCTGTTTTTTTTAATTTTAGTAGGATCAAACAGGCTGGTTATACTGGATATTTTGCAATTGGACAATCCTGTTTTATAATCTATAATACGGATCACCTGGTTGTGCCTATCTATACGATCTAATACACCACCAAGCCAGATCTTTCTCTTGCTATCTAAAACCATGGGGTGTTTGATGGCTACCTCAACACCCAAAAGGGTAAAGGGTCCATCTGCGTCATCTAAGTCCAACATACCGGCTACCAACTTGTCCAGTAGCGCATGGATCAAGATAGGTGTGCTGAACACTGCACCCCGAGCAGCCATAGCTTCTTTTATCCTTGTTTTTATTATTGATTTAAGCTGTACGACCATCTTTGAATCCACCTGCATCGCTACAAAAGGGCTGTACAACCTGGCCATAACATCATGAAATATTATACCCAACTGGATGGCATCTGCGCCATCTGTTGCACCAACCTCCTGCTTAAGGCGGAGCAAATAGCTAAAATAAAATTGAAGCGGACAAGACAAATACGTAGTTAACGCAGAAGGCGTCAGGATGGAAGCAGCTTCCTGGCCGAGAAACCTATCTAATAACTCCATCACTTTACTATCCTTGTCAATAGATATAGCAGCTATTGGCCTTTTGAACAACTGCAGGGCATGACATGACTGTGTTATGGTTAACTTACTATCAAAAGTCAATTGTATCAACAGTCGATTCATTTCACCAGAACCATCTAAATGATTTTTTTGAGCATAATAACAATAAACAACTTGAGCACGCTGCAGCAATCTATAAAAGCCATAAGCAGTTGTATGTTCTGCTACTTTATCTACCAACGGTAACCCAAAATGATAACACAGACTATAGGGTAAAAAGGAGTCATTACGGGTAAGCTTAGGGAAGCTCCCTTCATTCATATTCAGAAAAAAAATATGTTCAAAATCTAAGTTATGGGAGTAGGAGACCTCCACAATATAGAGCCCCGTTAAAGCGTTTGCTTGATGGAAGTGCACCTTACTCTGCTTCAAACCATTTAAGAAAAAAGCAGTGGAACAGTCGGTCATTTCTGCCATTAGCCCCTCTATATAATCCAATAGATGATGCAATGCTGCTTTATTCAGTTCCAAGAACAACTGCTTGGTCTCCGTAAAATGGGTATAGATATAGGTTAATCCCTTCTGTAAGTAGAGAAGCAGCCCTTCTTGATGGAGCCATAAGCCAAAGGGATCGACTAGCTTACATGCATCCAGTGATTGGCGCATAACAGTGATCTCTGCCTGAACCGTCTCTTCCGCAAATGGATGCCATAATGCCAAGAGATTAGCCATATGGCGATATATTTGCTCACTCCCTGCAACAGAGGCTTCCCAAAGCGCTACCAATTGCTCTACTAAGGTATAGATCACCGTAGCATGGAATGGATAATCCAACCTACAATGGAGCGGAATAGATAGGTTAGAGAGCTGATCCAATAAAGGGATCAGTAGATCGCTGCCACTTACCACGATTGCAGTTTGACTAGGCAAAAACCTTGGCTTTCCATCATCTGTTTTTTCTTCTAAAGCTGCTATCACTGCTTGCACCTGTGCTACCGAAGTAGATGCTTCTATTGCGAAAACCTTTTTATTAGGATCATTCAAATAGGTACCCATAGGGAAAGTATGGTCAAACCATTTTTTTTCCCTATGCTGACGCAGGTAATGGCCTGCTATATTGACTCCATTATCTAAATAATGGGGATCAACATCCCAGAAAAAAGTAGTCGCCACAGCTGCCTGACATTGCCTTATAAACTGCTCTTGGGCAGGCGTTAGTAAATTAAATCCAATAAAGATTACTTCCTGATAGGCATCCATTATTTCCGGTAAAGGTTGGGCCATGCTATGGCATAACCCTTCATACCCTTTACCTTCCGCTATAAGCTTTTCTCTAAAAGCTTGATATAGCAGGGGCAATTGTTTCCAAAAAACAGGGTCTTCTTTTTGTTGAAATAGTGGTAGCGTTCCAACCTTGAGTTGAGTTACAAATCCATCGCTGGTCAGTTGCTTGTGCTGCATTAAGGCTGCAAACAACGCAGTTCCATTGACCAGGTGGCTGTCTATCTTATTAAAGTCTTCTAAAAGAGTAGTCCCCCAACTATAAAATTGCTCGAAGGATTCCGCTCTATTGAAAATATGCTGCGCTAGTTTATGCAGTCTGCTCAACAAAGCCAAAGTAGGTAGGGGAGCCAGCTTGCTATGCATCAGCATCCACTCAGGCAAAGTCAAACAATCAGCTTGCTGCGTCCACAAAGTTTGAAAATAATCAATAGACAACCATGTGGGAAATATCAACAGGCGCCTTTTCTTCAGGCTATTAGACTTATTTAAGTACGCAACAACCTCTGCCAAAAAAGGAGGGTGTTGTATGGTTTTTATTGGATTTGTAAACATAGATCATTTATTTACATCTATTGACTATTAAATAGAATAGCATTTTTTACATGGAGTATTGGTATACGCAGCACTTATGGCCGCCGATAAAAGATTTGGCACGCAGTAAAGACAATGAAACAATCTATTGTTCAGCGGGAAAAACAGAACTTGCCCACTTCGTGGGCTGCAAACAGGCTGTTTTTCTAATCCGCTGAAAAACAGATTGTTTAAAGACTTCCGCTTTACTGAAGTACCGCATTCCTTTATCGGCGGCCACAATAGATTTTCTTATCATTATCAGCCCCGCGTCTCCTTCGATAAAAAATGGCGCTCTAGTAAAATACTAACACCTGAGCGATATCTTTTTCAGCGGATTAGAAAATCGTCTGTGTGAAGCCCGCTTGCGGGCTGAGTTCACGATTTTCCCGCTGAAAAAGATATCGATTCAGCTATTTACTATCGGGCCAGACTTTTTATCGAAGGAGATAAGGGGCCCAAGCCACAGGCGTGTAATGAAGTTCCTTAAAAAACTAGAAAAAATGCGTTTTCAACCACAATGCTGAGTAAAAAAATAAAATAAATTCCTTAAGTTGACGCCATTGGGGGTACAGGTAAGCCTGAGGCTTTAAAATACGATTTGTATGGGCAATGGTCCCGAATGATAAATAAAAAAGAAAGGCTTATTTATCAAGGATTAGAAGAAGAAAAAAGAGTTTTGATCTTGTCTGCACGAGGGAACTATTGATCACTGGTAACTTCAAAACGCTTATTTTGTGCTTGTGTGCTTAAAAACAAGACAAAAATTAGTAAATTTAAGCAGTGCTAGATGCCAACAGAACGGCCCTATCGTCGTGAACATAAGACGGTATTGCGCAGCTTGTATAGACCAACCAACTAGAAATGATGTCAACCGATCCACACGCCCTCACACCCAAAGCAATTGTACAAGAGCTTGATAAATATATTATCGGTCAGGCAGAAGCCAAACGCAACGTTGCAGTTGCACTACGCAATAGGTGGCGCAGAATGCAAGTTACGGAACAGCTCAAAGAGGATATTATTCCAAACAATATTTTAATGATTGGGCCCACTGGCGTTGGCAAAACAGAAATAGCTAGGCGATTGGCTAAAATTGCAAAAGTTCCCTTTACGAAAGTAGAAGCCTCTAAATTTACAGAAGTAGGCTATGTGGGGCGTGATGTAGAAAGCATGGTCAGGGATTTGGTGGAACGTGCTATCGCCATGGTAAAGGCAGAAAAAATGGAAGCGCTCCAACACAAGGCGGCTCAGCAAGTAGAAGAAATTATTTTAGATATATTGCTGCCTCCGCTTCATCCACAAAGCACAACAGGCCCATGCACAGAGCAAAGCAGCTATGCTACTCGGGAGCATTTTCGTGAAAAGCTCAGCAGTGGCGCACTGGATCAACAGCAAATAGAGATTAAAGTAGCCAAAGTGCCTCCTTCTGGTAATATAAATAATCTAGGTATGGGGCCTGCTATGGAAGAAGGGTTTGTAATGAACTTTCAAGATATGCTCAGTAGCTTTTTACCTAAGCAAACTAAAAAAAGAAAAGTAACCATTGCAGAAGCACGTACGCTATTATTAGCAGAGGAACTGGCCAAGCTCATTGACATGCATGCGGTTAAAGAAGAAGCCTTAGCCAGAGCCAGCAATACCGGTATTATTTTTATAGATGAAATTGATAAAATTGCCCATACCGGACCAGGAAATAACCCAGGTGTAAGTCGAGAAGGGGTGCAACGCGACCTTTTACCCATTGTAGAAGGGAGTACGGTACAAACCAAACACGGCCCTATCGAAACAGATCATATTCTTTTTATTGGAGCCGGTGCTTTTCATATGGCCAAGCCATCTGACCTCATTCCAGAATTACAAGGCCGCTTTCCCATTCGTGTAACATTAGAAAACCTCTCAGAAAAGGATTTTTATAAGATTCTAGATGAACCTAAAAGCGCATTACCCATCCAATACCAGGCGCTGTTATCAGTAGAAAAGGTTAGCCTAATATTTAGCCCAGAAGCCAAACAAGAAATTGCAGCTACCGCCTATCTACTCAATGAAGAGATAGAAAACATTGGTGCCAGGCGGTTGCAAACAGTAATGAGCCATCTATTAACCCCTATACTATTCGACGTGCCCGATACCATCGCCCCCCATACAGCTATTACAATCACCAAAGAAATGGTTCAAGAAGCACTAGCTGGGTTAATAAAACGGAAAGATTTGAGTAGTTATATTTTATAAGGGTTCTATCATTAGCATCCACCTAGCCTTCTGGCAATACCACTCCAAAACAAGAAAAAAATCCTTATATTTATGGACTGTTATGGACATAACGCTTACTATTTACTGATACTACATGGCATTCCTTATTAAGACAATTCAATTTTTAGCAGCACTCTTCATCATGGTTGGCATCCATGAATTAGGCCATCTGCTTTTTGCCAAGTTATTTAAAATGCGCGTCAACAGCTACATGATTGGCTTCCCACCCAAAATATTTAAAGTAAAATGGGGTGAAACAGAATATGCTCTAGGGTCGATTCCCTTAGGCGGGGCGGTTCAAATTGCAGGCATGGTGGATGAGTCATTAACTACCGATCATTTGCAAAATAGCCCACAACCTTGGGAGTTCCGTTCAAAGCCAGCTTGGCAACGGCTCATCACCATATTGGGGGGTATTGCTTTTAACCTGATCAGTGGTATCCTTATATGGATTGGTTTAACCTATCTGATCGGCTATACCTATTTGCCTAAAGATGAAGTAAATAAATATGGCATTATGCCCAATGCACTAGCCATACAAATGGGTTTTAAACCAGGGGATAAGATTATTCAAATCAATGGAGAAGATTTTGAAGATTTTAACGATACGATTTCACCCAATCTTTTGCTGCGCAGTAAAAGCTACTATACCATTCATAGAGATGGAGCACTCCTAAGGCTGCCCATTACAGAAAATGCCATAGAAAATTTATCAGATATCAAAAAAGGCCTTTTGTTAAGACCTATTTATCCTTGTGTGGTTCAATCCGTTAGTCCAAACAGCAGCGCTGAACGCGCAGGATTAATGGCTGGAGATCAAATCCTTGCATTAGCTGGCCAATCTACTCTTGATATAGAAATGCTCCATGCAATAGTTAAAACTTGTTTGGGCCAAGAAGTCGAGATCGTCTATTTGCGGGATGGTGTAAGAAAATCTACTCAGATTCAAATGGACGAGCAAAGATTAGGCGTAGCATTAACCCAACCACCCTATCATTATAAACAGCTCAACTACTCATTTATAGCATCCATTCCCGTTGGTATAGCAAAAGCATTGAAGTTGATGGAGGGGCAGTGTTTATCCATCTGGAAATTGATCACAGGTAAACTCAGTGTGAAAAAATCTTTAAGTGGTCCCATTGGCATTGCCCAAAGCTTTGGCAATGAATTTATTGGCTATAGATTCTGGATGCTGGTTGCCTATTTATCTATCGCGTTGGGTTTAGCCAATTTGTTGCCTATTCCCGCATTAGATGGAGGGCATGCGTTATGCATATTGTATGAAACACTATCTGGCAGAAAACCTTCCGATAGATTTTTACAAATCGCCCAAAAATTGGGTATGATTTTCATCCTTTTACTTACACTTTATGTATTGGGGAATGATATTTCTAAATTATTATAAGTAGCCTATTGTTTTCACTTTTCTGGCACATTATTTGCTTGTAGTATTATACAGCATAATAAGGCCTTCTGCAAAAGCTATTTGTGATCAGCAATTTTTAGGAGAAACGCAGTCGAGCACCGCAGCATACTAGATGTATTTGAGGAGCATAGACAAGCTTCGATACCAAAATTGCCATTAGAAATAGGTTTTGCAGAAGGTCTATAGATAAACCAAATATATGTACTTCAATAAGTCACTGATAATGGATGGAGGGCTTGCTTCTGCATGGGGTGAGGATGGCATAGGCGGCATGGTAGAGTTGATTGTCTCTGACGAAAAAGAACAACCCTCTGATTGCACCACCCGAGTACCCCTATTGGCGCTTCGCAATACAGTCCTATTTCCCAATGTAGTTGTACCCATTACCGTTAAGGAACGGCAAGCCATGCACTTGATAGAAGCCATACATGAAAGAGATGGCCTATTAGGCATCGTTGCACAACGCAATCCAGAAACCTTTGAAGGCAAGCAAACAGACATTTATAAAATAGGCACACTGGCCAAAATTATTAAAATCATCAGTTTGCCAAATGGTAGAACGATTGCTTTGGTGCATGGCAAGCAAAGATTTCAAACGATTCAACTCTTTACAGAGCCATCTGGGCTAGAAGCTACCATTCAACTTCTCAAAGACCAACCCTATAAAGAGGATAAAAGGGTGCTGGCGCTTATGCAATCTCTAAAAGATGTTGCCATTAAAATCCTCAAATTTCGATCTGATCTTTCTAGTGAAGCACAAACGGTACTCACCAGCATTAAAAGCCTAGACTTTCTTACCTATTTTTTAGCTTCTAATTTAAACACCGACATCCACTACAAGCAAAAGCTACTAGAATCCAACAATAGCACCAAACGTGCCAACCTACTTTTAAAGCACCTGCTTAGGGAATTAGAGATTTCAGAGCTTAAAAAAGAGATTCAGGACAAAGTACATTCTGATATTAGTCAACAGCAACGGGATTATTACTTAAGGCAGCAGGTTAAAGTACTACAAGATGAACTAGGCGAAAATGACCTTTCTGATGAAATCGATCTATTGCGTGAAAAAGGCAATAAAAAACAATGGCCTAAAGAAGTAGCCGATTACTTTAAAAAAGCATTGGAAAAAGCGGAGCGGATCAGCCCACATAGTCCAGATTATTCGATTAGCATCAACCATGCAGAGCTGCTGGTAGACCTTCCTTGGGAAAGCTATACCAAAGATAACCTAGACTTGAACCGAGCTAAAAAGATTTTCGATGCAGATCATTATGGTATTGAAAAAGTAAAAGAACGTCTTTTAGAGTATTTAGCTGTTTTACAGCTAAAAAAAGACATGAAAGGGCCTATTTTATGTTTATGTGGTCCTCCTGGAGTTGGTAAAACCTCTTTAGGCAAGTCTATTGCAAAAGCAATGGGTAGAAAATATGCCCGCATTGCACTAGGTGGGTTAAATGATGAGGCTGAGATACGTGGTCATAGAAAGACCTATATTGGCGCCATGCCTGGTAAAATCATCTATAACATTCAGAAGAGTGGTACCTCCAATCCTGTTATTGTATTAGATGAAATAGATAAAATAGATGGCATGCGTGGAGATCCAGCATCTGCCCTACTAGAAGTACTCGATCCAGAGCAAAACAATGCTTTTGTAGACAACTTTTTAGAAGTACCCTATGATCTTTCTAATATTTTGTTTATAGCCACTGCCAATGCTATGGACCGCATTCCAGCTGCTTTACAGGACAGAATGGAGGTCATTGACGTAAGTGGTTATCTTTTAGAAGAAAAGATAGAGATTGCTAAAAAGTATCTTTTCCCCAAGCAAAGAAAAGAGCATGGCCTTAAAGCCACTGATCTGGCTATACAAGATGATGCCTTGGCTACTGTTATAGCAAGTTATACCCGTGAATCTGGTGTACGTGAGCTATCGCGTCAATTGGCCAATATTTGTAGAAAGACAGCTAAATCCATTGCTTTAGGGGAAAGTTATACGAAAAAAATCAAACAATCAGATGTGCTGGCTTTACTAGGTCCAGAACCATTTGACCAGACGCCTTACCAAACCACACCCCTTCCGGGTGTTTCCGTTGGCTTGGCATGGACAGCAGCTGGCGGTGAAATTCTTTTTATAGAATCTGTTTTAAGTAAAGGGAAAGGCAGGGTGAATTTATCTGGCCACTTAGGAGAAGTGATGAAAGAATCTGCCATGACTGCCCTTTCTTATCTAAAGGCCAATGACCAATACCTGGACATATCGCATGGGGTCTTTGAAAATTATGATTTACACATTCACATTCCCTCTGGCGCAGTACCAAAGGATGGTCCTTCTGCAGGGATTACCCTCTTTACCTCACTGGCCTCTCTCTATACGCAAAAAAAGGTAAAAGACGCTTTGGCCATGACAGGAGAGATTACCTTACGTGGAGAAGTGCTACCAGTAGGCGGTATCAAAGAGAAAATTTTAGCTGCAAAACGTGTGGGCATGAAAGAGATTATACTCAGCAGCAAAAACAAAAAAGATGTACAAGAGATCAAAGCAATTTACCGTGAAAATTTAATATTTCACTATGTAGATTCTGTAGATCAGGTCTATCGCTTGGCACTACAAGAAGACAAAATAGCTAATGCAAAGGTTTGGGATGGTAGTGTGGCTGAAAGTAGCATAGGGAAGTAAAGATACAGCTAATATAGCAATTCAAGTCTAATGGTGTCATCTGATGGACACAGAAGTATTATAGTATTCTATACACGCCTGTGGCTGGGCCCCTTATCTCCTTCGATAAAAAGTCTGGCCCGATATAGATAGTATCTATTCACGTCACTGGTTAATAATGAATTGTATTCCACTTTTTTCTTGATAAAAAAGTGGCCAAAAAATCAAGCCCTCGGCAAAAAGTTCCGGAACCCACCCCTTACAGATGGAAAAACAGAAGTCGCCCGCTGCGCGGGCTTCAAAGGAATCTGTTTTTCCCAATCATCTGCAAGGGGTGGCTTCTATTTCGAAACTTTTTACAGGGGCATTGTATCACTTGCTATAATAAGGGAAAATAACAGTGGTGATTACCATATAGAAGATAAAATGATTAACTTAGCGCTTATGCTGCTTGCTGGCCCTACTGCGGCAATAAAACGATTGCTTCGCTACTTTTTTATCAAGCAAAAAGTAGCCTATCAATGCCTTACTTGAAAAACTGAATGAAAAAAGTTGCTTTTCATACCTTAGGTTGTAAATTAAATTTTTCTGAGACCTCCGCGATTGGCCGATTGTTTACGGAAGCAGGATTTGTGACGGTAACCTTGGCACAACGTCCGCATGTTTTTGTTTTAAATACTTGCTCTGTCACAGAAAATGCAGATCATAAATGCGCAAAGATTGTTAGGGAAGCACTAAAAGCTGCACCAGAGGCCTTTGTTATTGTAATAGGCTGCTATGCACAACTCAAGCCAGAAGAGATTGCAACGATACCAGGCGTGGATGCGGTATTCGGTACACATGAAAAGTTTAAACTGCTGGATTGGATTACCGATTGGCATAAAAAAAAATCAGACGAATTAGCCACCATACAAGTGGCCTCTATCAAAGAAAAGTTAACCTTCTCCCCTGCTTACTCTATAGGAGACCGCACCAGGACTTTTCTGAAAGTACAGGATGGTTGTAGCTATGCCTGTACTTTTTGTACGATACCACTGGCTAGAGGCCCTAGCAGAAGTGCCACCATTACAGAAGTAGTCACACAAGCCCAAGTGATTGCTAAGCAAAATGTAAAAGAAATTGTTTTAACTGGCGTCAACCTAGGAGATTTTGGTATCATTGATGCCAAACGACAAACCAATTTTTTTGAGTTGATTCAAGCCTTAGATGCAGTAGAAGGGATAGAACGTTTTCGCATTTCCTCTATTGAGCCCAATTTGCTCCGCAAGGAGATTATAGATTTTGTCGCTGCCTCCAAACGCTTTGTTCCCCACTTCCATATTCCACTACAATCTGGTAGCGACAAGATTCTAAAACGCATGCGCCGTCGCTACTTAACAACGCTCTACCAGGAACGTATAGCCCATATAAAAGCACAAATGCCTACTTGTTGCATAGGGGTAGATGTACTAGTTGGATTTCCAGGTGAAACAGAAGAAGATTTCTTAGAAACCTATCATTTTTTAAATGAATTGGCTATTGCCTATATACATGTATTTCCTTACTCAGAACGCGATAATACAATAGCAGCTGGCATGACTGATGTAGTACCCCAAAAAGAACGGGTAAAACGGGCCAGAATGCTCCGGATCCTTTCGGACAAAAAGCTTAGACACTTTTATAGCCAACACCTGGGTCATACTGCTACGGTTTTATTTGAATATGGTGCAGATGATGAGGTTATAGAAGGGTTTACGGAAAATTACATTCGGGTACAACTTCCCTATCAAGAACCATTAGCCAATAAACTCTGTAAAGTAATCCTGAAGGAAATAAATGAAGCAGGCATAGTGATTCCAGAACTACTACAGGTCTAAACTGAGTCATTGACATGTATGCGTTTCAACGCTATGTTCGTAATAGTAAAATGCCAATATAAAAAGCTATTATATTGACATGCGCATCTTGTACAACCATCTTTTTTTATCCGTTTTTTGAGTCCATTATAAGCCCTTGCTTGTCCTTTATCCAACTATTTATTAAATTGCTTGCCTACTTATTTAACCAATTGCCAGGTATAATTATAATCTCTAAATTTACAAACTTACAGCCATCACAAGCATATTTGCTTAGATTTCATCAAATATTAAAAGTAACATGGTCATCACAATGGAACCAGCTATGCAGCCAGCCTATCTTGATGGGCTTAATGAAATGCAAAAAAAAGCGGTCATCCATACAGAAGGGCCATCAATTGTTGTGGCAGGTGCTGGCTCAGGCAAAACCAAAGTACTAACCGCCAGAATAGCCCATCTCCTTAAAGAAAAAAAAGCAACAGCTGATCAGATCCTTGCTTTAACCTTTACCAATAAGGCGGCTGGTGAAATGCGCCACCGTATAACCGACATAGTGGGCAATGAGGCCAAGGCAATATGGCTGGGCACTTTTCATAGTGTCTTTATGAAATTATTGCGGCGAGAAGCCAGCAGCTTGGGCTATCCCTCCCATTTTAGTGTTTACGACACAGATGATAGCAAATCACTCATCAAACAAATCACGAAAGCATTGGAGCTTGACGATAAGGTATATAAGCCAGGAGTGGTATTGGGGCGTATTTCTCATGCTAAAAATAGGTTGATCACGCCAGAGGCTTACGCAGCAGACCCAACCTATCAAAAGGAAGATAGCTATATGCGTATGCCAAGATTCAGTGAGATCTTTTTAAGATATGCCCGCCACTGTGTACAAGCTGGTGCAATGGATTTTGATGATTTACTCGTACAAACCTATAAGTTGTTAAATGACCACCCTGCATTAAGTACAAAATACCAAGAACAATTTCGTTATCTATTGATTGATGAGTTTCAAGATACCAATTTGGTGCAATACCGTATTGCCAAAAAACTAGCGGCCCACCATCAGAATATCTGCGTAGTAGGAGATGATGCACAAAGCATTTATGCATTCAGAGGTGCAGATATTCATAACATTCTGCATTTTGCTCATGACTACCCCAACCACCAAATGATCAAACTGGAACAAAACTACCGTTCTACAGGGCATATTGTAGATGTGGCCAACCGTATCATTAGCCACAATGAAACGCAGCTCAAAAAAAAGGTTTGGACAGCCAATCCGCTAGGAGAACCGGTTCAAGTGTTCAGGGCCATGTCAGATATGGAGGAGAGTCGATTGGTAGTAGATAAAATGGTGGCAGAAAAACTAACAGCCCAATTACGCTATCGAGACTTTGCGATTCTATACCGTACCAATAACCAATCTCGTAATTTTGAAGAGGCATTACGTAAAAAAAACATTCCTTACCGCATCATAGGCGGCCTCTCTTTCTATCAACGAAAAGAGGTAAAAGACCTTTTAGCCTATTTGCGTTTTGTCGTAAACCATAATGATACAGAAGCTTTTAGAAGGATTATTAATTTCCCCAAACGGGGCATTGGACCCACTACTATTGAAAAAATATTTTCTACTGCAGCCGAAAAAGCATGCCCCCTATGGTCGGTACTGCATCACCCGAATGATTTTTTAAGCGGCGCTGCTGCCACCGCTGTCTCCCGTTTTGTGACACTCATTGATACGGCTACTCTAAAACTAGCCAACGAAAATGCTTATACTATAGCCGCCTATATGGCCAAAGCATCTGGCCTGCTCAAGGAATTGCATGAAGATAAAACGGTAGAAGGACTAACCCGCTATGAGCATATCCAAGAGCTGCTCAATAGCATCAAACAATTTGTAGACGATCCTGAAAATAATGATCCAAGCCTAGGTAGTTTTTTACAAGAAATCGCATTGCTGACCAGTGCAGATAAGAATGATCCAAATGAAGATGCAGTGACACTCATGACCATTCATGCTTCTAAAGGCTTAGAATTCAAATATGTATATCTTGTAGGCATGGAAGAAGAGCTCTTTCCCTCTGCTATGATGTTGGGCAGCAAAGCAGACTTAGAAGAAGAAAGGCGTCTCTTTTACGTAGCGGTTACCCGTGCACAACGCAAGTTAACCCTATCTCACGCGCTCAGCAGGTACCGATTTGGAAAATTAACCAACGTTCAGCCTAGTCGTTTTTTAAAAGAAATGGGAGGATATACAACCACTAAAACAACCGCTAAAACTTTTCTATCTGCTGCCCAGCCGATCCAAAAGCATAGAGCAAAGCCAAGCAGCTCTGTTAGACCACTTTCGAAACCTACTTCAGTTCATCAGCCTGCTACTGATCTAACTGCCCTACAAGTTGGCCACTCGGTGGCGCACCACCACTTCGGTATAGGAAAAGTTTTGAAGTTAGTAGAAACTGAAGGTATGCGTAAAGCCATTATTCTTTTTCATAAATTTGGAGAAAAGACCCTCTTGCTAAACTATGCAAAGTTAGAAATCTTATCTTCAACATAGAAGCTAACCAATATATATTTTATTAAATAACCCAATCACCCAAAATGTACGACTATAATACAATTCGATCGCCCTTAATGCTTAAAGAATATGGCAGAAACATACAAAAGCTTATGGAACAGCTTGCAACCATTGAAGACAAAGCCATTCGCACACAAAAAGCCTATGGTATTGTAAAGCTCATGGAAGTGGTCAATCCCAATGCTACATCACCACAAAAACGGTGGGATGATCTTTTCATACTATCGGACTACAAACTAGATATTGATAGCCCTAACCCCAAACCTGCTAAGCGAGAAAATAGCCAACAGCAGTATGTACATATGCCCTTTATGCAGCTGATCAGATACAAATATTACGGAAGACATATGGAATCACTCCTCAAAAAAATAACTACCCTACCCACACTTAAAGAGCAAGAACAGCTGCTTATAGCAGTTGGGAAACTCATGCGTCGCTTTAGTAGCACATGGAACAACGATTATATCAATAATGAAAGAATCATGCAAGACATCAAGCGAATGCTACCAGATGGTACAAGACTTGATGTAGAAATCATACGCACCCTGCCCGATGAAGGAGCAAATGGTCAAAAAGCTAGAAACAAACATTACCTAAAATCAAATAACAATAAAAAGTAGTCCAACTATAAGCGTGGCAAGTATAGGTCCTACAAATTCCTGACCATAAGCGAGCTTCAAAAGAAGCCTTATACAATTTAATTGCGACAGATGAGTAAATTTATTGTCCATGGGGGACGCCAGTTATCTGGTATTATCAAGCCACAAGGTTCCAAAAATGAAGCATTGCAGGTAATATGTGCCACCTTACTGACTGATACAGTAGTAACCCTACACAATCTTCCAGCTATTGCCGATGTTCAGAGTGTGATGAGGCTACTGACCCTTTTGGGGGTGGAAATTAGCCCATTGGGCAATGGAAGCTACCAATTTTGTGCTGCGCATCTCAAAGAAGATACGATGGTTACAGCAGCATTTCGTCAGGAATACACTAAAGTAAGGGGCTCTATTATGTTGCTGCCTTCCCTCCTCATCCGTTTCAAGAAAGTAGTTATAGCCAAACCTGGAGGAGATCGAATTGGACGCAGGGGCTTGCATGCCCATTTTGAAGGACTCACGCAACTAGGTGTGGCTTTTCACTACCAGGAGGGTCAAGCAACTTGGATGGTCTCCTGCAATGCATTGAAAGGAGCTGATGTACTGATGCCAGAAGCATCAGTAACGGCCACAGCTAATGTGATCATGGCTGCCAGCATGGCTCAAGGCAAAACCACTATTTACCCCGCAGCTTGTGAACCGCATATACAACAACTTTGCCATATGCTGGTGGCCATGGGTGCGCACATTACAGGTATTGGTTCTAATCGCTTAACGATAGAGGGAGTGCCAACACTAGGCGGCACAACACATACCATTTTACCAGATATGTTGGAAATTGGCAGCTTTATTGGGCTAGCCGCAGCCACCCAATCAACCCTAACCATTACAGATGTTCCTATTAAACTTTTTGCACCCGTTTGGTATTGTTTTGAAAAGTTGGGCATTCGTCTAGAAAAACAACATAACACATTGCATATTCCAGCGCAACCCTGCTATGCTATTCAAACAGAGATGGATGGAAACCTCGTAACCCTTTACGATGCAATTTGGCCAGGCATACCCGCTGATTTACTCAGTATTGCAGTAGTAACTGCCGTACATGCACAAGGCCATATTTTAATCCATCAGAAGATGTTTGAAAGCAGGCTCTTTTTTGTAGACCATTTGATTGAAATGGGGGCAAGACTGGTGTTGTGCGATCCACACAGAGTACATATAGTAGGCTTAGGTAATAGCCACAAGCTACGTGGCGTCCATATGAGTTCAAGTGATATTAGAGCAGGTATTGCGCTGTTAATTGCTGCACTAGCTGCAGAAGGAACCAGTATAATTGAAAACGTTGGTCAAATTGATCGAGGCTATGAATGCATTGACCAACGCCTCAATGCCCTAGGTGCATCGATTGAAAGGGTTTAAGTGTGTCAAAGTATACTTTTTAACCCTACTCCACTTGCAAAGTTGCCATTATTGGTATTAAATTTAAAGCTTGCAGTAGTTGCATCATCCATCTACAAACAAATAATGCTATGCAAATCGATTTAGTAATTGTAAGTTTATTCTTAGTATTAAACATCCTGATTGGTCTTTACCACGCTAAAGGCATCAAAACATTTAGGGACTATGCACTAGGCAATGAGTTGTCTACCTTTGTTATTGTTTGTTCCTTGGTCGCCAGCGTGGCGCATGTAGGCGTTTTAGGTGACATATCTGACTACTATTTTCTTGGCTTTAAAGACCTAGTAGCTTTCCTAATCCTTTTCTTAGCAACCTATTTGGGGGCCAGAGTACTCATAGTGCGTATGGCTGAGTTTTTAGGAGATTTTTCCATAGCGGAGTCTATTGGTAAGCTATATGGTCCCATAGTACGTAAAATCACAGCCGCTACCGTGGTGCTGGTTATGTTGGGTTTGGTCGTAGCACAACTTAAGGCTGTACTAGGAATTGTTCATTTTACACTTTCAGATATGAAAGAAGACCTTACCCAGTGGCTTCCTATTGCTACAGGATTGGTGGTTATTCTATATGCAGCATTTGGTGGGGCCAGATCAATTGCTATGACCGACGTTTTTCAATTTCTCTGTTTTGGGTGTACATTCCCTTTAATTGCTTTTTTATTACTGCGCTATGCTAAAATATCTCTTGCAGAGGGATGGACAGGCTTGAAACAACTCACACAGTTTACCGACTATAGGTATATATTTTCAACCCAATCACTAAAAGAATATTTCTTCTATGGGATTCGTGTATTATTAGTTATTCTTGCGCCACTGTATATACAAAGACTATATATTTCCACATCGATGCCGAAAGCTAAAAAAGTCTTTACTAGTGGAGCGATCACACTTTTTTGTATCAGCCTATTGGTATTATGCATAGCCATCGCGTTGCATCTAGGGGGACATACCTTAAAAGGCAAACAAGATGTAATTAATTATCTAATTAACCTGACCCAAATTCCAGGTATAAAAGCGATCATAATGATTACAGTCCTTGCCCTACTTATGTCCACGATTGACTCTGCTTTACATTTGTTATCAGTTGTTTTTGTCCATGATTTATTACCAACAACATCTTTTCAAGGAGCAAATGCATCCATTAAAAAGTTGAAAGCAGGTAGAATAGCCATTCTGCTGATTGGCATACTAGCCTTATATAGTGCACTAGCTTACAAGGGCAACATTTATAAACTTATCGCCAAAGGAACGGAAATATACATACCTGTTGTAAGCATTCCGTGGACCATGGCTATTTTAGGCTTTAGACCCCACAGAACAGTTGTACTCATAGCTATGACTATCTCTGGCTGTTTTGTATTATACTCAAGATTTGTCCACACTTATACCTACCACCAAGCCAATGTAAACCTAGCCATTGCTATGATGATTAGCTTTTGTACGCTTATTTTTGGCCATTATCTACTCCCAAAACATCCCAATACCGGCTGGATAGGGATCAAAGACCGTAGTCCGCTAGAGCTACAAAACCAGGAAACCAAGCGCTGGTGGTTAAGGTGTATAGCAGAATGTAAGGCTTTATCAACTAAAAAATATTGGGAAAGCCTTTTTCCAAAGCAGCATACTACTTTTATATCGCTGGGTATCTACTTAATCAGTAGTACATTTGTAGCCTTGTGGTGTATGGAGAAATCATATTTTTTTACTTATAGCTATTGGTATATAGCTGTAATGGCTATTGGGACCCTCTTAGCCATTTATCCAGCTTTGCACTCCTATAAACCAGGAGGCAACTCCATGCTACATAGTATATGGCCTGGGCTGTTATGGCTATTACTTTTTATTTCCTCAATACAGTTTGCAAAACTGGGTCACTTTAGCCCTATGGTTTGCGCACTGGTCATCACCAGCATAGGGCTGGGTATTGTCCTCTTATCATTCAAAATAGGAATTGGCATGCTGGTGCTAACCATACTGGTACATCGTCAATACATCCCCCCTCATATTCCTTTTTGGCATCTATTTTGGTCCTATTATAACGAAATTTCTATAGAAATCATTTTTGCTGTAGCTACTGGAGTAGCCGCATTGATAGGCTTTAGCCTGTATACATGCCTACGTAATAGAGCAAATGTAAAACTTGGCGTTATAGCACTAGCTCGAAGCTACGAGCGCAAAGCAGCCCTAGAATCTATCTATAGCCAAGTGAACTGGTCTAGGCTAGACCCTACCTATGGCAGCGAAATGTTACAAACCATTGGTGAAGCACTCAAAGCACCTTGTCAATACCTCTATGCACAAGGGCAACAAAAGCTTGGAGACGATGTCAACAGCTTTATACAAAAACTCAGTGAATTCAGCAGCCTATTGCTACAAAGCGCCAAAGAAGCGTACAGCCTAAAGCTTAATAAGCAGGCTATCCAACCAGTAGCCATTGAACCTATTATCTTAAAAGTACATAGTACCATTGGTACATTAGGGGAACCTATGCAACTACTCTTGCGCAACCAAACAGAGGCAAAACAGTTGATAACAGATCCAGAGCTGTTTGAACGTTTTTTAACTATAAACTTATTGGCAACCAGTAAGAGTGAACAAGCTACAGATCATATAGTTACCTTAACAATTATGGATACCATGCTCCGCTACCGTGATGCAAACGCTATACAAACGGACCAGCAAACCACTACCCTACCTGCATTGGCCTTTTTTATCAGCACAGATACTAGCATACAACATGCACAGCCAATATATGATAGCACAGATGAAGCCACACTTGTTTACCTACCCAAAACAGAACAACAGCTCTATCAAGCAGAAAGTAGACAAATTGTGCGGGCGCATGGTGGTTATATTGAAGTCATAGAAAATAAAGAGTACTTAACCGCTCTTTACATATTACCTATAGCTGGGGAAACAGTCATGCATTTTAAAACTTATGACCCTACTGATCTAACTCAATAGAGCCAGCACCGCTACAAACCCAACCAAGCCAATTTGCTACGCATCGCATCTTCAAGAACATACCCCCCTACCGCTACTTTTTTATAGCAGAGAGATTTTGTATCTATTCACGTCACTGGTTAATAATGAATTGTATTCCACTTTTTTCTTGATAAAAAAGTGGACAAAAAATCAAGCCCTCGGCAAAAAGTTCCGGAACCCACCCCTTACAGATGGAAAAACAGAAGTCGCCCGCTGCGCGGGCTTCAAAGGAATCTGTTTTTCCCAATCATCTGCAAGGGGTGGCTTCTATTTCGAAACTTTTTACAGGGGCATTTTATCACTATGGCCATAGTGTTGAACAGATACGAGATTTTTTTATAGTGCTGCTAGTCAAGTAAATAAATAAGAGTTAATAATTTTATTTTCAAAAAAAATAAAAATTTGAGGCCGTTGTGATAGGTTGAAGGTATAATTTTGATTAATCTTCCAGGGTTATTTCCTTGCCATATTTGATGTTATAGTGGTATAAAACTATTTATTTACTGATTTTTTAGTCATTTTCAATCTATTTTGGACACACCATTCCCCTAGATACCTCTTAATATGATGTTTGGGGACCTATATAAGTTATAGGCTATTGCCTCCATAACATGTTGCGTATGGGTTTTAGCAAGGCCTATATATCTGGCTCCTGAGCTACGGAACCAACTTTTAATACTTCCAAATACCCGTTCTACTTTATAGCGCGTTTTAGATACTAATTTATTAAACCGTTTAGCAGTGGGTGATAAAGGATTGTTTCTAGCCCCTTTTTTCTGAATAGCTGATTTTAACTTCTTTTTCTTTAGTAAATTTTCGTTGGGCGACCCGCTATAGCCTTTATCTGCATAGAGTCTGCTGCCTGATTTTAGCCTTACTTTATCCAATAATACCTGTAAATGCCCACTATCATGACTAGATGCTTTTGTGGTACCTACGGCTAGCACCAACCCCTCTTTGCTTTCCACAAGAACATGCCGCTTATAGCCATAGTAGAGATGATGGCCTTTTTTTATCCAACTTGCTTCTGGATCTACTCCTTTTTGATAACTTTCAGCTGTGGTTATGGTTCCATCTTCATGCAGATCGTAGCTTTTTTTACCTTTAGGGCGTCTAGGGGTAGGGGTAATAGAAGCATCTACAGCTGCTGAACCGTTTTGAACCAATACACCATGATCAGATAGCTGATTATTAATGATATGCAATAACTTTTCTAAAGCATTCTTCTCTGTAAGGGTAGTTCTAAATCTACTTAGTACACTATGATCTGGAACAGAACTATCCATCGAAATACCACAAAATCTGCTAAAAGTGATACGATCATTCACTTCTTCTTCGACTGCATAGTCGCTCAAGCCATACCACGTCTGTAGCAATAGCATTTTGAATAGAAGCAGAGGACTATAGGCCGGTTTGCCTGATAAACGTAAACCTTTAGGATAATGTAATCGGAGTGCTTTTTCTACTACTGACCAATTAACTAGCTTGTTGATTTGATCAAAGAAAGTGTGTTTGCACTTACGCTTATTGGCGGAAATATCTGAAAAACTTAATTGCTTAGTTTGCTTGAGCGACATACACAATATTATTAAAAGTTTTAAGCATCAATACCTAAAAAAATCAATAGAATTTAACCTTTTTTTACCTTCTTCTAAAAAATAAAAAGATACTTTTTATGGCAAATCGTAAAGGTCTATTGCAACGGCCTCAATTTATTGCTTATTTCATTATACTATACAAAAAATGTGGATTTAAAAAAATCAATATGCATATCGATTTGGTGATTATAGGAATATTCTTAATCCTAACACTAGCCATTGGGCTCTATTGTAGTAAAGGGATTGCAACCTTCCAAGACTATGCGGTTGGGAATAGAAAAATGGGCCAATTTATAATTGCTATTTCCATAATAGCCACCATTTATGGGGGTAGAAGTTTGCTTGCATTAGACGATTTCTATCAGGAAAGTATTTATAAAACGCTTGATTTAATTTATTTCATTATACTAGCCTTAGTATCAAGATGCATACTCTTAAGAATGAAAGCATTCGCAGGCCATTTTTCTATAGCTGAGTCAATGGGGAGCCTTTACGGTCCAACTGTTCGAGTGATCACAGCCATCTTTGGCATACTGCTATCCATTGCTATGTTAGCACCTCAGTTTAAGGTTAGCCTAAGTATTACAAATACCCTATGGCCTGATATAGAAGGGATTTCAGCCAACTCAGGTATCATTTTAGCACTACTTGTTATAAGCTATACAACATTGGGAGGAGCTAGAGCTGTAGCACTAACAGACATATATCAATTTTTTCTTTTTGGCGTTTGCTTCCCTATCATGATTTTTATCTGTTTATACTATGCTAAAAAGCCACTAGCTAGTTGGCAACAGCTGGCTGAACTGCCACAACTGGCTACTAAAGAGGCACTAAGGCTGCATAAGTTATTACAAGATGGCCTATATGCATGCGTATATGGTTTATGTCATCCATTTTTTCCTGCATGGATTCAACGATTTTATATGTCATCCTCTATACAACAAGCTTCAAAAGGGTTTTATATCAGTACTTTTATCCAAGTTATCCTTACTATAGTTTGTTTAAGCATTGTGATGGCGTTGCATGTAGGTAATCATCCTATCCCATCCAACGGACATGTTATAAACTATCTGGTTAACCTGGTGCACTTTCCCGGAATACGTGGCATCTTCATAACGGCTATTATTGCTTTACTGATGTCTACTGCTGACTCTTATCTGCATATTGCTTCTGTTCTATTTACAAATGATGTATTACCTGTACTATCTGGCTCAACCCAATGGGTAAAGCAACATGCACTCAAAATTGCACGTACTGCTTCTACTTTAATAGGTATAGTCAGTAGTTTTATGATGTTCAGTATCAATTATTTTATTGAATTCCGTAACTACATAATAAGCTGCTACCCTGCACTGGTTGTTCCATTCATCATGGCCATTTTGGGTTTTAGGCCCCGCTCAACTGCCATCGTATTAACCATCGGAATGAATATAGCCATCATAGCCTATCATTTTTTTTATAAAATCACCTTATCAGCACCTTTTCATAAATCTTTTTACTTTAGCACAATTGCTTTGATTATCACACATTATCTCCTCCCTAAACGGCCTAATACTGGCTGGGTAGGTATCAAGGACCTTAGTCCACTGGATTTGGCAAATCAAGAGACCAAACGCTGGTGGCTAAGAAGGCTACAAGATGGGAAATTACCCTTTACTAAAGCCTATTGGCAAAGCCGCTTTCCAAAACGGAAATCCACCTTCATACTATTGGGCATCTATTTCATTATCCATACTTTTATAGCTCTTTGCTTTATGCAGAAAAGCTACTTTGCTCCTTATATCTATTGGTATATTCTGGTCATGGCCTTTGGAACGACCTTAGCTATTTATCCATCTTTTCATAGTTATCAGCAGGGTGGTCATCCCATACTCTACTTGGCATGGCCTGTTTTGTTATTTCTATTCCTTTTTGTTTCGAGTATACAATTTGCAAAGTTAGACTACTTTCGGCCAATGGTTTTTGCATTGTTGATAGCTAGCCTAACTTTAGGCAGTGTGCTTGCTTCCTTAAAAATAGCCATTGGTATGTTGGTGCTAGCTATGATACTCCACCTATTTGTACCACCTCATATACCTTTTTGGCATTCAATTTGGACCAACTATAATACATTGTCTATTGAGCTTGTTTTTGCCACAGCGCTTTTGGTAGCTGCATTAATAGGTTTTGGAGCCTATAAATACCTACATGACAAAATGGATACACAATTTAAAATTATAGCGCTGAACCGAAACTACGAACGCAAAGCAGCGCTAGAAGCAATCTATAACCAAGTGAACTGGTCTAGACTCCACCCCATCTACAGTAGCAAGATGTTGCGGGAAACCGAAGCCATATTGCAAGCACCTTGTTACTACTTCCATACACATGGTCAAAGAAAACTTGAAATAGATCTAAACCTCTTCATGAAGAAATTACGCAAATTCAGCAATGTACTACTAAAAAGGGTAAAAGAAGAACGTATTCTAACACTCCATCAAAAAGCAGTACAACCAGTAGACATTAACCTGGCCATCTTAAAAGCACATCATACTACACGGGCATTAGGAGAACCTATAGCCCTACTTTTAAGGAACCAAACTAAGGTAACACATCTGATAGCAGACCCGTCACTTTTTGAACGTCTTTTAACAATAAATCTATTGGGAATTAGCAAAAGTGAACAGATTACAGACCATATAGTCACCCTAACCATTGCTGATACCGTACTCCGTTACGATACTACACTGACCCTACCTGCACTAGCTTTTCTGATTAGTACCAATACAAGCATACACAATGTAGCACACACATATGATGTCACAGGCGAAACACTCCATACCCACCTACCTAAAACAGAGCACCAACTTTATCAAGCAGAAAGCGGGCAAATTGTTCAAGCACATGGTGGGTACGACCTGATCATAGAACAGCAGGAGGCCTTAACATGTTGTTATGTATTGCCCATAGCTGGCCAAAACGTCATGCGCTTTAAAACCTACGATCCTACTGCCTTGGGGAACAAAACAAGTGAAACAGCAGAAAGCCTAGCGCAAGAAAAGGAATTGATCGCATCGCTTGCCACGGAAACAGCCTTGACCAAAGAGATAATAGAAAAGACCATTACGTTTATTAAAAACGCCCACGGGCTGGTAACACGTAAATCTGGTGCACCTTACTATACCCATCCTATGGCAGTTGCCAAAATACTATTAGAAGTTACAAAAGATCCTACAACCCTCTTAGCAGGCTTGTTACACGACATAGTAGAAGACACACCAATTCCATTGGCCCAAATAGAGCTGATGTATGGTCCTGAGGTGGCCTATATTGTAGATATGGTGACCCACTACCATACCAGTGGTTATCGATGGAAATTAGATGACATAGAAAACAAAAGTCTATTGGAGCAATGTAAAGATATTCGTGTAGTACAGGTTAAGCTAGCCGATAGACTACACAATATCAGAACCTTACATTTTCGCAAACCAGCAGATCAAAAAAGAATTGCAAAAGAGACCATGGCATTTTATATCCCATGGGCTAAAAAAAATAAAATTTTAAACTGGATAACCGAAATGAATGATATTTGCTGGGAAATTTTAAATAAGAAAGGAACAAAGTGGTGAATGTATGCTGTCGTTCATGTCACTGGTTCATATTTACATAGAAATACTATTCTAAGAATAGCTGCTTGTTTTTAACGAGTTGGATAACGGATAAAGTTTTTACATGGTCCACAAAAGGAAGTGCATAGATTTTTTCTACTACCATCGTCTGGTAACTAGATAAGTGGTCAACATAGACCATTAAAATAAAATCAAACTCACCTATTACTTGATAGCAAGTTGTAATAGATGCTATTTTATCAACTGTCAGTTTAAACAATTTAACCTGTTCAGCTCTGGCTTGTTGAAGGCGAATGCCAACAATTAGATGGACCAAGAAACCCAACTTAACATGATCCACTTGTACCCAATAATTGGTGATGATTCCATACTGTTCTAGCTTTTTTACCCGTTCAAGCGTAGCTGCAGGAGAGAGATTGATTTTTTGTGCAAGCGCCACATTGGTGATCTTTGAATCAACTTGAAGAATATTTAATATAAGTTTATCTGTTTTATCCAATTCCATTGTATCTGCTAATGAATTGTATTCCACTTTTTTCTTGATAAAGGTATCTATTCACGTCACTGGTTAATAATGAATTTTATTCCACTTTTTTCGTATCTATTCACGTCACTGGTTAATAATGAATTGTATTCCACTTTTTTCTTGATAAAAAAGTGGACAAAAAATCAAGCCCTCGGTAAAAAGTTGGGGGACCTCACCCCTTACAGATGGAAAAACAGAAGTCGCCCGCTGCGCGGGCTTCAAAGGAATCTGTTTTTCCTAATCATCTGCAAGGGATGAGGCCTATTTCCCCACTTTTTACAGGGGCATTTTTCTACTATGGACATAGCGTTAAACGCATACGCTACGTTTGGCTGAAAAAACAAGTGGCTAGTCCATTACCAGCCCCCGCGTCTCCTTCGATAAAAAAATGGCGCTCTAGTAAAACACTAACCCCTGAGCGATATCTTTTTCAGCGGATTAGAAAATCGTCTGTTTGAAGCCCGCTTGCGGGCTGAGTTCACGATTTTCCCGCTGAAAAAGATATCGATTCAGCTATTTACTATCGGGCCAGACTTTTTATCGAAGGAGATAAGGCGGCCAGCCAGAGGCGTGAATGGATACCTTTTTTCTTGATAAAAAAGTGGACAAAAAATCAAGCCCTCGGTAAAAAGTTCCGGAAGCCACCCCTTACAGATGGGAAAACAGAAATCGCCCGCTGTGCGGGCTTCAAAGGAAGCTGTTTTTCCCAATCATCTGCAAGGGGTGGCTTCTATTTCGAAACTTTTTACAGGGGCATTTTATCACTATGGCCATAGTGTTGAACAGATACTGATAAAGAAAGGGAGAAACACGTTTTCTGCCACAGTGCTGAACGGACACAAAAAAGCAAGTGGCTAATCCATTACCAGCAGCCGCGTCTCCTTCGATAAAAAAATGGCGCTCTAGTAAAACACGAACAGCTGAGCTATATATTTTTCAGCGGATTAGAAAATCGTCTGTGTGAAGCCCGCTTGCGGGCTGAGTTCACGATTTTCCCGCTGAAAAAGATATCGATTCAGCTATTTACTATCGGGCCAGACTTTTTATCGAAGGAGATAAGGGGGCTCGGCCAGAGATTAGCTTGAACAACTTTTGTTTACCCCATACTTAAACAGGTACACTTGTTAAACTTATTTACCATCTGCATCATTTGAATGGTCCATAGAGGCTTTGGATGCCGATACATTCGCTCGAATTTCCTGTGCAATTTTTTTTAACGTTTGCATTCCTTTACGGACTCGTGTTCCCGCTGCCTTATTGTCCTTCTCATAAAATTTCTGAAACTCATCTTCCAAGGAAAGTACTAATGTTTTTAATTCTGCAAATCGATTCATGATATAGTAATTAATGGTCGCTATTTATGTTTACTAGATGGTTGTCCAGCCCGTGACTAAACTATGATACTCAAATATTAGACCCTGCATAAGGTCGCTATTTGTCTTTCTGTTATCTCTATGAATCTAATAATTTTTTATCGAATTGTTCTGATATTTCTTAAAATTTTTCACCTAGTGATTTTTCAACTTAAGAGATAAATATTATTGACTATTAAATAGAACAGCATTTTTTACATAGAGTATTGGTATACGCAGCACTTATGGCCACCAATAAAGAAATGCGGCCACAATAGCTTTTCTTATCATGATCAGCCACGCGTCTCCTTCGATAAAAAATGGCGCTCTAGTAAAACACGAACAGCTGAGCGATATCTTTTTCAGCTATTTACTATCGGGCCAGACTTTTTATCGAAGGAGATAAGGGGCCCAGCCACAGGTGTGTAATGAAGTTCCTTAAAAAACTGGAAAAAATGCGTTTTCAATCACAGTACTGAGTAAAAAAATAAGTAAAATTCCTTAAGCCATCACCATTGCCTGAACAGATACCTTAAAATATTTGCTTTGTATTAAATTTTTAGTAATATACTGTTACAAGAAATAAGTCAAATTTTTTACGCTAAAAAGGCAAGTCATGATAAGGAATATGCTGTTTGTGTTCCTACTAATCCCATCTTGTAATGGATTTAGTAGGTCTACTGTCTGTAATATGGATGGTCAAGGGTCAAGTGAGGAGGGTCAAGCGCTTGATGCGTACATTTTTTTAAAAGAAGATGAATTCGAAGATGCATACGTTTTTAATGATATAGCCTTGTCTCGATGCCAGTTATGGTATAGTAGTGTGATGCTGGATTCTGAAAATCCTGAAACGGTAATTTTAGATCTCTATAACTGGGTGGACCAGTATAGTCAACTTCCTTTTATTGGTACACTCGGAAAGTTAGCTGTTGACAAGCTGCAGAAAGTGTGGAAGCAGGGAAAACAAGTTTTTGGCAAGGTGGATGAGATCTTTGGAAAAGATTCAGATGCTTTGGTCCTAATTCGTGCAAGTTGCAGGAAAATTCCTGAACTACGTAAGCAAGCTTGTTTGAATATGGTGTTGGAATTAGTAGATATGCTATTTCAAATAAGACCCCAGAAGTATGGAGAGCTGGTTGAAAGATTAACTGAGTTGGAGCAATCTATTAGCACAGAGGTGAAGAAAGGTAATCCCAGCTATAATGAGGAGCTGGCCTATTTAAAAAAATTACTTATGGAGCATTTTAATGAGCTTAATAAAGATACCTTTTACTCCAAGTTTTATGCGGGTCACATAGTTTATTTACAAAATATTCATGCGCTACTGCCACTTGTAGTTTGTGCAGGCACTTCTGCTGTTAAAAATGGTTTTGTAAATTTCCTTAAGAATAGAGGTAAAAAAATAGAATTTGAGTGGCTATGCTAGATTGGTTAACCTTTAACCACCCATAGATTCATGGTAGTGCCTAATGGTACCTTGCTGCCTGCCTCGGGTTTTTGTTTGGTAACCGTACCAATGGATATATCTTTTTTTGTAACATGATGTTGCACGCCTATCTGTATGCCCCGTTCTAATAATATTAAACCAGCTTCCTCTAAAGGTATGCCTACCACATTGGGCACCTCAATGATTTGGTTACCTAGTCCAGCGCTCACCACTAAGTCAATAGTAGATCCTTTATGAATCAGTTTGCCAGTAGGTATAGGTTGGCGATTGTGCCATTGTTCTAAAACAGCATATTCTGTAATGTCGGCAACATATTTGATGGTCCCCAGCTTTAGCCCCTTGTTCTTTAGGAGCAGTTGTGCCTGTTTAATAGACCCCTCAATAAGATTGGGCATAGATACAAGGGGAGGATGTTCTGCATTTAAAGTTAAATAGATTTTTCTGTTTTCTTTGACCCAAGCACCTGCTGCAGGAAATTGTTGTAAAACGGTAAAAGGAGGAAGCTGTTCAGAGTAACCGCTATTGTCTGTTATAACGTAACGCAAATGATCTTTGCTCAGCTTTTCATCCAATGCTTCTAAATGTACACCTGTTAGATCAGGTACTTCAACGATTTTGCCTTGACGCGTAATATAGGGCAATACCATATAGAAAAATATATATAGCATGGCTATACTTAAGCAACACATGTAAAAAATGTGTTGTGCAATCTTTTTTAGCTTTTCTTTGTTCATGGATCTGCAGTTAACGCTGCTGCAGAAACAGCGAAATTTCTTTTGGTGTATCCATATTGAATAATGGCATCTATAAAATCAAAGGGGGTATAGCCATTTAAAGCAGATTGGTGAAAAATACAGGTTGCCGGTGTCATAGCAGGTAGCGCATTGACTTCAACCACCCAAACTGCTACTTTTTGGTCAGCATAGATTTTTACAAATGCATCTATTCGGGCATAGCCTTGTAGGTTTAAAACTTCTGCAATAGTTGCCAATTGCTCCTTTACCCTGCTACTGATCCTTGCAGCTGCTTTAGGATCGCTATGAAAGCGAGCAGGGGTAATATTATGACCCTCTCCTGCTAAAAATTTTTCTTCTAATGAAAGGATTGCATCCGCTGCTACCGTTTCTGATGGCTCAAAGACTTCATATAAGGTGCCACCATTAGAACCTATATGGGTTAGTAACCCTGTTGTGATTTCCAAACAATCCAGGCTTTCTCCATCTTTTTGGATCAATGTTTCTAGCAAAAATCGCTCTTGCCTAGGAATATGGTCTGCCGCGTGCAACCCCAATGTTTCCATCAAATCAGCAGCAATCAGTGATCTGACTCTAAAACTGGCCGATGCATAAGCCATCAACATGGCCTGATCTGTGATCCGCACCACGCCTGCACTGCAACCATCATCTACTGGCTTGGCAATAATCGGATAGGTCAATGTCTCCTCTATCGCAGAGACAACGCTATGCTGATCATAAGTCCACTCTTTTTTTGTAATCAAAAGTTGTTGTGCAATGGGAAAGCCTTTTTGGGCTAACAATTGATTGGTTGCATACTTATCAATGGTCAAAGCAGCAGTGGCTATACCAGATCCATTATAAGGTATATCATAGGCCTCTAATAGCTTTTGTAAAGTGCCATCTTCTCCAGGCCTACCATGCAAGGCTATAAAGATAAAATCTACCCTTTCTTGTAAGGCAGAAAAGTTAAGCTCTTCCGGTGTAAAAACAGCTTCTTTTGCATAATATTTTGTAATGGAAGCCGCTGCTTCCCTAATAGGGGCTACTAATGCTTCTGATCTATGCCATATAGTTGGATGCAAGAGTGCATCATGGATATCATCTGCATTGTCTTTTAACAACAGCGCAGCAGGCAGTGTAAAAATACGATACGCCTCCTTAGAGCCAGATAAAAAAAGCGGCAGGGGGGCGTACTTGGTAGAGGTTATCAGTTTACTATAGACATTCCGACCACTTTCTAGTGATATATGTCGTTCGGGGGTAAACCCGCCCATAAGCACACCTATTTTTTGCACTTGCTCTTCCTTACATTTAAGCTACATCATTGGATGTAGGCGAGGTTGCCTCTACATCATCAGCTTGTACTTCGCTTGGTAGCGCTTGCGACCCATCTTCAACAGCCACCTCGTTAGCCTCTTTAGCAAAGCGTTTCCCTATTAAACGCTCTAGATCTGATTTCAGTATCGTTTCTCTAACCAATAACGCTTCAGCCAAAAGGGTCAGCTTATCAATCTTTTCTTTGAGCAATGCTTTCACCCGTTCATATGCACGATCTATAATCGCTTTTACCTCTTCATCTATGGTATATGCTGTTTTTTCCGAGTAAGGCTTTGTGAACGTATAGTCTGCTTGTTTGGAGTTGTGAAAAGAAAGATGCCCTACTTTAGGGTTCATGCCATAGATGGTCACCATGCTATAGGCCAGTTTAGTAGTACGTTCCAAATCATTTAGTGCACCAGTAGAGATTTTTCCAAAAATAAGTTCCTCGGCCGCTCTGCCCCCCAGTGCCATAGCCAATTCGTCCAACAATTGATTTTCTTGATAAACAAATTGTTCCTTCGGTAAATATTGTGCATAACCCAATGCCGCTATACCACGTGGTATAATGCTTACCTTGACCAGTGGATGGGCATGCTCTAAAAACCATCCAGCAATCGCATGGCCTGCTTCATGGTAGGCTACGATTTTCTTCTCTTCTGGAGAGATTAGCTTGTTTTTCTTCTCTAATCCGCCAATAATTCGATCTATAGCTGCATGAAAGTCGCTCATCGTTACAAACTTTCGGTTTTTTCTGGCCGCTATTAAAGCCGCCTCATTACACATATTAGAAAGATCGGCTCCAGAAAACCCGGGGGTTTGTTCTGCCAGTTGTTTGATGCGAATATGTCGTTCTAGCTTGAGCCTTTTGCTGTGGCAGCGTATAATCGCTTCTCTATCCACCACATCTGGATTATCTATGGTAACCTGTCTATCAAACCGACCTGGGCGAAGCAAAGCAGGATCTAGCACCTCTGCCCTATTGGTGGCACCGATCACAATTACACCAGAATTGGTTGAGAAGCCATCCATCTCTACCAGAAGAGAGTTCAAAGTATTTTCACGTTCATCATTGACGCCAGGCATATTGGCTTTTCCCCGTGTTCTACCCACTGCATCGATTTCATCGATAAAAATAATACAAGGTGCCTTTTCCTTTGCTTTTTTAAAGAGGTCACGCACACGCGCCGCACCTATGCCCACAAACATTTCCACAAAATCTGATCCAGAAAGACAAATTACAGGTACACCTGCTTCGCCAGCCACCGCTTTAGCCAGTAAGGTTTTACCCGTTCCTGGAGGACCTACCAGCAACACACCTTTAGGAATTTTTCCGCCAAGCATCGTAAATTTTTCCGGCATTTTTAAAAAGTCTACCACCTCTTTTACCTCTTCTTTCGCCTCTTTCATACCCGCTACATCTTGGAATGTAACTTTTAACTGATTATCTTTATCAAAGATAGTTGCTTTTAAGGTATTCATATTGAAAAGCTGTGTGCCAGGCCCTGCCATACCATTACCTGGTTTACGAATAAAGAACCAGTAGATAAGGAATAGCGTTAGCAAAAAAGACCAGTTGATAAAACTAGCAGGCTCGGAGCGTTCTTCACAGATATAGCCTATTCTAGTTTCGGGGTCCATTTTAGCTTCTATTTCTGCGAATTTTTTATCGAAGATATCGAAGTTAGGTATTCGAAAAGTGTAGACCACCCCACTGGAACTTTTCCAAGCAGTTCTTCCTGCTAGCTCCTTTTGGTAATGTTCTTTTTTTAATGCATCCGCTTTAAGCGCTACCTCCACTAGGTGCTGATTGGTGATTAAAGTAACCGACTTTACCTCCTGGTTCAGCATCATTGCTTCAAAACGTTTTTCAGAAATGGCAATACTGCTTTTTTCCTTGCTGTAATAAAAAATCAACCCCAATATGACTAATATAGCTAATACAAAAATGGACTGAGGCGCATTGTGTTGCACAAACTTTTTTTCTCTAGGTTTCATAATCTGGTTTTAAATTGAACAGCTATTTTTTTGCTAAGCGCAGATGCAAATTTACAAAAAAGCATTGAAAAAGACTATAAAGAGCTGAATGATGATTGCCATTCAAAGGGATGGCTTGTAACAATTTGTGCTTATGTTATTTTATTATGTAGCGTTGGCCTTATTCAGATTTTTATTGTCTTGCTGCTATGCGCCTACCCTCCACAGCCTCCCAATCAACAATTTTCCAAAAGGCTTCTATATAGGCTAAGCGTCTATTTTGATAAAGCAGGTAATAGGCATGTTCCCATAGGTCTAATCCTAAAATAGGCACACCTTGTTCTTGAACAGGCGTGGTATTCATCAGTGGATTATCTTGATTGGTCGTTGTAGAGATAAATAAACTACCATCTTTTTTAGCTACAGATAACCAGGCCCATCCAGAACCAAAATGGGCTACTGCTGCTGCTGTAAAGGCCTCTTTAAAGCCCTCAAAGCTTCCAAATGATTGCTCCAATGCATGCAATAAGTTGGCTCCAACCGCTTGAGTACCATTAGGTGCAAGGTTATTCCAGAAAAACAAATGGTTAAAGTGGCCACCAGCATTGTTCCGTACAACGATATGGTAGGCGCTTATATCTTTTAGGAGGTGGGTTAATACCGATATTTCCGTTCCTTCTACAGTTGCTATGGCAGTGCCCGCTATAGCCTGATTGAGTTTATCCACATAGGTTTGATGGTGTTTGGTATGGTGGATCTCCATAGTTTGGGCATCTATGCTAGGTACTAGTGCGTTGTAGGCATAAGGCAAAGGGGGCAGTGTAAAAATCATAAGCATCTAAGTTTTAAGGTAAAGACACAATAGCCTGCTTTTGAAAGCTCCTTGTAATAAGGAATTTTTAGGAGAAGCGCAGTCGAGCACCACAGAACACTCAGCTGTATTTGAGGAGCATGGACGCGCTTCGGCATCAAAAATTGCCATTGGCATATAACGTTTCAAAAGAAGCCCAGTTAGCTTGTTGTGCTACAATATAGTGTTTCTTAACTTTTTAAAAAAACAAATCAGCAACTGGTTGCTTTCTTTTGCTAAAATATGGGGCTCGACTGTTGTTCGTGGGTGCAGTGCAGCATTAGTGAGGGTTTGATAGCCTCTTTTAGGATCACTAGCCCCAAAAACCAACCGTTTGATTTGAGACCAGTAGAGTGCACCGCTGCACATGACACAGGGTTCCAGGGTAACATATAGGGTACAGTTAGGCAGGTACTTGCTATTCAAGTAGTTAGCCGCAGCAGTTATAGCCAATAGCTCTGCATGGGCAGTAGGGTCTTTTAATCTTTCTACCTGGTTATAGCCACGTGCAATAATCTTGCGATCCGCAACGACCACTGCGCCAACCGGCACCTCCCCTGCTTCAGCTGCACGTGCTGCTTCCTTTAACGCTGCTTGCATAAAGAAAAGATCGTCATTCACAGGTTGAATAGGCTCCATATAATGGGGTAGCTCATTTGATTCCACAGCGTTAGCAAACTATATTAACTGCTGCTGATGAAGCAAAGTTTAGACAACTTTTATACAAAGTATGTTGGAATGGGTAATATATTTTCGTAATATTGCACTGGAGATCAGCTCCTTTAAGGAGTACTGCAACAGTATAGCTACTGCAAGAGCAAAGCCCACACATTAAGTGACCTACTTACCACTAAGCGCATCCTACGTCCATTGGTATGTTCTCTTAATGCATGGGCGCATGCTAAACTAAACTATAATTGAAAACCAATTACAACTATGAATATAGAAAAAAATAAATCGATCCGCAAGGGTTTTGCCTTTTCAAAAGGAATATTGCCAGCAGTTGGTGTACTTGCGCTAGTTACGCAGATGGGGTGCAGCCAGCTATCTGGTGGCTTAGGTGCGAACGATGAAGAGTGGAAAGCATCAAGAATTGAAAATCCAACTTCCCGATGTTGTATATGTGAAACAGTATTCAAGAACAAGCTCGACCCGGAGGATGATATTATGGTTACCTCGCACAGAGATAATGAAACAGTATTCAGTAACAAGCTCGACCCGAAGGATGATATTATGGGTGCCTTGCACAGCCATAATAAGGCACATAAAAAAACCCATAGAGACAAAAAACAATACCAATGTGAAACTTGTTGGAAATACTTTAGTCAAAAAGGTAGTTTACAAACACATAAAAAAATCCATACAGGCGAAAAACAATACCAATGTGAAACTTGTGGGAAATGCTTTGGTCGCAAACAGTATTTAACAGAACATGAAAAAACCCATACAGGCGCAAAACCATTCCAATGTGAATTTTGTGGGAAATGCTGTAGCCAAAAAGTCAATTTAAACACACATCAAAAAATCCATAAAAATAGTAAATCACACAAATGTGCAAGTTGTGGGAAAGGCTTTAATCAACAAAGTACTTTAAACAGACATAAAAAAACCCACACGGATGACAAGCCATTCGGATGTGATAGGTGCGAGAAGCGTTACAAAAACCAAGATAGTTTAAAAAAACATCAAAAGAAGAAACATGAAGCAAAAAATTCCAATGACATTCAACTGAATTGAATAGGGTATTCTGGCCGCCAGTCAAGGAATTTGACAGTTCAGTAAAATAAACTTTTTAAATAGCTGTTTTTCAGCCCCCACCCACACCTCGGGTTATACCCAACAGTGTGGGTTATACAAAAAAAGAAACTTCATAGAATGAGGCTGCTTAGAAGCGGGCCAGAAAATCACATGTCGTTTTGAAGCCGCACATAGCGGTCTTAGTGTATGGATTTCTAGCTGGAAAACAGATCATTTATCGCCCAAAAATCAGGTTATCCAATCATTTATTCATATCCTAAGAAAGATTTGCTATTTTTATTTGGTAAAAAAGTATAATGCCATAATAGATGCAAGTAAAATTTGTAGGTAAGCCACAACTATCCATATTAATGGCCAATGGCCTTATTCATTTTGATAATGCCTTATATGGTTATTTGGTGCCGATTATTGCCCCTCTTTTCTTTCCTCAAAAAGAGCCAGTGGTTCAGTTGATATGGGGCTATAGCCCATTTATAATCTCCTGGATAGCCAAACCATTTGGACTCCTTTTTTTTAGCAAAATAGCCCAAAAGAGAAAAGAAAAGGTCACATTGCGCTATACCCTTTTGGGTGTGGGCGTCAGTTTGGTGGTTATGGGTTGCTTACCCATCTATTCAGAGGGATCGCTATGGACCATTATCTTGCTGCTGGCCGCTAGGATGTGCGCAGAGGCATGTGCAGCGGGAGAACACAACATTGCCAAAATTTACCTCCTTAAAGGACAGGCGATGCAACAAGCCAAGAAACTTTCTGCAAGTTATGAGGTGTCTACTATGGTGGGTATTTTATCTGCTGGAGCTGTTGGTACTTGTTTGACATCGATCCATAATCCCATTCTATACTGGCGACTACCCTTTTTAATCGCTGCACTAGCTACATTATTGAATGTAGTTTGTTTGAGATGCAGCAGAACAGCAATGGAAGCAGACTGGCACCCTCAACAACCATCTATCTGGCTACAACTTTGGCAATCACGTTGGCCCATTATGCGCATTGCTATAGTAACTGGATTTGGTTACGTGGCCTATACCATCCCTTTTCTATTTATGAATGGTTTTGTACCTATGGTGACCACCATTACCTATTCCACTATGATGCAATATCTACCCATCTTTATGGCATTAGATATACTATTAATTGGCTGGATCGCTAAAGTAGGTCACAAGTATGACCACAATAACCTGATGGCAGTAGCCAGTGGGCTGATGGCCTTATCCATTATTCCCCTCTTTGCAGGATTAGAAGGTGCTTCTATCTTTTATGTAACCATAGTGCGTTGTTGGCTGATTTTTTTAGGTGTACTCTTTAGCTGCTTTCTAACCATTTGGTCCAAAGAACAAGTGGCTACAGCAACCCCCTATACCACAATAGGATTGGCTACCGCCTTGGGCAGTAGTCTATTTGGGAAATCGGCTACAGCTATTTGTTTCTACCTTTTTTACAGGTATAATACCCCTATAGCCCCTGCCTGTTATATAGCGCTATTGGCATTTTGGGCTACGCTCATTATGGCTGATTCTGCCTCACCATAAGCAACGTAGCAGGAGATCTATTTTTTGAAATTTTTATTTTTTTTGATTAAATTTGAAAATCGGGTGCTTGTTTAGCCTATACGGCTATATAGGTCTTGCTTTTTATGGTGAATGTAGCTCAGCTGGTTAGAGCATTGGTTTGTGGTACCAAGGGTCGCGGGTTCGAATCCCGTCTTTCACCCGTTTTTTGATAGCCTCCTACTGCTTACAGCCATTCCTTTTTCTTTCCTGCAGCTAACATGTAGTGTTCCTCCTATAGCTGTCTAACCATGCCTTTACTGGCTGACTCATCAAACAAGTCGAATCACTTAACACATTCCGAGTGGATTCTATCTATAAAACTATGTATCTTGCACCATGCGTCATGGATATCCATTTGTCATTACGACTAAAGAAACAATAACTTATGGAAAAAACCACCTCGAAAGTCGATATACATACCCCTTAAATAATGCACAACTTTTGCCATTTACATTGCCATACAGAATATTCCCTATTGGATGGTGCAGCCAAAGTAGAACGTTTGGTAGCGGCCAATAAACGGTTGGGCATGCATGCACTGGCCATTACAGACCATGGCAATATGTTTGGGGTTCCCCATTTCGTTGCTGCAGCCACTAAAGAAGGAATAAAGCCCATTATAGGATGTGAGTTTTATATGGCACCTGACCGACATGACCATAAAGATAAAACCCGTTACCACCAGTTGTTACTCGCTAAAAATGCGGTAGGCTATCGAAATATTACCAGGCTCTGTTCTCTGGGTTTCTTAGAGGGGTATTATTATAAACCACGCATTGACAAAGCCTTACTCAAACAATATAAAGAAGGCTTAATTGCCACTACCTGTTGCTTAGGTGCAGAGATTCCTAAAACCATTATTCGCCATGGTGAGGCAGCTGCAGAAAAACTTTTTATAGAATGGTTAGAGCTATTTGGAGAAGATTACTATATAGAGCTACAAAGACATGGCATCAAGGAGCAAGAAATTTGCAATGCCGTATTGCTCCGTTGGGCGCAAAAATATCATGTGCCAGTTATTGCTACCAATGATGTCCACTACACCACGCAGCAGGACAGCCTTGCTCAGGATGTATTGCTCTGTTTGCAGACCGGGAAAGATTACAATGATCCCAATCGCATGCGCTTTAGCAACGACCAATTCTTTTTAAAGTCACCCGAAGAGATGGCATTGCTTTTTGCAGATGTGCCAGCTGCTATTACCAATACGCTAGCATTGGTAGAAAAGATAGAAACGCCCTCTTTAACCCGTGATGTGCTGCTGCCTATTTTTCAACTCCCAAATGGCTTTTCAGATCCCAATGTATATTTGGCCCATTTGGCTTTTTCTGGTGCCCGTTCCAAGTATGGGGCCCTATCTATGGAAGTAGAAAGTAGATTGAACTATGAATTGGCCATTATTGCCCAAACTGGCTTTGCGGGCTATTTTTTAATTGTACAGGACTTTATTGAGGCTGCTGTGCGCTTGGATGTCATTGTAGGGCCAGGGCGGGGCTCTGTAGCCGGTTCACTAGTGGCTTTTTGTATAGGTATTACCAAAATAGATCCTCTCCGCTATGATCTGCTTTTTGAACGCTTTTTGAATCCAGAGCGGGTTTCCATGCCTGATATAGATGTAGACTTTGATGACGAAGGCCGTAAAAAAGTAATCGATTATGTCATTCAAAAATATGGTAGAAACCAAGTTGCTTCCATTATTACCTTTGGCAGCATGGCGGCTAAATCAGCCATACGTGATGTGGCACGTGTGCTGGGCGTTCCCTTGGCCAGAGCCAACTACCTCACCAAGCTGATACCAGATAAATTAGGCATTACACTGTCAGAAGCCTTTGAAGAGGTAAAAGAACTGGCTGAGATCAAAAAAGCCATTGCCACCCCCGAAGGAAAAGTACTAGATCTGGCTGCAACCTTAGAAGGACTGGTACGCCATACGGGTATTCATGCCGCAGGCATCATCATTGCACCCAATGATATTGTAGAGTATATCCCAGTCAAAACAGATAAAAATTCTGACTTATTGGTTACCCAATATGATGGATCAGTCCTAGAGGGTGTAGGCATGTTGAAAATGGATTTCTTGGGGCTCAAGACGCTGAGTATTATTAAAGATGCCCTCTTATTGATTCAACAAAATAGAGGCATTACTATAGATATAGACCAGATTCCATTAGACGATCCGCTTACGTTTAAGCTATACCAATCTGGTAATACCAAAGGAACTTTTCAGTTTGAGTCAGAAGGCATGCGCCAATGGCTGATAAAGCTCCAGCCCACTACGATGGAAGAGCTTATTGCCATGAATTCGCTCTATAGGCCAGGTCCTATGCAGTTTATTCCCAATTTTATTGCCCGTAAGCATGGCAAAGAGCCCATTGAATACCCCCATCCCCTTTTAGAGACTATTCTAAAACCCACCTATGGCATTATGATTTACCAAGAGCAGATCATACAAACAGCCCAAGCCATGGCAGGCTATACCCTAGGTGGTGCCGATTTGTTGCGCAAAGCTATGGGTAAAAAAAATGCAGCAGAAATGGCCAGACAACGCGATGTTTTTATAGCAGGATCAGTACAAAAACATCAGATTCCTAAAGAAAAAGCATTGGCTGTTTTTGAGATTATGGAAAAATTTGCGCAATATGGTTTTAACCGATCCCATGCAGCAGCCTATTCTCTTATTGCCTACCAAACTGCTTATTTAAAAGCCCATTATCCTACCGAATATATGGCTGCTGTATTAACCCACAACCAGGGTGATATTGAAAAAATCGCTTTCTTTATGGAAGAAAGCCGCCAGCAAGGCCTCTCTGTACTAGGCCCTGATATCAATAAAAGCCAGGTTAATTTTAGTGCTGGTCTCCATAAAGAGATACGCTTTGGCCTAGGTGCCATTAAAGGCGCTGGTGAGGCAGCTGTTACCGCTATTATAGCAGCAAGAGCAGAGCAAGGTGCTTTTAAAGATATTTTTGATTTTGCCGAGTCGGTTCAACTCAAAACGGTCAACAAGAAAACCATGGAAGCGCTTGCTTTATCTGGTGCTTTTGATACCTTTAAGGAATTCCATAGAAGGCAATATGTTTATGAAGCAGCCGGTAGCAGTTTTATAGAAAAAGTCATACAATACCGCAATCGCATGCAAAAAGAGCGGATGGAAGCGATGCAATCACTCTTTGGAGCAACGGCCTATAGTGCCATTAAAAGGCCAGAACCGGTTGATTGTGCGCCTTATGAACCATTGGAACAATTGCGTATAGAGAAGGAGCTGGTTGGTTTTTATATTTCTGGCCATCCACTCGATCCATTTAAGGTGGATATCGCAAGCTTTTGCAATGTAACCACTCAAAATATATTAACAGCTAGTCGAAAAACAGTGACCATAGCGGGTATGCTTACTGCCGTTACCATTAAGCAAAATGGAAAGGGCAATGCCTTTGCCTTACTCACATTAGATGATTACCATGGGTCGCTCAATTTTGCACTTTTTGGAGAAGACTACTTAAAACACAAACATCTATTAGAAGCAGGTAAATTACTCTTTCTGACAGGCCATGTAGCCACACGTTATGGGAACCAAGAAATGCAAACCTTTAAACCCCAAACCATTAATCTGTTAGAGGAGATGCGCGAAAAAATGGCTAAAGGGGTTCATTTGCAGCTGGAACAGAACCAAATCAACCTGCCATTGGTGGACGAATTAGAAGCTTGCATCAAACGTTATCCAGGAAAATCGCTTATTAAGATATCCATTATAGACCATGAAGCGCAGATTACCATTCCAACGCGCTCTACCCAATACCGTGTAGAACTCAACAATGAGCTATTTGGATTACTGGACCAGTTGTCTATTGATTTTAATCTATTTACTTAATCCCTTAGCAATCGAGTTTCAAAAGAGATCTATTGGTTGTATGATATTGCATTTTAATATTATTAAGCTTAAATTAATAGCGCTTTCGCAAAGCGCCAATGCTGCATAAGCACGTTTTGCACGCAGTCTATTGCCAGTTTTGTTTAAACTGATTTTTTGCCATTTCATCCATTCTGCGCTTCTATGAAAGAGCGGCTATATCAATAGTATTGATTATGAGCAACCATGCAAATTTTTCCTTTACCTTATTAGATGGTACTACTTTTGATCTTGGTAGCGGTGTTGCGCAAGTGGTATTGGTGGTGAATACAGCTTCACGCTGTGGGTTTGCCCGTCAGTTTGATGCATTGCAAAAGCTACACGATCGTTACCATGCCCAAGGCTTTACCGTGCTTGGAGTGTCTTCTCAAAGCTTTGGAAAACAAGAGGTCGATATGGCGTGTGATATAGCAGCTGCTATAAAAAATAAGTGTAGTTCTGTTACTTTTCCTATTACACAGCTAACAGCTGTGCGTGGAAAAGCCATCCATCCATTTTATGCATGGGCTGCCACACAAGTCTCTATATGGGGGCGTCCAAAGTGGAATTTTCATAAATACTTGATAGGAAAAAATGGTGAATGCATCACATGGTTTTCTTCTGCAACAGATCCTTTGGCCCCAAAGGTAATAGAAGCAGTAGAAGCTGCACTAGGTCAAGACTAGTGGCCTACCTTTTCAGATAATAGCCTCCATTTCAGCGATTGTCTTATAAATGGCAACAATCTTTCAGTCAGTTTGTATTGTTTTTGTTTTAAGTTCAAAATCACATTTTTATAGTTAAATAAGTGTAAAAATTTGTTGTTTTAAACAAAAAAGTTTATGATTTAAAAACAAGGACTATTTTGTTCTTGTCCCTTTGGATTTTATAAAAATGGAAGATATGAATACTGATTATGCTCCCTCTTGCAAAGCCTATGTAGGCGATAATAAGCCCCCTATAGAGGCCCCTATTTCTGCCTGTTCCTCAGTTCGAAAACTACTATACCGTATTTTGTTAATGGCAGTATGTGGTAGTTGTCTGTTGTTAACAGGGTTTCTCGCGTGTTATAAAAAAAGTAATACTTCGCCCGAAGTAGTTCCACCTGCTGGTAAATTTATACCCTACACTTTCCCCAGATATGTAGGCAGTATCACCATTTTGGACAGAGCGAATCCGGTTTGTTGGAGTATAGTATCCTCTGCACCTTTTTATAAAAAAGACATAAAAGACAAAAAAGACATATCGAGACAATCGTTGTTTCGTTTATGTTTACATGATAAGGAATCCATCGATTTTGGAAATGTCGGGGATTGGCGTGCAATAGCAGCTGAATACTTTAGCAGTATTCCTTTTAAGCAGCATGCTATAAATCCCAATGCAAAATCCAAGTGGGCATCTTCCTTTATGGTTTGCCAAAGAACAAGTTCTGGCGATAAGCATACTTTTTCTTTAGATCTGGGTGATATGAAACTTCAAAGTGGCGAACAAGTGGGTTTTCTTTTGGTAAAAGATGGTTATTCTCCCGTTGATTTGGTAAAGCATCTGATAGAAACATCTGAGCCATGGCCCGATCAATCTCAGGTATGCATAAAATATTATTTAATACTCCCTGGACAGATTAGGAAATCGCTATTGCAATCTGAATATGCTTGCGATTCACTTATAGATTTAAATAGCTATTCAAAACCCTATTGTTATATTAAAAAAGAAGACCATTATTGTTTTATTCCATTAGAAAATCATCTACTCGAAGATAGAATGTCTTATGCAACATCTATTCAATGCGCTAATGGCGTTTCAAAAACAATGCAAACGGACATACCACAATCACGCACCATAGGAGAGGGGGAACCTTCTGATAACATGCAGAAACAGGCCAACGAAACATTTTGTAGCCAAAACGTACAATCAGAAATAAATCAACCATCTAACCAAGAAGTAAGCCTATTAAAGACTACACCTAAGCGGTCTAATAATGGCGCAAATCAGTATATCGATCTGCCATCTAGTCAGTGTAACACCTATCATAGTACGCCTAAGCAAGGTATTATCCTTCCTGCATTAAAACCACCCAACGAGCTGGTCCAAGACGAGGAGCGTGGTAGTCTAAGGGAAGAAAATAGCGAAAATGTTGAGTTGCTTGCAATGCATTTCGAAGGTAAAAATGCACAACAAGCATGGCTTTCAGATGAAGACTGCGACCTATCTTTACCGTGGACGGTTAATAATGAACCATTTAAGCATAACTCAGAGGAAGCGTCTGAAGATACTTTTAATTGCTCTGAAAGCTTTAATAATGATGTCCCAGAGCAGCAAAATATTTCACTGGGTGAAGGAGCATTTATCGGGCAAGATACCATGCAAATAATAAACCAATGGGACACCAAACGGGATGATATAGTAAAATCAGTTGAGCGCCTAATCCGATCATTAGAAACTGAGTATAATAGTGTTATAAAGTGTATAAAGGAAATACAACAATCTAAACTAGAGTCATATTATATAGAACATTTACAAAACATGATAGACAGCATAGAAGCGCAAAAACAATCATTAGATTTAAGTAATCTGTATAAGGATCTGGATGCTATTGCAGTTAGAAAAAACGAAGCAATAGAAACAAAAATATCCAATTCTGCATATAGTGTTTCCGTATTGACCACCGAGTTAAAGCCAAAATTAAACGAAATATTGCAGCATCTAGATGAGTTAAAAGAAAACTTGGCATTTTTAGAAGCTTCGTCCAAACGCGATAGTCAAGAAAAACTAGAAAATCTGAATAAAACTCTAGAGCAGCGTACCATAAACCAAATAATAGACAAAATACCAAAAAAAATAGAAGAATTGAAATTAATAAAGCGCGAGCTTAATTCTAATGATTTAGATTTAAACTTAAAATTGTGGAACTTTATCCACCCAAGTGTCATGTAAATTATTTTTCTGTTGTTGCCATATAGTTCACTCAATGCCGTTAACCTAGGTGGATTTATGGTATATATAATTTATTTTCAGCGATATAAATAATATTAGCCAGTTTAAAACTTTCCTTACCGATCTAATAATTCATACATCTAAATTTTACCTTATATTCGTCTTGGTATGGTTTGGTTTATAACAAATGATCAATATAAGGAGATAAAATGATGCGTAAGATAGATGCACTGCCGATTGGCTACTCAGATGTTAAATCAGTGATTGAAACAGGCTACTACGTAGATAAAACAAGATATGCACAAGCATTGATTGAAAAGAGGAATCCTATCTTTATAGCCCGTCCTCGTAGATTTGGCAAGTCTTTATTTATCGACACACTAGCTACCATATGCAACGGTGAACAAGAAGTATTTAAAGACTATCATATAGGTAAACCGGAAAATGGGTATGAATGGAAGAAGTATCCAGTAATTAATTTGGACCTGTCTAGGTTGACCAATGATACACCAGAGGAATTAAAAAAATCGATCAAAAGCGCTCTAAAAAAAATAGCCTGGCTATATGGATTCGTAATAGAGGACCAGACTATCAAAGACACTTTAGAGAATTTAGTCTTGCAGTTGGTAAACTTAAACAGCGCTAGCTCCAAGAAAGAGATCAGGCAATGTAATTATGAGTCTAAAATAGTAGTATTGATAGACGAATATGATGCACCAATTGTTCATCTAACCAAAGGCTCCGATCTAGAGCAATCCAATATAAAGGTTATGAAAGATTTCTTTATGACTTTGAAATCCCTCAACAAATATTTTCAATTTACCTTTATCACTGGGGTAAGCAAATTCAGTTTATCTGATGTGTTTTCAGGTGCCAATCATTTAAAAGACATTACCATTGATGCATCTGCGGATGCTATGTTTGGTTACACGCAAGAAGAAATGCTAACCACATTCTCAAACAATTTGAAAGATATTGCTGAAAAATGGAGCGAAAAAGAAAACAAAAAAGTCACTGAATCAGAAGTAATGCAGCGTATTGCAGCTTATTACAATGGGTATAGATTTCATCAGAATGGTCTAAGTGTATACAATCCGTGGTCTACGCTACGATTTTTAGACTCTGGCGAACTAGCCAACTACTGGTACGAGTCAGGCAGTCCAAGCTTACTCATTAATCAGATGCTAGCAGATCCTGATAGGTTTGATATGAATATGGAAAACTTCCAAATAGAGGCCGTCAGAGAAGAGTTAATGTATACAGAAAGCAGAAATGAGATTAGCTTAAAGTCTCTGATGTTTCAAACCGGCTATCTGACCATTGACGATTATAATGAAGCTACCAGTCTATATAGATTAAAATTTCCCAATAAAGAAATAGCAGCGTCTTTCCAGAAAAGTATACAGTCTAGTTTAGAAAAGAGCGTAAAGGATTATTTTATTCAAGAACGAGATACCATCAGAAACGCCTTATCTGCTAAAAAAATTGAAACTTTTATAGATCACATCAATACAGTTTTTGCTACACTTCCTTATTACCTGGATACCAAACAAGAAAAACAATACCATAGCAATTTACATATGCTGCTACAAGGATTGGGCTTTTTAGGTGGTAGGAGAATGCAGATGTATAGTGAATCCGCTTCCAGCCAAGGCAGGTCAGATATTGTTTTAGAATTAGGCACAGCCATCTATATTATAGAGCTTAAGTATAAATCCACTGGTCAAATGGCCTTAGATCAAATCAAAGCAACCGGGTATTATAAGCCTTACTTACTCAGACAAAAAGCCCTTATACTTTTAGGTCTTAACTTTAATGAGGAAACCAGAATGATAGATAGTTGGGCACATGAAACCGTAAACAGAGAAGTATAATGGACTGATTTATTACGACAAATTTTCAATAATTTTGTTTCCTACTTTTTCCCATTTGCCAGCCTACCTTTTATAAAGTATCTATTCACGTCACTGGTTAATAATGAATTGTATTCCACTTTTTTCTTGATAAAAAAGTGGACAAAAAATCAAGCCCTCGGTAAAAAGTTGGGGACCTCATCCCTTACAGATGGAAAAACAGAAGTCGCCCGCTGCGCGGGCTTCAAAGGAATCTGTTTTTCCTAATCATCTGCAAGGGATGAGGCCTATTTCCCAACTTTTTACAGGGGCATTTTTCGTAACGATTCAGCGGTGTGGTTTTTTAGGGTTGCAAAATCTCAAATAACTTTTTAAGTTTAGTTTTCTTTAGTTTCATTCCACATCAAAGAGATGGATTCTTTATCCTCGATAGTTATTTCCTTACAATCAGAAATTAGCCTTCTCAAATCGAGTATTAGCGTGCTAGAGGCAGATAATGCCGCATTGCGTGGAGAGATTGCCGTATTAACCGCTAACAATAGTTCTTTAAAAGAAGTTATTACCTCTCTATCGGCCGCCAATAAATCTTTAAGTGAAGAAAATTGCAAATTAAAAGACAAGTTAGGTCTCACCTCTAAAACTTCCTCGATTCCTAGTTCCAAGGAATTATATAAGATCAAGCGTAATAAAGTAAAAAGCACACGTAACAGAGGCGGTCAACCTGGCCATCCAGGTACTACCCGTACCAAGCTGTTAGCAGATGAAGTTATTGAGTTATCTATTTCAGATTCATGTTCCTGTGGTGGTCATGTATCGATGGCTGCCAAGCCTTATATTCATCAAAAAATAGATATTCCGGAGATCAAGCCACATGTAATCAATTATCATGTGCACCATGGACGTTGCAGACAATGTGGCAAACGCCATACTGCTTCTCTTCCTCAAGGTGTTACCTCAGATACCTTTGGTCCTAGAATTAAATCAGTGATTAGTTCCCTAACAGGCTTTTATAAAAACTCGAAGCAGGAAGTTCGCCATATATTAAAAGATATTTTTAACCTTGATATCAGTCTTGGTAGCATCTCTAATAGCGAAGGAAGGGTAGCCTCTAAGTGTCAATCAGCCTACCAATCAATAGAAGCAGCCATTAGAGCAAGTCAGGTACTACATATAGACGAAACTGGTCATTTTAATAGTGGTAAACTAGGTTGGTGCTGGATTTTTACTAATCCTATGGTTACCCTCCTTAAACTAACAAAATCCAGAAGTAAGAAAATTTTAGAAAGTAGTGGATTAAAACCTAAGAAACAGATTATTGTTAGTGATAGATATGCGGCCTACAATTACTTTCCACCTACCCATCGGCAACTCTGTTGGTCACACTTAGCCAGAGATTTTGAAAGATTTGCTCATAGTTGCCATAGTGGCGTTAAAGTATTGGGTTTTTATTTAAAAAAGATGGCTAGTGAACTATTTTCCTTACATCGAGCCTTTGCCAAAGATACTATAGAGCTGTTTACCTTTTTAAGACGCATTAGAAAATTGCGTAAACGGATCTGGTATGGCCTAAAAGCTATTGCTAGCACACCAGGGGCGGTCCAGGCTAATCGAGTAGCCAGAAATATCATGAGAGCAGAGCCTATGCTGTGGAAATTTTGCAAAGATCCACTAAACATTCCCCTGACTAATAACTTGGCCGAAAGACAAATCAGGCATTACGTCCTATATCGTAAAAACTGCTACTTTACGCAATCCGAACGGGGCAATAGATTCGTAGAGCGAATCATCTCTTTGTACCTAACCTGGAGACAACAAAACCTAAATCCTTTCAAACAACTCCAAAATATTATTGCCTAAAAACCACACCCCTGAAAGGATACCATTTTTCTACTATGGACATAGCGTTAAACGCATACGCTACGTTTGGCTGAAAAAGCAAGTGGCTAGTCCATTACCAGCCCCCGCGTCTCCTTCGATAAAAAAATGGCGCTCTAGTAAAACACTAACACCTGAGCGATATATTTTTCAGCGGATTAGAAAATCGTCTGTTTGAAGCCCGCTTGCGGGCTGAGTTCACGATTTTCCCGCTGAAAAATGTATCGATTCAGCTATTTACTATCGGGCCAGACTTTTTATCGAAGGAGATAAGGCGGCCAGCCAGAGGCGTGAATGGATACTTTATAAATATTCAAGATAGAGATGCATAGGTTTTTGATATTTAATACTAGAATAAAATCGTTGAATCTTCTTTTAGTAAAGCTAAAACTATTTTAGTCTTTTCTTCCGAGCTACAACTTCTAATCTTTTTCTGCCCATTTTGATAACTCTATTGTAACATGGTTAAGCTAAAATATACAGAAACAAATTATCACTTTTTTGTCCGAATGCTTCAGTCCACTATAGTTGTAATAAATACGCTTTTATAAACCCATCCAGATCTCCATCTAGAACATTTTCTACATCTTTTCGCTCATATCCAGTTCGATTATCTTTAATAGTTTTATAAGGATGCAATACATAACTCCTAATCTGAGCGCCAAACTCAATCTTTTTTTTGCTCTGTTCTATTTGTTGCTGTTTAGCTCTTCTCTTTTCTAATTCTTGTTGATAGAGTTTAGATTTAAGCAATTGCAAGGCTTTATCCCTATTTTGTAGTTGAGAACGCTCTTGTTGACACTCTACCACAGTGCCAGAGGGAATATGCTTGACACGAACAGCTGTCTCTACTTTATTGACATTTTGACCTCCAGCTCCACCAGATCGAAAAGTATCCCAGCTTAAATCTGCAGGGCTTATTTCAATTTTTATGGAATCATCGATCACAGGCGCTGCATATATAGAAGCAAACGAAGTATGCCGTTTGCCTGCAGCATCAAAAGGAGAGAGCCGAACCAAACGATGAATACCCACTTCCGCTTTTATATATCCATACGCATAGGGGCCAATTATCTCTAATGTAACAGCCTTGATGCCGGCACTATCTCCTGGTTGATAGTGTATCGTTTTAACCATATAACCTTTTTTGGTGGCCCACATAGTATACATACGAACCAGCATATAGGCCCAATCTTGGCTTTCTGTGCCACCTGCACCCGGCTTTATATCTATAATAGCATCTAAATGATCCTCTTGGCCATTCAACATTTTTTTTAATTCAACTTCCTCTAATAAGGTAACAAGAGATGATGATACAAGCTCTAACTCATCTTGCAGCCCTGTGTCCTCTGAAAATAAGACTTCTAATAACAGCAGCTCTTCCCACTGTTCCTGTAGCCTATTGAATTGATCAATGACTTCTTTTAAGCATTTAATTTGTTGAATGGTTTGCTGGGCCTGCGCTGGATTAGACCAAAATGAAGGGGCTGCAACTGCTTCTTCTAGTAGCTGAAGTTGACTGGTTTTACCAGCATAGTCAAAGACAGTCTTTTAAAGTCTCTATTCTTTCTTCTAAATGGCTATATTTGGTTTGCATAACATTTATTTTAAACATTTATTTCACATAGTGAACGCGATTCCCTATAGACTCTTCTATTTGATCAGGTGCGAAGACATAGTGGGTAATGCGTACAGCTTTTTTATCCTTGGTGAGCTCACTCAGAGGATTGCTAAAACTTTCAATTTCTTTATCGAAGGTATAGATGGTCGTATAGGTGGTTTCCTTAAAAAAGGAAGCCAAATCTAAACTTTTAATCAAGCAATTATCATATTGTTGATAAAAGAGTATTTTTTGTGCAACACCATTGACATCCTGACGAACAAAGAGTCCATCATCAAGGCTAAAATAGGTTATTTTAGAAGGGTCCAAGCCTTTGTTAATTTTTCGTATGGCTTTATTGAGCGCTTGAATGGTATTAAATCTAAAGGCTAGCTGAAAATTAAGCATCTTTTCATTATAACTCACAGAGACCTGGCTGATATCAGCTATTTTCTCAAAACGCTCTTGAGCTTTACTAAAAGCTTTATACCCAATAGATTTAGTGATACCTTCAGATTTATAGTCTTTATTTAAATATTTAATCACCGAAATCAATTTACTGGTCTTGGTTAAATCTACTTCAATGCTAAATTGACCAGATCCATCTTCATTAAAATGGGCTTTTTCTATAAAATCTACCCCTAAGGCAAGGGTACTAGAAATAGATCTAAAAAAAAAGAGGAATACAAAAAACAAGCATACAAAAACTATAAACCCAACTTTTCTTGGCTGCATACGCATAAAGATTAGAGAAATAAAATCAAAAAATATAGAATAAGTCTTACATTTAAAACTTATTTTTCCTTAACAATTGTATATAGTGATATAATTTCTATTAAACAATAGGTACAATTTTTGTAATCTGGATGTAATCAAAGATGCAGGTATAGCGTTTGATCGATTGCATGGACCCCAATGGGCCCAATTTATAAAAATTTTATAAATTTTATCTTATTTTAGAGAGTTTATTGGTTAGGAATATGGTGCCATTCGCCTATTTATCATCAGCACCAAATGGATCTAGTGAACCCCAACAAGCAAGCATGAACAACGTAAAAACAAAGGTATTAGAAGCTTTACGTAAGGTAGATGATCCTGATTTAAAGAAAGATCTTGTGTCTTTAGGCATGATTGATAAGCTGCATATAGATGGCACCACTATTTCTTTTACCATTATATTGACTACTCCAGCGTGTCCGTTGCAAGAAGTGATCAAACGGGCTTGTATACAAGCGATTCATGCAGCAGTAATGGATGAGTTTGAGATTGTCATTACCTTCACAGCAAAAGTTACTTCGGGGCGTTCTTCCTCCTCCGTGCTACCTGGTGTTAAAAACATCATTGCGATTGCTTCTGGAAAGGGTGGTGTTGGAAAATCTACCATTGCGACCCATTTGGCGCTTGCACTATCCAACAGTGGTGCGCATGTAGGACTTTTAGATGCAGATATATTTGGCCCCTCTATTCCCACCATGTGGGGTTGTGTAACCAGTAGACCAACTGTGATGAAACGAGATGGCAAGAACCATATCATTCCTATAAACCGTTACAACGTGCAATTGCTTTCCATTGGATTTTTATCCAATATGCAGGAGGCGATTGTATGGCGTGGGCCTATGGCCAGTGCGGCTTTTAAACAATTATTACAAGATACGGATTGGGGTACATTAGACTATTTACTCATCGATCTTCCCCCCGGAACCAGTGATATTCACCTTACATTGGTGCAAACAGTTTCCATTACAGGCGCTATAGTGGTTACTACACCGCAAAAAATCGCATTAATCGATGCTACAAAGGCAATTGCCATGTTTAGAAAAGAGCAGATCAGGGTACCAATCTTAGGGTTGATCGAAAATATGTCCTACTTTCTAACAGAACAAAAAAATGGAAGCAAGCCTCATTATATTTTTGGAAAGGATGGAGGCAAACGGTTAGCAGAACAAGCATCCATACCTTTTTTAGGCCAAATTCCGCTACTTTCCATGATTTGTCAACATGGTGATTTGGGTACCATGCCAGCTAAACCCATTATGCCTTTTCATACAATTGCTAAAATGCTCGCACAACAAATCTCTATTCAAAATGCTACCTACAAGCAGGATAATCAATAGATTTCTTGTAAAACAGGCTTTGGCATCCCTACTGTTTGTCGTTGCTAATACAGAAATTTGACCACGCGCTATTGCACTAGCCTTGGTTTGTTTAAATTTGTTGGCTAAATTTAATGGACTAAGATGGTTAGAAAAGATTCCAGCAAGCATAACATGCCTAAAGTGCCATGCAAACACCTACAAATCTATCCACACAAGAATGTATCTTTTGTCAGATCGTAATGGGGCTAGCACCGTGTCATAAGATATGGGAAGATAGAGGCTATATGGCTTTTTTATCGATATTTCCTAATACAGAAGGGTTTACAGTGGTGATCCCCAAGCACCACTTGACTAGCTATATTTTTGACCATCCATCAGAAGAGATCAATAACTTAATGGAAGCAGCTAAACAGGTATCTAATCTATTGGTCAGTAGATTTCCAACTGTTGGGCGAACAGCCCTTGTCTTTGAAGGGTATGGCGTAGACCACCTACATGCTAAACTAATCCCATTACATAGAACCAAAGGGAGTAGTTGGAAGCGGCATGTATCCACTATTAAAACAAAATTTGATAGCTACCCTGGCTATATTTCTTCTCACGATGCAGAACGGGAATCAGATGAAAAATTAGCAGCAATAGCTAGTTTTTTAAAAAATTAGCAGCTATTTAGCCAATGGCGACCCTATCGTTTAATGATTATGGCAGCATAGCCATTGTAGAATCTGCCTAGCCACATCTAGAAGGCCTTGGTGTAGCTTTTGCCCTTGAGTTATTTAGACTAATCGCCACATAGGTTGCCAACTCCCAAACACCATAAGCTATTATGCCCACTGCAATCACCTTTGTAATGCTTTTCACAGTACTCCATGTGCAATATTGGCCAAATTGACCAAACCTATCCCTTAAGTTTACGCCTGTTTCTGTTTCTTCATTGACCTGCCTATCTTCTAATACCTGCAGAGTTAGGGTTTCCTGAGGAGGGTCGTTATGACGTAGCTCTTTCCTGGCATGAGCACAAGACGTTAAGAAGGCAAAAACCAATAGCTCACTCAATAAGACTAACCTAAGATAGCTGTTTTTTTTCACAGTATAAACGCTTCATCATGCTGCAATTCATCACAAACAGTAAGCAATATTATTTAATACAATAGCCTAAGCATTTATAATTATTAACTTCATTTGTGTAATGTATTCAAAATATCCGCCTACCCACTCACCTACTACTTACAAAAAAGTAAATCTATTTCCAAATATATATACTTAAAACTACTGGGAGGTGTGAAGTTTCAACAGAAACGCTACAAAAAGTGATTTATAAAAATATAAAATTATAGCAGATTATGTAGGATTGTGGGTAAGTTGTTAAACTTATCCATAATCCTATATAATGTATCTGTTCAACACTATGGCCATAGTAATACAATGCCCCTGTAAAAAGTTTCGAAATAGAAGCCACCCCTTGCAGATGATTAGGAAAAACAGATTCCTTTGAAGCCCGCGCAGCGGGCGACTTCTGTTTTTCCATCTGTAAGGGGTGGGTTCCGGAACTTTTTGCCGAGGGCTTGATTTTTTGGCCACTTTTTTATCAAGGAAAAAGTGGAATAAAATTCCTTATTAACCAGTGACGTGAATAGATACTATATAATAGCATTATGGATAATAAAACTCGTAAGATTAAATGAAAAAGAAAAATATCTCACTTCTGTTCAAGTATCACCCATTCATCTATCCTGCTGTTGCAGCAACTTTAGCAGAGACCAAAGCATCGTACTCTTTTTTAGCAGTTACGACCAATTTTTCATAGCGGCGCATACCAGTTCCAGCAGGAATCAAATGACCTACAATAATATTCTCTTTCAATCCTTTTAGCTTATCATACTTGGCGCTAATACCTGCATCACTCAATACCTTAGCTGTTTCTTGGAAAGAAGCTGCAGATAAGAAGCTTTCTGTAGCCAAGGAGATTTGTGTAATACCTTGCAATTTTGGCTGAGCAACAGCTAATTCTATCGGCTTTGCTTCTACAGGTACCAACCCTTGTGCCTTAAGTTTCTCGTTCTCTTGTTGCAACCTACTAGAAGAAACAAATTGCCCCTGTTTAAATAGTTTAGAATCTCCGGGTGCTAACACAATAGACTTATCACGAATTCTGTCATTCTCCTCAAAGAATTTGACTTTATCAATGATTTGTCCATGCAACAGGGCGGTATCTCCTGGATCAGTTACCTCTACTTTACGCATCATCTGCTTGATGATGATTTCAATATGTTTGTTATTGATTTTCTCGCCTTGTAAACGGTATACGTTTTGCAACTCATTCATGATATACTCCTGAGCAACCAATGGACCTTTTGTAACCAACAGATCAGCAGCAGCTACTGCACCATCTGTGATCACCTCTCCTACTTTAACATAGTCGTTATCTTGAACCAGAATATGTTTAGACAATGGGATCATATATTTGACCTGTATGCCTTCTTTAGATTCAATAAAAATTTCTCTATTGCCTCTTTTAATACCCCCATAGGTTACCACCCCACTCAACTCACTAATAAAGGCAGTATTGGCAGGCTTCCTTGCCTCAAAAAGCTCAACTACACGTGGCAAACCACCAGTAATATCTCGAGATTGATTGATAATACGGGGAACCCTAGCAAGTACTTCTCCTTTATGCACTTTGTCTCCTACTTCTACGGCTAACTGTGCTTTAATAGGAAGGGTATAGGAGGCAATGGTCACACCGGCATCATCACATAAAACTACACTTGGATGTTTGGTCTTATCTCTAGATTCAATCATGACCTTTGCTTTACGACCAGTTTGTTCATCAAACTCTTCTTGATAGGTAATACCCTCCTCAAGGCCTAGGAAGTTCACCATACCATCTTGTGTAGCCAATAACACCACATTATAAGGATCCCAATGGTAAAGCTCTTGATCGTAACTTATAATTTGATTATTTTTTACCTTAAGATGAGAACCATATGGTAAGTGGCTGCTAATTAATACTTTTCTTGTATCAACATCTAAGATCTGCAACTCAGCAGAGCGACTCATGACCACTTCTACTGGCTGACCATTTGCATCCACATAGCTGGTAACGATCAGGTCTTCAAAATTTACCACACCTGCATATTTGGCTTTGACCTTAGCATCAACGGTGACGTTAGAGGCAATACCTCCTACATGGAAGGTTCTCATGGTAAGCTGTGTACCAGGCTGACCAATGGATTGTGCAGCAATAACCCCCACTGCTTCACCAACAGATACCATATTGCCTGTGGCTAAGTTTCGACCATAACATTTTACACAAACTCCTTGAGATAAATCACATGTCAATACAGAACGTACCAATACTTCTTCAAGGCCAACCTTTTCAATATTAGCAGCAATTTGCTCATCAATTGCCTGGCCACGCGCAACCAGCAATGCACCTGTTTGAGGATCCAAAACATCCTCTACAACCACACGCCCTAGAATACGTTCTGCAAGGGATTCAACCACTCTATTTTCAACTTTCACCGCAGTAACACTAATACCCTTAAGGGTAGCGCAATCTTCTTCAATAACGGTTAAGTCTTGAGCTACATCTACCAACCTTCTGGTTAGGTAACCTGCATCTGCTGTTTTCAAAGCAGTATCAGCCAATCCCTTTCTAGCACCATGCGTAGCAATAAAATATTCAATCACATTCAACCCCTCTTGGAAGTTAGAAATAATAGGATGCTCAATAATTTCGCCTACAGCACCTTGTGTGCTTTTTTGAGGCCTACCAATTAATCCTTTCATACCACCCAACTGACGCACCTGTTCGCGGGATCCCCTTGCACCAGAAATCATCATCATGTAAACGGAATTAAAGGCGTCTTGATCTTGCTCCAACTGTTCCATGAGTTGGTTGGTAATACGTGTATTGGTTCTGGTCCAAACGTCGATAACTTGGTTGTATCTTTCATTATCGGTTATCAACCCCAACATATAATTGCCCCAAATGGACTCTACCTCTGTGGTAGCTTGGGCAATGAGTTCATGTTTATTATCAGGTATCTTTACATCATCTAGCCCAATGGTCATCCCTGCCTTGAATGCAGTATTGAACCCTAAAGCTTTAATATTATCTAAAAACTCGACGGTAACAACTGTACCAAATTTACTGTACATATCTGTTACAATGCGCTGCATATTCCGCACATTAAGGGTTTCGTTCACAAAGGCCATTCCAGTTGGACAATATTCATTGAACAATACTCTACCAACTGTCGTTTCTATAAACGCATGCTCGACCCTACCATCTGCATGCGTAGTAGGAAGTCGAAGTTTGATGTAAGCATGTTTAGAAACCTTTTCATGTGCCAATGCAATCAATACTTCCTCAGGCGCATAAAAAGACATCCCCTCCCCTAATACAAAATGATCGGGCGTACTACGCCTGCCTTTGGTGAGGTAATGCAATCCTAAAATCATATCACGAGATGGAATGGTAATAGGAATGCCATTGGAGGGATTCAATACATTGTAGGATGCCAACATCAGTAATGAGGCTTCGGCAATGGCCTCCTGCCCAAGCGGAACGTGAACAGCCATTTGATCCCCATCAAAATCGGCATTGAAAGCAGTACAAACCAAAGGGTGTAGTTGAATGGCTTTACCTTCAATCAACTTAGGTTGAAAGGCTTGTATACCTAATCGGTGTAGGGTTGGTGCACGGTTGAGCAATACGGGATGGCCTTTGAGTACATTCTCCAATACATCCCAAATAACCGGATCTTTTTCTTCTATTAACCTTTTAGCAACTTTTACAGTTTCTGCTACACCACGCTCTATAAGCCTACGTATGATAAAGGGCATAAATAACTCAACGGCCATCTCTTTAGGCAACCCGCACTCGTGTAACCGCAACTCAGGCCCCACCACAATAACAGATCTACCGGAATAATCCACACGTTTACCGAGCAAATTCTGCCTAAAACGGCCTTGCTTACCTTTCAACATATCGGAAAGGGATTTTAATGGCCGAATACCCTCCGAAGCAACAGAATTTACCTTACGGGAATTATCAAATAAAGAATCGACAGCTTCCTGCAACATACGCATTTCATTACGTATGATGATCTGAGGAGCCTTGATATCTAACAATCTTTTGAGTCTATTGTTTCTAATAATAACCCTTCTATAAAGGTCATTTAAGTCAGAAGTAGCGAACTTACCACCGCCCAATGAGAAAAGAGGACGCAGTTCAGGAGGAATAACAGGCAATATACGCATCACCATCCATTCTGGACGATTTTCTACTTTCTTATGGACATCTCTAAATCCTTCTACAATTTTTAACCTTTTAACAATTTCTAGTCGACGTTGTTGAGAAGCATCGGTGAGTAGTTGTTCTCTTAATTCAACTGAAAGCTTTTCTAAGTCCAGCCCCTTTAATGCACGTTCAATAGCTTCTGAGCCAATGAGTGCAATAAATTTATTTGGATCTGAATTGCTGAGTAATTGATTGTCTTCGGGTAACTGATCTAGAATATCCAAGTACTCATCCTCGGAGAGAAGATCCATGGCAGCTATACCATCTTCTTTTTTAATACCAGGTTGAATCACTACATAACGCTCATAGTATACAATCTGCTCCACTTTTTTAGTAGGTATACCGAGCAAATAACTAATCTTGCTAGGGAGCACTCTAAAGTACCAAATATGCGTGACTGGTACTACCAATTCAATGTGGCCCACCCGTTGCCTACGCTGTTTCTTTTCTGTAATTTCAACACCACACCTATCGCATACAATGCCTTTATAGCGAATGCCTTTGTATTTACCACAATGGCACTCCCAGTCTTTTACAGGGCCAAATATACGCTCACAAAACAACCCTTTGGTTTCAGGCTTATGGGTTCTATAATTAATGGTTTCTGGAAGGGTCACTTCCCCCGATGAACGAGATAAAATAACCTCTGGGGAGGAAAGACTGGCAATAATACCAGAAAATTGAGTGGATTGTGCCCTGTTTCTTTTAAACTTCATATGGTTAAAAGCAATGTTAAATATGTCAAACTGTACTATACAAGTGTAATTTCAAGACCTAGTCCCCTTAGTTCATGAATCAATACATTAAATGATTCGGATAAATTTGGCTTTGGAATATTATTACCTTTCACAATTGCTTCATAGGCTTTAGATCTGCCCACTACATCATCTGATTTGGTATTGAGCATTTCTTGTAAAGTATAAGCAGCACCATATGCTTCAAGCGCCCATACTTCCATTTCACCAAATCTTTGTCCACCAAATTGGGCTTTACCGCCTAATGGCTGCTGCGTAATCAAGGAATAAGGTCCTGTAGAACGGGCATGCATCTTATCGTCTACTAAATGGGCAAGTTTAAGGAGATACACCACACCAACGGTAACTTTTTGGCTAAATGGCATCCCTGTTCCTCCATCATAAACGGTTGTTTTACCAAAAGCAGGTAAACCAGCTTGCTCCAGCTCACCAGAAATCTGATCTAAGGTCATACCCTCAAAAATAGGATTGGTATACCGTTTGCCCAACTGCTCACCAGCCCAACCCAAAACGGTTTCATATAACTGACCTAAGTTCATACGAGAAGGCAACCCTAGTGGACTCAAGACAACATCTACTGGTGTACCATCTGCTAAAAATGGCATATCCTCTTGGGGAACGATCTTGCAAACAATACCTTTATTACCATGCCGTCCAGACATCTTATCACCAACCTTGAGCTTTCTTTTTTCTGCAATATAGACCTTAGCTACTTTGACAACCCCTTTGGGTAGCCCATCACCCGCTTCTAGCGTAAACCTTTCACGTTTAAAACGTACAATAGATTCCGTACACTTTTTAATGTAACCAGCTACAGTACGCTGCACTAGATCATTTTTGGATGCATCAGCTGTCCAATTGCTCAGTACAAGATCTCCAAGTAAATTGGCTTCTGCTGGAACATTGTAAAGGGACTCATCACGGTAAATATTTTTAGCAGGAAAGAGCTTTTCAGCAATTAACAGCGCTGTCAGTTTGGTCCCTTCCGCAATAATTTCATCACCAAATTGGTGATAGATACCATTAGTGGCCACTCCATCTAAAACAACTGATAATTTTTTAATCGCTATATCACGCAACTTTAGTAAATTCTTTGTATGCGCTTTCTTTAATAGTTCTAGTTCTTTTTTGACTTTTTCCTTGCTTTCCTTATTTCTTTCAGGGCTAGAGAAAATTTTAGTATCAATCACAATGCCTTCCATGCCAGATGGAACTCTCAAGGAAGTATTCTTTACATCACCTGCTTTATCGCCAAAAATAGCCTTCAAAAGTCTTGCTTCTGGGGTAACATCTATCTCTCCTTTTGGTGTAATTTTACCAATTAAAATATCTCCTTCTTTAACCTCTGTACCCACCTTAACGATTCCATCAAGGTCTAACTTGGCAATCGCTTCTTCACTAACATTTGGAATTTCATTGGTCAACTCCTCTGCACCAAATTTGGTATCCTTAACCTCTAGAATAAATTCTTTAATATGAATAGAGGTAAAAACATCATCCCGCACAATACGTTCAGAGATCACAATACCATCTTCAAAAGTATACCCTTTCCAAGATAGGAAAGCCACTTTTAGATTTTTACCCAGTGCCAACTCAGCATTTTTAGTAGCATAACCTTCACAAAGCACCTGACCTTTTTCTACGCGATTTCCTTTAGAAACGATGGGTGAGAGATTAATACAAGTACTGCGATTGGTACCCCTAAATTTATCCATGGAGTAGGTTACCGAAGCATCATCAAATGCAACGAGCGCTTCTTCTGCAGAGCGATCATACTGGACCACAATTTTTCTACTATCTACATAGGTCACCAGACCACTACCCTCTGCAATAGGCAACCCCCTAAACTCTTTGGCTACCCTCTTTTCTACACCGGTGCAAACGATAGGCACATCTGGTCGAATCAACGGAACGGCCTGACGTTGCATGTTAGAACCCATCAACGCACGGCTGGCATCATTGTGCTCCAAAAATGGAATCAAAGAAGCAGCAACCGAAGCGATCTGACTACTGGCCACATCCATATAGTTAACCTGCTCTGGTTTTACCAGAGGATATTCATCCCCGTTACGGACTTTAACACGACTATCTAAGATCACGCCATTTGCATCTAAGCCCACATTAGCCGGGGCGAAATTAGCATGCTCTTCTTCTGCAGCACTTAGGTAACAGATAGCACCACTCAGATCAACTTTTCCATTTTCTACACGTCTATAAGGGGTCTCAATAAAGCCCATATTGTTTACACGGGCATACATACAAAGCGAAGAAATCAAGCCAATGTTCATACCCTCTGGTGTTTCAATGGTACACAACCTTCCATAATGGGAATAGTGTACGTCACGAACCTCAAAGCCAGCACGATCTCTAGAAAGCCCACCAGGCCCTAACGCAGATACACGCCGCTTATGGGTAATCTCTGCCAGTGGGTTCACTTGATCAATCAACTGAGAAAGTGGATTAATACCAAAAAAAGAATTGATAACAGAGGAAAGTGTACGTGCATTAATCAGATCTGCAGGCTTAAACAGCTCATTATCCCTAATGTTAATGCGCTCCCTAATGGTTCTAGCCAAGCGGGAAAGCCCTACACCAAATTGGGCAAAAAGCTGCTCGCCAACAGAACGAACACGGCGATTGCTTAAGTGATCAATATCATCTACTTCTGCCTTACCATTGACTACTTTGATGAGATAATGAATAATCTGTATGATATCTTCTTGGGTCAATACAGAAGTTTTTACCGGAATGTCTAAATTTAATTTTTTATTGATCCTGTAACGCCCCACTTCACCCAAGGTGTAGCGCTTACTGCTAAAAAAAAGGCTTTCTACCGTTTCACGAGCCGTCTGCTCATCAGGAGCCTCTGCATTACGCAACTGACGGTAAATTTGTTCTATTGCCTCTTTGGTATCATTGGTGTTATCCTTTCCAAAAGAATTATAGACAAGATGATAATCCGTATAAGTTGCTTCTGATTTATGCAAGATAATAGAAGCGACCTCATAGGATAGAATCAGCTCTATAATTGCTTCATCCAATACAGTATTGCGCTCTACAAGGACTTCATGCGTGATACGCACATATTCTTCACCAGTCTCTTCATCTACATAACGTTCCTCACAGCTTTGTAAAACACGGGCAGCTAATTTACGGCCCATATGTTTTTCCAACGCTTCTCTACTGACTGCCACCTCCTCTGCAAGACCAAAAATATCTAAGATATCCTTATCACTACTATACCCAATAGCACGTAGCATAGTAGTAATCGGTATTTTCTTTTTCCTGTCTAGGTAAATATACATTACCGAATTGATATCAACTGAAAATTCAATCCAAACACCTTTGGCAGGAACTACTTTAGCAGCGTACACATTTGAGCCACTAATATGTTTATTCTGAAAAAAGAAAATACCAGAAGACTTATGCACTTGAGAAACAACTACACGCTCCACACCACTCAAAATAAAGGAGCCTTGATCGGTCATATAGGGCACATTACCCAAAAAAACCTCTTGCTCCACTCCTTCATATTTTCCAGTATGCTCGTCATTTTGCAACAAGCGCAACTTTGCTTTCAAGGGAACATCATAGGTCAACCCACGCTCAATACACTCCCGAGGAGTATATTGGGGAAGCTCTAGATTGTAATCAATAAACTCCAGAATATAATTTCGCTTAGAATCTTCAATAGGAAAATGGTCCATAAAAACTTTATAGAGCCCCTCACTAGTTCTATTTTCTGGACTAACACCCAGTTGAAAAAAGTCCCTAAAAGACTTTAACTGGATTTCAAGCAAATCAGTATAGTTTGCAGCGGCATCAGCAGAAGGCATATGGCAATTTTATTTTACTAGATTGTTTTTTCTTCACAAAGGTGCTACAAGCTTACTTCAACTCAACCTCTGCACCAGCCTCTTCTAATTTTCTTTTAATCGTCTCTGCTTCTTCCTTAGGAAGGTTTTCTTTCATCGTAGCTGGTACCCCATCTACAAACTCCTTGGCCTCTTTTAAATTCAATCCTGTTATTTCTTTTACCAGTTTTACCACTGCCAACTTAGAGGCACCTCCTGATTTAACCACTACATCAAAAGTTGTTTTTTCTGGGGCGGCGTCAGCTGCAGCAGCAGGACCAGCTGCCACCATCATAGGCGCTGCAGCAGCGGGTTCAATACCATAATCATTTTTCAAAATATCAGATAGCTCATTTGCCTGCTTAACCGTTAAATTAACAAGTTGTTCGGCTAACACTTTTAACTCGGCCATAATTTATAAAGGTTTATAAGATTTAGATAGATACAAAAATATAGAGAAACTTCCCTTAAGCTGCTTTTGAGCTACTACTGGTAATTTGCACATCCATCTGGTGGTTAAATCCTCCCCTACATCTAGTAGGCTCTGGCCTTGCACACCCCTGTCTTCTACAAATCGCTCAGCATAAACAAGCCTCGAAAGCAGTCTTTTGTTAAGTGGATGCTTTTGACAAAGTTTCTACTACTCCCATTAAACGTTTTTCTCCAGACTGAATCGCAGCCACAACATTTAAAATAGGAGCTTTCAAAAGCGCCATAATATCGCCCAAAACCTCCTCTTTTGATTTTAGGTTACTCAAGGCATCTAGGTGTTCTACACCAATAAATAGTTCACCATGAATAGAAGCACCCTTCAACACAGGTAGGCTTAATTTTTCAGCTTCCAAAAAAGCTTTTAACATTTTTCCGGGAGCACGCCCGCTGTCGCGGCTAAACAAAATACCAGAAAAACCCTTTAATATACTGGAAAAAGAAGGAGCATAAGCAGCGCACTTTTCAGATCGCTCCAGTGCCTTCTGTATCAAAGTATTCTTAGCTACTTGATAGACTATATTTTGTTCTGCACAACTTTTTCTAAACTTGTTTACCTGTTCCACGGTAAGACCCATAGCGTCCACCACATAAAAACAGTCGAAAGTAGAAAATCTTTCCACTAGATTTTCTATAACCTGTAATTTTTCTTCTCGTTTCATTTTTCTAAAGCCCAACGGCAATGCTCCTATCTACGAAAACGCCTCTACTCATCGTGCTAGAAAGACTAATACTATTTACATAAAGCCCTTTTGAGGAGGCAGGCTTTAACTTAACAATCGCTCGCAACAACTCCGTCACATTCTCTACGATCTTTTCCTGAGGGAAAGAGACGCGGCCCACACTACTATGTACAATGCCATACTTATCGACCTTAAAGCTTACCTTTCCGCTCTTTACCTCTCTAACCATTTTGGCAACATCCATGGTTACCGTACCAACCTTAGGATTGGGCATTAGCCCACGAGGCCCTAAGATCTTACCAAGCTTGCCCAGTTTCACCATAACGGTTGGCATGGTGATAATCACATCTACATCTGTCCATCCGGCTGCTATCTTGTCTATATAGTCATCTAATCCCACATAGTCAGCTCCAGCTTGCTTGGCTTCTTGTTCTTTATCGGCTGTACAGAGCACTAAAATTCTGCAAGACTTACCTGTTCCATGTGGCAGGGATACGGTGCCCCTCACCATCTGGTCAGATTTTTTAGGATCCACACCCAAACGAACTGCAACATCCATGGAAGCATCAAACTTTGTAAAAGTATTTTTTTGCACCAGCTGAACAGCCTCACTTAAATGGTATACCTCTTTTGAAGCAACCGTCGTGCTATGTTTATTCCTTTTTTGAATGGCCATTTTCCTATCTTTTATTTAACCCAAGGGGCAGTACCTTGTACTGTAACACCCATACTTCTTGCTGTTCCAGCTATCATACGCATGGCTGCATGTACATTTAAGGTATTTAAATCTGGAAGCTTATCCGTTGCAATTTGTCCAATCTGATCCCAGGTAATTGTAGCCACCTTACGCCTATTGGACTCAGGGGAGCCTTTGGTAATCTGAGCAAGCTTCATAATAGAAACTACCGCAGGGGATGTTTTAATGATAAAGTCAAAAGACTTATCTTGATAAACAGTAATGATTACAGGTACAATTTCTCCTTGTTGATCCTTAGTTCTGGCATTAAATTGCTTACAGAACTCCATGATATTGATACCCTTACTACCCAAGGCTGGACCTACTGGTGGAGATGGATTGGCTGATCCACCTTTAACCCGCAACTTTACATAACCTAAAATTGGCTTAGACATACTATATGAATTTTATAAAACCCTTTAGATTTTTTCGGTCGAAAAAAATCCAAAGGCGCAAATGCGCTACTTTGATTAAAAAACCTTTTTAACCTGCGTATAACTTAACTCTACAGGAGTACTCCGTTCATCAAAGATTTTAACCACCACATTTAGTGTTTTCTTCTCTTCAAAAATCTCCTGTACATTTCCAGAAAAGCCTGCAAAAGGCCCATCTATAATTTCCACTACTTCCCCTAACGCAAAAATAGTATGCAACTTGAGATGACTAGGCTCAAGACTACCAGTTTTACCAATAATCCGGTCTATTTCTACTTGACTCAATGGAACAGGCGTACCACGCCATCCCCTCACCCCTAAAAATCCTAAAGCACCTGTTATACTTTTTAGTAACTGCACAAGAAAATCATTTGATAAGTCTGCCTGCAAGAATATATAGCCAGGAAATAAATGCCTATTTTTTACATATTTTTTTCCAGCACGAACCTCATAAACCTTTTCGTAAGGTATTAATAGGTCACCAACAATATGTTGTAAATTATTTCTTGCAAGTTCTACCTGCAGATTAGCCTTTATTTTTTCTTCTTGCTTAGCGACTACTTTAAGCACATACCATTGTAACGCATTCATTCAACCCATCCACTGTTTAAAAAGCATTATAAAACCAGACAAAAGCTTTTTTTAAAGACCAATCCATGAGCCCAATAAGAAGCGCAAATACAAAGGAGGCCACAAGCACAAGCAGCGCACTATTTTGCAACTTATGGTAGGGAGGCCAAGTAATCTTATGCCTTACTTCCTGTATCAGATTCTGTATAAATATCTTTACTTTTGACATATTATTTGACGCACGGGTGGAGAGACTCGAACTCCCAGCCTATGGTTTTGGAGACCACCACTCTACCAGTTGAGCTACACCCGTATTGTTTATACCATAACTAGAAATAGAAACAGTGATTTTTTATTCAGAAAAAAAATGGTCAAAAAACAGGCTATTCAATAATATCAGTAACCCTTCCAGCACCAACCGTTCTACCTCCTTCACGAATCGCAAAACGCAATCCTACTTCCATAGCAATACTGTGAATTAGGGTAATTTCCAAATTAACATTATCACCTGGCATAACCATTTCAGTCCCCTCAGGCAACCTTACCTCACCTGTAACATCTGTTGTTCTAAAATAGCACTGCGGCCTATACTTGTTAAAGAATGGTGTATGGCGCCCTCCCTCTTGTTTCGTTAATACATAAACCTCAGCTTTAAACTTGCTATGCGGCTTAACACTTCCTGGCTTACAAACCACCATGCCGCGCTGAATAGAAGCCTTATCTACACCACGAAGCAGTAGCCCTACATTATCACCAGCCTCTCCTCTATCCAAGTTTTTTCGAAACATTTCCACACCTGTAACAGTAGAAGTCAACTTATCAGCTCCCATACCAATAATCTCAACAGGGCTACCAGTAGTAATCACCCCCTTTTCAATTCTACCAGTTACAACCGTTCCACGACCGGTAATGGTACATACCCCTTCTACCGGCATTAAGAAATCTTGATCTACCAATCGTACAGGAAGGGGAATATAACTATCTACCGCATCCATCAATTCCTCAACTTTTGCTTCCCACTGCTGCTCTCCATTTAAAGCACCCAGCGCAGAACCACGAATAATAGGAGTATTATCACCATCAAACTTATAAGCATTTAACAACTCTCTAATTTCAAGCTCCACCAACTCAATCATTTCAGGATCATCTACCAGATCTACCTTATTTAAAAATACCACGATACGTGGCACACCAATCTGGCTAGCCAAAAGAATATGCTCCCTGGTTTGAGGCATCGCGCCATCTGTAGCGGCAACCAAAAGAATCGCCCCATCCATCTGAGCAGCACCTGTAATCATGTTTTTAACATAATCCTTATGACCTGGACAATCAACATGGGCATAGTGCCTGTTTTTGGTTTGATATTCTACATGAGCAGTATTAATGGTAATACCCCGCTCCTTTTCCTCTGGAGCTGCATCAATGGCTGAAAACTCTTTCTTTTCCGCCAACCCTTGCTTAGCCAAAACAGTAGTAATAGCAGCCGTCAGTGTTGTTTTTCCATGGTCAACGTGGCCAATGGTACCAATGTTTACATGGGGCTTTAACCGATTAAATGTCTCCTTTGCCATAGTTTAATAATTCTTTATACTTTCAATACAATAAATAATTCATCCAATACATTTTTGGGGGCTACCCAAAACTAACTTCTCCATTCCAAAATGGAGCCAATGACGGGACTTGAACCCGTGACCTCTTCCTTACCAAGGAAGCACTCTACCACTGAGCTACACCGGCCCTATAGCAATCAAAGAGCGGGAGACGAGGATCGAACTCGCGACCTGAAGCTTGGAAGGCTGCCGCTCTACCAACTGAGCTACTCCCGCCTAGATACCACTACAACTATTACCACTACCACCTAGTGGGGAGAGAAGGATTCGAACCTTCGAAGCTTACGCAACGGATTTACAGTCCGCCCCAATTGGCCGCTCTGGCATCTCCCCAGGTATAACTAAAAAAAAAGACAAGCGCAATATAAATATAGCATGCCCACTACTTGAATGGGTCAAGCAAATCTACGAAAAATATTTATCTTCTACAAGAAACCTAAAATGAATGAAAAGACAAAACCTCTTTTAACAACACAACCAACCACATCCCTATTAGTAAAAACCTATATAAGATCTATATACAAACCAATAGAGAAAGGCCTAAGCGCATCAGAGTGACTAGGACCCTGACCTGCTTCAAAAAGGGGTGTCAAGTGAAAACCACCTATTAAACCAAAACGACTATAGCCGACTCCAGCCTGAATACCCAAAGCATATCGCCTAAGGTTAAAATGACCATTATCAACCGACGAAGCACCCGAATCATTATAGGCCCTGTAATTAATAATCATAGAAGGACGTCGACGAAAACCAAACTTAACACCCAACCAAGTATGAAAGCCTGCCTTAGGATCCTCTAACACACTATTAAATCGAAACCTAAGTAAGCAATCAATAAAGGGAATCTTAAGAGCAGAACCTAACACTGCCCTCCCCTGCTTATGCTTGATATCCTCACACTCTGTACGGGACTCTGACGCTCTTTTAAGCTTTGGATAAATCCTTCCATGATCGCTACCTGAATCTTCTCTACCTGAAAACGCATAGTATAAAGTACTCCAACCAATTCCTGGACAAAAGGCAAAACGGGATTGATTAAGTCGAATCGCATATAGAATAGCCCCATTTCCGCGAAACAAACCAGACCAGTCAAACTTTTTCATGTTATGAAACTTTACAGATAGCTTCGGATCTAGATTGTATAAGTAATCCATTCCTAGAAACTCAACCGTAAAGCTCGGATAGTTTTGCACAAGCGGTATATAAGTATCGGATTGATTTTCTTGCTCCTCTACAACAGGAGCACCTACACTATCGGTAGCAGCTGCAGAGAAAATATGGCAAGTAGTAAAAAAAAACAACAAAGGCAGAATCTTGCTTTTCATGTGGGTTAATAATATTGTAGTGTATAAAATGTTACCTAACAAAGGTACTTTTTTTTTTAAATATGTCAAAACATTAGTTTGAAATAAATTTTTGTTTATTAAATTTGCATACCAGCTTAAAGAATAGACCGCTTGCATAGCCTATTTGTGATGAGCAATTTTTAGAGGAAGTGCAGTCGAGCACCGCAGCATGCTAAATGTATTTGAGGAGCATAGACCAACTTCGATAAGCAAATTACCATTAGAAATAGGTTATAAAGGAGGTTAATGGACTTGTAGCTCAACTGGATAGAGCACTGCACTACGGATGCAGCGGTTAGGGGTTCGAATCCCTTCAAGTCCACGCAAGGCATTGTATCTATTCACGCCTGTGGTTGGGGCCCCTTATCTCCTTCGATAAAAAGTCTGGCCCGATAGTAAATAGCTGAATCGATATATTTTTCAGCGGGAAAGTCGTAAACTCAGCCCGCAAGCGGGCTTCAAACAGACGATTTTCTAATCCACTGAAAAATATATCGCTCAGCTGTTAGTGTTTTACTAGAGCGCCATTTTTTATCGAAGGAGACGCGGGGCTGGTAATGATAAGAAAAGCTATTGTGGCCACCGATAAAGGAATGCGGCGCTTCAGTAAAGCGGAAGTCTTTAAACAATCTATTGTTCAGCGGATTAGAAAAACAGCCTGTTTGCAGCCCACGAAGTGAGCAAGTTCTGTTTTTCCCGCTGAACAATAGATTGTTTCATTGCCTTTACTGTTCGCCAAATCTTTTATCAGTGGCCATAAGTACTGCGTATACCAATACTCCATGTAAAAGTGGAATAAAATTCATTATTAACCAGTGACGTGAATAGATACTCAGAAATAGGTCTTGAAAGGGGGCTATTGGGCAACTACTGTACCAAGTTGTTTGGCAATGCTGCGTTCAGAATCCTTAAGCACTTGGTGCACTTTGAGTAACTGTTCTTCCTCTTCTTCAGTCAGTTCTTGTTTCAGTGCTGCTCGATTTTCTTCAATAAGTTCTTGTACCAAACGAATTTTTAGTCTCAGAATTACTTCTAAACTCATTTTTTGTACGTGTTGCGCTTCTTCTATAGTATAAATACCATATTTTTTCACCCAAGCTTGGCTAATATCATGAGGAAAAGCGGTTAAGTTGATGGCCAATTTTCTAATGCGCTCTGCTGTGCTATCTAAGCAACATTGAATATCCACTACACTACCCTTCTGGAATGCCTCTTTACAATACTCAAAAACCAAGCTGCAATCAGTAGATCTAAAGGCCACATCAGCCAATTCTAAGAGAATATATTCATACAATGGTCTACCCTCATCTAATTTTGTAGCACCATAAGTGAGTAGAATACGCATAATTTCTCGTTCATAAGCTTCAATGCTCGCTGCAAGCTTACCAGTCAAAGGAAGGTTTTTAGGGTCTACATATGGGTTACTTTTTTGCCTACTATGCTGCTTAGTAAATGTTTTTTTTTGCTGCCATACTGGAGCGGTTTGATGGCGCAATGCATGATAGGTAGTAAAAAGCACCTCTTCTTCTATAGCAAAAAGTTTGCTACATTTTTTCAGCAATAAGGTTCTTTCTATTTCGTCTGGAATGGCTACAATGCTTTGTACAATTTCTCGTATAGCCTTTGCTTGTTCGGCTGGACTCTGCTGAGTAGACTGATAAAAACCAGCCTTAAAGGTAATAAAGTCTTGCGCCACACAACTGATATAATGATTAAAAGCATCTGCACCTACCTTACCCAGGTAGCTATCTGGATCTTCTCCTACAGGCAATGATATAACCTTTACCTCAAGCCCCTTTGCCAACAATTTATCTATACCACGAAGAGCAGCCCCAATACCCGCTTGGTCTCCATCAAAAACCAATGTAACCTTAGTAGCAAAACGGCGCAACAGGTCTATCTGATTTTCAGTAAGTGCTGTACCAGCAGAGGCAACTACCGCTTCTACACCTGCTCTATGAAAGGCCAATACATCGGTATATCCTTCTACCAGATAACAATTATTTGCCTGTTTGATCGCTTGCTTAGCAAAAGAAAGGCCATATAATAAACTGCCTTTTTGGTAGACAAGGGTTTCAGATGAATTGACATACTTAGGGCTATCTCCAGCAGTAGGCTTCTTGGGCAACCCAATTGCCACATGGTAATTTTGTGGTCTATGCTCCTCACATACAACTGAGTATGTGTCGGTGCTCGACTGCACTTTTCCTAAAAATTGCTCATCACAAATAGGTTGCGAAAGCGGTCTAATAGCCATATGGCGTGCGCCAAAGGCAACGACTTGCCCACTACTATTGTGAATAGGAAACATCAACCTTCCTCGAAAACGGTCATAAATCTTAGCTCCATTTTGAACCACCAACCCTGCTGCGATCAATTGTTCTAATACTACCCCTTTTGCTATGGCAAAACTATAGAACCCATCCCATTTATCCAGACTATAGCCCAGCTCAAACTTTTTTGCTATTGCAGATGGAATAGCCCGTTGCGCCAAATAGGGCAATGCTACCTTAGCTGCTTCTGGGTGGTGCCAGAGTAAATCTATATAATAGTTTTTAGCTAAATTCAATAGAATATAGAGGCTTTCTTTTGCTCGATAATCTTGCAAATCGGGGCTACCATCTGATGCTGAGGTTACCGGTATGCCATATCTTTGCGCAAGGTAGGTAATAGCCTCTACAAAAGTAGACCCTTCTATTTGCTGTACAAAGTTTATAACATCTCCAGAAGCATCGCAACCAAAACATTTATAAAACCCTTTCGTGGGCGATACGGAAAAGGAAGGGGTATGCTCGTGATGAAAAGGACAACAGGCCCAAAAATTTTGTCCCTTTTTTTTAAGGGGGACAAAATCAGCAACTACCTCCTCAATGCAAGCAACACGTTGAACAGCTTGAACGGTTTCTTGACTAACAATCATAGACATTTTTACAATAGATATAAATGACTTTGTATCTAACAGCCCACACGCATTAACTGTCTTGTTCTTTATCCTTGCTCCTGCCTTTATCTTTATCCTTGCAAAGCTTTAGCGCTTTTTTAGCTGCTGCTTCTAATGCCGCTCCTATCTCTGGATCCAAGTACCTATTGGCTAGCTTAACATCTATGGCAAGGGTTTCTTGCGCCATATGGATTACTTCTTGTACGTAGATATAGCCTGAAGCATGACGTAAATCATAGAGTCGCTCAGCCAGTTTTATAAAGAGTACAGAAAGCTGTACATGATCTTCCTTGACTGCTTTTTGTAACCGGTTTTCCAAATATAGCAAAGAAGGATGATCCAACGATTCACGTTGATCGATGCCCAATACATTCAGTACAAAGGCATAAACACCTAGATTATAGTGGTCCCTAACATAAGAAAGGGGTAAACAGGTGTGACGGACCAACTCATAGAGTAAAGAGGCATAAATTACTTTAGGGGAGTGAAAAACCCATTCTACCACTAGTTTGGAAATGCCTACTGCACGTACATAAAATAGTTGGCCCGAAGCATGTCGCTTAAAGCCAAAATGTTGCCGCAGTAACAACAGCAGACCGGAAATCGTTCCCACATCAATAGGATCCATGTCATGAGAAAATTGAGCAACATGGTCATGGAACTGCATTAATTCGACCATAGAATCTGCGTGTTCCTTAGGCGTAACAGGGGCATCTAAGGTTAAACAATCTATAGGTAGTTTTGTAGTCATTTTACCGAGAATATCAGCAACATCATTAGGAAGCACTAGTAATATACTAGCTTGCTGTTCTCCACCAGTCGTTTCGCAATAGCCATAATGGGCCTCCACAATACTAGATATGGTTTCCTGTTGGAGGTCTATAGACGGTGGTGCTGCCTGCTGCCCTTTCAGCCCCACAGCACTTACCATATCATCATAGATAGGCTGTACTTTAGGCAACACTTCAGGAACAGTAGTAACCTGGCTTATTACCAAAGCAGTAGCTTGAAAAAGCATATATACAGGATAAGGGCCATCAATAGGATCGGCTTGCTTGAATTGCAAAGCAGTAGGTTGGAGTTTTACGCGCACAACCGGTGGAACGGAACCCTCTACCTTACCAACTCGTAAAATGGACTGAACCAATAAATAGACTACTTGATGGATATCGCATATAATATAAGGCAACAACCATTCACTAGGTTCTTTTATGTGCTCTACGAACAACTTAGGTGGATGCGCCACCTCTTGTGATAAAGTAAACTCTACCTTACGTATCAACTTGTCTAAAGTAATTTTAGTAGGTTGGAGTAGTGCATGATCTTTGACCTTTGCCCTTCTATTGAAATAAGCCACCCAATCATAGAGTTTATTGATAATACTCTGGAAGTCTTGCTTATAAAGGGGCATATTGCCATCTAAAAAGGAGACAGATTGCTCAATTTTGCCTATTACTTGTTCCAAAACAGCGCCATGGCCTTTAGCAGGATTAAGGGCAGCAGATGGCACCATAGCCAAATCATAGAGCGATTCTTTTAGCTTTTGAGATGCCCTAATCTTATCTTGACTTCTCAAGTAGAGGTTTTGCGCCATATAATGGCCTGCTTTTACTTTAAAACAAATAATAACAGCCACCACGAGTAGGGTTACCATAAACAAGGGAAATAGGGAGGATAAAACAGGAAGAGACAACCCAACAAAGATAGGATAAATGACTACTAATAATACAGCCACCACTACGCTTATGCCCAGATAGAGCGGTAACACCCATAAGATTACCGTATAATGGGCCAAAGATAACGATGCATTAAAGATCGGATCAACTAGATGCCACCAGTACCAAAGTAAATTTAAAGGAAGGTAAAAAGCACATCCTATTAACCAGCATAAACCAATCAACCAATTTGGACTGGCTTGACTAAAGAAGGCTTTATAGCGTGTAAATATACCATAGGATGTAAAAAGCGTACCCAAAAGGCCTTGGCATATAGCCCAATAGAGAAGATCTGGCTTAATAAACCAATAACCTAGAATAGCAGTAACAATCATATAGAGCCCCGTTAAGCGTAGGGTACCATCGCTAGGTCTTAGCTCAGCCAAGGTAACTTTTCTATTGGCCCAAGCATTTTTAATGGCTTCTTGACGTTCTGCGCGCTTGCGCGCTTGCGCTTGTTGCATTTGTTTAAAAGCATTATCGGGTTCGACCCACCCTACACCTTTAGGCTGTTTAAGTAGGTAATGGACAGCCATCATAGCCAGACCATTGGCTATCATAGCAAGGAAAGAGCCATCGATACCTGTTAAGGGATATATCCATTTTGTCCAAGCCCACATCACTAGCACACCTGTAGCCATTCCAACCAAAGCAGTACGGGCAGTGCCTCGAAAGCCAAATATAGCTAATATAAAAGGAGCGGTGACAATAGGCACACAAGCGGCAAGCCCCAAATAGAGCAACTGCAATAGGTCATTACAGTAAAAAGCCAACATCATAGCCAATAGGCCTACCAGTAACGTGGTCCATCTTGCTATTTTAAGTTGAAAGGCATCGGTCACCTTTTTTTCATTGCATAGCCCCTTGACCATATCATGGCCAACCATAATCGCACAAGCATTTAAAGAAGAGTCAGCTGTAGACATGGCCATACCGAGCAAACTAATGGCAAGCAGCCCCTTAAAAAGGGGTGACATATTACCCATGCTATGGTTCCAAATAGTGTCTTTTGATAAAGCAGGTGCCTCTACAAAAGCAAATAGACCAATCAAAATGATAAAAATAGATATAGCGATACTGAAGAGCGTAGCATACGAAAAAACTTCTTGAGCTTGTAGGGGACCAGAAGACATATATACCCGCTGCATCAGTTGAGGCAGTATAGAGGAAGCAATCAAAGATAACAGTAACAGCAACATACCAACTAGTTGGACATCAAAACGGAATACATGACTAAATTGAAATTTAGCATGGCTTTGCAAGATGGGAAAGATTTCTGAAATGGGTTTACCTATTTTTAGAAACATAAACCAAGCCAAAAGCGGAATAATAATGGCAAAGGTTATAAATTGCAGCACATCTGTGAAGGTAACAGCACGAATGCCACCAAATGTCGAATAAAAGGTAAGGAGCAAGGTCGCCAAGATAGGCATTACATCTGGGTTCACTACTTTCACACATATGCCAATGGCCTGGACTATGACATTGATTTGCATAGTAACAATGACAATAGCGCCACAGATACCCACTAAGGAGGCTATAATTCTTGGATATCTACCATAGATCGTGCCTATCGTCTCTGCTATAGAAAGATGGTACATAAATGGCCCCATACGCAAAGCCAATTTGCCAACAACCCACAAGCCAAAGGAAGATAACAACATCATCACGACCCACCATAGGCCCATGCTATGAATACACTCTATGCTACGCACTAGCCCCCCCCCTCCATATGCCGTAGCCAAAACGGTAAAAACCAGAGTGGCAGTAGAAAACTGTTTATTCCCCACTGCATATTCTCGAAATGTAGTTTGCTTGCTACTAAAATAAATACCTACCCATAAGGTTAATACCAAAAAAGCAGCCACTATAAATAGTGGTATATTCAAGCAGATCATAAAGCAAGCCGTTAAAAAAGTTGAAGAAATATTTTATTCTACTAGCGGTAACTTTCATGATAAGAATTTTTTCTATAAAAAAAAATAAAGGAAGGTATTTGTGTTTTACTTTTTTCTGGACCAAGAAGTAGGCAAAAAAAATCACTATCTGCTGTTCACGTCACTGGTTAATAATGAATTTTATCCACTTATATCTCGACAAAAAAGTGAATAAAAAATCAAGCGCTCAGACAATTACAATTTTTTACAATGGGCGTTTTTTGAACATGGACAGGTGGCCTCAACCAACAAGCGATGGCTATACAAAACGTTGTCGAAATACTTCGTAGAGCATGATACCAGCCGCCACAGAAACATTAAAAGAAGCAATAGGACCTTGCATAGGAATGCAAATATGATGGGTCGCTAACCTTAGATGCTTTGCAGCTATACCAGCCCCTTCTCCACCCAAAACAAGTGCAATAGGAAGCTTTAGGTCTACCTGGTATAGCAATTGTTCAGCTTGTACATGGCAAGCCAATACAGTCAACCCACTTTCTTGTAAATAGCGCAACGCCTTACTTAAATCAGCTACGCGGCAAATGGGCAATGTAGCTAATGCACCTGCTGAAGTTTTCATAGCTGCACCAGCTAATGCAGCACTGCCTTGTGTAGGCAGTACCAATGCATCTACCCCCATACAAAGGGCAGTCCGGGCAATGGCCCCTATATTATGCACATCTGTTACGCCATCCAGTACCACTATTAAAGGAGCTTTCCCTTTTTCAAAGGCAGCTTGCACAACAAGATCTAAAGGTGTAAAAACAATAGGTGATAAGACCGCTACGACACCTTGGTGACTACCACGCACCATGCGATCCAGCTTTGCAGCTGGCACATAACTAAAAGGAATTTGATGTTTGCGTACAAGATCATACAATCCGCCAACTATTTTAACTGTTTTTTGAAAAAAAACCTTTTCCACCGTTCGGCCGGCGCGTATGGTCTCTACAACTGCCCTATACCCAAAGATATAGCTTAACGAAACAGTAGATACTTTTTGAGCAGAGGAAGCCATGCGGACAATAACTTTATGTAGAAAAGTAAAGAAGGGAAAGTTGCGGGGATAGGACTCGAACCTATGACCTTCGGGTTATGAGCCCGACGAGCTACCAACTGCTCCACCCCGCGGTAAAGCCTTAACCATCAAATGGCCCATTCTTTATATGACCACTTGAATTATTACAAATTTATATGTTTTTTTGTAACATTGCAAATATCTTAACACTTATGCATGAACCTCAAAACGATTATAGGTCTGGTTTTGTAGCCATTATTGGCAAACCCAATGCTGGAAAATCTACTTTAATGAACCTATTGGTAGGTGAACAGCTGGCTATTACCCATTCAAAAGCGCAAACAACACGCCATAAACTCCATGGCATTGTATCTGGAAAAAACTTTCAAATCATTTATATAGATACACCGGGCATTATTACACCTGCTTATCCCTTACAAAGCGCTATGATGGAAGCTGTAAAAGTTGCGCATGCAGATGCCGACCTCATCATCTGGCTCATAGATGTAAAAGACTTAGAGCAGCTTCCATCGTCTTATGCAAACCTCAGTAAAAAGCCAACCATACTGGTATTGAATAAAGTTGATTTAATCACAGCTAACCAGCTTAATGAAGTAGTGGCCTATTGGCTACATCATCACCCCGATGCAACCGTTCTACCAATCTCAGCTCTAAAAAATGAAAACATCGATCAACTCATACAACAAATTATTCAACAGCTGCCCAAACATCCTGCTTACTACCCAGAAGCAACCCTAACAGACAAATCAGAACGTTTTTTTGTGCAGGAAATCATACGTGAAAAAATCTTAGGCCAATACCATCAAGAAATACCCTATAGTGTAGAAGTAGTCATAGACTACTTTAAGGAAACGGAACATCTGATTAAAATTGGGTCCATTATACATGTAGAACGCGCAACGCAAAAAGGGATTATAATCGGCCAAAGAGGCGATGCGCTAAAAAAACTAGGAATAGATGCCAGGGAAGCATTAGAAAAGTTTTTTCGAAAAAAAATCTTTCTTGCACAACATGTCAAAGTCACCCCAAACTGGCGTAAAAATGGCTTATTACTAACAAGATTTGGCTATCCAGCCATGCCTAAAAAGCAGCATTAGTATGTTCACGTCACTGGTTAATGGAGATATGGGGACCAACCACAGACCTGTAAGATAGGCTACTCAAATCAATGGATCATACCCACTCCCGCCCCATGGATGGCAACGGAGCAGCCTGCGTAAGGTACGCAAGCTACCTTTGCAAATGCCATATTTGGCAAAAGCAGCTTTTGCATAGCAAGAACAGCTGGGTTGAAAACGGCACATAGGAACCAATAAAGGCGCTACGCAATGCTGATAAACCCCAATAAAAAAGCAACACAGTTGTCTAAGCAACTGGGGAAATAGTACCAACCATTTGTTGAAAAGTTGTTGCATAACGACAGATTCAGATGTAGGCCAAGCAATAGGTTGCGAAAGAGGTCTAATTATCCAGCAGTATGAATAAAGGTAAAGACCTTTTTCCCCTCTTTAACATAGCTGTTATGCGCCCTTACAGCTTCTCCAGATCTGAGGATTGTATAATCTTGAACTGCCCCCTTTTCTTTTTTATCCCTTAAAGCTTTTTTAAGAGATTCACTAACACCTAGGTTACCCTCTATTCCTGTAGCAATAATCAAGATTGCATCTTTACAATCGATAGGATCTACCGCCAACCACTCTTCTAAAAAAGATAAGGGTATGCCCCCTTTTTTATCATCAAAATTCCTATATTTCATGCCATCCCTCATGGTTTTCGGAAACACTTCCTCTGTCACGCTGCCATAAAAATTAGGTGTTAATACCAGGTAAGCTACCCCTGGCTTCATCTGTACAATATTATTTTTTTCACCTTTTAAATCAAAATCATCTGGATTAAAACATTTTTGCTGATCTGTAACATGAAAACGTAAAACCCCTAAACCACATTTTGTAATGAGACACTTATCTTTATCCAAGTTCTCCTCCGAATCATTAAGCACATGCCAGCCTGGATGAAAAGTACTGGGTTGTTCTTTTGCAGATTCAGAAGGGCAAGATCCCCCCAACAAGCACAATGGAAAAACAGCCATTAAAGCCTTCACCAAGGATGATAATAAGGATGTAGAATAGCGCATAAACAAAATTGCAATAGATAACGGTAAAAAAAAATGCAGTGCTAATCTAAAAAAAATAAGTCGAATAGAAAAATGATTGGTCACAATCATTTAAGTCCAAAAATAAAACAAAAGCCCCTGGTTTTTTAGAAAAAAAGACGTAGTATTGTGGAGTACCATTCACCTTATCGTTAGAATTGTCTTGTAGCGGTAGGTTTCCTAAAAAGGGCCCATAGCTCAGTCGGTTAGAGCATCTGACTCATAATCAGCAGGTCCCAGGTTCAAGTCCTGGTGGGCCCACATCAGTTTATCTTAATAGCCATCTTCTCTTTTTTTGGTCCCCATATGTACAAACATGCTCCGATTGCCATTTATGACAGTGGTATAGGTGGCTTGGCCATTACTAAGGTCATTAAAGCACTTTTACCAGAAGAGACAGTTCACTATATTGGAGATACCAAACATTTGCCTTATGGTGAAAAAAACGAAATGGAATTATCTGGTTATGTGACCAAAGTAGCAAATTTTTGCTTAAGTAAAGGGTATAAACTACTGGTGATCGCCTGTAACACTGCCACTGCTGCTGCAGCTCATTTTTTACCATCCTATCTTAAGGCCATGGGCACAGAAATTGGGATCATCAATGTGATTGATCCAGTAATCGCACATATCCATGCAGCCAACTGTTATAAGCAGATCGCCTTGATCGGCACAAACTATACAGTAGCCTCTGGCATCTATACAGAACGATTGCGCACAACAGGCATCACACTTACGACACTAGCCACTCCTCTGCTGGTTCCTATGGTAGAAGCTTGTTTCAATGGCAGCAAAATAAATCGTTCTTTACTAGACCATTATTTAAATCAAATCGCTGTCCCCCATTTAGATGCACTCATCCCAGCTTGCACACATTATCTATTTTTAAAAATAGCGTTAAAAAATTTTTTAAAGAAACGCTATGCAAAAGAGATTAAGGTGATAGACGCAGCAAAACTCACCGCACTAGCGGTCAAACAATGGCTCACCACACACAATCTTTTAAACCAGAAAGCAAGCAAGCCACGCGATTGTTTTATGGCAACTGCATTAACACCATCTTTTATCAATGCCTGTAAACAATTATTTGGGAAAACGCCTATAGCCATTAACCTAAATGGAGTAGATCTGTCATTAAGCATATAATTTCCTTATAATTGGAAAATATTTTGTGTTTATTTTACCGAAGTGGTAAAGATATAAATAGTATTTGGATGTGTTGGTGGAATCTAAGCGCAGCACAATCCAGCAGTATAACCAGCTGTAACAATTTTATAATACAATCAAATGTTTCAATCTAATATTACACTCTACATAACTATTTTTTTTTTCTCTATTATTGGTTGTAAGCGTGGTTGTCAAAGGCTCAGCGAAGCCCCTAAGCATGCTTCAGTTGCCAAGCAAGCTAGCATGGAACCAGCCGTATTTGTCTTATTCCATGGGCTAGGGTCAGAAGCCTCCTGTTTTAAGCACCTGGCAGCACAACTTAAGCAAGCTTTCCCTGATGCTTCTGTAGTTGCTTTGAAAAGTGTAGAAAGAGAGCAGACTGCCCTGCTCAGCATAACAGAGCAGGCCAACGAGAGCTGGAAGGAACTTATAACAAGCGTATCTGATCTAGAGAGCAGGCCGATTATACTAATCGGCCATAGCCAAGGTGGCCTGCGTGCTTATAAAATGTTTGAGAGATATAAAGAGGAATATGGAGATACATTACCAAACCCAATAGGGATTGTTACAATAGCTACGCCATGGGAAGGAGCAGATGTTCTTAACAAAGTTCAAGAATTAGCTCCACCATTTTTCGAAGCACCTGTTTTAGATGATATGCGCAAATTTTCGACTAGCCTTGGTCAGGATTCTGATTGGGCTGAAAAATATTTTGAATCTACCCTGGAGAAATACCAAGTTGCGGCGTTCAGTGATGGATGTAAAGATTTAACCCCAGGGAGTGATTTTTTAGGCTGGGTTAAAAATACCCTTCCTAATGCAAAAATTCCCATACTAGCTATAGGAGGAGAACAAAGTGATTTTAGAATTTTTCTACCTCAAAAAAGCAAAGATAATTTTAAAGCATTACGTAAAGCATGGACTGAGTTGATAACGGGAAAAACGCATCATAGCAACAAAAAAGAAAAAAAACATGATATGGTCGTTCGCCTTAGTAGTCAACTGGCATGGAATATCCCTCTTGACAGGAATAGCAACTTCACAGAAGTTTCTATTCCAGATGCGCTCCATGATGAAATTTTACCATTACCCCCTATATCACAGTCTAAAAATATACTCGTGCATCCGGTTATGATCCAAGAGGTTATAGCATTCTCTAACCAAGTATTATACGGAACGTCTAACCAAGCAACGAATAAACGAAAAAGAGCGGAAGAGATAGGTGACAAGCCACTAAAACAAAAAGATAGCGCAGGGTGCATGATTATGCACCCTGATTGGGAACCAACCAGCTATATCCCTATAGTGCAGCCCAAGCCTGGCGTACGCATTGTACCAGAGAGCGAATATGTGCTCTACTAAAATCAAAAGCAACACCAGCAGTTTGGTAAACCTTACGCATAGAAGCTGTATGCCCTAGCTTTAATGCATTTAAGTAGTCCTGCAATGCTTGTTTAGGATTTTCCAACGCATTTTTCCACACGCCAATGGCGCCAAGCTGCGCAATAGCATATTCGATATAGTAGAAAGGCACTTCAAAAAGATGGAGTTGTTTTTGCCATAAATGGTTTTTAACCAATTCATAATCAGTCCAATCGGTTATGCTGTCTGAAAAACTGCTAAAGATACGGTTCCAGTTTGCTGCCCGCTCTTCTAAGGTATGATCAGGATTTTCATAAACCCAATGCTGAAAGGCATCAATAGTAGCCATCCATGGCAAACAACTGATCACATGAATCAAATGATCTTTTTTGGCACGATTGAGCTCCTCTTGATTGGCAAAGAAAAGATCCCAATGGGGCATCGTAAGCAACTCCATAGACATAGAAGCCAGTTCTGCAATCTCTGATGGACAATGTTTAAAAGCATTTAGGCGCAAGCCATGCACTAAAAAAGAATGAACGGCATGGCCTCCTTCATGCAGCATGGTCAGTAGATCACCTAACGTAGCAGCGGCATTCATAAAAATGAAAGGAACCCCTGTCTCATCCAAAGGATAATTATACCCACCAGGTGCTTTTCCCTTACGGGAGGCCAAATCCAAATGGCCCATCTGTTCCATGGTACGCAAACAATCTGCCAAAAAAGGATCCAACCGATCAAATACCTTAATGGTTTTAGCAATCAACTCTGTTGGATCTCTAAAGGGTCGCAATGGCTTTCTGCCCTGTAGATCTACTGCGTGATCAAATGGTTGCAATCTAACCAATCCCAGTTGCTTTTTACGATCTGCTGCCAACTCATTGAGGAGCGGTACAATTTCTTCTCGAATGGCTGTATGAAAGGTAAAACAATCCGCCGGAGTATAATCAAACCGATTCATAGAGACAAAAGCATAGTCTCTAAAATTCTTAAAGCCAGCATTCAATGCCAATTGATGACGTTGCTGAATCAGGCTGGAGTAGAGTCCATTTAGTGCATCTTTATCTTGCAACCTGCGTTGCTGTACCTTATCATACACCTCTTTGCGAAAAACCCTATCGGTAGATTCTAAATGGGCTGCAGCTTGTTGCAAGGTACATTCTTTTCCACCTATCTCTACCACCATTGCAGCTGAAATTACACCAAATTTACTCGTATTCAACTGAATTTCAGTTTGAATAGGTATATTTTCTGTCCTGTAACAACGCAATTGATTTTCAATCTTGCGAAAAAAGATATCATATTGCGCTTCCTTACGCAAGGTATGGACCTCTTTTGCGGCTAAAACTTTTTGATGCAATTGATCTGTAACTGCTGCTACATGAGGCGCTATGTCGGTAATATAGTACTCATAACGATTTTTAGCCGCTACATCAACAGTATCACAAGAAGTGTGAATATAACGCCATCCAGCATCTTCTTCTAATACCCCCTCTAGTTCACTCCAGTCGGCTAAAAACCGTATTAAATCCTCCAATGAGGCAAGATCTCTATCCAGTAGATTGCTATAAAAAGGTTGAATGGAAGCCCAGTCTGTTACAGTATAATCTACTGGCAAAAAAGTACGCATATATTTTTGAATCATGTTAATATATTTTGCATCTAGAATATTTTAGGATAATAAACACCCCATTTGACTTGCTTATTATTTAATACCATACTATTTTATAGGTAGGTTATACTAAAATAGTAAAAGTAATTACACGAACCCATATAGTTACATATAATTCATGGACACAGTCTCCTACCTAACTAACAATAATAAATGCTGTCATATGCTGTATAGCATACTGCTAACTTTTATCTTTTCATGTAACCAGCCAAGTTTCGTATATCGTATGCTTCCTAAGATGGAAACCACCTCTAAATCTACACAAAAACAAATTAATTCTATAAGAAGGTTCGCAAAACCTATAGGAGAAACATATTCATTACATACAGCAGTATGTAAAACTGCAGTGAAGTGGGTTTTGGCAATACTAGCACAAGACAACCTGGCGCATGAAGGCAAAAAAGATGACCCTGACATGCAAGTTAACCGACGAGATAAACACGGTTATCTGCCCATTCATTGGGCGGTGAGCAAAAATTTCTCATCCACAACTGACAAAAAAGTCAAGGATAATATAAGCATATTGAAATTACTGTTACAGTATCCTAATAGCAACCAAGCATGTAGAGATGGTAAGACTGTCCTGCATTGGGCAGTATGGAGTAGGCACCTAAAAGCTGCAAGTATAATATTAAAATATTTTAAAAATTATAGAAAAAAATTCCTATACTTTCTCCAACAAAAAGATAACGATAGTTTTACAGCGCTGCATTATGCAGTGGATAGGGATGAAAAAGGGAACTATACTGAAACAGATCTTAAAATATTGCAGACACTATTGGAGTATAGTGGTGTACATATCGACACACAAGACAATAACGGCATGACTATTCTGCATTGGGCAGTAGCCAATAATAATCTAGAGGCTGTAAAAGCAATATTGAAGCATGCTAAAGCAACAATGCCATATGAAGATTATAAGGAGTTTGTACAAAAAAAAACTTTTATCAACCAACAACCCAAGGAAGGAAGTTGCCCTGCCATATATTGGGCCATAAGTACAGGATATGAAGAAGAAGAAGAAGAAGAAGATATACAAGTTTTTCGTACAACGAGTTTAAAAATATTCAATTTACTACTGCATACAGTGCCAATACATGATGCATACGGCATTAACTACCAAGATCACCAGGGGTATACCATGGCACACTGGGCAGTTGTGCAAGGTCGTGATGATATATTGCAGGTACTCATTAAACATAACGCTGATCTCAGTTTAAAGGATAACAAAGGGTATACAATTTCGAAGACACTGACGCAAGCAATAGCTGCAGCCTATAACCAAAAAAAATGGCGTCTCATAGAGCATCTTACTAAGAGGGATGATAGTATACTCAATCAGTTATCAAGTTTAGCATCATCAAAGAAAGGGGAGCAAAGTAATAAAAGACCTAGTTCAGAAAAAGAACGTCCTTTTAAGAAAAGGTTACATCTAGAACAATTTGAATAATCCTTTCGTTACCCTATATTTGTAAGTATTTTAAACCGTATAGAAGAATGGCAAGAATTTGTGATATAACGGGCAAAAAGCCCATTGTAGGGAACAATGTATCCCATGCAAATAACAAAACCAAAAGATGGTTTTATCCAAATTTGCAAAAGAAACGTTTTTATATTCCAGAAGAGGATATTTGGATTCCATTGAAGGTTTGTACTTCTATTATTCGAACGATCAATAAGAAAGGGATTCATTCGGTGTTAAAAGAGGCCAAACAAAAAGGAACATTGTCCAAGAAATATCAATGGTTGGTCTAAATGGTAATCACTAGCCTTCTTTCGAAATACTAACGGCTACTGGAAATTTACAGGTCGAGCGGGTGCTTAAAGCCTAACATACATTTAGTACGTTGCGGTTTTGCGCTCCGTTTCTCCTACAAATTCCTCAGTATAAGCGCCGTTTCAAAAGAAGGTTACTTGAAACTTCACAAAAAGTAGTACAGCAAAATGGCAAAGAAAAAAGGGGGTAGGGTTCAAGTGATCTTAGAGTGTACAGAGCATAAAAGCAGCGGAATAGCTGGCACATCTAGGTATTGTACAGAAAAGAATAGAACAACTACTACTGCAAGAATGGAATTAAAAAAGTATAATCCTATACTCAAACGTCACACCGTTCATAAAGAAATTAAATAATTACTCATCATGGCAAAGAAAGTAGTAGCAACCCTTGCCAAAGGGGATGCGGTTAGGTTAACTAAGTTGATTCAAGCAAAGAAATCACCTAAAACAGGAGCGTATACCTTTCGCAGTAGAATCGTTCCGTCCGAAGTAATAAAAGAGGTGTTATCTAGTAAAGTATAGTGGTTTCCTATCGCCTTTTTTAACTTTAATAGCTCTTATGATGCATAAGCGGGCCAACCATCTATAGCGCTACATAGGTAGCAAAACAAGTGACTTGCTATGGGTATTTTTGATTTTTTTTCTAAGCCAACCAAACCTAAAACGCATTTAGCAGAAGAACTTTCTAAAACGCGTCAGTCTTTTTGGGGAAAGCTCTCTAAAATTGTCGCCGGAAAATCTACTGTTGATAGTGATGTGCTAGATAGGCTGGAAGAATTATTGATTGGTTCAGATGTTGGCGTATCTACAGCGCTTAAGATTATAGGGGCTATAGAGCAACGTGTGGCGCGAGATAAATACCTTACCACGGGTGAACTAGACCAAATTTTACAGTCTGAAACGGAGCAACTCTTGCATATTGCCCCTACACCAACTAAAGATACGCAGGGAGTCGCACCACCCACTCGTCCCCATGTCATACTGGTAGTAGGTGTAAATGGTGTGGGTAAAACAACTACTATTGGCAAACTGGCGGCACAATTTATTGGTCAAGGCAAAACAGTTATATTGGGTGCTGCAGATACTTTTCGTGCAGCGGCGGTAGAACAGCTTACCATTTGGGGAAACCGTATAGGGGCATCGGTAGTAGCACGAGCAATGCAATCAGACCCTTCCTCCGTTGCACATGAAGCAGTACAACAAAGTTTGCGCAACAATACAGATGTAGTCATCATAGACACAGCTGGCCGCTTGCATACCAAAGTACACCTGATCAATGAACTAGCTAAAATTAAACGAACCATTCAAAAATGTCTTCCTGGTGCCCCCCAAGAAGTATTATTGGTGTTGGATGGTACAAATGGACAAAATGCCTTTCTTCAAGCAGAAGCTTTCACAGCTGCTGTAGCGGTAACTGGAATCGTTGTCACCAAGCTAGATGGGACCTCTAAAGGCGGTATGGTGCTGGGCATAGCAGATCAGTTTTCCATTCCCATTAAGTATATTGGTGTAGGCGAAAAAGTGGAAGACTTAAAGCCTTTTGATCCCCATGCCTTTATTGCTTCTTTATTTCAGAAGTGGTAAGGGTTCGATAAAAAGTCCGGACCGATAGTAAATAGCTGAACCGATGTGTTTTTCTGTAGTAGTCGTTATTTATATCAACACAAATTAACAAATGTCAGATTAAATATCAACTACTACATAATATTTCAAGTTTAGATAAGCTCTCTTTATTGGTTAGCTTATTGATTAACTGTGCAAATGCTTCTACGGATTTGTTACCAGAGCTACTTACCATACTGGATAGATTGCTTGGTTCAAAGCCTAATGCTTTTAACTTTTTAAGATTGGTCAGAGTTTCCGGATTGGTTAGCTTATTGATTAACGCTTCAAACGCTTCAGCGGATTTGCTACCAGCGACATGTACCATACTGGATAGATTGCTTACTTCAAAGCCTAATGCTTTTAATTTTTCAAGCTTGTCCAGGTTTTCCGGATTGGTTAGCTTATTGATTAACGCTTCAAACGCTTCAGCACATTTATAACTAGATCTATGTACCATACTGGATAGATTGCTTACTTCAAAGCCTAATGCTTTTAATTTTTCAAGCTTGTCCAGGTTTTCCGGATTGGTTAGCTTATTGATTAACGCTTCAAATGCTTCAGCGGATTTATGACCAGATCCACTTACCATACTGGATAGATTGCTTGCCTCAAAGCCTAATTCTTTTAACATTTCAAGCTTGGTCAGCATATTCTGATCGGTTAGCGTATTGATTAACGCTTCAAATGCTTCAGCGGATTTATGACCAGCGCCACTTAGCATACTGGATAGATTGCTTGGTTCAAAGCCTAATGCTTTTAACTTTTTAAGCTTTTCCCAATTTTCCGGATTGGTTAGCGTATTGATTAACGCTTCAAATGCTTCAGCGGATTTATGACCAGATCCACTTACCATACTGGATAGATTACTCGCTTTAAAGCCTAATTCTTTTAACTTTTTAAGCTTTTCCCGATTTTTCGGATTGGTTAACTTATTGAGTAACGCTTCAAATACTTCAGGGGATTTATGACGAGAGCCACTTACCATACTGGATAGATTGCTTACTTCAAACCCTAGTTCTTTTAATTTTTTAAGATTGCCCAGCAGATTCTGATCGGTTAGCTTATTGATGAACGCTTCAAATACTTCAGGAGATTTATGACCAGAGCTACTTACCATACTGGATAGATTGCTCAGCTTAATATCATGTTGCAATATCTTCTGTAGTTTAGGTGTTAGTGCATACCCGGACGGCTCACATTTTACCAAAACTTTATTCAGTAAATCGCCATAGCGTTCTAGATCCGTGCATCTTGGCCATATACTACTGGTGAACGTAGAGGGCACCTTCAATTTACGCAAAGCAACAAGTTGGGCTATTATTTTTTTACATAATTGGCTATTTGGCGCATTATTTATTTTTAGTTTTAACCATTTAAAAAATTTTGTATTGGGCAAACTGTCTAACCACTCTTTTGTATCCTTGTCTGGAGTACTATGGAGGCTAGTATCATTGTTGATTGTATGTTTTGATTTGTTTTTTATTGTACTGTTTTGAGTAGATATATTGTTATTTTTATTCAAATTAGCTGGAGCAACCACCTCCGTACCAGTAGCGGTAACGTGACTATTGCGTATGCTTGATGATATTTGAACAGTTGCATTTTTTTTATTGAGGATTAGATTAGGCGATAGTGGATGCTCAGATGTTTTCCTTTTTTTATTTTGGCTTGATCCCTCTTCGTCCGGAGAAAAATCTTGTAGCGCTACTCTAGCTCGTTTGCCAGCAGGGAGATTTGATGCTGCCTTATTGCTTATTTGCTGATCCAATATATAACTTGTTCGGAATATGTGTAAAGTCTTTTTTGTTTGATTTCCAGTGCAAGAAAAAATAAAAACTAAGGAAAATTTATATAATATCCAAAATAGTACGATTAAGGTCATGGGTATGTAAAATGACGAAATGTGTTGTTGTATTGTTAAAAAATTAATATATACAAGGTTTTTGAATTATACAATAGGATTCTTGCAGACTAAAATAGAAAATAGGGGGAGGAAGGGTGGTTTTACTATGCTTTCATTGACAAAAAACTTGATCTGACACAGAAAACATTTAAAGAAGCAATTAAATTAGCTAAAAACCAAAGGAGGGAATTAGGTCAAAAACAGGGTGAAAAAATAGACATCCAAATAGGAGAGGAGAAAAGAAACATGGAGATAGCTAAGCTGTGAAGTTTCAACAGAAACGCTACAAAAAGCAAATATCCATTCATCATTATGGCTACATTTTTCTGAAAAAGCAAATGGCTAACCCATTTCCAGCCCCTTATCTCCTTCGATAAAAAATGGCGCTCTAGTAGACCTCTTGCAAAACCTACTTTGTGATGAGCAATTTTTAGGAGAAGTGTAGTCGAGCACCGCAGAATACTTAATGTATTTGAGGAGCATAGACAAGCTTCGACACCAAAATTGCCATTAGAAATAGGTTTTGCAAGAGGTCTACTAGAGCGCCATTTTTTATCGAAGGAGATAAGGGGACCAGCCAGAGGCGTGAATAGATACTTATAATTCGCTAAAAAACATAGCACCCAGGTGTTAGTCTTTTACTAGAGCGCCTACCCTTCTTTACCTGACTCCTCTTTCGTATAGGACTTTAATGGCAATTGTACATAAAGCGGTGCATGGAACAAGAAAGAAATAATTTCTTGACTTACAGTAGCCATAAATTTTCTAAACAGGTAGTAAGCTTCAAACTTAAAAGTGATAATAGGGTCTTGCCTTTCATAAACGGCATTCTGGACCGATTGTTTTAAATCATCCATAGCCCGCAAATGGCTTTTCCAATGTTGATCAATCACATGCAGCACAACCATACATTCTAAATTCTTAACCAGTGCCCTTCCACCAGAATCGATAAAAGCAGCAGGGTAAGCAGTAGCCCTAATATACATTTTACCATCAAAAAAGGGAGCCTCTACGCTGTCATTACTGCCTACAACAGATTCCTTGAAATAGGAAAATAATAGCTCCTGCAATGTTGTAACACGCTCGTAATATAGTTTTGCCAGTCGCTGATAGATATCCTCTATAAGCACTTCTTTTTTCTTGCCTGCAAAAAATGATTCCGAAAAGCCATCTGAAATGCCAAATACAGCAAAAAAAATGGGATTGAGGCAACTTGCTTCTAGTTTGTTGTCTTCATGCTCTATAATGTTGGTTACAGTATCGTAAAGCATATTCATAATATCCACTTCAACACCTTGGCCCAATAAAGCATGGTTTCTACGCTTATAAACCGCACTGCGATGGGTACCCATTTCACGGTCATACTCCAACAAACGCTTGCGCATAGCAAAGTTATTCTGTTCTACTTTCTTTTGTGCCCTTTCAATAGACCTACTCACCATGCTATGCTGAATAACCTCTCCCTCTTCTAAACCAATTCTATCCATTACAGCCGCAATCCTATCTGACCCAAAAAGACGCATTAAACTATCTTCTAATGAAAGAAAAAATTGAGAAGAACCTGGATCACCTTGTCGCCCAGAACGGCCACGCAACTGCCTATCAACACGCCTGGATTCATGCCGTTCTGTACCAATAATGGCCAGCCCACCCGCTGCTTTTGAATCTTGGCTCAATTTAATATCTGTGCCACGACCTGCCATATTGGTGGCAATGGTAACCGTACCAGCCACACCAGCTTGTGCTACGATTTCTGCCTCTTTTTGATGATGCTTGGCATTTAAAATTTGATGGGGAATTTTACGAAAAGCAAGCATTTTGCTAACCAATTCAGATATCTCCACAGAAGTAGTACCCACTAAAACTGGCCTTCCTTGACCCGATAAGGTGATAATTTCTTCAATGATGGCATTAAACTTTTCTCGTACTGTTTTGTAGATTTTGTCTTCTCTATCCTCCCGCAACAAGGGCCTATGGGTTGGAACAGGTACTACTGCAAGCCCATAAATATCCCAAAATTCTTCTGCATCGGTTTCCGCTGTACCAGTCATACCGGCCAGCTTATCATACATATGGAAATAGCTTTGAAGGGTAATAGAGGCATAGGTCTGAGAAGGTTTTTCAATTTTAACACCCTCCTTTGCCTCCAAGGCCTGATGGAGTCCATCTGAATATCTACGCCCATCTAATACCCGACCGGTTTGCTCATCTACAATTTTTACCTTACCCTTGGAGACAATATAGGCTACATCTTTTTCAAATAGTGCATATGCTTTTAACAGCTGATGTAGGGCATGGATACGTTGTGCTTTTACCTTATAGGTTTGCTGAAAATAAGAACGCTTCGCAAGGCTTTCTTCATGGGTCAACGTAGTATCATTCTCAATAGCTGCAATATGGGCTGCGACATCTGGTAATACAAAGAAAGAAGGATCCTTCTCCTGCTCTGTTAAATAGGTAAGTCCTTTTTCAGTGATCTCAACATTGTTGTGCCGTTCATCAATGGAAAAGAAAAGGGGCTGGTCTGCTTCCGGCATCATCTTAGCATTCTCCTGAATGTAATAAGATTCTACATTATCTAAGATCTGACGCATCCCTTTTTCACTAAGGAATTTAATCAAAGGCTTGTATTTAGGCAATCCTCTATAAGCACGAAACAGCGCTAACCCTCCTTCTTCTATATTGCCTTCCTTTATTTTTTGCTTTGCTTCCTGTAACAGCTTAATCACCAGTTCCTTTTGTAGAGCATAAAGGTGTGCAATCTTAGGGGCCAACTCTTTATAGATATGCTCATCACTCTCTTCTACGGGACCTGAGATAATAAGTGGTGTTCTAGCATCATCAATAAGCACAGAATCCACTTCATCTACAATAGCAAAATAGTGCTTACGCTGCACCAAATCACTGGCATCTGTTACCATATTATCCCTAAGATAATCAAACCCAAACTCATTATTGGTCCCAAATATAATATCTGCTTCATAGGCACGTTGGCGCTCAATGGAATAGGCAGCATAGCTATCTATACAGTCCACCGTGAAACCGTGAAATTCAAAGATAGGTGCCATCCATTCTGCGTCTCTCTTAGCCAAATAGTCGTTTACAGTTACCACATGGACACCTTCATTGCTTAATGCATTTAAAAAAGCAGCTAGGGTGGTAATCAGGGTTTTACCCTCTCCAGTGGCCATTTCAGCTATTTTACCTTGATGTAGGACCATCCCCCCTATCAGTTGCACATCATAATGCACCATTTCCCAAACCACCATATGCTCACTGACTTGCCATTGATTTTGCCAAATGGCTTGATCTCCAGCTATGGTCACATAAGACTTACGTGCAGCAATGGCTCGATCATGGTCATTGACAGCAACGCTTAACTGGCTATGATCCCTAAAACGGCGAGCGGTTTCCTTAACAATGGCAAAAACACGAGTCAATACGCGATCTAAAATGGTTGCCAGCGCTGCTTTGTGTTGTTTTTTTAATTGTTCTAGCCGCTTATATCCGTCTAATCTGGCGTTTGTAGCCACTAGACCAGCTGGCTGTTCATCCGCTGATCTAGTGAGGCCTTCGATTTCAGATGCAATAGGCTGTAAATGTGCAGCGATCTCTTGGCGAACAGCCGTGACCTCTGCACGCAACTGATCATGTGAAAGAGGGGCCAACAGCTGATAAATTTGGTTGATTTCAGATACTTTTTGATTGTAAAAACGGCGTTGTTGCTCTTTCTTTGAAGTAAAAAGTTTAGAAAAAAGTCGATCAAGCATCTTTATATGGGTGAAAAAGCGAGTTTTGAAAAAAAGTCTAGCGTAAGGTATAAGGTGGTGATGAGAGGACTCGAACCTCCGGCCCACGGATTTTCAGTCCGATGCTCTACCGACTGAGCTACATCACCAACATAATTAAGGGATAGGCAATTTAAGCATTTTAAAAAACTTATACAAATGGGTATTGTATCTTACTTTTTCCTTGATCGAAAAGTAAGCCAAAAATGAAGCCCTGATGCAAACAGCTGCTGGAATCGTACCGTTTTACCACCTCAATCATCCTTTTGTAAAGGAGCATCATCTAACCGATAGCGTACCCATTTTTTTTGTGTTTCTGTATCTACAGCATCAAGTGACACCTTTTTGCGTAGATAAGCAGGTATTTCTAATTGTTCTTTTACATAGCGGTCATCCCAGCTTCTGGATGGACTACCTTGTTTGGAATGGATAGTAGCTGCATGACCATATGGATAACTTTTTTCCAGTGCTATTTCCTGAGACGCACCAAAAGGCAAAGGCAACTGTACGGGAGCTTCTTCCGCTTCACTAACTTCTTTGGCTCTTTTTTTAGGTGACTGTAAAGCTACCTCCATTACTGGCTTTTCCGTTGACGCCTGCGAGAGCTGCTGATTGACTTCCGGATGATAGGGTATTTGCGTACCAAGGTGCATAACATGCTGTTTTGAATAGTCAAAAATACCATGATTATCTGCCTCTTCCTCCCTATTAAATCCAGTAGCAATAACCGTAACCCGAATGCGTTCTGACATTTCTGGATCAGAGCCATGGCCAAAAATCACCTCAGCATCATTGCCAGTTTGCTCCTGTATATAATTAGTAATAATGGTTAACTCATCCATTTGTAATTCAGCTGCTTGGCCGGAAACAATAGATAAGAGTATTTTCTTTGCACCACGGATATCTGTATAGTCCAATAAAGGAGAAGCAAGTGCTGTTTCAGCAGCCTGTAAGGCCCTACCTTCACCCTCTGCTTCACCAGAACCCATAACCGCTGCACCTGCGTTTTTCATTACCGTTTTGACATCTTCAAAATCCACATTTACATAACCAGGTACCGTAATAATCTCGGCAATGCTTTTAGCAGCAGTGGTCAACACATTATCTGCTTCTCGAAAAGCTTCACTGATAGAAAGCCCACCTAATATGGTCTGGATTTTATCATTTAAAATAATCAGAACGGTATCACAATGTTTCCGCAATTCATTAATACCTTCTTGAGCTTGCAAATGCTTTTTTTTACCTTCAAAAGAAAAGGGGAGGGTGACAATGCCAACCGTCAGGATACCTTGCTTACGGGCAATACTAGCAATTACAGGAGCAGCGCCTGTACCGGTTCCACCACCCATACCAGCGGTAACAAAAAGCATTTTTGTATCATCATCCAACAATTCTCGAATGCTCTCTTTGCTTTCTAATGCAGCATTACGCCCCACCTCCGGATTGGCACCAGCGCCTAGCCCACTTGTAAGGGCCTCGCCAATTTGTAGCTTAATAGGTATAGGGCTACTTTGTAATGCTTGAACGTCTGTATTGCAAACAATAAAGGAAACATCTTTAATGCCACGCTTATACATGTTATTTACTGCATTGCTGCCACCACCGCCTACCCCTATTACTCTGATAATAGATTTATGGTGAAGGGGTAGATCAAATTTATAGGTAATATCCTTCATAACTTACAGAATAGCGCTGATGAAAAAAATGGCTGAACCAATAGCATCGCTTAGCCATTAATGATCATCATAATCATCTACTAAAAAGGCTTTCGTTTTGGTAATCATACGTGCAAAAGAAAAACTACCTTTTTTTGTTTTTTTAATATTTTTCTTCGCAAAATTTAAATCAGCAGATTGCGCTGCTCTATAGTATGCTTCTCGATAATCTAATGTTTTAAATCCAGCTAAAGTTAGCCCAACAGCCGTTGCATAGCCAGGATTACAAAGCTGTTTACGACTACCCTCTTCTAGATATTCATCTGGAAAACCTAAACGGGTGTCCAAACCAGTAACCTGCTCAAGCATAGAAGCCATGCCTGGTAAATTAGCACTTCCACCTGTTAGCACAATGCCAGCAACTAGTTTCTCATAAAAACCAGAACGTAAAATTTCTTCATGTATAAAGGTTACTATTTCTTCCACACGTGCCTGTATAATTTTAGCTAAGTTACTGGTAACCACCTCTTTAGGCATACGATTGCGCAACCCTGGAATCGTGACTACCGCTTGAGTAGCCAAGGCACTAGGCTCGATACTGCCAAATTTTACTTTTAATAGCTCTGCTTGCCGTTCCATAACCATACAACTTTGTTGTATATCTGAGGTAATCATATGCCCTCCAAGTGGAATGGTAGCAGTATAGCGAATAATGGCATCACAAAATACCACTAAGTTAATCATACTGCTACCAAAGTCTATCAAACAAACACCTGCCTCCTTTTCCTCATCACTCAATATGGCCAAACTGGCTGCTAAGGCAGAAGCCATAACCATTTCTGCCTCTACACCAGCTTTTTTAATACATTTATGTATATTTTGAATGGCATGTGTTTTAGCAGTAATGATATGAAAGTTTGCATCTAGTTTCACCCCTGACATACCTACTGGATCTTGGGTTACGATCTCATAATCTATGGTATATTCCTGTGGCATGGCATGCACAATTTCTGTACCCAAAGGAGTTACAATGCGATACATATCCCGGGTAAGCTTTTTGATATCTTCCACCGTAATCTCTTCCTCGACCGTATCCCTAGTAATGCTACCATGGTGGCAAGAACCTGTTACATGCTTTCCTGCAACATTTACATTGACAATATTGATATTGATACCGGAATCTTCCTCAGCAGCTTGTAGGGCTTGCTTGATAGCAATAGCTGCTTTATCAATGTTAACAATCATACCACGTACTACCCCGTCTGCAGCAGCGCTGCCGATACCTAAAACCTCAAGTTTGTTGGCATCATACTGACTCTGTGCCCCTATAACTACACAAATTTTACTGGTACCTATGTCAAGACTAGCGATAATTTCTGACATGCTTAAAAGGATATATGATGATAACACTACGCTAAAAGAGCAGGCGCATACAATCGAACTTTAATGCCTCAACCAACCCTATACTAGCCCCCTTTCAAAACTTGATTGCTAATGGCTAATGTTAAGCACAACAATTTATTAATTTTATCTAAAATAAACTAAAACGACAGGATCTACGCTAGATTATAAAAGCGATAAAACCACTAAAATATGAGTATATATTTACTAATAATCAGCTAGTTATACAAACTAAATCAAAAGCTGATGCAAACAGCAGACCTTCTGCAAAAGCTATTTATGATCAGCAATTTTTAGGAGCAGTGCAGTCGAGCACCGCAGCATACTAGATGTATTTGAGGAGCATAGACAAACTTCGAGACCCAAATTGCCATTAGCAATAGGTTTTGCAGAAGGTCTAGTTTTGGAACGGTTTATAACAGCCATTCCTTTTCGTATTGTACAAATGCAAAAAATTATGTAGTATAAATTATGAGCATGAGTTGTTGCTTTTGAGCATGGAGTTGTTGCTTTCTTTTTTGAGTTGGGCTGATAAGCATCTAACAATTGCTTCACGCATGCACAATATCGTGCATGGATTAGATCAAATGGGGAAAAGTACAATAGACTATAAACATGGTCTAATGGGCTATTTCCTAAGTAGAGATAACGTAAATCTAAAACGAATCATATCATGAACAAGACACACAGACTACCAAAACATATTAGCCATGTTATAGCATGGTATATAATAGCTACCATAACAGGGTCATCTTTTATGACTGCTTGCAACAATAGCAGCCATGGTATGGATCCTGAGCCAGTAGTAGGCCCAAAGCAGCAAGAAGCTGAGCAAACAGATGTTACATGCTCTATTGATGTAATGTCAACACAGCAAGTAGATGCGCAGCAAGCAGTTCAAATAATAGAACAAACAGAAGAGGTACAAACAACCGTCCCTCCGCTACCCCCTAAAGTTCAAAAAAAGCAAGACATACCAAAAGAAATTTTGCAAGCAGGGGATTCTGGGTGCGAATAAGGAAAGGCGTCGGATAAAACTCAAGCCCTCGGCAAAAAGTTGGGGGCATTTACTCACTAACAACGAGCGATCAAAGCAACTGTTCCACTGCGCGATATTCTGGAGCAAAACTAATGACACATTGCGATTTAGCAGTTTGAATCCACTTATCAACTGCCTCTTTTTTTTTCTGTTGCAACAAGTCATGATAGAGCTTTTCATAATCCTGCACAAGATTCATTGGATGAGCCTCTATTTTTTGTTTAAGATAAAGCAACCGCCAAGCTGGTCCATAAGGTGTGCGCATATACTGAGGCTTACTGACTGCTCCTTCCTCCAGCCCATCAATGGCAAAATAGACTTCTGGATCCAAGGCTTCAACAGGCATGCACCGGCCAGGTAAAAGATCGCCCCCTTGCTGATTATTTGCAATCAATCCCCCTTGAGCAACCGTTTCCTTGTCTTCTGAGTATTGCTGCACAGCTGCTTCAAAGGTCAATGTACCAGCAATTATTTTTGCCTTAATAGCATTCAATTCCACTTCTGTTAATCGAATCTCTTCTTCTGTGGGTTTGACAGTCTGCAGGATATGACGGGTATTATACTGGTCCTTATTGCGCCCTATAAGCTCTATAAGATGGAAGCCATATTCAGAGGCAATAGGATCACTTACCTCACCAAGTTTGAGCGAAAGCGCAGTAGACTCATAAGTCGGTGTCAATATACCTAAAGATACCCACCCAATTTCACCGCCCTTAGCAGCAGAATGGGGATCCTCGGAATGTTGCTTGGCCAATTCAGCAAAGGTCCCCTCCCCATCTAGCAATAACTGCTTTAGATGCAAGAGTTTACTTTTGACTGCCTCTTGCCTTGCTGAAGCTACCTTAGGATAGATCACCAGCTGATGTACCTGAACAGCAGCAGGATAGTAAGGACGATCATTTGGCGGCAAGCCATTAAAATAAGCTTTTACCTCTGCTGGCCGCACCACTACATCTTGTGTAAGGTATTGGTAAACCCATGAGGCCAAATATTCTGCCTTGAACCGCTGCTTTAACCCTTTCTTAATATCGTAGATAGATTGATGGGCAACCTGAGCAAGCTTTTCTTCAGAACCTAACTGCCGTATCAAAGCAGCTATTCTACCATCACAGGCCCGTTGAATATGGGCTTTGGGAATTTTAACATCGTGCAACATAGCCTTTGACAAGAAAATCTTGTTTAAAACCAACTCCCGCAACAAGTGCATCTTTACAGATGCATTGATTACCTTACCTTCTAAAGCCAATTGCCTACATGCTTCTTCTAAATCAGAATGCAAAATCAGCTCTTGATTGACAGTAGCAATTACCTTATCCAACAATAGTGTATTATTCGCCCTAGCTACAGGCCACGAAGCGCAAATAAACACAACAAGAGCAGGTGCAAGGCTTTTAATGTATTTGAATAATACAGGTATGGTTTTTTTTAGCATCTTCTAAGAGTTTACATTTTATTTTGTTAACCAGATCCAATCTCCTTTTATGTAGTATAATGGCCTTAATACGATCTGCCACTACTGCCAGTGGAGCAATTTCTTGTGCCAATTGATACTGATTTATTTTTAAAAAATAGATATGTTTCCGGCCTGCTGCATGAATGAATTTATTGGTTTTTAACAATCTAGTTGCATCCCCAAGTGGTCGGTAACCAACTTTAGCCAAAACAGCTTCCCAAGCAAACCATTGATCGGCTTCTAATATAGCAGTATGGGTATAAGGCTTACAGCATACTTGTAATTTTTTTAGGTCTGCAGCTTTGTTTGATAACATGAGCGACTTTACAGAATTAATACAACCCGCCTTTTTGGGAATCGCCAAAAAGATACCCTTTACAATATCATGATGCAATATAAAGTCACGTTGCTTATGCTTTTGGTAATAGTCTGCTATTTCTTCCGATGATACATTGGCATTAAACTCAGCTTGAACAAGGGTTTCTAAAAAATGATATGCTAGTAGATCATTTTTATAATCGCTTAACTTACCTTCCATAGAAGGCTGAATAGATTGATGGTTTGCTTGGGCAATAAGGAGCTGTTTACATGCCCATTCTTCCACATACTTTTTAATGAAAAAATCGGCCTCTGCCGTATCACCCTGGAAAAGATCCATAGAAGAAAGGTCAGATGGATATAAATATTGCTTACCTACACGCGCAATAAAAGCCTCCTTTTGTACATCTTGTCTCCTTGTTTCACCACCACAGCGGTGGAACACCCAATAGATAAAGAGCAATAGCAAGAAGCTACAAGCAAAAAGCCTACTCAAACGAGATACCCTCAAAACAAATTTATAAAAATTGATATAAAAAGTGAGCTATTGGCCACTATTTCCTTTAGCAGCCAATATACCCCCCTCTATGCTTATGTAAGCGCACGGAAGAATGAATGATTTACTTTTTCTTGCCAGGCTTGGCTGGAACTGTTTTAGCTTTAGGCTGATCTTTCGGACCTATTACAGGCTGTTGTGGCGCTTTAGGCTCCATTGCTTTAAGTTGTGCCAATACAAGATCAGAAATGTTAAACGACTCATCAGCCGCAAGTACTACCGGCCCCACATCAGTACTTTTATTCAAAATTAAATTATACTTTTGCTCCGCTTTAATCTTATTAATAACCTCTTGCATTTTGTCATGGAGGGGCTGCATAACCGTCTTATACTTTTCTGTCATCTTAGCAGGCCTTTGCTCCTCAAGCTCTTGAATAGCACGTCCCAAGTTCTGTAATTCTATTTCTTTCTGTTTTCTTTGAACTTCCGAAAGGGTATTTACTTGCTCCCGATACACCTCAACCTTTTCTTGATACTCTTTGAATTTTGTTTGAATCTGATTGGTTAATTGCACTTCAAAGCTCTGAATTTCAGTTCTATTTTTTTTAGCTTCTGGTAGATTTTCTAAAACATATGCTACATCTACATATGCAACCGCTAATCTAGATGGTGCTACTTGAGGCTGCTCTATAACCTTAGACGGATGATTCGCTTGCGCAACAGTATACATAGAGGCAACAAATGCCAATGTAGATAACAATCTATAATTCATTACAGTAAAATTTTAATATTCAATTATGTTCATACAACAGGGATATCCAATATCCCTTATCCGTTCCCACTTATTATCTTCCACTCATTCCTACTCACACTCCCTCCCTATCTTACAAATAAATAGGATAAAGATCAAATTAGCAAGCCTATAAAATAAAGAACCCCATTTTTTTAAATGGGCTACGGGCTACAGCATGCGTTTAAGCGATCTATAAAGGCACGCCAGTGATTGCTCCAAAGCAGTATTAGTGGTTTGCTTAATGCTGATTGGCTAGCAATTTTTCCCCTTTGGCAATCGCCTGTTCAATAGTCCCAACTAAATTAAAAGCCATTTCAGGCAAGTGATCTACCGCTCCATCAATGATCATATTAAATCCCTTAATGGTCTCCTCTATAGGTACCCGCGCACCTTTAATCCCTGTAAATCTTTCTGCCACATTAAATGGCTGCGATAAAAACCGCTCGACCTTTCTAGCACGGTAAACCGTCTGTATATCTTCCTCTGAAAGCTCATCCATACCCAAAATGGCTATAATATCTTGTAATTCTTTATAACGTTGGAGGGTTCTTTTTACTTTCTGGGCGGTCTCATAGTGGAGATCGCCTAGGACTTCAGGATTTAATGCTCTGGAAGAAGAGGCTAAGGGATCTACCGCCGGATAAATGCCAAGCGCTGCTATCCTTCTGGAAAGAACAGTAGTCGTATCTAAATGGGTAAAAGTAGTAGCAGGAGCAGGATCTGTTAAATCATCTGCCGGGACATAAACCGCTTGCACAGAGGTAATAGAGCCATGTTTCACAGAGGTAATGCGTTCTTGCATGGCACCCATCTCTGTGGCCAAGGTTGGCTGATAACCTACGGCAGAGGGTATACGCCCCAATAAAGCAGAAATTTCTGCACCAGCTTGGGTAAAACGAAAAATATTGTCAATAAAAAAGAGGATATCTTTCCCTTTTTCACCTTCACCATGGTCACGAAAATATTCTGCAATAGAGAGTCCAGTCAGTGCGACACGCGCCCTTGCACCAGGGGATTCATTCATTTGACCAAAGACAAGCGTAGCTTGAGAGGTTTTCAATGCTTCATGATCTACCTTACTAAGGTCCCAATCACCGCGCTCCATAGCTTGGGCAAATGCTTCTCCATAATTGATTACACCGGCCTCAATCATTTCTCGTAAAAGGTCATTGCCCTCACGGGTCCGTTCTCCTACACCAGCAAATACAGAAAGACCATTATAAGATTTAGCAATGTTATCAATCAGTTCCATAATCAAAACCGTTTTACCTACACCTGCACCACCAAACAATCCAATTTTACCCCCCTTCACATAAGGGGCAAGTAGATCAATTACCTTGATACCGGTATAGAGGATTTCTGTTGTAGAAGAGAGTTGGTCAAAAGGTGGCACCGCTCTATGAATAGGTAGCTGCTGATCGGTTGCTGGTTGGGCCATGCCATCTATAGCTGTCCCTGTAACATTAAAAAGACGACCACGTACCGCATCGCCTACAGGCACTCGAATTGGGGCACCTGTATCTATTACCTCTAGCCCACGCGTTAATCCTTCTGTACCCTCCATAGCAATGGCGCGCACACAATGCTCACCCAGGTGTTGTTGGCACTCTAAGGTAATCAATTTACCAGTAGAAGCTTTAATATGCAATGCGTTCAATATGCTAGGTAAGCTAGCTTCTTCATTAAAACGGACATCAACTACAGGACCTATAATTTGAATAATTTTTCCAGTATGGGACATTATTTTTTTATGAAATCAAAAAATTAATTATATCGCTGCATAAATTTATAAAAAAGGATTGGATTTGCTGCTGTAATAAGTTGACTTTAAGCATAGAGGGAAAAATAGAGTTAACTTTTTCCTTATATTGGTTACATTTATAGGAAGCAGCTTCCACATCGTGTCTCCTACAAATCCGTGGGCATAAGCCTGTTTTGAAAACAGTCCATATATAGCAGTAAAATTAATGGGGCAAAAACCTACATTTGATCATATTTTTATGTCATTGGCCATACAATTGGCCCAACGATCACACTGTATTAAAAAGAAGGTAGGTGCTGTATTAACCAAAGAGACTCGAATTATTTCCATAGGATACAATGGGCCGCCACCTGGCACCTATAATTGCGATGAGGTATGGCCTAAAACAGGCTGCGCCAGAAATATAAAAGGAAGTTGTGGCTTAGCCATTCATGCAGAGCAAAATGCTGTACTGTATGCATTAACCAATCACGTTAATGTCAAAGATGGGGTGCTCTATACTACCCTTTCGCCCTGTCTGCCTTGTGCCCGTATCTTATTTAGTGTGGGTATTAAAAAAGTTGTATACAAGGATTCGTATGCAGCTTATAAAAACTTAGATTACGAGGAGGGGTTAAATTTTCTACATGAGTTTGGTGTACAGATCATACAATACGACCCATATAGGGATATAGAACTTTAAAGTTACCAAAAGTTACTTATTACTTGACTAAACAGCTTAAGGCCTTCTGCAAAAGCAACACCAAAATTACCGTATCCGTTCATGCAATGGCGCAGGCTTAAGACATAAATATTATTGACTATTAAATAGAACAGCATTTTTTACATGGAGTATTGGTACTGGTATACACAGCACTTATGACCACCGATAGCTTTTCTTATCATTATCAGCCCCGAGTCTCCTTCGATAAAAAAATGGCGCTCTACTAGACCTCTTGCAAAACCTACTTTGTGATGAGCAATTTTTAGGAGAAGTGTAGTCGAGCACCGCAGAATACTTAATGTATTTGAGGAGCATAGACAAGCTTCGACACCAAAATTGCCATTAGAAATAGGTTTTGCAAGAGGTCTAGTAAAACACTAACCCCTGAGCGATATATTTTCAGCGGATTAGAAAATCGAGGCCGTTGCAATAGACCTTTACGATTTGCCATAAAAAGTATCTTTTTATTTTTTAGAAGAAGGTAAAAAAAGGTTAAATTCTATTGATTTTTTTAGGTATTGATGCTTAAAACTTTTAATAATATTGTGTATGTCGCTCAAGCAAACTAAGCAATTAAGTTTTTCAGATATTTCCGCCAATAAGCGTAAGTGCAAACACACTTTCTTTGATCAAATCAACAAGCTAGTTAATTGGTCAGTAGTAGAAAAAGCACTCCGATTACATTATCCTAAAGGTTTACGTTTATCAGGCAAACCGGCCTATAGTCCTCTGCTTCTATTCAAAATGCTATTGCTACAGACGTGGTATGGCTTGAGCGACTATGCAGTCGAAGAAGAAGTGAATGATCGTATCACTTTTAGCAGATTTTGTGGTATTTCGATGGATAGTTCTGTTCCAGATCATAGTGTACTAAGTAGATTTAGAACTACCCTTACAGAGAAGAATGCTTTAGAAAAGTTATTGCATATCATTAATAATCAGCTATCTGATCATGGTGTATTGGTTCAAAACGGTTCAGCAGCTGTAGATGCTTCTATTACCCCTACCCCTAGACGCCCTAAAGGTAAAAAAAGCTACGATCTGCATGAAGATGGAACCATAACCACAGCTGAAAGTTATCAAAAAGGAGTAGATCCAGAAGCAAGTTGGATAAAAAAAGGCCATCATCTCTACTATGGCTATAAGCGGCATGTTCTTGTGGAAAGCAAAGAGGGGTTGGTGCTAGCCGTAGGTACCACAAAAGCATCTAGTCATGATAGTGGGCATTTACAGGTATTATTGGATAAAGTAAGGCTAAAATCAGGCAGCAGACTCTATGCAGATAAAGGCTATAGCGGGTCGCCCAACGAAAATTTACTAAAGAAAAAGAAGTTAAAATCAGCTATTCAGAAAAAAGGGGCTAGAAACAATCCTTTATCACCCACTGCTAAACGGTTTAATAAATTAGTATCTAAAACGCGCTATAAAGTAGAACGGGTATTTGGAAGTATTAAAAGTTGGTTCCGTAGCTCAGGAGCCAGATATATAGGCCTTGCTAAAACCCATACGCAACATGTTATGGAGGCAATAGCCTATAACTTATATAGGTCCCCAAACATCATATTAAGAGGTATCTAGGGGAATGGTGTGTCCAAAATAGATTGAAAATGACTAAAAAATCAGTAAATAAATAGTTTTATACCACTATAACATCAAATATGGCAAGGAAATAACCCTGGAAGATTAATCAAAATTATACCTTCAACCTATCACAACGGCCTCAAATCGTCTGTCTGAAGCCCGCTTGCGGGCTGAGTTCACGATTTTCCCGCTGAAAAAGATATCGATTCAGCTATTTACTATCGGGCCAGACTTTTTATCGAAGGAGATAAGGGGCCCAGACACAGGCGTGAATAGATACAAATTGCCATTAGAAATAGGTTGTGCAGATTAAGACCTTCTGCAAAAGCTATTTGTGATCAGCAATTTTTAGGAGAAGCGCAGTCGAGCACCGCAGAATACTAGATGTATTTGAGGAGCATAGACAAGCTTCGACACCAAAATTGCCATTAGAAATAGATTTTGCAGAAGGTCTTTACTTTGCATACAGTTTCGCCAGCATAGCAACAGTTTGTTCAACCTCTATATGGGTAGTATACTTGCTAAAAGAAAAACGTATGGCATGGCTGTTTTTTTTCTGTAAAGCAGCTATAACAGACGAACCTAACGCACTGCCACTGGTACAAGCACTGCCTGTAGAAGCCGCTATACCATGAATATCTAAATTGTAGATGAGCATATCGTGTGCTTGCGAGTCGGGCAATGAAATATTTAAGAGATGGGGACTACTCTGGGTTAAGCTTTCGCTATGACCATTAAAAATTATATCAGGGATATGCTTTTTCAATAAGGCAATCATATGTTGCTTAATGGCTAACAAATGGGTGACAATTTTTTCCCTGTCCCGAAAAGCGATGGCTAGCGCTTTAGCCATTCCAACAATGTAAGGAACATTTTCAGTTCCGCCGCGCATGTTTAACTCTTGGCTTCCTCCGGCGATAAGGGGCGCAACAGAGGTTTTTGCATCAATATACACAAATCCAACTCCTTTAGGTCCATGTATTTTATGGGCGGAACCAACAGCAAGGTGACAAGATAGGAAATCAGGAAAACAACCATAGATGGCTTGAATCATATCTGAATGCAAAAATGCGCCATATCTTCGACAAATCTGTCCAACAGCTGCTATATCTGTTATATTGCCAATTTCATGATTGACCTGCATCAAACTGACCAAAGCATGTGGGTGTCTTTTTAGCCAGGCTTCTACTTCATCCAATGTAAAGTCCCCAGCCTGGCTAACCCGCAGATAGGATAATGTAATTTTGCCCTGTTTGGCCAGTGCTTCTAACGGCATCCGCACTGCAAGGTGCTCTAATGGAGAGGTTAACACATGCGCAATGTGCATGGCATCTATAATACCTTTCAATAACATATTGTTCCCTTCTGTACCACCAGAGGTAAAAACTATTTCAGCAGGTGCAACATCCAATAAAGCGGCTATTTTTTTTCTGGATTTTTCAAGAGCTGCTTTTGCACGGCAGCCATAACGATGCACAGAAGAGGGATTCCCACATAAATTAGCCATATAAGGCATCATAGATGCCAATACTTCTGGATCTAATTGGGTAGTAGCTGCATTATCTAAATAGATATCCATGATAAGAAACAGTTGCCTAGATTCCTAGCAGGAAACTTATTTTTCTCAAAGTTATTTTCCACCGCTTTTACGATTTATTTGTCTGTTTACTGAGCCCTTCTTTATTTGACGGTTTCATGCTCCCAGCTATCGCTCATTCTAAATACTTTTTTCTGGCGGAATTTTTTTGTGACGTGACCAGATTGATGAATAATCGCAGGAAACGCAGTGCCAGTAATTGATTAGCCTTATGCTTACTTCCTAAACCGTTTTTTTAAATCTAAAGGAGTATGGCCTTCATTATTCTTTACATTTTTATTAGCACCATGCTTCAATAATAGTCGAAAGATTTTTAGATTGCGGAGATAGGCTGCTATATGTAAAGGCGTATTGCCTTGACGGTTTTGTACATTTATGTCAACCTTGTGTTTGTCTTTCAATAATTCTTGCAATATTTCTAGGTTCAATCTTTGACTACACTCTAGCGCTTTATGCAACGGAGTGTTTCCTTCATGATCTTGTACGTTTACATCAAGATCATATTTAAATAATTCTTGCAATATTGTTGCATCAAGGTTATTATAGACTGCGACATGCAAAACAGTACCCCCATGAGCATCTCGTACATTTATATCAGCGCCATTTTCCAATAGTGCTTGCACTATTTTTAGATTAGATTCGGCTACTGCTTCAAGCAAAGGGAAATTTCCATTAGCCCCTAAATTTACATCAACATTAAACTTCAATAGCTCTTGAAATATTTCTTGAAATGTTTCAAGATTATGCTTACGCTCTTCGTTACTCATAAATAGTCCTGAATTCCTGATTGATAATTGAATCAGCGCTAAATGCAAAGGCCTATATCCCTGCCTACCTTCTATATCTACTCGCGCGCCCTTTTCCAATAATGTCTTGATTATTTTTAGATTCCACTGCGCAATTGCTAAATGGAGAGGCGTATGTCCGCAATCGGTTTTTAGATTTATGTCAGCACCACTTTCCAATAACGCTTGGACTATTTTTCGGCTATTTCCACTTGCGGCTAGATGCAAAGGCGTATACCCTGTAGTATAATAGGGATGCCCTTTATCTTTTCGAAGACTTATATCAGCTCCCTTGTTCAGTAATGCTTGGACGATTTCCAAATTGCTTTCCCTTACTGCTAAATACAAAGGCGTATGGCCTTGACCATCGCGCCGATTTATATCGGCTCCATTATTCAATAATATTGGGACTATTTTCCGCTTATTTCCGCTCACTGCCACATGTAAAGGAGTATTTCCTTGATCATTTTGTAAATTTCTGTCGATGCCGTTTTCTAATAATGCCAGTACCATCCATCGATCATTCTCGCTTACTGCTACATGCAAACGCGTATTGCCTTGACCATCGCGTAGATGTATATCGATGTCACCTAGATTACGCTTCAGTCTCTGAGTTTTATCTGGCTTCTTCTTTCCTTCTATAGGAGCATGGCCAAAAGTAGCTGCTAAAATGGTAGCCCAAAGAAAGATAGATAAACAAACAAGCCTACTGTTTTGTGTCATATTTTTGTAATGCATAGGATATCGACAATAAATAAAATTAAGATGGAAATTTTAGACGTAAATTTAATAGACTATACTGGACTAAAAAAATTGATTTCATATACTAGTATACTTTTTTAAGCAAGCCTATCTTACTCAGCTGCGATAGTTTGCTACCCCTCCATACATCCTGTATAGTGTAACATCTGTCCGGCCAACCTTTTCATATCTTCAACTGGAGCGGTTCGGCTTACCTTTACCATTACTTCAAATAAATTTTTACGCATAGGATCAAAATGACCCACACGACATTTAGCAGGATGTTTGGCTACGATATAATCCAATAGTGGATTCGTGGTCAAGTCTACATGAAACATGTAATCAAAAGGGGTCTCTATAAACTTTTTTATACGATCACTTTTTACCTTCCCTAAAATGGTAATGGCCTTATGGCCAAAAGCATAACGCAAATTACTACTGGCATGCATCCGATCTTTACCTGTAATATAACAGAGCACACTAACCTGCTTATCCAAATTTTTTAAATCCCGAATCAAACGTTGTACTACCTCATGCTTCGCAGGACTTTCATAGCTATACAATACGCCTATGGTAGTTGCTTTATTCAACCCTACATTGCTGCGCGCAAGGGCCTTATGTTGTTTTGAGGCATACCGCGCAACGATTCCTAAAACAAAAAACTTAAAACCTAAGTATAGACGCATCATTGTATCATCTTTATAAAATCATTTTCTTCTAGAATTGGAATCGCCCACTCCATTGCCTTGGCCAACTTGGATGGGCCAGCTTTAGTTCCTGAAACCAAATAATCCACCTTAGCAGACATGGAAGTCAAAACCCTTCCTCCTGCTTGTTCAATGGATCGTGTCAATTCCTCCCTGGTAAATTTTTGAAAGGTACCCGAAATAACAAAATTTTTTGAGGACAATGGCAAAACGGTATCAACGGTTTGGGGTAACGCAAACTGCAATCCGGCAGCTTCAAGCCGATGCAAAATGACTTGCTGGTAAGGATCCTGTAAGTAATCCAGTATGCTCCGCACAATTTTTTCTCCAATATCTGGTAGCGCCAATAGTTGGGTTGCAGTAGCCTGTTTCAAACGGTCCATAGATCTAAAGTGTAACGCCAGTTTCTTGGCTACCGTCTCCCCTATATGTTTAATACCCAAGGCAAACAATAGTCTATCAAAAGGTTTTTTTTTGGATGCCTCAATGTTAAATAATAATTTTTGTGTAGATATGGATTGAAATCCTTCTAACCGGTTGACTGCCTCGTAACGCAACGTATAAAGATCTGCTATATTTTGCACCAACTTAGCTTCAAATAATGCATCAATCGTTTTAGGCCCCAAGGTATCAATATCCATAGCTTTTCGATGGGCAAAATGCAATAAAGCGCCTTTTAACTGAGGCAAACATTGCTGTTTATTGGGGCAATAGTAGGCCACAGACCCTGTTGTTCGATGGAGCGGTGTACCACAAACAGGGCAACTATGGATAAAAACAATGGGCTTACTGGTTTTGTTACGGCGCGCCCTATCTACACCCACTACCTTAGGAATAATATCACCGCCTTTCTCAATAAAAATGGTATCGCCCAAATAGAGATCTCGCCTAGCGATTTCATCTGCATTATGCAAAGATGCACGACGCACCATAGTTCCGGCCAGTGGAATAGGGGTAAAATGGGCCACTGGCGTAACCGCGCCCGTTCTTCCCACCTGAAAGGTCACCTTTTCCAATATAGAATGTGCCATCTCTGGTTGATATTTATAGGCAATGGCCCAACGGGGTGATTTTGCAGTCATACCAATAATGTGTTGCTGATGGAGGTTGTTTACTTTTATCACGATGCCATCCATCTCAACAGGCAAATCTTTTTTATGTTGCGCCCAATAATGGATATAGGCCATAATATCCATAACATTATGACACACTTTATAGGTAGGCGGAGTCGCAAAGCCTAAGCTATCCAATAGCACTAGAGCTGCTTCTTGCGTAGGACAATGATAGGATGTAGCATAAAAACTATAGCCATAAAATGCCAATTGACGATCTTTTACCAAGTCTATATCTAATGCCTTTAATGTACCTGCTGTAATATTACGGGGATTTGCCCATAAGGGTGCGCCTTCTGCTTTACGTTTATTATTTAATGCTTGAAAAACAGCCTTGGGCATAAAGGCTTCGCCACGCACCTCAAAAGAGGCAGATGGAGCGCCTTGAATTTTTTGGGGCAAGTGCAAACATTGGATAGCATGACCGGTTATATCATCACCTTTTTGGCCATCACCTCGGGTCACCACACGCACCAAATTGCCTTTTTCATAGAGTAGGCTCAATGCCACACCATCTATTTTAGGTTCACATATAAAGTCTACAATCGCATTGGGAACCATTCTTTTCACCCTTGTAACAAATTGCTCTAACGCTTCCTCTGAATAGGTTTTCGCCAAAGAAAGCATGGGCGTTTGGTGATAGACCACTGCAAACGCTTTAGAAGGCTGTTCTCCAACCACCTGAGTAGGGGAATCCGGATGCTTTAAATGGGGATAAGCCTCCTCCAACCGAGCCAGCTGTTCCAACAATTGGTCATAGGCATAATCAGAAATTTGAGAAATCCCCTTTTGAAAATAGCACTCATTATAATAGCGAATTAAATTCACCAAACGTTTGATCTCCTTACTGATATCAGATGGGTCCATAATTGGTTAGCGCAAATTAAATTAGACTTCTTGCGAAACCCATTTGTTAGGCTTCAAAATAAAAATTCAACCAACGCCGCCAATCCAGCCCCAAATAAACTGGTCCACAAAGTAAGCCGGTTTGAGTGATGATTGGGACTTGCTTCAAAAAGCATGGTGGCGGAAATGTACAAAAAATTACCCGTTACAATAGATAATACTATGATGCTACCATAATCAGAAATATAATAATTCGCATAGCTACTAAGCCACAACCCTACTGGAGAGGCCAAAGCAAACAACACCAAGTAGCGCAACTTTTGTCTTAAGGATAAGGTAAAGCTGCCCAATACACTCATTAAAGCAACCGCCTCTAGAAATTTATGGAGCATCATGCCGAGTAAAAGCCCCTCTTGAGGAGCATAATCGACATGACCATGTGCCAACAGCGTGCCATCTAAGAGGGCGTGTAATGCTATAGAAGCTAAAAAAGAAAGCATTTTATAGTTTTTTACACAACAATGGCCTGAAGTGGGCGCAATAGCATGACCATGTTCTACACCTGCACTAAAAGTTTCAATAAAACGCTGTAAAAAAAAGCCAATCATGATATACCCGCCCACATGCATCGGCATAACCTTAGCAATAAAAAGCTCAGGCATAAGATGCAGCAAGGTATTGGCCAATAGGTAACCACCGGAAAAAGTTAGCAAGCGGGGCAGCAAGTTCATGGAACATTTCCCAATAACCACTAAACCACCTATCAATGCTGAAAGAAAAAGTGCAACAAACGGTATAATCATTATTCATTCATGATGGTTAAAAAATTGATAGACTGTATACTATTGTCTAGCCAAATAGGGTTAGGCAACACGTACCGCTATCCGTAATCGTGCACTTCGGGCACGATTGTTTTTACTAAGCTCTTCTTGAGAAGGTATAAAAGGCTTTTTTTGTAATGGAACAAAAGGCCGTATGAGGTTCCCATAAGCATCTTGTTGCACTTGCCCTAATACATTCCCTGTATTAAAAAAGTTTTTAACCAATCGATCCTCTAAAGAGTGATACGCAATAATCGCCAAGCGTCCTTTAGGTTTAACCAATTCAACACTACGCTGTAACAACCCCTCTAATGCAGCCAGTTCATTATTCACTTCAATACGAAATGCTTGAAAGACCTTTGCAAGATACTGATTTACCTTTAGCTTAGGTGCAAAAGGTTCAATAATAGCTTTCAATTGATAGGTCGTTGCAATAGGCGCAACGCCACGTGCCTTTACAATTGCCTTGGCAATAGCGGTTGCGGGGGCCACCTCGCCATAAAAATGCAATAAATTCGCCAGCTGTTCTACTGTATAGGTATTGACCACCTGTTGGGCCGAATGTGGGTCATTGGGATCCATCCTCATATCCAACGTGCCATCAAATCGAGTAGAAAAACCCCGTTCCGGGGTATCTATTTGGTAAGAGGAGGTTCCTAAATCTGCCAATAAGCCATCTAGTTGTGCGATGCCATAAAAGCTTATAAACTCCTTTACAAACCGAAATGGGGCTCTGATAAAGGTAAAAGGTTTCCCTGTAAACAATCCAGCCATTTTAGCAGCCTCTGGGTCCTTATCAAAGGCAAACAAATGGCCACTAGAAAGCGATTCAACTATCCTTGTCGCATGCCCCCCACCCCCAAAAGTAAGATCTGCATAGTGGCCTGTTGGTACTACGGCCAAACCTTGCATCACCTCATCGGCCATGACCGGTATATGGTAGCTCCCTGAAATAGTTGTAACCATGGATTAAAAATTGTAAATTTTATAAATTTCCTGTAAAGATAATGAGACCCTTTGACAATACAAACAAGCAGTACAAGTAAGTCAAAAGTTTTTTTAGGAATTTAGTATTTTTATAAGACAGCTACTTATTTTTGTTGCTGGCATGATACGTTTGTAACTTTAGGGGGAGAATGCTTACTTTAATAGCAAGTGATCAGCCAACGGTATAAAACTTATGGAACTGGCTAGTGTGATTTTTTTTTTGACTGTACAGAATGATGAAAAGAAATGACGTCCCTGATGTACATACTTGGAACCTCCATCAACTTGCAAGAGCGGTAAGCCAAAACCCAACTGATATGCAACAAGCCTGGTGCACCCTCCAGGAGGCCTATACATGTGCAGAGCAGTTTGAAAAGCAAGTAGAACTAACAACGTTAAAACGTTGCGCAAAAGAGTCGTTACAAGTAGCAATCATTGCAGCTACAGAGATGTCTTTAGATCTCTCCACTGCTATAGCTGCACTCTTAACGCCAGCTTTTCTAGTAGGATTGATTGAAGCAGCAGCCGTTGAAAAACAATTCGACACAAAAGTAGCCTCCATACTAAGGGAGCTAGAAGCACTCAAGGGCTATAGATTACGCAATGACACCATTCGAAACTATCCAAGCCATCCTGACATACATTGCCACCATATCTTAGCCATTTTACTACAAATTTGTGACATCATTCGTGTCCATTGTAGCGGTGTAACTTTTGAAAATCTAGAGTTGGCGTTAATCCATTCTAGTACACAACTGCTACTTGAGTTAAAGTATTTTTATATTCCACTTTCCCATAGGATGCGGATGTATGATATCCAAACCAAACTAGCAGATTTTTGGTTAAAGCATACAGATACACTGGGTTACTATGCCATTACAGCCAAGCTGGGCATGACCAAAATGAAAAGGCAACAAAAGTTAAACCTTATTGCAGAGGAAGTTCAGGCCGCCCTCCAAGCACGTGGCATTAATTTTATCATCAAAAAACGGATTAAGTCTGTTTACTCTATTTGGCATAAAATTCAAAAATTGAAGATTAATTTCGACCAAATACATGACCTTACTGCGATCAGAATCATTCTAACCAATATGGATGGTAAAACGTTGCAAGAGGAAAAAGTAGCCTGTTGGAGAATGCTTGGTATTATTAGTAGTCTGTACAAGCCAATGTGCAGTATTATGCGGGACTGGATCAGTACACCAAGAGACAGTAGTTATGAATCGCTGCATCTTACCTTTGAAACCTATAAATATGGGCAATTAGAGGTACAAATCCGTACAGAACGAATGGATTATATAGCAGAGCATGGTGAGGCAGCCCATTGGAAGTATAAGTATACGATATAATCTATGCTAGGCCTGACTTCCCCTTACACTATTGCTTATTTAAAAAAAAGCATACAATGGATGGTTGGGCTAGGATTTTTGCTTTCCATTACCCTGTATGCCATACTGGGCCATCCCAATATTTACCCTCCCAATCGTTTGTTGATTATTCCAAGAGGGTGCACACGCCACCAGCTCAAAGAGCAGCTACAAAAAGAGGGATATATAAAATATGGCGTTACTTTTTTATGGGCGGCCTATTTACTGAGGTATCATCCCCGTTGCACACCTGGCCAATATCAACTACTTGGCAATATGAATAATTGGCAAGTAGTTAGCATGTTACGTGGTGGTAGGCAACACCCCGTTAAGCTTACCTTTTCTACTGCGGCTAATAAAGCTTCTTTAGTAGATCAACTGGTGCGTCGTATAGGCATAAACAAGGAAGCACTAGCTGCTTTACTAGATGATCCTAAAAAGCTATCTTCCTATGGATTTACGCCAGAAAATGTATTAACCATGTTTATTCCAAACAGCTATGAAGTATACTGGAACATTACGCCCGAACAATTATTATCAAAAATGCATTTGGCCTATCAACATTTCTGGAATAGCACACGGATGCACAAAGCAAAGCAGATACAATTAAGTCCCACTCAAGTTTCCATTTTGGCTTCGATTGTGCAAGCAGAAACAAACGACCTAAAAGAGGCCGCTTTGATTGCCGGTGTCTATCTCAATAGACTCAAACGCAACATGCGTCTTCAATCCTGTCCAATGCTTGTTTATGCGCTAAGAAAAAAACAATCAGTTGTTAATAGAGTGTTGCAAAAGGATACTTACATCAACTCCCCTTATAATTCTTATCGTAAAAAGGGATTGCCACCTGGGCCTATTGGTTTACCTAGCATAGCCATGATTGATGCGGTACTTAATTATATACCCCATGACTACCTATTTTTTTCAGCTAAGGAAGACTTTTCAGGATTACATTACTTTACGCATGATTATACAGAGCATGTAAAAAATGCCCATAAATATAGGAAAGCACTCAACAAGCTAAACATTATGCGCTGAAAGCAGATAGACCAACTAACTGCCTTGCTCTTTTTCTTCACCTTTGCTGATATCCTTACAAAGCTCCAGTGCCTTTTTAGCTGCATTTTCCAATGCTGCACCTATCTCTGGAGCCAAGTATGTATTGGCTAGCTTAACATCTATGGCAAGGGTTTCCTGTGCCATATGGTGAACCTCTGTTAGATGAATATAACCTGCAGCATGTCGTAGGTCATAGAGTCGTTCGGCTAGTTTGATAAATAGAACAGAAAGCTGTATATGATCTTCCTTAAGTGCTTCCTTCAAGCGATTCTGCACATACAGCAATGAAGGGTGATCCAGCGCTTGCCGCTTATCTATCCCTACTACATTCAATACAAAGGCATAGACGCCTAAGTTATAATGCTCCTTCACATAAGAGAGCGGCAAACAGGTATGGCGTACCAATTCATAGAGCAAAGAGGCATAAATCACTTTAGGAGAGTGAAAAACCCAATCTACCACCAATTCAGCAATGCCTACCGCACGTACATAAAACAATTGACCCGAAGCATGCCGCTTAAAGCCAAAATGTTCTCGCAATAATAAAAGCAGATGAGAAACTGTACCTGCATCAATAGGATCTGATTGATAAGAAGATTTGGAGACATAGTCATAGAACTGCATCAATGTCATCATCGAATCTGCCTGTTCCTTAGGGGTGACAGGAGATGCTGAGCTTAAACAATCTAGTGGTAGTTTAGCAGTCATCTTACTCAAGATATCTGTGACGTCATTAGGAAGTATCAGTAACATGGCGGGTTGATTGCTAGTATCCAGTATTTCCAAATAGCCATAATGGGCGCCAACAATACTTGAAATAGTTTCCTGCTGAAGATCTACGGATAGTGACGTTTCTTCGCATGCTTGATGATGGCTAGCCTCTACCACATCATCATAGCACTCCTTTACTTGCAGCTCAGGAGCCACAGTAGCCTGGCTTATTAACAAAGCTGTAGCTTGAAAAAGCATATAAGCAGGATGGTTCCCATCAACAGGATCAGCTTGCTTAAACCGCAAAGCAGTCGGATGGAGCTGTATGCGCACAACTGGTCCACAAGCTTCTTCTAGCTTACCAATACGCAAAACAGCCTGAACCAATAAATAGACTACTTGGTTGATATCACATACAATATGGCCAGAAGACGGCTCATACAGATCACTTGCTTGTTCTACCAATAACCTAGGTGGGTCCGCTACCTCTTGCGACAAGGCCAACTCCACTTTGCGAAGCAGCTTGTCTAAGGCAATTTTAGTAGGTTGCAACAGGGCATGCTTTTTAGCCTTGGCCCTCCTATTGAAGTAGGCTACCCAATCATAAAGTTTATTGATAATACTCTGGAAGTCTTGCTTATAAAGAGGAACATTACTATCTAAAAAAGAGATAGATTCCTCAATTTTGCCTATTACTTGCGTTAAAATAGTGCCATATCCTTTGGCCTTACGCACCATAGCATCCGGCACTATAGCTGAGTCATAGAGGGAGGCTTTTAGCTTTTGGGCTGCTCTAATCTTTTCTTGATGCTTTAAGTAAAGAATTTGCGTAGTATAGCTACCCATTTTGACCTTCAATCCAATGATGATAACAAACACTAGTAGATTCGCTATAAATAGAGGAAATAGGGAAAATAATAGTGGAAAAGACAATCCAGTAGCAATGGGATAAATAGCTAAGGATAAAGTAGTGGCTACAATTCCTATACCCAAGTAGACGGGGAGTACCCATAAGATGATCGCATAATGGGTCAAAGATAAAGATGCAGTAAAGATTGGGTCTATCAGATGCCACCATTGCCAAAGCAGATGGACAGGAAGGTAAACCGATAACCCTATCAGCCAAACCAGGCCAACAAACCAATCAGGTACCGACTTGCTAAAGAAAGTTTTAGAAGAGGTAAAAAGCGCACCTAAAAGGCCTTGGCATACAGCCCAATAGATATGATCTGGTTTAATAAACCAATAATCCAAAACAGCAGTAGTAACCATATAGAGGCCCGTTAAACGTACGGCAGCATCACTAGGCAGCAGGCTGGCCAATGTAACTTTTCTATTGGCCCAACCATTTTTAAAAGCCTCTTTTCGTTCCGCCCGCTTACGCGCATGTGCCTGTTGTATTTGTTTAAATTGGTGATCCGGACCAACCCAACCTGAACTTTCTGGCTGCTTGAGTAAATAGTGTGCAACCAGCATAGCCAATCCATTGGCCAGCATAGCAATAAAGGAGCCATCCATCTCTGTTAAGGGCACAATCCATTTGTTCCAGGCTAAAATAGTAAGCACGCCTGTAGCCATACCAATCAAAGCAGTACGGGCAGTACCACGAAAGCCAAAAATAGCTAAGATAAAAGGAGCAACGCTTATAGGCACAAAAAAATCAAGGCTCCAATACATTAATGTTAATAGGTCTTGACAACGAAAAGCTAGCAACATAGCCAATAGGCCCACCACTAGCGTAGTCCATCGAGCTATTTTAAGCTGATGCACATCAGCTATTTCTTTTTCCTTTTGTATGCTTTTCACTATATCATGGCTCACCATAACAGAACAAGCGTTTAAATCAGAATCAGCTGAAGACATAGCCATAGCCAGTAAACTAATCGCAACAAATCCTTTAAAGGTAGAAGGGATATGGGCTACTACATAGCCCCAAACCCCTTCTTTAGGTAAATCTGGTGCTCCTGCAAAGACAAATAGGCCAATTAGAATGATAAAAGAAATTATAATAATATTAAAAAGAATTGCATGAGAAAAAACTTTTCGAGCCTGTATAGGGCCAGAAGACATATATACACGTTGCATAAGTGCAGGGTTTATATACCATATTATCAAAGATAGAAGTAGTAGCAACATACTCACTAACTTGGCACTAGAATGGAATACAGTACTAAATTGAAACTTAGATTCGTTCTGCAGTATAGGCACAATTTCTGAAACTGGTTTACCTACTTTTACAAAGACAAACCAAGCCAAAAGAGGAATAATAATAGAAAAGGTTAGAAACTGCAATACATCTGTAAAGGTAACGGCACGAACACCCCCGAAACTGGCATAAAAAATAAGCAGTAAAGTAGCAAATATCGTGGGTATACGGGGGTCAATCGCACCCAAACACATAATAATCGCCTTAGATATTACATTAATTTGAATGGTAATCGAAACGATACTACCACAAATACCAACCAGAGCAGCCATAACCCTTGGATACTTGCCATAGATACTACCAATCGTCTCTGCCATAGAAAAATGGCCCATAAATGGACCCATACGCAATGCTAACTTACTAATAACCCAGAAACCGGAGGAATCTAAAATAACAAGGAGCACCCACCATAACCCAAGCTGATGCGTAGACTCTATATTACGTATTAGCCCGCCTCCTCCATACAAAGTAGCCAATACCGTAGCCACCAAAGTAGCGGTAGCAAATTGCTTATTTCCCACTGCATATTCTCGAAAATTGGTTTTTTTTCTACTAAAGTAGATACCTACCACCAAGGTTAATACCAAAAAAGTCGCCACTATATATAGCGGCATATTCAAGCAGATCATAAAGGGAATGGTTAAAAAAACAATCATTATATGGCTAATGCATGTTAAAATTTATAATAAGGATTTTTAGTTTAAAAAACAAAGTTTGTGGTATTTCTACAAATTATTGGCTCCTTATTTTTTACATGGAGTATTGGTATGCGCAGCACTTATGGCCACCGATAAAAGATTTGGTGCGCAGTAAAGGCAATAAAACAATCTATTGTTCAGCCCCCACCCACACCGCGGGTTATACCCAAAAAAGAAACTTCATAGAATATAGAATGAAGTTTCTTAGAAACTATTTACTATCGGGCCAGACTTTTTATCGAAGGAGATAAGGGGGGCAGCCACAGGCGTGAATAGATAAGTATATTTGTTCAATGCATCCAATCCAACAGATGGATTCCAGTCAATTGAGTAATAATCTTGAGATGGTTTCCCTATAGCTGCTTCGCCTGGCAGTTTGTATATACGATAATCTATTGTGTTGGCATCATCAATTTTTCTGCATTCTACCATTCTATCTTTACCTTCTAATGCATTAAAGCAAGGGGTCTCTATATATTCTAATAATTTTTGATATAAGTCAGGGTTGTGTTTGTTAAACAATTTCAGTACCATTATACTGTTGCTTTGCCCTACGTAATGTTTTTTTTGCGCTAAGCAAGACCTATAGGCATTGGCATCTGGATTAGACACATCATCATTACCATTATGATCAGACCAGTATAGTTGACCATAATCCAATAACAGCTCTGTGTTAGCCGGAATATCCTGCGTTGCAGAAAACAATATAAATGGTGTCACTCCATCACAACTACTCCATAAGGCTAATATATTGGGTTTATTGGCTTGATGGTCATTAGATTGAGCATCATAAGTCTGATTGGCATTAATCTTGGCTAAAATATTCCCTCTTCCGCATGCACTCAGATAGAGTGGGACAGATGTATCAAGGTCGATACCAAAACTATAACTATTTAGTTTATTTACCCCATAAATGCCTTTTGTAGCTAAATAAGCAAACTCAACTGCATGATCGATAGGGTCTTCCTCACATAGCAATATACCGGTATAAATACCTAGTATAGTACCCTTGATTATCTTTTTTTTAGCTACTACTTTATCTTGTCCATGCAAACTTTTCCTAGGGTCATCATTAGAGACTCTTTGTACTTCCAAAAGACTATCCTCTACATGGTTACCTTTAGCATAGCAATCTGTTAAAAACTTCTTGAATTGTCTATGTTCGCTTGGGTCATTAATAGATGGTTGTTTTCTCAAATCTCCTATAGCTTTTAGCAGCTTACTTGCCTTGCTACTTACCAAAATTTCATCATTTTTATTGATTACATCTGGGGTGGTATAGATAGCAGCAGAAACCTTTTTTATGGTGTCAAGATATTTGTCGTTGGTTAGTATGTTGATTACATCGTTTAATGCATCAAATGCTTTCATACCTGATCCTCTTACCAGGGCAGATAAATGACCACACTGAATACCTTGTGCTTGTAATGTTTCAAGCTTAGAGAAGCTCTCTTTATTGGTTAGCTTATTGATTAACTGCTCAAATGCTTCAGGGGATTTATGACCAGCGCCATTTACCATACTGGATAGATTGCTTACTTCAAAGCCTAAGTCTTTTAATTTTTTAAGATTGTCCCGTATATTCTCATCGCTTAGCTTATGAATTAACGCTTCAAACGCTTCAGCGGATTTATGACCAGCGCCACTTACCATACTGGATAGATTGCTTACTTCAAAGCCTAAGTCTTTTAATTTTTTAAGATTGTCCCGTATATTCTCATCGCCTAGCTTATTGATTAACTGCTCAAATGCTTCAGGGGATTTATGACCAGCGCCATTTACCATACTGGATAGATTGCTTACTTCAAAGCCTAAGTCTTTTAATTTTTTAAGATTGTCCAGTATATTCTGATCGCTTAGCTTATGGATTAACGCTTCAAACGCTTCAGCGGATTTGTTACTAGCGCTATTTAACATACTGGATAGATTGCTTACTTCAAACCCTAAGTCTTTTAATTTTTTAAGATTGTCCAGTATATTCTCATCGCTTAGCTTATGAATTAACGCTTCAAACGCTTCAGCAGATTTGTTACCAGCGCCATTTACCATACTGGATAGATTGCTTACTTCAAACCCTAATGCTTTTAACTTTTTAAGCTTTTCCCGATTTTCCGGATTGGTTAGCTTATTGATTAACTGCTCAAATGCTTCAGGGGATTTGGTACCAGCCCTATGTACCATACTGGATAGATTGCTTACTTCAAACCCTAATGCTTTTAACTTTTTAAGCTTTTCCCAATTTTCCGGATTGGTTAGCGTATTGATTAACGCTTCAAATGTTTCAGCGCATTTATGACCAGCGCCATTTACCATACTGGATAGATTGCTTGCCTCAAAGCCTAATGCTTTTAACTTTTTAAGCTTTTTCCGATTTTTCTGATTGGTTAGCGTATTGATTAACGCTTCAAATGCTTCAGCGGATTTATGACCAGCGCCACCTAACATACTGGATAGATTGCTCAGCTTAATACCATGTTGAAATATCTTCTGTAGTTTAGGTGTTAGTGCATACCCAGACGGCTCACATTTTACCAAAACTTTATTCAGGAAATCACCATAGCGGTCTAGATTCGTGCATTGTGCACATATACTACTCGTGAACGTAGAGGGCACCTTCAATTTGCGCAAAGCAATAAGTTGGGCTACTATTTTTTTACATAATTGGCTATTTGGCGCATTACTTATTTCCCGTTTTAACCATTTAAAAAAATTTGTATTGGGCAAACTGTCTAACCACTCTTTTGTATCCTTGTCTGGAGTACTATGGAGACTAGTATCATTGTTGATTGTATGTTTTAGTCTGTTTTTTATTGTACTGTCTTGAGCAGATATATTTTGACTTTTATTCAAATTAGCTGGAGCAACCACCTCCGTACCAGTAGCGGTAACATGATTATTGCGTATGCTTGATGATATTTGAACAGTTGCGCTTTCTTTATTGAGGATTAGATCAGGCGGTAGTGGACGCTCAGATGGTTTCCTTTTTTTATTTTGGCTTGATCCCTCTTCGCCCGAAGAAAAATTTTGTAGCGCTACTCTAGCTCGTTTGCCAGCAGGGAGATTTGATGCTGCTTTATTGCTTATTTGCTGATCCAATATATAACTTGTTCGGAATATGTGTAAAGTCTTTTTTGTTTGATTTCCAGTGCAAGAAAAAATAAAAACTAAGGCAAATTTATATAATATCCAAAATAGGACGATTAAGGCCATGGGTATGTAAAATGACGAAATGTGTTGTTGTAGTGTTAAAAAATTAATATATACAAGGTTTTTGAATTATACAATAGGATTCTTGCAGACTAAAATAGAAAATAGGGGGAGGAAGGGTACTACCTTTTTCTGAAAAAGCAAATGGCTGATAAGGAGATAAGGGGCCCAGCCACAGGCGTGAATAGATACTTTTATCTTATTTTTTTACCTGATTATAAGTATGATACATACCACTTTTTCTTGATAAGAAAGTGGACAAAAAATCAAGCGCTGTGCAAAAAGTTGCTAAAAAGCTACCCCTAAAGCGGGAAAATCCGTTTTAAGGATATCTTTTCTTCCATTCGCAACTTTTTACAAGGCGCAGCTTTAATTTAGTAGGAACAGGGGACTGAATGGAGCGTTACTTAACCGTTCGTAGATTATTTTCCTCCCCATCTTGTTGATCTTCAAAAGAGATAACGTTTATAGTATAATAATCTCTATTTAGAGGTTGAGAACACCTATTTACTAGATCAATATTATAATCCCCATTTTCTCCTTGACCATCACCATTATTATCTCTTTTTAAGTCATTACTATATGAGCCTTCATCACTAGTACCTTCATAGAAACTCTCATCAAGAATACCACTCGCTATACTAGATGTCTCCCATTCCACATCATATGAAGTATTACTATTATTATCTTCATATCCGTCAATATCCAGGCTAATACCCGAGCTACCACTGCAGCTATACTCCCAACCATCCTCATGGAATTGATTATTTTCATCATCACCATGATACTCTTCTCCTAATATATCTTCTGTTTGGATACTCACCTCACAAGTTTTTTTGAGTTGTTTCGAACCATCAGTAACTGCTGCTCTTTCTTCTGTAAGCCTTGTCTTTAGAGTTGAACCAGCTAACTGTGACACTACACCCCTATTGATAGCTCCGCTATCCTGGTATCCTTGAACAAAAGAGCTGCTATTACTGAGGGGTATCAGACGGTAACGGTTATCATTTTTAATATAAAAATAAGCCGCATCGCCTAATGCACCGGCAGTAGGTTGTAATGCATTACCACAAACCGAAGCAGCGCAAAACAGGTTTGTAGATGGCATGGTATTCTGGGAAAGATGTCTAACCATTTGCACCAATTCACTAGTAGATGCAGGACGACGTTCTGGAACCATAAACCCTGCATAATTTATATCTTCATATCTTGTTTTATCTTGACTACGCTCAACCAACCCTATGCTATTGGCATCATGAAGTAATTTTACGCCATAATTTAAATCACTCAAAACAGTAAAATCATTGCTATAAGTTGCTTCTAACTTACCAGAGCCAACTTTACCAAACAATGGCTCCACCGCCTTTGCCTTGAATAACCCATCCATCCATTCGCTCTGAACTTCTATCAAGCTACTCAACACCTCAGTACTACCATCAAGATAAGATAGCTCCACCTTTTGATTAGAAAGATGGAGCTTTAAGCAAGTACGCAAATCTTTAGAAGCATAAAAAAGCAAGCCCATTTTTTTAGATCCAGTTACGCAACTCACGGGATCAATTTGTATAAGGCCTAGACCACGATCGCTATTTAAGCAACCTACCACCCTTAAAATAGGGCTACGGTCATTTTTCAAAACAACAGCGTTGGTAGCAGTAGGTTTAGTATCAGGCAATGATTTGAGCTTTGGTACTTTTTTAGCTGGAATAAATGATTCATGGTTACCCACGAGACCCAAAAAATTGTTACAGCTGTGCGCATTAAGTAAAAATGCACTAACCGCTCCTAAAACTACTTTTGTACCCATATATCCTTTGGATATTAATTGAGTTTTATCTATATTTCCGGACATATTTGTTTTTTTACTAAATGTATAAAGTTTTTAAATAGCAACCCTACACTACAGGATGTGTGTTGTCGGATAGCCATTGCCCTGATCATATAATGCTATTGGGTCAATGCTCCTTCCCTACCCTGCTCAGGTTGTCTATGGTAACTGAAATAAAATAAAATAAACTGGTCAGCAGCTCATAAGTAACATGGTGTGTATGCATATAGTCATATATGGCTAGGACTATGACTTGCACTCTGCCAGGTCTTGCAAACTGGTTCAAAGAGGTTGTATGAGCCCCCTTTATATAACCCTGAAAAGAAACAGAGTTATGACGATAATAGCACATCTTCACAACAAAAGTGCTCTTTCCTTGCTAGAGGCTATTTAGCTATGGTACCACAAAAAATTAAAATCTACAAATTTATGTGAGCCTTTTTTAATAAAAAGTTGGCGAGTTTTCCCCAAACCTATCATACCAAGAAAAAATTTTTATACAATGAGTACAATTCGTCTTCTCTCTGATTTACTGATTAATCAAATAGCAGCTGGGGAAGTAGTACAACGCCCTGCTTCCGTTGTCAAAGAACTACTCGATAACGCGATAGATGCGGCAAGTAAAAACATAAAAATTGTTATAAAAGATTCTGGAAAGCAGCTTATTCAAGTTATTGATGATGGTATAGGCATGGATGAAGTCGACGCACGCACCTGTTTTGAAAAGCATGCTACTTCTAAGATTGCCAATACGAATGATTTATTTAACATTCAAACCATGGGGTTTCGAGGAGAAGCAATGGCCTCTATAGCAGCGGTGGCACAGGTAGAAATGGAAACCCGTCTGCATAAAGCGCCTATCGGCATCTTTATTGCTATAGAAGGCTCTAAGATCAGAAAACAGGAAGCAATCGCTACTGCACCAGGCACTAAGGTGAGTGTTAAAAATCTATTTTATAACGTACCAGCCCGAAGAAGCTTCTTAAAATCTAACCCTGTAGAATTCAAGCACATACTAGAAGAAGTGCAACATGCTGCACTGGCTAGAACAGAGATTGGCTGGAAGCTTTACCACAACGATACGGAAATATATAACCTATCACCAGAAAAGTTAAGCCACAGAATTGTGCATCTATTTGGAGAAAGTTATAAAAAACAACTACTCCCCTGTAAAGAAACAACCAATATAGTAACAATAGAAGGTTACATAGGCAAACCAGAACAAGCAAAAAAAACCAGGGGAGAACAATTTTTGTTTGTAAACCAGCGTTTTATAAAAAGCCCATTTCTAAACCATGCGATTAAAAATGCCTATGAAAGGCTTTTACCAGCGGACAGTTTTCCTTTTTATGCCCTTTACTTAACCATTGACCCTCAATGGATTGATATAAACGTACACCCTACCAAAACAGAGATTAAGTTTCAAGATGAGAAAGCACTCTATGCGATTTTGCAAGCGGCCATTAAAAAAAGTTTAGCGACCCATCATGTAGTTGATTCTTTAGACTTTGAACAGGATACTAATTTTTCGCTGTTGCGCTTTACAAATCCTATCCAAATCAACAACACAGAAAAAGAACGCAATTATAGCCAGTTTAAAATAACGCATGCTACGCCATCTTTGTCACCACCTAAAGATTGGCAAAGTTTATTTGGCGATACTACAAGCAGCAACACAACGCCCACATCAGACCAAATGGATGAGCCATTGCAGCATCAACATGGAGCAGGAACAGCTGTACAATTGTATGCCAGCTATATCATTGTGCAGGTGCAGTCTGGTGCGCTACTCATTGATCAACAAGCAGCCCATGAACGGGTATTATACGAAAAGTTTATAGACCATTTTCAAAACAAAAGTGGTGCATCGCAACAATTGCTTATACCAGAACACCTAATAGTAAACCCCGTTGATTATATGGTTTTACTAGACAATGAAGCTATTTTACGTTCATTAGGTTTTATCATTGACCCATTTGGCGAATCTACTATTATTATTCATGGTTATCCAGCTGAACTCAGCCACCATGCACCCAAGCAATTATTGGAAGGGTTAATAGAGCAGTTCAAATGGAACAACAGCAAGCATAAACTGGAAACATCAGAATGTTTTATCAGAGCGTTGGCCAAAAAAGCAAGCATATCACATGGTACCAAACTAAATGGAATCGAAATAGATGCATTATTGGCACAGCTATTTTCATCTAGCAATACGATGTATGCGCCAGATGGAAGAAAAATATGTGTTGTGTTATCAAAAGATAGCTTGGCAACTTTGTTGCAATAAAATAATTTTATACTTATGTTATAAAATGATTATCAGCTCACAAAACTGAACTAGTTCCGAATACAGGTTCAATTATTTATTTTTTTAACGTAAAACACAACACATTAATATGATAACAAATCAATTGATAGCTCTGCTATATTTTTATATAATAGGGCTCACTGGATGTAATCAAATAGGAAAACGTAACTGTGTGCGGGATGATGACAAATGCCGTGATGATATTATTGCATGTTTCAATAAGCTAGATAAGTTAGTAGATCCGATAATCAACCAATCATCTGAGGAAATAAAAGTCCAAACTCCAGCAACCAAGCCAATTAGTACTAAAACGGGTAAAAACTCTAAAACAAAAGGCAAAACTCCAGCAGACCGATCAACTGGTACTAAGAACGCGAAAAACTCTAAAATAGATGATAACATAGCATTAAAAATATTAATAAAGATACAGGAAGACTCAAGCTTGGCAGACGTTAGGATATCAAATGAGCTCTACCATGAATCAGGTAAAGCTATATCCGATAATACAATAAGGGGTTTTTTACAAGCCAAGAAACTAAACAATAAAAGGAAACGCGATAACGCTATAAAATATGGACGTCTTAAGCAGATGATTAAAGAACTAGAAACGAGATTAGGCCGCTTGTGAAACTCACCATTTTGGGGGCATTGTTTTTACAACATCGAAACTTTTGAAATCAAATCCCATGCGTTATAGAGCCATTGATCCCAATCTATTTATAGAAAACAGAAAAAAACTGGTAGCGCACCTGAATACGAATAGCTTAGTGGTGTTCCATGCCAATGACTTAATGCCAAAAAATACAGATGGAACGATGCCATTTGTGCAAAACAGCGACCTTTTTTACCTTTCTGGTATAGATCAAGAAGAAACGATTGTATTGCTCTACCCAGATGCGCCAAAAGAGGAATGGAAAGAAATTTTATTTATAAAAGAAACAGACGCTCAGCTAGCTATTTGGGAAGGCAATACATATACTAAAACAACAGCCACTGCCATTAGTGGCATAGCTACGGTACACTGGACCAGCCAGTTTAAGCAAGTTTTTCATACCCTAATGGGTTTAGCCGATCGGGTATACCTAAACAGCAATGAACATCCAAGGGCCCATTGTTCTATAGCCACCAAAGACAGACGATTTATCAGCTGGTGTAAGGATCACTATCCCCTGCATGAATATGGACGCATTGCACCCATTATGCAACAACTACGCGGCATTAAGGAGGAAACAGAAATCACGTTTATACAAGAAGCATGTAACATTACAGAGGCTGGATTTCGATCTGTTTTACCAATGGTACGTCCTGGCCTAATGGAGTATGAAATAGAAGCAGTGCTTTCCTATGAATTTCTCCGAAGGGGTTCAAAAGGATTCGCCTATGCTCCTATTGTGGCCAGCGGTGCAAATAGTTGCACCTTGCATTATATTCACAATGATCAACCTTGCCCAGCAGGCGAATTGCTACTGATAGATGTAGGTGCAGAATATGCGCATTATTCAGCTGATATAACGCGTGTTATACCTATTGATGGGAAGTTTACATCTAGACAACGGAAGGTATATAATGCGGTACTACGGATATTAAAAGCTGCTCAGGAAATATTACGTCCAGGTTTATCTTTTGCAGAGTATCATAAAGCGGTGGGTGAATGGGTAGAGGGTGAACTGGTAGCACTCAACCTGATAGATGCCACAGATCTCAAAAACCAGTCTAACGCAGCACCAGCTTATAGAAAATATTTTATGCATGGGATTTCGCATCATTTGGGGCTGAGTACCCATGACCTAGGCGATACCCATGGTATCATTTTACCCAATATGGTGCTTACCATAGAACCGGGTATCTATATTAGAGAGGAAAAGATAGGCATACGACTGGAAAATAATGTTGTGATCAGAGCAGATGGAGTGCAAAATTTAACAGCAAATATTCCTATAGAGGTAGAGGAGATAGAGAGGTTGATGATTTAAGGGCTTAGCCTTAAATCGATTATAGGTATCTATTCACGTCACTGGTTAATAATGAATTGTATTCCACTTTTTTCTTGATAAAAAAGTGGACAAAAAATCAAGCCCTCGGTAAAAAGTTGGGGACCTCACCCCTTACAGATGGAAAAACAGAAGTCGCCCGCTGCGCGGGCTTCAAAGGAATCTGTTTTTCCTAATCATCTGCAAGGGATGAGGCCTATTCCCCCACTTTTTACAGGGGCATTTTTCTACTATGGCCATAGCGTTAAACGCATACGCTACGTTTGGCTGAAAAAGCAAGTGGCTAGTCCATTACCAGCCCCCGCGTCTCCTTCGATAAAAAAATGGCGCTCTAGTAAAACACTAACACCTGAGCAATACATTTTTCAGCGGATTAGAAAATCGTCTGTTTGAAGCCCGCTTGCGGGCTGAGTTCACGATTTTCCCGCTGAAAAATGTATCGATTCAGCTATTTACTATCGGGCCAGACTTTTTATCGAAGGAGATAAGGCGGCCAGCCAGAGGCGTGAATGGATACAAAATCAAGCCCTCGGCAAAAAGTTCCGGAACCCACCCCTTACAGGGGCATTTTATCCACTATGGCCATAGTGTTGAACAGATACATCTAATGCGCCTCTACTCAATTGTAGAAGCGCTGCCGCTACATTAGCTCGATTGATTGCATCTATATTGTCTTGTGCTGTATTAGGCTGATTTTCAATACATAAAAGATCTTTATCTTCAGCTCGATCTATTTGAGTTACATGCTTGGAATTAGGAGAAGTGGCTAACGGTTTGCATACCTTTTCAGGCTTATAACAACTTTCTGGCAATGCCTTCCGTGTAGGAGATACAGGACGAAACAGCTGATCTGATGGCTGGTGATTTGGTTCATATTTTTGATAGGGTTTATGTGCATTGTTTGAGTTATGGCATTCAGATAAATACATACATCCCTCCCCAATATAAATTGGTGCACTAGGTTGGTTAAGACCATTCTCGGTCTTGAGGCTAGTTATAGATTTAAACCGTTTAGTATCTTGAATGTGTGAATCATAGGACTCTGCAGGGCGTTTCACATTGCCGCCTTGTGAGCTATTGTTTTGATCAATTTGAGGCCGTTGTGATAGGTTGAAGGTATAATTTTGATTAATCTTCCAGGGTTATTTCCTTGCCATATTTGATGTTATAGTGGTATAAAACTATTTATTTACTGATTTTTTAGTCATTTTCAATCTATTTTGGACACACCATTCCCCTAGATACCTCTTAATATGATGTTTGGGGACCTATATAAGTTATAGGCTATTGCCTCCATAACATGTTGCGTATGGGTTTTAGCAAGGCCTATATATCTGGCTCCTGAGCTACGGAACCAACTTTTAATACTTCCAAATACCCGTTCTACTTTATAGCGCGTTTTAGATACTAATTTATTAAACCGTTTAGCAGTGGGTGATAAAGGATTGTTTCTAGCCCCTTTTTTCTGAATAGCTGATTTTAACTTCTTTTTCTTTAGTAAATTTTCGTTGGGCGACCCGCTATAGCCTTTATCTGCATAGAGTCTGCTGCCTGATTTTAGCCTTACTTTATCCAATAATACCTGTAAATGCCCACTATCATGACTAGATGCTTTTGTGGTACCTACGGCTAGCACCAACCCCTCTTTGCTTTCCACAAGAACATGCCGCTTATAGCCATAGTAGAGATGATGGCCTTTTTTTATCCAACTTGCTTCTGGATCTACTCCTTTTTGATAACTTTCAGCTGTGGTTATGGTTCCATCTTCATGCAGATCGTAGCTTTTTTTACCTTTAGGGCGTCTAGGGGTAGGGGTAATAGAAGCATCTACAGCTGCTGAACCGTTTTGAACCAATACACCATGATCAGATAGCTGATTATTAATGATATGCAATAACTTTTCTAAAGCATTCTTCTCTGTAAGGGTAGTTCTAAATCTACTTAGTACACTATGATCTGGAACAGAACTATCCATCGAAATACCACAAAATCTGCTAAAAGTGATACGATCATTCACTTCTTCTTCGACTGCATAGTCGCTCAAGCCATACCACGTCTGTAGCAATAGCATTTTGAATAGAAGCAGAGGACTATAGGCCGGTTTGCCTGATAAACGTAAACCTTTAGGATAATGTAATCGGAGTGCTTTTTCTACTACTGACCAATTAACTAGCTTGTTGATTTGATCAAAGAAAGTGTGTTTGCACTTACGCTTATTGGCGGAAATATCTGAAAAACTTAATTGCTTAGTTTGCTTGAGCGACATACACAATATTATTAAAAGTTTTAAGCATCAATACCTAAAAAAATCAATAGAATTTAACCTTTTTTTACCTTCTTCTAAAAAATAAAAAGATACTTTTTATGGCAAATCGTAAAGGTCTATTGCAACGGCCTCGAATCATAGGACTCTGCAGGGCGTTTCACATTGCCGCCTTGTGAGCTATTGTTTTGATCAATTTGAACATGGTACATGCCATTAAAATTCCCTATTGGATTACATCCAGTTAGTGCTATTATATAAAAAAATAGTAAAATTATGTATTGATTGATTTGCATGTTTATTGAAAAAATCAATACTTTATTATTTTTACTGGATCAATCAAAGAAAGTTGTGTATTCCTTTTTATGTGATTAAAAAGCATGCAAAAAAGACCTCCTTCAAACCTCGATTGCTAAAATAGCAATTTTGGTTTCGAAAGAGGTCTAATGGGCGATTTTTTTCTTGAGCTATCTATCCGAAAAATCTGGTCTTTTTTCCAATGCTACTATATTATTCCTCTATATTGGAGAGGCTATCTGTCCCGGACCCATACCCTTCGTCTACTTCGCCAGGATATCGCTTCTTGATATTTTCGTCAAGTTTTTTGTGCTGGTCTATGTACTCCCTAACCTCTTTTGCATTGCTACCATATTTTTTTTCGATATAGGAGAGGTATCTCTTATAGGCTACAAACCGAATAATCTTGTCTGCATTGCAACCATACCGGGTCTCAATATAACGCTTTAGTATAGAACGCAACGCAGCAGCATATCCTTTATCGATGGTTTCACGCTCTAATAGCTCTTCAAGTCCTATCGCAATAGTAACAAGTTGATCATGGTTTAAACGATAAGGTAAAATTTTCAAAATATGCTTAAACATTTCACTTCCTTTCCTATGGAAGGTTGAGAGTTGGACATGACTATTATGCAACAAGGCTGAGAAGCTCCTATTTTTAGGCAAATAACTACTCTCAATTACAGAATACTCATTGTTATCCGCTTTTAATAACTCCTCAATTACTTGAGCTAATTTCAAGTCATTTAGTCTATTAAATAATACGCTAAATATTTTTTTGCTCTTGTAACGAGCAGCCAAATGCATTGGGGTCCTCCCCTTGTTATCCTTCAACAATAAATGCTCTAAAGGAAGCTTCTCTACTAAGTATTCCACGGCATTGACATCACCACGCTTAATAACTAGATGCAGCAGCGTGCTTCCCGTTCCATCTTGCGCACATAAATCCTCTAGAGAAAGTATAGGGTCTGCTAACAAGCAATGAACTATTTTCTCATGCTTATACCTAAATGACAGTGTATCCTGATACTGCAGCGCCAACCTTAAGCCCTCAAGAAGCTCCTTGGACGTAATGAATGAGCTGTAAAATGGATCCTTCAATATAAATTGAACTTCTTTTAAAGCACATTTTTCTATAGCCTTGCGAAGCACATTTTGCGCATATAATTTAGCCAATTGCGCATTTTTTTGAGCCAATTCCGCATTTGGTTTAGCAAAATGTTCTGAAACAGTCTTAGCTGTCTTTTCCTGCAGTATTTTGAAATCATCAGATTGCTTAAACTCATCTGATAGCAAATAGTCATTACAAACCGACTCATTAAGATCAATAAATCCCTGCCCCCTACCACTTACACAACCCGAAATTTGTACAGCAGCTACAAATGACAAAGCCACCATCTTTTTTGACGATCGGCTGTACAGCTTGGTATGATTGGTTTGTTTTAAATCTTTATCCATTGTTTTGTTTTTTGTTTTTTTATAAAAATTATAAATAATGATATTAATTATTATACCTGTTTAACGATTAACAGATCCGCTGCAATATATAGGCCAATGCCATTTTCGCCATATAAATTTCACTTAAATACAGTGCAATATAACAATAATTTGTGTAATAATAAAAATGTAAGGACTATCCAATAGACGCCTTGCTAAACTCGATTGCTAAATGGCGATTTTGGGGCTTATCTATGCTCCTCAAATACAGTTGAGTATGTGGGCGACTGCGCTTTTTCTAAAAATTGCGCACGACAAATGGGGTTTGAAAGAGGTCTATTTTTGTATCTATTCATGCCTGTGGCTGGGCACCACGTCTCCTTCAACAAAAAGTATAGCTCGATAGCAAACAACTGAATCAATCTGATTTTCAGAAGAAAAATAGTTAGCTCAGCCCGAAATCGGGCTTCAAATAGACGATTTTCTAATTCACTGAAAATCAGATCAATTAAAGATATAGCTTTGCTGAAACGCCTTATTCCTTTATCGGCAGCTATAATACCACACTAATAGCTTAGTTTGATAGAAGCTGTAAGCCACACTTTTTTATGACAAATTTTTACAAGAGGGTGGATTGTATGCATAGGCCATTCAGCCTGGGCTGCTTTCGTCGATTTTTAGAGCGTTATCGACTATTCCTCATCCTAGGCATCGATATAAGGAATGTCTTCGTTATCAAAAGAAAGTGTTTGTTTATGTTTTTTTTCATGGATTGTCTCCTGAATAGCCTGACTTTTACGACGATTTTTTAGATAGGCTTGATAATTAATAAAATTTTATTCAGAAGAATGTTTCTTACATTGTATCTTCCGGATAATCTCGTCTGCATCAGGGCCATATTCTTTCTTGATATAGTCATTTACTATAGAATATAATTTACCAGCATAATCCTTATGGATTACACCCATTTCTTCTTGATATTCAATTCGACACAGGATTCTAGCAAGTATGTTTGCGTCTAGACGCGATAGAACATCGAAAATACACTTAAGCATTTCGGTTCCTTTAAGCATTGCGGTTCCTTTGCTAAAAAATCTAAAGGGTTGGCGCCCAGTATTATTCCCTACAGTTCCTGGATCACTACCTTCAAGCATACAACAATAATCAATTGGAGCACACGCGTATTTATCTTCCTTGAACAACTCCGTAATTACGCGAATATCACAGACTTTATCTATTATTCGATTAATTGCTAATGCAAAAGGTTCTTTTCGCTTCAACAAAGCAAGATAATGGAATAGCGTCTTCTTATCGTTATTACACACACATAAATGATCTATAGAAACCTTCGGTAATATGATTGGCCAGATGTCCGCATCGCCATATCTAGCAAGGTCATGCAGCAGTGTCCCACCAGTATTATCTTGTACATATAATAACTCATCTGCCAAACATAATAACTCATTTTCCGGACTTAGCATTACCCTATCAGGAAACCTGCCTAATACCTTTAGCCAGATATCCCTATCACCATACTGGGCAAGATAATGCAGCGGTGTCTTCCCATTGTTATCTCTCACACATAAAACTTTTAATAACTCAGCGAGAGAAAACTTCCCTGATAGAGTTTCCCAAACATGGGTACTACGACCCAAGATAAAAAGATCATGCAGTGCTGTACGCTTACTATTATCTTGTACACACAAGGCTTCTAATAACTTATTAGGATTAGAAGAAAGTATCTTGAATACAATTTCCCAGGTACTACTATCACTGTATACAACAGCACGACGAGAATACGGAATCCCTTCGCTATCTTTCTTAGATAAGAGATCATCCAAAAAAAAGATAGAGTGTCTGAGTAAAAGATTAAACATTCTCAACTCTTTTTTAGTTTTAGAAAGAGTATTAAGTGATACTATCTGATCCAAAGCCCCTTTCACTTGCTTCAACGTAAAAAAGCGATTTTCCAATAAAATCTCAACCAATTGTACATTTTTTTCTACTGTAGCCGATATAAGCTTTTCTTCTGCCTCTGATGAACTCAATTCACGAATCTGTTTTTTTTGCTCTGATTTAGACAACACCTTTAGGTTACTCAAAAACGCCCTAAATCTATCTGAGCACTTCTTTGATATACGCTTGACTTTACTACAGCCTTCCTTTGATTTAGCCAACTGTTCCTTTTGCTCCTCTGATTCAGCCTCCTTTTGTGAAGCATCATTGGTTTTAGTTGTCTTACTATTTCGCTTTCCGAGATTAGATGATTTTTGTTCTGAAGAAATGGTCTTTTTAGAATTCTCCACGGGAACACTTGGTTTTTGTTTTAGCCAATCCCAACCCCAACAACCCTGTTGCAAAACTACCAAGAACAAAACCACAACCCTTTTTAACCAGCAGCTGTGCAACCTAACATGACTAATTTGTTTTAACTTTCTATCCATTACTATTTTTTAATAAATGCTAACCTGGATTAGGCATACAAGCCAGCACCTACTCCACCATCTATAATTTCTCTCAAAGACAACGCAAATATAGCCTATTATAGGCAATAATCATAACGTAGTATACGTTCAACGCTATGGCCGTAATAGTAAAATGCCCCTGTAAAAAGTTTCGAAATAGAACCCACCCCTTGCAGATGATTAGGAAAAACAGATTCCTTTGAAGCCCGCGGAGCGGGCGACTTCTGTTTTTCCATCTGTAAGGGGTGGGTTCCGCAACTTTTTGCCGAGGGCTTGATTTTTTATCCACTTTTTTATCAAGAAAAAAGTGGAATACAATTCATTATTAATCAGCAACGTGAACAGATACCTTTTTGCACAGGGCTTGGTTTTTTACATACTTTTTGATCAAGCAAAGGGGATCATATACATTACCTTCTTGCATCCAATCCCCAATACAACTTTTCACGTAAGACATCAAAAATAGTAGCATGGCCAAATTGGACCAGCTTCAATGTAAAAGGGGCTTTTTTCACTACAAGGGGTTGGTGTGTAGCCATGGGCATCGCTCTTCCATCTGTAGAAACCAGTATCTCCTGGCTTCTCACCACAAAACGTAACAGCGCGGTGTCGGGAACAACCAGTGGACGTAACGCTAAGTTATGCGGGCTAATAGGGGTAATGACAAAGCTATTGGAGCTGGCCAACACAATAGGACCTGAGCAACTCAACGAATAAGCAGTAGAACCTGTAGGTGTGGCAACAATCAACCCATCCGCTCTGTAAGTCGTAATGAATTGTTCATCTATATAGGCATCAATGGTAAGTAAATTAGCCCTATCGCGCTTGAGCAGCGCTACTTCATTCAGTGCAAAAGAAACAGGACCATCTGAACCATATAAAGCCAAAAGGCTGCGCGTTTCCAGGGTATAATCACCCTCAAAAAAACCCACCAAACCATCAATGGCTTCTCTCTGGGTTACCCTAGTTAGAAAGCCCAAATTACCTGTATGGATACCCAATAGAGGAATCGCGTGGTCTTTAAGGTAATGGATGGTTTCTAGAAAGGTTCCATCCCCACCCAAACTGATGATTAAGTCTATATCTGATTGTAGATGCAACTGCTCTAGATCGAAAACGGGTAGGTGACCCAGAGCACCAGTAGCGCTATCGAGTAACGTTCCGAAAACAGTAGAAACCATTACACGCTTTTGATAGCCTGCTGCTAAAGAGCAAAGCTGCTCTAGAAATGCTAAACCAACTGGACAAACTTTTCTGCTATGTAGGGCAATCGACATATGGCTGTTAAGGTTGCAAAAGAGGTCTATAATAGACCCCAAATTTACCTGAATAATTTGAATAGAGCTAATTTTTAATTAAAATAGAGGGGGCGATATAGCATGACCCACATACCTTGTAATCGATGCATAACCCACCCCCGCGTCTCCTTCGATAAAAAAATGGCGCTCTAGTAAAACACTAACACCTGAGCGATAGGTTTTTTAGCGGACTAGAAAATCGTCTGTGTGAAGCACGCGTAGCGGGATGAGTTCACGATTTTCCCGCTAAAAAACCTATCGATTCTGCTATTTACTACCGGGCCAGACTTTTTATCGAAGGAGACGCGGGGGCTCAGCAACAGGCGTGAATAGATACGAAAAAAGTGGAATAAAATTCATTATTAACCAGTAACGTGAACAGACACCATAAAAATATACAAATAAGCCTAAGCATCTTGCTTATTGGAGCCATCTTATGGATAGGCTATCGCTATCCATATACCAACCTATCTAAGCAAAACAATAAAGATTGCCATCTACCTATTGAACGGCTAGAACAGGCACTTTTTAATGCCAAAGAGCAGCAAGCCATCACCCAACTACTGCTCAAACATCAATTATTCAGTAAGGAATTTCTAAATGTAAAAGAAGCAACAAGCGAACAGGGCTACCAACAAACAGCTGCATCATTATTTGAAATGGGGCAAGATCCGACTATAAGGGCGCTATATGAAGAAAGCAGCCGACAGTTTCCAGAGGACACAACCATTATACACCCCCTCCAAAAAGCCTTTTACCGTTTAAAAAAATACTACCCAACTATAAGGCTGCCAAAGGTATATACAATGATTACAGGCATGAGCCATGATCTCTATGTAAGCAACAGATTAATTGTAATTGGATTAGACTGCTTTTTAGGACAGAATCCTTCATTTAGCATGCATCATTTACCCAAATACATTGCAGACACCTATGACCCTGCTTCGATTGCATCTAAAATCATGCTGCTCTACACACAGCAATTCAATGCAACAGACCCCTCTGATAAAAGCTTACTAGCAGAAATGCTCTATTATGGGAAGTCATTTTTTCTAGTCAAAATGCTCCTACCCGATATACCAGACCATCTGCTACTTGGTTACACCGAAGAACAATTAAGGGAAGTCAATAAATATAAAACGATTATATGGGACCATTTTATTGAAAATGAGCTGTTATACAACACAAATGATTTTGTAAAAAACAATTATATATTGCCTCGCCCATCTACAAGTGAAATAGGACCAAGCTGTCCTGGAAGCATCGGAAAATGGCTGGGATGGGAAATTATAAAAAGCTATATGCAAAAGAATAAATCTAAAAAGGTCAATGACTTAATGGAAGCTATAGATAACCCAACCCTATTACGCCATGCTTGCTATCAGCCAAAAGATGAGCGATAACAAGCAAAAAACAATATATTACTCCCGTACAATAACATACAAATCTTCCTGCTCACGCTTCATATAATATTTTTCACGCGCAAACTGCTCTAGGAAATCAATGTTATGCATTAGCTCTTTTTTTGCTTCCTTAACCTGTTGAATCTGAAGGTTATAATCGACGACATCTGTTTGCAACTTTTGGCAACGTTTGTATAATCTATATTGTTCAAATACGTTTTGATCATCGAAAAAGAGCATCCATGCAGCGAACAAAATGGTTGCCATACAATAGGGATCTAACAATACTTTTTTAATAGACCGCATAGTGTTTTTATGCTGAATAATAGACCAAAATATTAAAAACCATGCTACATGCTTTTTAGGTTAAGCTGTTGCTATGATTTCGATAAACTCTTTAATCGCTTGAGCAGTTGCACTTCTCCCTACATGAACCGAGTTTTCAAAGGTTTCCAAATCACCTCCAGCTATATAACTATTGAAAGACAGGATGTAATGCCGGTCAATCGTATCTTTTAATTTCATGTAGCTTACAGTACAATGGTTATGCCCTGAATCTGCTAAAATCTCATCGTTATTGCTGCTTCCTAAGATAAATGCCATAAGGTCTAGACTCTCATCACTTAAGTCCATAAATCCTGCTTCCGATTTAGCCTCCCCGCTGTGTGCTACGATAAATGGCTTAAAGTATTGGTAAACAATATAAAAAATACGATATAAATCAATATATAGCAAATAAATTTTATGCCACGCTTTCTGCTGTTCTAAAGAAAGTTGCATAGGTAGTAGCTGAGAATCAGCGCCTATTCTTTTTAAGAAACGTGGGTAGATCAAATGTCCCTTTAGCATAGAGAAAATGCTGTTTTTTAACTGAGGCGCCAACGTTTGTTCATATGCCCCTATATCACTAAACTTACCTATATCTGGTCCTCCAGATAGAGGGTTATGATAATTGCCAGTCGCAGAACTACATTTAGTCCAACATCCATTTTGGAGGATACAACACAATAAAAAAAGGACGGTAATCGTAATGGATCTACGCATAATTTGATTGAGTTTGATGGATGGCACAAATTATGATGTATATCACTTTTTCTTCATAAGAAAACGGATAAAAAATCAAGCCATCGGTAAAATGTTGCGCCCCCACCCATTACAGATGGAAAAAACAGAAGATGGAGGCTAGTGCGCAATTTTTTACAGGAGCATTTTACTAATATGGCCATAGCGTTGAACACATACAAGCAGCGTAGATAAATGTATTGTGCTATGTTTTAACATTATGCTGCATAAAGCCAATATAGAAATTGGTTAATCTGCTTATGCTGTATCAACAGGTGTTTCTGCACTATCAGCAGCTGTTTGCGCTCCCTCATCTGGAACAATAACAGCACTGCTTTTCTTTCTTCTTCGTCGGGTTGCTTTAACGACCTTAGCTTCTTTTACATAGATATCGTTGTAATCCACTAACTCAATCATACACATAGCAGCATTGTCTCCAGCACGATTGGCTAATTTAATGATACGTGTATAGCCGCCTGGACGTTGCTCAATTTTTTCAACAATATGATTGAATAATTCTTTTACAGGCTCTTTATCTTGAAAATGCGCAAACACCATTCTTCTAGAATGGGTAGTATCTTGTTTGGCTCTGGTAAGAATAGGCTCAACAAATGAACGCAACGCTTTTCCTTTAGCTAAAGTGGTAACGATACGCTTATGCATAATGAGCGACTTAGATAAATTCATAAGCAATGCTTTCCTATGAGCTGCAGGCCTACCTAGCCGATTAATTTTATTTCTATGCCTCATTTCGTTTGTACTAAATACGACTTTTACTTAAAATCTACTGTGTGGCTATACTGTTGAACGGTATAGCCACATTACGAAAAAAAACGCGCCTTGTAAAAAGTTGCGATCAGAAAGTTTACCCTTAAAGGTGATCATACAATCAACTTGTTTGGATCTCAATGGGGGCTAATTTGCTAACAAAATCTACCCATCTAACCTATATTTAGAAAGATCCATACCAATTTTCAAATTCTTTTCTTCTAAAAGTTGATCGATCTCATCACGTGACTTACGACCAAAGTTTCTAAACTTCATGTTATCAAAGTCTTTCACCGTTACAAGGTCTTCTAAAGTCTCGATGCCTGCTGATTTCAGACAATTCAATACACGCGAAGAACACTTTAATTCACTAATGTGGGTCTTGAGACTCCTTTGCATGGCTACCGTTTCTTCATCTAGCATCTGAACGACCTCATCCTCTGGTGATTGAAGCGCAATTTCCTGGCCCGATAATAGGTTAAGGTGTTGAATCATTAACTTAGCAGCTTGCCGAATGCTCTCCTCTGGCGTAATGGAACCATCGGTTTTTACTTCAAAGGTCAATTGCTCATAATCTGTACGCTGCCCAACACGCATGTTCTCCACACGGTATTGTACACTTACAATAGGGGAAAAGATGGCATCAATAGCAATAAAATCTAAGGATGATCCTTTAGGCTTATTCTCCTCAGCTGAGAGATACCCCCTATGCTTCATTATATGGAATTCTATATCAAAACTGGCAGATGCATCGAGCCTACAAATGAGTAGATCTGGATTTAACACTTCGAAAAAAGGCGTAGCTTGCGCAATATCACCTGCACGGAATTCAGGTTTATTCACGTGAACCGAAATGATCGATTCACCGCCTTCTGCAATTTTCTTTAAACGAACCTGTTTGAGATTTAAAATAATCTCTACCAAATCCTCCTGTACACCTTCAATAGTAGAAAACGCATGGCGGACCCCAGGAATTTTAATGGCAACAATAGCGTGGCCTTCTAAAGACGATAACAATACCCGCCTAAGTGTATTGCCAATCGTGGTACCATACCCCTTTTCAAGGGGACGAAAACTAAAAATGCCATGTTGGGGATCAACCTTCTCCACAAATATCTTCTCGGGCATTTGAAATGCTAATGATGACATATAGAACCTTTGATTTGATTTTATTTAAAAAGAAAACTATTAGAAGCACTATTTAGAATGGAGCTCCACAATACTTCGCTCGTTAATTTCTTCTGGTATTTCAGAACGCTGTGGAAAAGCAAGAAACTTGCCTACCATCAATGTTGCATCCCACTCCAACCAACTATACTTATTGGATGGATTATTGGCTACATTTTGAACAATCAAAGCCATTTTTTCTGCTTTCTTTGCAATACCTATTGTTTCTCCAGGCTTTAAAGTATAGGAAGGAATATCAACTATTCCAGCATTAACTGTAATATGACCATGGGATACCATCTGCCTTGCCTCCCCACGGGTAGTAGCAATACCCAACCTGTAAACTGTGTTGTCTAAACGGGCCTCTAACCGCTGAAGGATTACTTCACCTGTAATGCCTTTGCTTTTAGCAGCTTTTTCACAAAGGTTCTTAAACTGACGCTGTAATAAACCATAGGTATATTTTGCTTTTTGCTGCTCTACCAATTGAAGCCCAAACTGAGAACGTCTTTTACGCCTTTTACCATGCTGCCCCGGCGGATAGTTTTTTCTTTGCAACACTTTATTAACAGACGAACCAAATATCGAACTATTGTATCTTCTTGCAACCTTTGCTTTTGGACCACGATATCTTGCCATACGCTATTTTCTTCTAATATAAATAAGTAAATTTATGGGCGCCTACGCTTAGGTGGCCTACAACCATTGTGCGGCAATGGGGTAACATCTCTAATAGACATTACTTCTAAAGAATGCTCTTGAAGGGTACGAATGGCTGATTCTCGCCCAATTCCTGGCCCCTTTACAAACACATTCACCCGCCGCAAACCCAACTCATGGGCAGCTTTTGCACAATCAGCTGATGCCATTTGAGCAGCATATGGCGTGTTTTTCTTAGATCCCTTAAAGCCCATCTTACCGGAAGATGACCAAGCAATCACTTGACCCGCTTCGTTTGTAATCGAAATAATCAGGTTATTAAAAGTAGCTTGAATATGCGCCTGCCCCTCTTTACCAACCTTTACAACCCTTTTTTTAACTTTATTTTTTCCTGTATTTTTCATAGTAATTTTCTATAGACTTTCTTTAAAATAGAAAAGAAAGCAAAAAAGCATACTAGCTAGCCGAAATGGCCTATCTATTTGGTAGCTTTCTTTTTATTAGCAATGGTTTTAGGTTTGCCCTTACGTGTTCTAGCATTGGTTTTGGTGCGCTGACCACGAACAGGCAAGCCCATTTGATGCCTATACCCTCTATAACATTTAATTTCAACCAATCGCTTAATATTCAATCGAATTTCTGATTTTAAATCCCCCTCTATTTTATATACCCCGCGAATGGCTGTTCTAATGGCTTTTAATTCATCATCGGTCCAGGTAGATACCCGCCGATCTTTATCTATTTGAACCGTTTCAAGAATTTTGTTTGCAGAACTTCTGCCAATTCCATATATATAGGTAAGCGCAATTTCTCCGCGCTTGTTATCTGGAATGTCTACACCTAATACCCTAGCCATATTCTACCCTTGTCTTTGTTTAAATTTCGGCTGCTTCTTGTTGATCACATACAATACACCTTTGCGACGTACAATCTTGCAATCAGCGCTTCTTTTTTTAACAGATGTTTTAACTTTCATAATTAGCGTAACTATTCGGTTGTTTTGTATCTGTGCACTATCCTGGCTTGCGTTAAATCATAAGGAGTCAATTCCATTCTAACGGAATCACCAGGAAGAATCCTAATATAGTTTTTACGCATCTTCCCAGAAATATGGGCCCTAACAATGTGGCCATTTTTAAGCGCAACCTTGAATACCGCATTTGGTAATGCCTCTTGTACTATTCCACCTTGCTCAATAGGAGGTATCTTAGCCATATTATCTTATTCTAATCTCTACTTTATCTTATTTTGATGATCATGCTACTTGCATCCTGCTGTAACGACCACAACCACCCCGTACCACAAGCAACGGCCCGCCCGGGGCTAATATACTAAATTTATTCCAGTAGCATTTACAACTTCACTCAAAAAATCACTTCATGCTAGCTCCTTTGTTAATAATTACTTCATATCGACGCATCAGCAAATAACTTTCAATTTGTTGAAGGGTTTCTAACATGGAGCTGACCATAATTAACAAAGAAGTGCCTCCGTAGAATCTAGAAAAAGGTAAACTTAAACCAGCCATAGCGGAAAAAGCAGGCAAAATAGCAATAATAGCCAAGAAAATCGCACCTGGAAGGGTGATCCTATCCAAAACGCCATCTAAAAAACGAGCGGTTGCATTGCCAGAGGTAACACCAGGAATAAAACTGCCCGCACGCTTCATATCTTCTGCTATTTGAACAGGATTTACTGTAATGGCAGTATAAAAAAATGTAAATACAATAATCAAAAAGGCAAACAAAAGGTTAAATAGCCAACTGGTAATATCTTGTAACATGCCGCTGATATGGGCCAGCCAGACAAACTTATCCTTCCAAAGGCCTAACAAAAACGAAATAGCCACAATCAAAAGGTTGGCAAATATAATGGGCATTACACCTGCACTATTGAGTTTAAAAGGTATATATTGACGCTGCCCTCCATATATGGTACTGGTACTGAGTTGCTTTGCATACTGAATAGGTACCCTACGCGTGGCTTGGGTAAAAGCAACTAGGGTAAGCACAATTAAAAACAATACAAATAACTCTAACACAAATAAAAACAGAGACCTGCTGCCACGATGAACAGCCTCCTGATATAGCGCGGCAGGAAAAGAGGATACAATACCCACCATCATTAACATGGTCACGCCATTACCAATGCCTTTATCTGTAATTTTTTCCCCCAACCACATACAAAATAGAGCGCCTGCGGTCAGAATTACAATGGAAATAAAAATAAAAAAAGTGCGGCTTATGGAAACGTTCCCGCTGCCTGTAGCAATGAATAAATACTGAAAGGACTGAAAAATAGCAATAAAAATAGTAAGCACGCGAGAAATTTGTGCAATTTTACGCTTACCCATTTCACCTTCGCGTTGTATTTTTTGAATTTTTGGCCAAGCAATGGACAAAAGCTGCATGATGATAGAGGCAGAAATGTAAGGGGTAACGCCCACTGAAAAAACAGAGACTTGACTCAACGAACCGCCCAAGAAACTATCAAGTAAACCAAATACACGCTTTGCATTACCAGAAATTTGCGAGACATCTATGCCCGGCAAGACAATAATACTACCTATACGGAAAAATGTCAAAAAGAGCAGCGTATTCCTTATACGAACCCGAAGCTCTTTTATCAAAAAAATATCCTTAATAACCTTAAATAGCTTATTCATATATAGGCAATATAGTAACTGCTCCTCCAAGATCTTGAATGGCTTGTAAAGCAGTAGCTGAACAACGATGGGCAGCTACAGAAAGCTTAAGGGTTAATCTGCCATCTCCCAATATTTTATATTTTTCATACTTGCCGATAACGTTATATTTCCTCAAGAACAAGTGATCAATACAAGAAACCTTATACTTCTGGGCTAATGCTTGCAAAGTAGAAAGATTCAAAGGAGTAAACTCAATGCGACTAGGACATTTAAATCCATACATAGGAATACGCCTTTGTAGTGGCTGCTGCCCTCCTTCAAAGCCAATTTTTCTTTTATAGCCAGATCTAGACTGTGCACCATTATGGCCACGGGTAGCTGTGCCGCCTTTACCAGAACCTTGCCCTCTACCGACCCGTTTTTTATGCTTTAAAGCACCAATTGCTGGTTTAAGTGTATGTAACTCCATAAAAAATTATATCTTTTCTGTAACCACTAAATGGTTGACTTTTGCCACCATACCCAATACTTGAGGAGTTGCTTCAACCACCACACGCTTATTGATGCGCCCCAATCCAAGCGCTTTAATGGTAGCTTTTTGGGATTTAGGACGTTTGATTAAACTACGCACCTGAGTAACTTGAATTCTTTCCATAACAACCTTATCCATTAAAGACTTTATCTAAAGAGATGCCACGCTGCTTAGCAATGGTCAAAGGATCACGCAGTTGCAGTAATGCGTTGAAAGTAGCCTTGACCACATTGTGTGGATTAGAGGAACCCTGAGATTTAGACAAAACGTTTTTAATGCCTACACTTTCTAATACAATACGTACACCACCACCAGCAATCACACCAGTACCAGAGGCTGCCGGCTGAATCAAAACATTGCCTCCACCATATTTTCCAACAGCACCGTGCGGAATGGTACCACGTAAAATAGGAACTTTAATAAGATTGCGCTTGGCTTCTTCCACTCCCTTGGCAATGGCATCTGTTAACTCTTTTGCCTTACCCAGTCCATAACCTACTACACCATCACCATTGCCTACTACTACCACCGCAGAAGAACTAAACCTGCGGCCACCTTCCACTACCTTGGTAACACGTTTAATGGCCACTACCCTTTCTTCAAGATTATATTCACTGGCCTTGAGTTTTTTACCACCTATTATCATTTTGACTAAAATTTAAGACCTTTTGCCCGAGCACCTTCCGCCAATGCTTTGACCTTTCCATGGTAAATATACCCAGAACGGTCAAATACAATGGTTGTAATGCCCTTAGCTAGTGCCTGCTCTGCAATGGATTTTCCCAACTCCATTGCTCCAGCAACATTATTTTTACCAATCTTTAACTTATATAAAGAGGAAGAAAGCAGTGTTTCGCCTTTATCATCATTAATAAGCTGTGCATACATGGAGGTATTGCTCTTAAAAAGAGAGAGACGTGGCTGTTCGAGCGTTCCATGCAAGCGCTTTCTAATTCTTTTTCTAACCTTGAGCCTCCTTTCTACCTTTTTATCCTTTACTTTCATCTTTTCTACTGGATACTAAATAGTTCAATTTATATTTAGACTTCTTTTGAAACGTTACTTCTTAGTAGACTTACCAACTTTACGTCGAATCTGCTCACCCAAGAATCTAACACCCTTACCCTTGTAAGGTTCAACTTTTCTCAAAGAACGAATCTTAGCAGCTACTTGACCCAACAACTGCTTATCCATAGACTCCAAATGAACCAATGGACTCTTTCCTTTAGGTAGCTCAGTGGTAACCGTAACTTCTTCTGGCAAAACCAGAACAATATCATGAGAATACCCTAAACTTAATTCTAGTAATTTGCCTTGCACATTGGCTTTGTAACCAACGCCAACCAACTCTAACGTGCACTTAAATCCAGTACTAACGCCTACGACCATATTATGAATCAAAGCCCTATAAAGGCCATAAAAGGCCTTGGATTTCTTAGGATCAACTGGTACTACCTGCACCAATCCTTGGGAAATTTCTACCATAATAGTTGGGTCAACGCGCTGCTGCAACACACCCTTAGCGCCTTTAACTTGTATAATCCCTCCATCTATGGCCGATACAACAACGCCCGGTGGCACATTAATGGGCTGCTTTCCTATTCTTGACATTTTTCCTGATTTTAGTAAACATAGCAAAGTACTTCGCCACCAACATGGGCTTTTCGGGCTTCTTTATCCGTCATAATCCCCTTGGAGGTAGATAGTATGGCTATACCCAATCCATTGATAACACTAGGCATAGCAGCAACAGTGGAATACTTACGCAAGCCTGGCTTGCTAACACGCTTCAGCTTTACAATAGCAGATTGCTTGGTAAAAGCATCATACTTGAGTGCAATTTTAATAATGGGCTGAACGCTACTGGGCCTAGAGACCACTTTATATCCTCGAATATATCCTTTTTCTTGCAATACCTCTGTAAGCTTCGTCTTGGTTTTTGAAGCAGGAATTTCTACAACGCTATGCTTGGCATGAATAGCATTTCTGATCCTAGTAAGATAATCAGCGATTGGATCTGTAGTCATAGTAATTATAATATTAACGAAATCATAAAAACAGGTATACTTCTTTTGAAATGCTAACTTCTGCTGGTAATTTGCTCGTCGATCCGGTGCTTAAATCCTCACGTACATCTAGTACGCTGCGGTTTTGCGCTCCGTATCTCCTACAAATTTCTCAGCATAAGCGCGTTTCAACAGAAGTCTATTTTAAGTTAAGTGGCTACCAACTTGCTTTCTCTATACCTGGCAACTTCCCCTCTAAAGCCCATTTTCTAAAGACCAGCCTGGAGACACCAAATTTTCTGATATATCCACGTGCTCTACCTGTTATATTGCATCTGTTGCGCAATCTAACAGGAGAGGCATTTTTAGGCAGCTTATCAAGCGCCATATAGTTACCTTGCTCCTTTAATGCAGCCCTTTTAGCAGCATATTTTGCCACTAAACACCTTCTTTTCCTATCTCTTGCTTTGACTGATTCTTTTGCCATAACCTTTTAAATTAATCTTGCTCCACATTAAAGGGCATTCCTAAAGCTTTCAAGAGTTGAAATGCAGCCTCATTGTTCCCAGCAGTTGTTACAAAAGTTATATTCATACCATTGATCTTGATCACTTTATCAATGCTAATTTCTGGGAATATGATTTGTTCTTGAATCCCAACATTGTAGTTGCCTTTTCCATCAAATCCAGTGGTACGCAACCCCCAGAAATTTCTAATCCTGGGCAATGCAATAGAGATAAACCGATCCAAGAACTCATACATAAGCCTTCCGCGCAAGGTAACTTTTACACCAATAGGCATACCTACTCTAAGTTTAAAGTTAGAAACTGATTTTTTGGCACGGGTAGGCACAGCACACTGACCAGTAATAGCCGTCAATTCTTCTATTCCAAGCTGAATGAGCTTTTTATTGGATACCCCATCACCTAATCCTTGATTGATACAGATTTTTTCCAATTTAGGGACTTGCATAGGAGAGGTATACCCAAATAAATTTTTAAGAGCGGGAATAACTTCTGCAAAATACTTTTCTTGTAATCTAGGCTTAAACATTTTGTATAAAATTTCCTGTTTTTTTAGCATACCGCTGGAGTGTACCAACTTCGTTGTGTTTTCTGCCCACACGAGTAGGTGCCCCACTGACTGGATCAATTAACATGAGATTGCTGATATGGATGGGAGCTGGTTCTTTATGGATGGCTCCCTTAGGATGTTGCGCAGAGGGCTTTATATGCCTGGCTACTATGTTCATACCCTCGACAACCGCACGATACGTTTTGGGAAACACCTTTAAAATAGTTCCCTCTTCATTTCTATGCTTTCCTGCTAAAATTTTTACGCGATCCCCTGTTCGAATGTGGATCTTGAGATGCTTTTTTATTGTCTTCTTCATGGTCTATAGTACTTCATCAGCTAAAGAGGCTATTTTCATAAACTTCTTATCTCGAACCTCCCTGGCAACGGGCCCAAAAACACCGGTTCCTTTAGGCTCATTGTTATTTTCGATTAAGACAATAGCATTGTCTTCAAAGCGAATGTAAGAACCATCTTTGCGCCTTACTTCTTTTCGAGTACGAACAACCACAGCTTTAGATATAGTTCCTTTTTTAAGGGCACTAGAAGGATTGGCTGTCTTTACCGTTACTACAATTTTATCACCTACATGGGCATATCGCCTACGCGTTCCACCCAACACGCGAATACAGAGGGCTGTTTTTGCACCACTATTATCGGCTACTTTTAGTATTGATTCCTGTTGTATCATCTTTATTTAGCTCTTTCTACGATTTCAACCAGCCTCCAGCGCTTCTTTTTACTTAAAGGACGTGTTTCCATAATCTTAACCAGATCACCAATGCTACAACTATTTTCTTCGTCATGTGCCATAAACTTGGTGACCGTTTTGACAAACTTACCATATACAGGGTGTATGGCCTTGGTATCTATTACAACGGTTATGGTCTTATGGGCTTTGTTACTGGTGACCCTTCCTACCTTTTCTTTTCTTCTATTTCTCAGCATGGTGATTACAATTCTAATGGTTGCGCAGGGCAATTATTCTGAGCTGTTTTTAGTCTTGCAATGCATTTCCTGGTTTGCCTAATTTTCATAGGATTCTCAATGGGAGAAACCGAATGGGCAAACCTTAGCTTTACTAAATAATCCAACTCTTCCTTTAACTTATCGTTGCACTCTTTAGAAGAAAGTAACTGAATGTCTTTATACTTCATTTCGTTTTAAAAACTTATTATGCAGTTGGGTGATAGTCTCTGCGCACTACGAAATTGGCCTTAATGGGCAACTTATGGATGGCCAAACGCATGGCGCGCTCGGCTACCTCCCTAGGAACACCATCTAGCTCAAAGAGAATTCTACCAGGCTTTACAACCGCTACAAAACAATCTGGAGCCCCTTTACCCTTACCCATCCTTACTTCAGCCGGTTTCTTGGTTAAGGATTTATCTGGAAAAATTCTATTCCAAACTTGCCCTTGCCGTTTCATTTCTCTTGTAATGGCAATACGCATGGCTTCAATTTGCCGCGCCGTAATATAGGAAGGTTCTAAGGCCTTCAGCCCAAAGGTACCAAATTCTAATGAATTTCCCTTCATGGATAAGCCCTTTATTCTCCCTTTCTGCGTTTTTCTGTAACGTACTCTTTTTGGTTGTAACATTTTAGTGATGTTAATACTGATACAAAAATGGACATCTAACTATTTCCGCTCTCTGGAAGAGAGAATGGCTTTCTCGCCTGCCCTACTTGGTTTACCTGCTGAACGGTTCGGCTGATTGATGGCTACATCACCTCTAGAAATCCAGACTTTAATACCTATTCTACCATAAATGGTGTGGGCTTCTACAGCTGTATAATCTATATCATTACGAAGCGTATGCAGCGGAACAGAGCCCTCTTTGAATTCATCTGACCTGGCCATTTCTGCACCATCTAACCTGCCGGAAACTTTAATCTTAACGCCTTGCGCACCTGAACGAATCACTGCAGCTATACACTGCTTCACCACCCGCTTATAAGGCATGCGACCTCTAATCTGTTGGGCAATTTGCAAAGCAACCAGTTTGGCTTCCAAGTCTGGCCTTTTAACCTCGACAACATTGAGCTCAACCTCTTTTTTAGTAAGCTTTTTAAGCTCTTCTTTTACCTTATCGACTTCCGCACCTGACTTTCCAATCACAATACCTGGACGGGCAGTTCGAATGGTAACAGTAATTTTTTTACCCGCACGTTCTATAAGAATTCTAGCAACGCTAGCTTTAGCCATTCGAGCATCTAGATAGGTACGTATTTTTTCATCTTCCATTAACTTTTCTGCATAGGAAGTTTTTGATGCAAACCAACTAGAATCTGGCTTTCGAATAAAGCCAACTCTAAAACCGACGGGATTAACTTTTTGACCCATTGTAGTATTATTTCGTCTATAGTATGGTTAGGTTATGGTATCTGTAGCGACCTGGTGGGGCACATCAGCAAAATATGCTCCACTATCTACCACAATCACAACATGGCTAGATCTTTTTCTAATCCTATGTGCTACACCCCTTGGTGCGGGCATAATTCTTTTGAGCATACCTGCCCTATCCACGGTAATGCTTTTTATAAAAATTGGAGCCTCTTCCAAATCAGCCCCATAATTATTTTGCCAATTTGAAATAGCAGAAAGCAAGAGCTTTCTGAGTTGCACAGCAGCCTGCTGCGGTTTGCTCTGTAAAATCGCCAATGCCTTCACTACACTTTTACCCCTAATAAGGGCTGCCAATAGCCCAACCTTACGGGCAGATATAGGTAGTTTTCTTAACTTTGCGGTTGCCTCCATGGTTCAAATTTATCTTTTTTTAGACGTATGGCCTTTAAAATTTTTTGATAAGGCAAACTCACCGACCTTATGGCTTACCATTGATTCTGTAATAAAAACGGGAATAAATTTATGACCATTGTGCACGGCAAGAGTATGGCCGACAAAATCTGGCGTAATGGTTGACCGTCTCGACCAGGTTTTGATTACCGTTTTTTTACCAGATTCATTGAGCATATCTATCTTATGTTGTAGATGGTGGGCCACATAGGGTCCCTTTTTTATAGATCTACCCATTACTTTTTCTTTTTACTAATGATCAGTCTAGCAGAATATTTATTGCGGTTTCGGGTCTTTTTACCTTTTGTATACAACCCTTTGGCAGATCTAGGATGGCCTCCAGAGGCTTTTCCTTCTCCACCACCCATTGGGTGATCAACAGGGTTCATTACAACAGCCCGAACACGTGGCCTTTTACCCAACCAACGGCTTCTGCCTGCCTTAGCAATGGTAACATTATCATGGTCGCTATTGGAAACAGATCCAATAGTAGCCATACAATGGGCCAATACCAACCTCCTTTCTCCAGAAGGCAACTTAATGGTCACATACCCGCCACTTTTAGAAAGCAATTGCGCATATGACCCAGCACTTCTGGCCAACGCAGCCCCACGTCCAGGCGCCAATTCAATATTATGAATAATGGTTCCCAATGGGATATCCTTCATTTCCATAGCGTTACCTGGATCTATTGAGGCATTTGAGCCTGCTACCACCTTAGCCCCAACCTTAAGCCCCTCTGGCGCTATAATATAACTTTTTTCCCCATCTACATAATGCAATAGGGCAATATATGCTGTACGCATGGGATCATACTCAATCGAGTGTACAAATGCAGGGATGTCCAATTTCCTTCTCTTGAAATCAATAAGACGAGCCCGCCGCTTATGCCCCCCTCCTCTATGGGGAACGGTAATTCTACCCCGATTATTGCGACCTCCCGTACGTTTGGTCTTCACTAAGAGTGACTTCTCCGGTTTACGCGCCGTAATAACGGTAGAAAAATCTGGCGCTATTCTAAAACGCTGACCAGGAGTGGTTGGATTAAGTTTCTTTAATGGCATAACTAGATCAACTAACAGCTACAAAATTCAATATATTTTTTCGAAACCGGCTTCTGCTGGTAATTTACACGTCGCCCCGGTGCTCAAATCCTCACGTACATCTAGTACGCTCCGGTTTTGCGCTCCGTGTCTCCTATAAATTCCTCAACATAAGCCGGTTTCGAGAGCAGTCTCATGCAAAAGGTTAGAAACTATTATAAAACTCTATAACATCTCCCTTCTTAAGGGTTACAAGTACTTTCTTGTAAGAAGCTCTTTTTCCTTTCATAACGCAGGATTTGGTATGCCGCGTTATGGATTTACCAGCATAACGCATGGTATTAATTTTATCCACTGTAACGCCATAAAAACGTTCAATTTCTTTTCGTATCTGGTGCTTACCTGCACGGTCATCTACAATTAGACCATATACACCATGCTTATTCAGTGCCGATACTTTTTCGGTTACTAAGGGTTTTTTTAAGATACTCATCTGTTATTGTGTCAATTTTTCTACTATAGACCCTATAGCACTCTCCATGATCAACAACTGTTTTGCCTGCAACAGGTCATAGGTATTGACATGATCTACACAAAGTACTTTTGTTTGCTTTATATTCCTACTGGATAGCAGAATGTTTTTATCTACGCTAGGCAAGATCAACAATGTCTTCTTATCAAGAAAAGACAAATTTTGCAACATACCTAAGTAGTTTTTTGTTTTAGGCGTCTCAAAAGAAAAGGACTCTAAAATGGAGATATGACTGGTCTTAGCTTTATAGGTAAATGCAGATTTTCTAGCCAACCTTTTTACCTTACGATTCAATTTAAAACTATAATCCCTTGGTCTTGGACCAAAAATACGACCACCTCCTCTGAATAAAGGGGATTTGGTATCACCCGCTCTAGCGGTACCTGTACCTTTTTGTCTTTTAATTTTTCTTCTGGAACCGCTTACTGCGCCACGCTCCTTTGACTGATGGGTCCCTTGCCGTTTACCTGCCAGAATAGACCTTACATCCAGATAAATGGCATGGTCGTTTGGCTCAATACCAAAAACCTCCTCTGGCAATACGACAGAACGGCCTGCCTCCTCCCCTGTATATTTTAATACTGATAGGTTCATTTTACTTCTCCAAAATTACATAACCATTATTCGCGCCAGGGACTGCTCCATGGAGTACGATCAAATCTTTTTCTGGCAACACTTTGATTACCTGCAGGTTTGCCACCTTAACCCTATCACCACCTGTTCTTCCCGCCATACGCATTCCCTTGAATACGCGAGATGGAAAAGAAGCCGCACCAACAGAACCAGGCGCTCTTTCTCGATTGTGTTGACCATGAGAACGTCCACCCACCCCACTAAAACCATGTCGCTTTACCACACCTTGAAAGCCTTTACCCTTGGATGTGCCCACCACATCTATAAACTCACCTTCTGCAAAAACATCTTCTATACGAATCACCTGACCCAATGTTATCTGTTGCAAGAGCGCTTCATCTTCGCATCTAAACTCAGCTTGCTTGTGCTTGGGCGTGGTAGCAGCCTTGGCAAAGTGGCCTATAAGGGATTTGGTCGTATTTTTTTCTTTTTTATCGTCATAAGACAACTGAATAGCCTGATACCCATCTGTAGACCTTGTTTTAAGCTGCGTCACCACACAAGGACCTCCTTGAATAACGGTACATGCTTTCTTTTGACCTTTACTATCATAAATACTGGTCATCCCAATTTTTTTTCCTATGATTCCAATCATGGCTTAACATTAATGGTACCCACTCAATCGCTCCAAAACTAGCAAAAAAAACCAGGAAGGATATACAGCGAGAGGGCAAATTTAAATAAAAATACAAGCCGAATCAAGAGATCGACTTTAAAACCCCACCCCATCCAGGATGCGCGTGATCCAAAGATATAAAAAATAATGAACAAAGAAAAACATCAGCACAGAGCTGGCTGCGCCAGTTTATATTTAATGGTATTGATGTCAATACCATTAAATATAAAGCACCATAATGGGTGCTGCTGTTCCCATTATGGTGCTTCTGTAGTACTACCTAGTACTATTGCCCCATTTCCTATTGCCCTCGTCTATCGCATTAGTAACATTAGACTCGAGCTGGTCTAGGTATTGAGGATTTGTAGTGGTATTTATGTTTGATGGTATAGTACTTTCATTCCCACTGGTTGACATGAGCGGTGCAATGGTAGTTATATTACCATCATTATTCATACCCGGATTAAGTTCATTTCCTCGCAATACCGTATATATGCCATATATGCCCCCTATAGTGATACCAGCCAATCCAAGGCCTACAACCCCTTTTACCCCCTTAGCGATGTACGGGTGTCGGTGCTCAAATCTGTTCCAGTTACCCCCGGTCCAGCCCATTTTCTCCCTCATACTATGTCCACCTAGTTCTTGATTCGTATTGACGCAAGAAGAGAAGATATTAAAGCTTAATAGACCGATACATAGGCCTATCTTATGTATATGCGTTTTCATAGAATTTACCGTTTTAATTTATACGTTATTATGTTTAATTACCACTACTAATCAGCATTAGTTTCAATACATATCCCACAGTCTATCCATATTGGTCTATTTTGCTTGGCCTCTTAATAAGGAGAAAAACTTAATGAGTCCTATAGGCCTAATGGATAAGAGGAATTTTATTGAAAATGAAGCTAATGTTATTACATAAAGGAACAAAAAAATACATACAACTCCAAACATCTGCAACTCAAAAACACAACATCTATAGAAGGCTGTATTCGGGATAGATTTGTTTCATGAATAGGGTTCCTATTTGGTATCTGTTCCACAAATAAGGCTAACTTAAGGGCAATATATTATTTTATTATGGCAGCTGTGTTTATAGATCGTTCATGTGCCCTCCGCTTATGCGTTCGATCAATGGCGCGGGCTTAAGAGATAAATATTATTGACTATTAAATGGAACAGCATTTTTTACATGGAGTATTGGTATACGCAGCACTTATGGCCACCGATAAAAAATTTGGCGCGCAGTAACATTAATGAAACAACCTACTTACCAGCGGGGAAATTATAGACCTCAGCCCGCTACGCGGGCTTCAAGCGAGCAGCTGGTTTTCTGATTCACTGAAAAACAGATTTTTCAAATACTACAGGTGACTGAAGCGCTAAATTCCCTTATCGGCGGTCACAATATAATAGTTTATTATTCTATCCATTTAGCCTTTTAACAATACGATCCCAAAACAAGAAAACGCCCCTGGTGAGCGCATGCGCACTACAACATAGCCTCTAAATAGCCTTCTGGGAGTTGTACGGTAACCTGCTGTGTTACTTCATCTATGTTTACCAGGAATGGCTTACCATAAGGAATCAATAACTCTTTTCCATGATGGTTTACCGCCATCATATACTGATCTCGTACGCAATATATAGCTTGTATGATACCAAGCGGACCCACCACAACCTCTTGAACCAAACCATCTACCAGGCTATAAGGCAGTGCAGCTTTTGTCCATTTAGGCTTAAGGGCTAGGGGAAGAAATAGGGGTAGGTTACGGAGGGCATAAGCCTCCGTTTTGGATCGAATAAGTGCTAATCGTATAATCGTTTTGGCTTCCGTAGTTATACTATGCTCAATGCAATAGGGTACCTTTACGTGATCTATTTCTACAAAAAGTGCGGGTAGCTTCATGAGCTCAGTATGGTCTAGTGGGTATACAAATGAAGCTACTAGACCGCCCTCTGTTCCAGTTGGTTTTTTAAATGAACCAATTTTGAAATATTGCTCATTTTGAATAGATTGGTAAAAAAGTTCTATGGGATATAAGGACATAAAAGAAATTTGTTTCCTGCTTTTTTCATATCCACTCACCATTGTGGCAGAAAATGCGTTTTTTCTAGCTTTTCACGAAAATTTTAACCAAAATTAGGCGTTTACGGTAAAATAACTATCCTAAAACAGGCCGAAAAGTAAATTTTAGCCACAATGGTGAATAGATACGCTCTATTTAATAATCAATAAAACATGCTCCTTAAGTTGACAGCATTGACTGAATGGAATATCAATCACTTTAATATAGCAACAAGCACAGTTATGTCGTCTGGCTTACCTCTAGGGGTTTTCGAATTTTCGTATGCTTTTACTGTTAGAGCACGCGCGATATCCCTTGCGATTTCTTGTATAGACTTTTTAGAAGGATCACATCCGACGACGGTGTCAGAGACAGTTGTACGAATTTTTTTGGAACTGACGTTATCAGACAGACCATCTGTACCCATAATAACAATATCCTCTTGTTGTATTTCGAATGACAGAGAAGCACAACGATCTTTTGTATATTCGGCACAAGGATATTCTGCTTGACCACTACCCATTACTGCTTTACGTTTTTTATATTCTTCATATTCTTTTTTATTAACACGCATTGATATTGCACAAGGCCAATTCTCACCATGCATTGTTTCTTCAGATTTATAAGGATCCTCATAACCATCTTTATCCTTGCGCAAGAGCATCATGGAAGAGTCCCCTATATTGACAACTACGCACTTACCTGCATGGTAATCTATCTTTACCAAATTAAACGTGGTCGCAGCCCAATTCAATGCATATGGCTCACCATTGTTATTTTCTTGACTTAGCTTATATTCGTCTTCTGTCAACTTTCCTTCCTTGAGTTCTTTCTCATTTCTTTCTTTCTCCGCTTCGAGGCATTTTTTTAACCAATCTGGACATATCTCCTTACAAGCACTATCAATCTCTTCTTCTGTGGATTCAGGATTAGATGGTTCGATAATCTGCCCGATTAGTTCGCGAGATAAAGTGGCTGAGTCTCCCCAAGCCCCTCCAACACCATCTGCGACAGCGAGTATGGCTTTACTCTCTTGTACATTAAAAGCAGCAGCATCTTGTCCAAATTGACACACGGATTTATTTTCTGCCATAACCTTTATGTCACTATCCTGTCCGGATTCATCGACTCCAGCTATTGCTATAGCTCCAACCCTTACACAACCAGTAGTAGTTGGTCTGATATCGACACCTGAAGAACATGCACCCTGAGCATCTTTATTTCCATCTGGATACAAACCAGATGCAGATAAAACCTGACAGCTGAAATGCAAAAAGCAAAGAAGCATTAGCCCTGCAAGGTACATGGAAACTTTTTTAATATTAAAGGATGATAGAGACACCATATTGAGTAATTAGTTTAATTAGGAGTTTAATTAGGAGTTTAATTAGGAGTTTAATTAGGTTAAATACAAATAAGTAAGATTACAGCAACTTTGTTAGCATGCCTATTTTCAAAAAGACATCTTTAAGTTAAACTTTAAATTAGATAAATGCCAGAAAATTAACTACGAAATTTTTTAAAAAAAAGCAAATAGACCAGTTGGTAATTTAACTAATTATTCAGCATACTCACACCATTGCCTGAACAGACAATGGCGCGGACTTAAGAGATAAATATTATTGACTATTAAATAGAACAGTATTTTTTACACGGAGTATTGGTATACGCAGTACTTATGGCCACCGATAAAGGAATGCAGCCACAATAGCCTTTCTTATTATTGTCAGCCCTGCGTCTCCTTCGATAAAAAATGGCGCTCTAGTAAAACACGAACACCTGAGCGATATCTTTTTCAGCGGATTAGAAAATCGTCTGTGTGAAGCCCGCTTGCGGGCTGAGTTCACGATTTTCCCGCTGAAAAAGATATCGATTCAGCTATTTACTATCGGGCCAGACTTTTTATCGAAGGAGATATGGGGCCCAGACACAGGCGTGTAATGAAGTTTCTTAAAAAACTAGAAAAAATGCGTTTTCAACCACAGTGCTGAGCAAAAAAAATAAGACAAATTCCTTAAACCCACACCATTGCCTGAACAGATACCTTTTTACAGGCAACGCCCTTTTGTCACAAATGTGGAGCTGGAGGGAATCGAACCCTCGTCCGAACAAGAAAACCACAACGCTTTCTACATGCTTAGTCACTGTTTATTGTCGGCACAACCAAGGTCAGCAACACACCTGATGTTACGCTTATGCGCGCTTATAATTTATGCCACCATCACGCCCCTGATGGCACTAGCCCTATGCATCGATGCCCCTTATGCTGACCCCATAGAACAAAAACCAGCGGGACAAATTCCCCTTAATCTATCGATTAAGCAGCTAGAAGCATTGCACCTTCTTCTCCTTCTTCATCCTCGTTTTCATTTTTTCTTCGAGTTTGAGAAGCAAAGGTAACGCTCCAGCGGGAATTGTTGATTACAGCTAAGTTGCCGTTTATCTACTATGTAAGTTTTATATGAGAGGTAATACTTACAACACCTCGCATGCTTACATTGGATTTAACCTTCCCGTCAATTCCAGTCAACCCCAATGTGTTGTTAAATCCCTAAACAATATAGGTACATGCCAATTTAATACTATTTATTCGCACCACAAAATACTAAACAATGCTTTCTTGTAAAGAAGTTTACAACTATAAGCGTTCTTTTCTAAAACGATACGTGGCATCATTTGGATTCTACCATAGATTTACATACCTTGCCAAAGCAAATCTGTAAGAGATTACTCCGTATTGGAGTGTGCTCCAGGGGGCTAGTGCAACAGAGCCCCTAGCAGAAAGAAATATAAAAGCAAAAGTTTTGTTTATCTATTAAGATTATTCATACTATGAAAAGAACATTTCAACCATCACTTAGAAAAAGAAGCAATAAACATGGTTTCAGAGAACGTATGTCCACTGCTAATGGCCGTGCAGTATTGGCCAGAAGGCGTGCCAAAGGAAGGGTCAAATTAACCGTTTCTGATGAACCTAGGCACAAGCGCTAATAGGCTTTTTTGAAGCGCACCCATGCTTTTCAAAAAACCTAATATTGTCTTTTGCGACTGGATATGGGACAAAACAACCTGCCCAAGTGTCATAGACTAACCAACCGGAAGTATATAAAAATGCTTTTTCAGGAGGGCAGCGTTGTTAAGTTATACCCCTGCACTGTCTTTTACCTACAAAAAAGCAAAGAACTGTTTTTATGCAATCAAGTTCTTTTTACTGCCTCTAAACGGCACCTCCGTTCTGCTGTACAGCGTAATAAAGTGAAGCGCTTGCTGAGAGAAACCTACCGTACCAATAAAAATATACTAGAAGATACTTTAGCTACCACCCATTCTAAATTTGTCTTTTTAATAGGATATGTGTATACTGGAAAAAAGGAAGAAATCCACTATCCTATTTTAAATAAGACTGTTATTAAATCGTTGCAACATTTTAGCGCTTTGCTAAATAAAGAACTAGTTTAGTGGTTTTTTGCATAGCACCTATTGCTGTTTCGCATGGTTCTAATAATTGAAGTCCTGCTGTTTCTTATATGGAAAATTGGACGGGTGACTGTGGGGTAAATCCTTATGCAAACACATTTTTCAGCAATATTGACAGGACCGGCAATGCATATGGACAGTCTTATTTTTATTCTTTTCTTATTGATTAGCCTGCTTGTTGGCATCCGTTCCACTATGCATGCTACTATCCAAACTACTCGCTTTGCTACCGCTCATATTATAACGGCCATCTTAGCCATAACCTATGGTGGAGAAGTGTTGTGTTATCCGTTCCATATAGGTGGCTTACTAAGCTTGACAGGCAGTGCGATGAGCTATTTTATAATAGGTACGCTGCTGGCACATCGCTTGCATCTTTTTTTAAATAATCGTTCAGTCGCAGAAATAATGGGGCAACTCTATGGCAACTCTATTCAAAAAATTGTAGCCATATGTGGTATATGTTATAGTGTTGCCATAGCTGCCATACAGTGCAAACTGTTGGGAATGGCGCTATGCTGGTGCTTTGCTATGCCAGCAGACTATAGTCTGCTTATATCCATGTGCTTGATAGTTTGTAGTATTGGATCTAATACTATCCAATCGTTAGCACTGGCCAGTGTGGTGCGTTGTGCTGCTTTTGGTCTATTGTTGCCCACCATCGCTTGGGCTTTATGGAAAGGTATGGTAGCGCAATATAATGCTGATCCAATCAACCTTGCACTAGCCGTTAAGCGCTCCTGGCATAACTTGATCCATAGCCATGGTACGCCACTGGGCTGTATGGCTTATTTTGTCGCTTTTGCCATACCTGCTTTCTACCCTGCTCAGGTAACACCTATTTTAATGGCCCAAAATGCCACCCAAATAAAACGCTCCTTGAATGGAGCTGGTTTTTTCTCATTAAGCATCAACTTACTTTTGCTATGGGTTGCGTTGTTGGCACAACACCATTCTGATAAATGGATGCTATCGGCCATTGCTCTTGCTGGTGGTTACACAGGGTTAAAAGGGCTCTTTATGGTAGGTGTTGCTGCTTTAACCATCTCTACAGCAGGCGCAAACTTGCATGCCGCCACGGGTTTAATGACCAATGATCTGCCAAACCTGTTTAAAGGGACTAAAAAGCCCATTATCTGTCAGATTATAGTAGGGATAATGGCATTACTTCTTGTACAATACACTCAAGGACAAATGATGTGGAAGGCCATTGTTTTATTTAAATCCGTTGTAAGTCTACCATTACTACTTGCTTTAATTGGTATTTCCTTGCATCCATACGCCGTTTTAATGGGTATGCTAGCAGGTGGCATAACTGGTATGGCTCGATTCTATTTTGTACCTCATGAAGGTGTGCATAGTTTACTCCCAGCCATTATGATGAACCTACTGACTATGATGGGTATGCAACTTTTGCAAAGCAAGCAAAAAACAAATCCACCCGACATAACCAATGGATTAACAGAAGAACCAATGGTTACGCCACCATCATTATGGAGGCGGTGGTGTAGATATATTTGCATAAAGCACTTTAATCTTTGGAACTATCTACAATTACCTAAGGACAGTTTACCTTACATACTTTTTAGCTTTTATATACTCCTAACAGGTTATGGTGCTTTGTATACCTTTTCCAGCAACCTGATATGGGATACTAGATTAGAGGCACTTATCCTTTTCCCCAGCCTCTTTGTTGCCACATTTTTCTTAACCTACACTTCTATTTCACCCCCACCATATGTTCGTAAAGTTGCTGCAATAATATGGCCTTTAAGCCATATTTATTTTCTTTTTTTGATAGGTACTGGTATGGCTATGCTGAGCAAATTTGCTCATTTACATGACATCATTTTGATATTCAACCTCTGCTTATCTATATTTATTAGCCCATTGATCGTGCTATTACTGGGATGTGTATTGAGCGCAGGAGTAGTCTGGGTCATCCTCCACTATATGGATTGCAATAACACATTGATAACCTGCTTCTTAGATCTAAACCTAAATATCATCTATGCAATATTGATGTTATTCGTTTTCGTTGGTGGCCTGCTATACTACAATCGAGCCTTAAACAAACGTTTAGCTATCATACAAGCGTTAACCAACGAACAAGAAGAGCAAAATGGAAGGCAATTTTTTAATAAACAACAAGTAGAAGCACTGGCTTACGAAAGTAGCTATATCATATCTCAACTGAATCATCAGTTGATTCGATTAGAACAGTCGAAAGAAGCATTCTTTGCTTATGCAGATCAAGCCATTAGGCTAAAAAAATATTTTAACAGCATTTTTCAACACCTAAAACACAATCTTCATTTAGTGACCAATTGGATTAGTATTGATCAACTATTAGCTCAATGTTTCGATTCCATAAAAATTAGCAATATATATGATACACCATATGTAATGATCCATACCAAACACCTCTACATACAGTGTGCTATAGAAAATATCAAAAATCTAATTATCAGCAGTTTATACTCCTGCAGCACACATGAATCTTTACATAGTACCCAAAGAAAGGATATCTATATGTATATAGATGATACACAATTAGGCTATCGCCTTACACTTTTACAAGGAAAATTACAAAAAATCAATGCAATCAGCTTTGTCATCACCACTGCCATACAGCCACCTGCCATACGTCCGATCTACAAAGTAGCAGAAATGGCAGACATTCAAATCTTAGATGAAAATAAAGAAAAAATAGATTCTGAGAACCAACATATTGTACATGCACATTATGGTTACTATGAGCGGCTTTGTTCTGAGGCAGAAATCACTCATTTATATGTAATACCTGTAAATGTGAAAGAGATCACTAAAGCATTTGCTACGCTTTCGCCTGTTGTCTATACACAAAAGATGGTATTAGACCCAGTCAATATGAAAGAAGAAACAGCTTTTCTAGAGCGGGTTAAAAAGAAAAAAGGCATCCATCTTGATGCAGTGATGGATGCATTACAACTCATTAAAGTGTATTATACCACACAAAGGAGAAAAACAGGAGAATTATTTTATTTACACCCGATGGCAGTAGCCTCTATTTTACTGACTATAACGGACGATTCTAGTGTGATTATTGCTGGATTAGTCCATGACATCATACAAAACACACCCTTTACAGAAGCAGGCTTAACAACCCTATTTGGCGCTTCTATTACACAAATTGTATTGACTGCAGCCTGCTTAGAAAAATTATTACCCCACCAAAAAGAAGATTATGCCACCTATATCAAACAGATTATGCGTAGTAAAAATCATAATGCCCTGCTGGTTAGGCTGGCAGACGTGCTACATAACGCAAGAACCATTTCTGGACATACTATTGAAAAACAGATAGAAAAATCAAAACTCATTCAAACATTTTATCTACCATTAGCCACGCAATTACAACTAGTCAATATAGCCCACGAGCTGGCATTACATAGTGAAAAGGTATTACACCTGGCTATGGTAAAGGATTAGTGATTTCTTTTAAGCAAGAAACTTGTATGCTATTTTTTTCTTGATAAAGTGCCGTGGAGAAAGGTGATGCCACGTAAAAATTTTACCATTAATGCTGTTGACTACTTTCAAGAAATAGAAGCGCATGACATGGAAGTAAATCGTTGATCTGTGTGGATGCTGCCGCTTATATTCCGCAACAGGAGATTTTTGAAAATATGCCGAAGCCTCGCTCTAATTAGCAATTGCTATAGTCCATTTTCTAGTCATATAATGGCATTACCAGCTTAGATATAACCGCTTTATATCTAGCATTTTTCTTGTATAATGCATACAAATTAAGATATTAGGGGTATTGTGGCATTCCGGTAAAGGAATGAGGCGTTTTTACTATACGCTAAATTTTATATCGGCAGCTATAAGCAGAAACCACCATTGGATGATTGGTCAGTTAGTAACATTTTTTATAATGCATTTAAAAGGAAAAAAAATATTTATTACAGGTGCTTCACGAGGCATTGGCAAGGCGATTGCACTTAAACTAGCAGCAGCAGGGGGAGATATTGCTTTCACCTATTTTGGATCTGATTTGCAATCTGTACAAGCTACAGAAACAGCATTACGTAGCTTTGGGGTAGCGGTAAAGTCCATCCATGCAGATGCCTCTGATTTTAAAGCTACCCATAAAGTCGTAGAAGATGTGGTAGAGACATTTGGTGGATTAGATGTATTGATAAACAATGCAGGCATCACTAGAGATAACTTACTGTTACGCATGGGAGAAGCCGATTGGGATACAGTATTAAATGTAAATTTAAAATCTGTTTTTAATACCGTGAAGGCATCGATAAAAACCTTCCTCAAGCAACGTAGTGGTTCTATTATCAACATAGCATCTATTGTAGGCATTAGCGGCCATGCCGGACAAGCCAATTATGCTGCCTCCAAGGCGGGTATCATTGGTTTTACCAAATCCATTGCTTTAGAGTTAGGCAGCAGAAACATACGTGCCAATGTTATTGCACCCGGCTTTATAGCAACTGCCATGACAGATCAACTTGAGGCCTCACTCCAACAGGAATGGGTTCAAAAGATTCCACTTAAGCGCGTGGGCCTTCCAGAAGATGTAGCGGAGTGTGCGCTCTTTTTGGCTTGCGATGCATCCAGCTACATCACAGGACAGGTTATTCAGGTAGATGGGGGGCTGCTTACATAGCTTCTATAGCTAACGCAGGGGCTATTTTTCGGGTTAACCCTTGTAAAACAGCTCCTGGCCCGCATTCAACAAATGCTGTAATCCCATCCGCTATCATATGGTTAATGGTTTTGGTCCAATAAATAGGTGCCACAAGCTGTTGGATTAGGTTTTCCTTGATGGTTTGCGGATCGGTAACAGCCTGTCCAGTAACATTTTGATAAATGGGACAGATGCCTTTAGAAAAGGAGATCGATGAGAGTACCGCTGCAAGACTTTCCTGAGCATGCACCATCAGCGGAGCATGAAACCCTCCTTCTACTTGGAGTGGTATTACCTTGCGCGCACCTGCTTGGGTTAAAGCTGCCATGGCCAACGCTACCCCCGCCTGACTTCCAGAAATAACCAACTGCCCTGGACAATTGTAATTAGCTGGTACCACTACTTCTTGCGTAATGGTTGCACAAATTTCTTCCACCACCTCATCCCTAAGACCAAGTACAGCAGCCATGGTCCCAGGACAAAGCTGACAAGCTTGCTCCATCGCTTTAGAACGGACAGCTACCAGATGCAGCCCCTCTTCAAATGGCATCACGCCACTGGCTACTAAAGCTGATATTTCGCCTAAAGAATGGCCTGCTACAGCCGCTGGATGAAACGAATCACTCACCAAGGCTGTAACAACTGAATGTAAAAAAATAGCAGGTTGCGCAACCGTAGTTGCTTTTAAAGCCTCCTGGGAGCCTTCTAGCATCAGGTAAGTCAAATCCATATCTAAAATATGGTCAGCTGTTTCAAACATTTGACGTGCTTGCCTGCTATGGTGATAGAGCACTTTGCCCATCCCTACATATTGACTCCCTTGACCAGGAAATAAATAACCTTTCATATACACAACAATATTTAATTAACTTATATCTTGTAACCAATAAGGTGGAACCCTTTTTGTATAGGTCAACAAATGCTTTTTGCCTAACGCATAAAAACGCCTGTAGCTTGCAACAGGATCCTCTATAATTTTGTATGCATCAGGCATGGTTAAAGGTCGCGTTGTACAACCCACCAAGGGAAGGGGTGGTGGTGACAGTGACGCTGCAACAAGAAACGATTGATGAGGTATTGCCCGATTAAATCGAAACTGATACTCTTCATTTAACGCAGCGGTTAAAAGCCTTAACCAACGCCAATTATCCAATGATTGACCTGCCCAAACAACACAAGGATGCCGTTTATGCGTAGGTCGATAAGGTGCAGAGATGCCCGATTGATGGAGCACCGTACAAAGTATTTGCGTCGATTCCAATATCATTTTTACAACGTGACGGTCACAATGATACTGAGCGCATTTTTTTACATCGCTATCTAAGTAAAAGATATTCATTAATAAATCGCTTTTCCAGAAAGTAGCATCACTTTAAGTGGACAGTGATTCCTTACAATTTACACCAAAAAGTCAAATAATGGCCATTATCATGACAGCTACTGCATCCATTTTCTAGAAAATTATTATATTGCTGTGGCTAGTACAGCTGTGACCTATTTAGTAATTTTTTTTAACTTAGTTCTAGTTAGATCTCTTGCAAAAACTTTTTGTGTATGGCTACCAACCCCATGGATAATAAATTTGGGTTACCCAAACCAGACTTTCAAGCATTGCCTAAAAAAAAAGCGATATGGCCCCTACTGGTTATTTTAGGCATGATTGTCCTGCTTATTGCAGCTAAAATGGGGTATAATCTCTATATGAACATGCACAAGCATCCTACATCAGCTGTTGAGTCGGCTACTAAAGCAGCAAATAACAGGCCCGATTCCGAACAAACCAACGCTTCGGAAAAATCAGCACCTGCTACCACAACAGCTAAAACAAGAGCCCGTAAAGATGGCAATAAAACAGCTGATTCGTCTCTTGATGAGGCCGAAATATTTGAACACAAACAAAACAAAAAAGTAACCAAAAGCATCAGTGCTACCCAAAAACAGCTAGCAGCTAAGCGGGCTAAGCCGTTGATCAAGCCAGGGACTTATCAAGCATTCAAGGAGCCACAAGGCATATACCACCTAGTGGTGGGTAGCTATCTAGACAAGTCGGCTGCCATGAAAGTAGTACAGGAGCTCATGAAAAAAAACTTAGGTGTCTGTCTGATTTTACCTAGAACCCAAAGGTCAGAAAAATACTATCGTGTTACCATAGGACATAGTAAAACGCAAGATGAAGCAGAAAAAAAACTAAAGCAGTTTGAGTCAAAATACAAAAATATTTTTATTTTAGAGTACTAATCTCCCTTATATAGATTGCGCCCTAGGCGCACTAACTATTTATAATTTTATGACCACACATACGACATTACTGGGTCTGCTGTTAAAAGGCGGTTGGCTGATGTTACCCCTTGCAGCGCTATCGCTTATAAGCATCTACATAATAGTAGAGCGTCTATTGACCTACCGAAAATATTTGAGCCTATCCAGTAGTTTCTTAGAAGAATTAGAAGTAGCATTAAATAGTGGAGACTTATCAACAGTGAAACAGATCTGTAGTGAACAAGATAATATTATAGAAAAAGTAATCAACAAAGGCATCGAGCAACGGCAAGTTGCAAATATTGCATTGATTTTAGAAAGTGAATCTGGTAGGATGGTAGCCTTTTTGGAAGAAAAGCTTGCTTTCCTAGCAACGATCTCTGGATCGGCACCTATGATTGGTTTCTTAGGTACTGTAACTGGTATGATTCAAACATTTATAGCGATTTCCCAAGAAAAAAACCAGCTTTCTTCTCAACTTTTTTCAAGTGGTATCTATGAAGCAATGGTTACAACCGTAGGAGGACTAATCGTTGGAATTATAGCTTATCTGGGTTATAATTACTGCACCGCGCAAGTCAGTAAGACTACAGCAAGGTTGAATTATCTGGTCAACCTTTTTTTAGCCAAGGTGAAGTAGGCATAATGCCCTACTAAAAAAATAAGTAAGAAAATGAAAATCAGTACAAAAAATAAGATAGATGCTTCTTTTAGCATGGCCTCTATGACTGATATTATATTTTTACTATTGATTTTTTTATTGATTACAGCCAATTATAGCCCCAAAGCACTTCCTGTTGACTTACCATTAAGCACCAATGAAAGAACGGAATCTGTACAAGTTCATGTAACGGTTACCGCACAGCTAGCCTATTATGTAGAAGGAAAGCGGGTTCCTTTTAACAGGCTACAAAATGTCTTGGAGGATGCATTATCCAAAACATCGAGTAAAGTTGTTTTATTGCATATGGATAAAGGGCTATCTATAGCCCATATGGTCAAGGTAGCAGATATAGCCAATAAATTAGGGGCTGCTGTTTCCCTAGCTACTGAATTTGAAAAGAAACGATGAAAAATAGCTGGTTATTTTCTCCAAATGGAAAAGGAATGGCCCTATCGATTGCTTTACATCTATTTGCTTTAGGGTTAACCTATTGCATCAAGCGCACTCCAGCACCAGCTGCTTCTAGTGCCCAATCCTATAGAATTGCCTTAGAGCCGGCCATTACACACACTATAGCAGAACATCACCTGCCTAACCATACCACTGGGCCATCCCTGCAAGCCGCTCATCTGGCCACTACACAGCCTGAGCAGCCAGCTAACCATCAACGGAAGCATCAATATACACGCCCAAAACAGCAGCATCAAAAACAACCAGGTGGTTTGAGACGCCCCCAAAAACTTAAACAACCCCGTAAAGTAGCTAAAATAGATGAGCGGGGGTTATACAACAAAGGAAAAAATCATGCCAAGCAAACAGATGCTACCCTTGAATTAAGGGGATGGGAATGGGATGCTGTACCCCGGCCAAATGATACCACAGAAGAGTGGGGCAAAATCGTTTTTGAAATTAAAGTAGATAAAGAAGGTGAAATCATTTCTATTCTAACTATTGAAAAAACAGTTACCCCCATGGTAGAAAAGATCTACGCAGATGCATTGCGTGCGCTTACCTTTAGCAAAACAGCTGACGCACCAGCTGGTATCGCCACAGGTAAGGTTACCTTTGTACTGATAGCAAAGTAACGCTATGGAAACTTTGTAAAAAACAAAAAAGTTAATAGCTTTGTTGAGTTTGTTACTTACACAAAAGCATTTTTTTATAAAATATACTCTTAGATATGCTTTTAGCTTCTTACAAATGCTTTTCATCTAAACTTGTTAAGCGCACCCTAACCACACTATACGTATTGATCTATATGACAATGGGTAGTTGTGGTACCATTCCCGATGATGAAGGGGAATTTATCGGCCACCATACTAAAGAAAGTTGGAAAAACGATATCCCGTTAAACATGAAATTGATTCCATCTGGTACATTTTTGATGCATGGAGGAGTTAACGAAGGTGGGATTGGCCAAACCCGTATCATACAGACGACAACCGTACCCTCATTCTACATGGATGAAGCACCCGTTACCAATGCTCAATACCGCGCATTCCTAGATATTGTCAGGGCCGATCTGGAATCGTATGGATTAAACGAATCCTATATCAATGAAAAGCTAATGCCTGACGTAACAGTTTGGCAAAAAGTTTTTCCAGCTATGTTTATAGATGACTCATATGGTCAAAGCTATTGGCAAGATCCCCGTTTTGATGACTACCCTGTAGTGGGCATCACTTGGGAAGCAGCAGAACAATATGCACGCGTTCGTTCTATTTATAGGAATAACTATTTAGTATCTAAAGGGCGAAAGCCCGGTCCTGACTTTAGATTGCCTACCGCTGCTGAATATGAATATGCTGCTAAAGGCGGTCAACCAGATGCGCAATATCCATGGGGAGGACCTTCTGTAAGAGATCCAAAGACAGGCAAGCTCTTGGCTAATTTTCAGGCTACAAAAGGGGACTATGCAGCGTCTGGTTATGCATATACCTCTCCCATAAAAGCTTTTCCACCCAACGCTTATGGACTTTATGATATGGCAGGCAATGTAGCAGAATGGTGTGCAGATGTATACAGCCCCTTACCAATACATAAAAATGAGGTGATCAGTCCTTTTTATAAAGATGAACAAGGCCTATTTAAGGTTATTAAAGGAGGCTCTTGGAAAGACTACGCCTATGCACTACAAACTGGAGTTTCTGATTGTGAACATAAAGATATACCACGTTGCTATATTGGCTTTAGATGCGTGATGTCTGCCATGTAACTTTTATTGATCATCCATTTATTGGCCATTTAAATTTGTAAAATACAATGAAACATAATTTGATAAGTAATTCTTTTACACATAAGTTTTATAATACTATTATGCCCTTGATTTACAACATTGGTGCAGCTATTGTAATTTTTGGGGCTATGTTTAAGCTATTAAACCTACCTGGAGGCAGTATTATGTTGGGCATTGGCCTTTCTGCAGAAGCTGTTATTTTCATTTTAAGTGCTTTTGAACCTAAAGAACAAGAAATAGATTGGTCACGTGTGTATCCTGAGCTAGCGCCTGATTATAACGGTAAAAACTTAACAAGCCGTTCTGTGCAAGCTACCCCTACGATTACGCAAAAGTTTGACCAATGCTTGGAAAAAGCTTCCATAGATACTGCTTTGTTAGAAAACTTAGCTGCTACTATGCGTCGTTTTTCAGACAATATAGCCAGTGTGCCTTCTTTTACCCAGGTTGGTGCAGTCACAGAAGACTATGTGCGCCATATAGGGCAAGCCACACAAATAATTGGAGATATGGCGCATACATTAACCTCTATGAATGGGCTTTACAAAAAAGCTTTAGCCCATATGGAAGATCAGACTACCCATACCCATACGCTGCATAGCCATTTAGAAACTACCGTAAAAGCAATGGAAGTAGCAGGTAATGAAGCAATACACTTTAAAAAAGAGCTTGCTTTACTCAATGAAAAAGTAACCGCTCTAAACGAAATATATGCCAAGACACTAACCGCTTTTAAAGGCTAAATGATTTGGTATCACTCACCAAAAAAGTTGCGTATAAATGTTTAAAATAGTATGGCCAAAGGAAAATTAAGTCCTAGACAAAAAATGATAGGGGTAATGTATCTGGTGCTCACTGCTATGTTAGCCCTTCAGGTCAGCTCTAGTGTATTAGATAAATTCATGGTACTCAGTGGCAGTATTGATAAAAGCAGAAGTCTACAATTTAACCATAATGAACGTGCCATTCAAGCATTACAAAGTGCGGTTAAAGATATGGGCAACCGGCCAACAGATATAAAAATATTGAAAAAAGTGTTGGCCATGCATCAGGATACAGTAGGGCTGGTACATTATATAGATCGATTAAAAAAACAGTTGATTGATGCAGAGGGGGGCATTGACCGCCTCACCAAATTACCCAAAGGGCTCAAAAGCAATGCAGCAGTAGCCCGTTTTATGATCAACAAAGGGGAGGGGAATATATTGAAAACCAAATTAAATGGATATATAACACAGCTTTCTAGGCTCACCAATAAACCTTATACACCCATTGCTTTTGATGCAAAAGAGCATGACTTTTTTAGTCGTGATCCCAATCAAGCTAAAAAAGATTTTGTTACATTAAATTTTGACCACACGCCACTTGGCGCTGCATTGGCTACATTGAGCCAGTTTGCCTCTGAGGTAGTCACTACAGAAGCAGATGCTATCCATACCTTGGGTAACATCATTGGTGCCTCTGATGTTAAATTTGACACACTGAAGTTATTGGCCAACACCAAGTCCTATATTGTCGCTGCCGGAAGCAAATATGAAGCAGATTTAATTTTAGCCGCTTCTTCTTCGGCAGTTGCTCCAGAAATGTTTATTGATGGCCAACCGATTGTGGTAGAAGATGGCGTAGGAAAAATAACCTTTACAACTTCCCCTGGAAGCTATGACACCCATGGATTTGCCAAAAAAAACTTTAAAGCTGCTGTAAAATTGAAGCTACCTGGGGGCAAAGAATCGATTATTACAGAAGATATCCCCTATCTGGTTGCAAAGCCTGTGATTCAAGTAAAGGCTGCTACGGTACAGTCACTTTATCGAAATTGTGGAAACGAGTTAGACATTCAAGTTCCTTCTCTTGGTGCCAGCTACAACCCGCGGTTTAAAGTGGAGGGTGGGACCACCATACCAGGATCTAAAAAAGGAGTAGTTACCGTGATTCCTAAAGATAAAGAGGTTAAGTTAAAGGTATATAATGGAGACAACTTAATAGGCACAGAAGCTTTTATGGTACAAGACATTCCCATTCCCCAAATTGCCATCACTACTAAAAACAAGCCTATTGACATGAAATTAGGCATACCTGCACCTGGTCCCAGGGTACTGGAAGCCAAAGTAATTCCTAATAAGTATTTCCAAGATTTTCTACCCAAAGATGCTAGGTACCAAGTGGTAGAATGGGTGATTACCTTGGCACGGGGTAGCCGTCCCATTCATGCGTTAACGGCAAAGCAGAGCGTTGCAGATTTGCACAATATCGCTGCTCAAGCCAAATCAGGCGATCGATTGGTGATTGAAATCAAAAAAATAGCAAGAAAAAACTTTAAAGATGAAGTTGAAACCATTAATGATGGTTCATGTTTCAATATCTTACTGAATTAATTATACCATTCACTATGTCATTACAAAAATATTTATTGTTGCTATATATTGGCTTAACTGCTACCCCTCCATGCTATGGACGCACAGATCATTTATCACAAAGTTATAGTCCACATGCCACGCGCCCCCTGGCTAGGGCCTATATTTTATATGCCAGAAAAGTATGGAGAGAAATCTATTTAAATGAAAAACAAAATAGCCCTTGTTTCATGCGCGGAAAAGAAATTTCCAAAATAATTATAGATGGCGTAAAAAATGGAGTACTGGTACCCTATACAGATGACACCCTAGAAGCAGTTATGCCTCAAGCACAATTCTTGAAAAGTTTACAACTTTCAGGAGAAGAGGGGCAAACCACTCCACATGAATTCTTTCCAAGAGAAATTGCCACGTTAAGGTTGGTAGAACATATCATCTTTAATAAGATTACGGCTAGGCAAGAGTATGATATTGAAGCGATTCAATTAATTGTACCAGGTAGAAACAATCCACCTACCCACTTAGATCACACCATAGCTACTTTCAAATATAAAGATGTAATAGATTATTTTAACAAACTGCCTTTTGAATCAATTTGTTGGTACAACGCCGCTAACCCTGCAGAAAATTTAACCTGGATAGACGCATTTACCCTTAGACTCTTTGGCAGTAGAATTGTCAAAGTTGGCAATACAGAGGATGCCACTATAGATGAGCTATATGAAGAAAAACCTGGAGACGGTAAGGGACTGATTGCTTCACAAAAATTAGCGGAAGAACTTGATGTGGATATGGAAGGTTTTTTATCTGAGTATTAAGGTGATTTGGCATTGCAAGCGATCTTTTTTACTTTTAAGCGGATATATTATTTGTATCTGTGCGTTTTCGCCCTATATTAGACCTCTTGCGAGACCTATTTGTAGTGTGCAATTTTTAGGAGAAGCGGAGGCGACCACTGCAGCATACTCAGGTGTATTTGAGGAGCATAGACCAGCTTCGACACCAAAATTGCCATTAGAAATAGTGTTTCGAAAGAGGTCTACCCAAGCGGCTACTCCTATAAAGTCTTACAACAAACCACTTGCGATAGCAGCCATAGCGCTCAACCTGCCTTATCCCGTACACGTATTGTGCAACAAAAATGAAAGTGTGAGGCCGTTGCAATAGACCTTTACGATTTGCCATAAAAAGTATCTTTTTATTTTTTAGAAGAAGGTAAAAAAAGGTTAAATTCTATTGATTTTTTTAGGTATTGATGCTTAAAACTTTTAATAATATTGTGTATGTCGCTCAAGCAAACTAAGCAATTAAGTTTTTCAGATATTTCCGCCAATAAGCGTAAGTGCAAACACACTTTCTTTGATCAAATCAACAAGCTAGTTAATTGGTCAGTAGTAGAAAAAGCACTCCGATTACATTATCCTAAAGGTTTACGTTTATCAGGCAAACCGGCCTATAGTCCTCTGCTTCTATTCAAAATGCTATTGCTACAGACGTGGTATGGCTTGAGCGACTATGCAGTCGAAGAAGAAGTGAATGATCGTATCACTTTTAGCAGATTTTGTGGTATTTCGATGGATAGTTCTGTTCCAGATCATAGTGTACTAAGTAGATTTAGAACTACCCTTACAGAGAAGAATGCTTTAGAAAAGTTATTGCATATCATTAATAATCAGCTATCTGATCATGGTGTATTGGTTCAAAACGGTTCAGCAGCTGTAGATGCTTCTATTACCCCTACCCCTAGACGCCCTAAAGGTAAAAAAAGCTACGATCTGCATGAAGATGGAACCATAACCACAGCTGAAAGTTATCAAAAAGGAGTAGATCCAGAAGCAAGTTGGATAAAAAAAGGCCATCATCTCTACTATGGCTATAAGCGGCATGTTCTTGTGGAAAGCAAAGAGGGGTTGGTGCTAGCCGTAGGTACCACAAAAGCATCTAGTCATGATAGTGGGCATTTACAGGTATTATTGGATAAAGTAAGGCTAAAATCAGGCAGCAGACTCTATGCAGATAAAGGCTATAGCGGGTCGCCCAACGAAAATTTACTAAAGAAAAAGAAGTTAAAATCAGCTATTCAGAAAAAAGGGGCTAGAAACAATCCTTTATCACCCACTGCTAAACGGTTTAATAAATTAGTATCTAAAACGCGCTATAAAGTAGAACGGGTATTTGGAAGTATTAAAAGTTGGTTCCGTAGCTCAGGAGCCAGATATATAGGCCTTGCTAAAACCCATACGCAACATGTTATGGAGGCAATAGCCTATAACTTATATAGGTCCCCAAACATCATATTAAGAGGTATCTAGGGGAATGGTGTGTCCAAAATAGATTGAAAATGACTAAAAAATCAGTAAATAAATAGTTTTATACCACTATAACATCAAATATGGCAAGGAAATAACCCTGGAAGATTAATCAAAATTATACCTTCAACCTATCACAACGGCCTCAGTGTATATAATAGATTGCTTTATAAGGGGGATTACCGAGCAGCCCTATGGAATCATACATTGAATCTGATCAATTTTTTTGCCCTAAGTAGCGAGCTGCCTGCTCAACATCTCTTTTTAGCAACGGCTATATTGGTCGGTTTACAAACTTCTACCTATGCTGTTTGCCAATCTTACGGTGTCTCTTTGGTATGGTCTGGCCTAACAGGGATGCTCTGTCATAGGTTATGCATACAAAAACAAATTAAATGGCATTTGGTTGTAGCTATGCTGCTGAGTAGCGCTGCACTAGGCTATTACGCCTATAAGGAACCAGCAATCACTACCATTGCCCATTTAGGAGGCGTTGCAGGCGGTTTTGGCTTGTCCTTTCTACTTCCTTATAAAAAATCTCTCCTACCATAAAGTAACGCAGATAATAGCAGACAACTGCAGACTCCATTCATCACTATTCAGCCATTTACTATCGGGACAGACTTTTTATCGAAGGAGATAAGAGGCTCAGCCACAGGCGTGTGTTGACGCCATTGGTTGAAGGCTTACGATGAAAGAACTCTATTGCATTTTTAAATTATAATTCATATTATCCAATATGGAACTTGAAGTCAAGTATAATGCCTTGCATAGGATAAGAATTATGGGTAAAGTGTTTTTATGCCATTTGCTTATGTTGGTTGGATGTAGTCATCTGGTGCAGAGTAATATAGGGTCTCGTAATAGCCCAGCAGTAGCCACTGGTTCTAATCTTTTAGGTCTTTCTACTGATTTTACTGATGTTTCTTGTTCGCTCAATGCGCTTAATAGCCCTTATTCTGTACCTAGTTTAGGCATGCATTCCACTGATACTCCTGAGCAACTTGTTCGTACTGCTCAGGATGCAGCTGGTAAGGCTATGCGTAATATGTACAGCCTTGTTAAAACCCTTGATGATATGGTTCATCTTAATGTCAATAGTTTAGTTGCTGCTAGTAATATTTATCATCATGTTGCTTTGCGTATGGCTGGTCGCGCTGCTAATTATGTTGATACTGCTCGCAATGCTACTGCTCAGCTTGCTTCTCGCCATGGCACTAGTTCCAGTGTTCGTATTCATGCTGCAAAGGCTATCCTTGCGGCTCGTATTACTGTTGTGACTGCTTGCCTTATCATTGCTTTTGCTATTGAGCGTCGTGCGCTATTGTATGCTACGCGTAATGCGGATCGTTTTAATCGTAATGCTGTTGATATAACTGCTGACCCCACTTATTTATCCGATGGTAGGGCTGAGCATGTGCTTGCCGATGCTCGTGCTGATGCTGCTGCTGCTAAAGCTGCTGCTGAAGATGCGACTAAGGTTGCTGAGGCTACTCGTACCGCTTCTGACCTTGCTATTCAGGCTGGTGCTACGCTTACCCCTGCCATTGCTCATGCTGCTAAGGCTGCTGCTGACCGCGCTAAGGCTGCTGCTGCTAAGGCTAACTATATTGCTTATGTTATTGCTTTACATCATGGTTCTCAAGCTGATTATAATATTAAAATTGCCTGTGCTGACTATGCTGCTATTGCTATTGCTTATGCTAACACTACTTCCAACAATACCAATGCGACTGCTACTAATGCGCTTGCGTATACTAAGATTCGCGCTGATCACCATAAGGATATAGCTGATTATCAGCTTTTTGAAACTGTTCGCACTGCTCATCTTGCTAGGAGTATCTATTCACCACTATCGTTAAAATTTACTTCTCCGAAGTATCCATTCACCACCATGGCTACGTTTTTATGAAAAAGCAGCTGAATCGATATGTTCGCCTTTTACTAGAGCGTTATTTTTTAGCAAAGGAGATAAGGGGGGGCAGCTAGAACAGTGAATAGATACAAACATGCTGTTGCATTGTTAAATCATAATTCATATTATTCAATGTGGCACTTAAAGCCAAGTAAAATGCCTTGCATAGGATAGGAATTATGGGTTAAGCGCTACCTAAAAAGATTGCTAATCTAGTGCTGCTAATAATGTATCTATTCACGTCACTGGTTAATAATGAATTGTATTCCACTTTTTTCTTGATAAAAAAGTGGACAAAAAATCAAGCCCTCGGTAAAAAGTTGGGGACCTCATCCCTTACAGATGGAAAAACAGAAGTCGCCCGCTGCGCGGGCTTCAAAGGAATCTGTTTTTCCTAATCATCTGCAAGGGATGAGGCCTATTTCCCCACTTTTTACAGGGGCATTTTTCTACTATGGACATAGCGTTAAACGCATACGCTACGTTTGGCTGAAAAAGCAAGTGGCTAGTCCATTACCAGCCCCCGCGTCTCCTTCGATAAAAAAATGGCGCTCTAGTAAAACACTAACACCTGAGCGATATCTTTTTCAGCGGATTAGAAAATCGTCTGTTTGAAGCCCGCTTGCGGGCTGAGTTCACGATTTTCCCGCTGAAAAATGTATCGATTCAGCTATTTACTATCGGGCCAGACTTTTTATCGAAGGAGATAAGGCGGCCAGCAAGAGGCGTGAATGGATACCTAATAATTAGTTCCTAATGAATGCTTATGTGCATGCTAATAATATTATTAAACAGATACAGTTATGCGAAGTCAGCAATTCCTTTTATGCCATTTGCTCATGTTGGCTGGATGTAGCCATCTAGCGCAAAATAACATGTTTTCACGACCTAATAGCCCAGCAGTGGCTGATAATCAAGATCATGATCTTGATGCTTTGATTTCGCTTGTTGAGGATCTTGCTAATGCACTTCCTACGTCTTATAAGCCTCTTTCTGACTTTGATTTTACTAGTAGTAGCCATCATTCTAGCACAAATAAGGTTACACATATAGTTGAGGATCTGGATGGTACAGCTATTTTAAGTAATGAACTGCTCAGGGCTATGCTTCCTTGTGTTGCTGGTTTGGATACTAACAGTAATAGTCATTTAAGTGATGGTGATGGTATACTTAAGCGGATTGGTGTTACGCTGACTCCTGAGTTTCGTGCTTCCTATTCCAGCATTTTTGCTAGATCTGATCGCCCTTATACACCTGAGGCACTTCTTGAGTGTGTTACTACCTATTCCAATTATGCGGTTCATATCGCTTACCTTGTTGCTAGTTCAGCTTGCAACTCTGCTAAGACTTTTAACAATGCTACTATACCACGTGTGCATAATGCTGCTGCCAAGGCTACTCGTTCTGTTGCGATGCTTGCTTTTACTGCTCATCTTACTCATGCTTTAGCTGCTGAACACTGTGCTATGCTACATGCTACGCTTGCTACTACTAATCCTACTAACGCTGCTGATGAGACTTCTAAGGCAGAATTAGAAGCTGATAAGGCTACTCGTGCTGCTCAGAGAGCGGTTAAAGCTGCTCAGTTTGCTACTGACTATAATATTGCGATTGGTGGTACTTCTGCTGTTGGTTTTACTGATGCTATTATTTTGGCTATTGACGCTGCTGCTGCACGTGCTAGGGCTTCTGCCACTCATGCCCATGCTGCTCAACGCACTGCCATTCATGCCGATGCTAATCAACTCGCTGCCACTGCTCAACTTGCTGCCGTTAATGCTAACACTGCTGCTACTAATGCACTTCGTAATGCTATTGCGCGCGCTTACACTAATCGTGATACGGCTACACTTGATTTTGAGCTTGCTAAAACTACCCTTGATGTTCATCTTTCTAGGATCGCCTCCTTCAACTCTTCCACCTCATCTGCATAAGCCACAAAAAGCTTTCCGCTGCCATGCGTAAGCCCATTTTAGACTTGCCCCGTGCCCTATTTACAAAGGTAATTGGTAATTCCACCAGCTTGGCACCATACTGATGTGCTAAGAATTTTATTTCTACCTGAAAACTGTAGCCTACAGCAGCTATAGACCTCTTTTGAGATGCAATTGCTAATGGCAATTTTGGTGTCGAAAGAGGTCTATGTAATATATCTTCTAGTATGGCCCGCCGATAACAAACAAAACCAGCCGTAACATCTTTAATAGGCATAGCTGTAATAAACCGTGCAAGCCAATTGGCTAGGGAGGATAATAAGATTCTAGAAAGGGGCCAATTGACCACACGCCCACCTGGAATGTAACGGGAGCCAATGACTATATCAACTGTAGGTGTAGCGCACATGGCCAAAAGTCGAGGCAAATCAGTAGGTGCATGGGAAAAATCAGCATCCATGCTGCAAATATAATCGTAACCATAAGCCAATGCCCAACCAAAACCTGCTAAATAGGCTCGACCCAACCCCTCTTTTTGAGGCCTGCTTAAAAGATGTAGTTGCTGGGGATAAGATTGCTGTAGCCTAATGACTACATCAGCTGTACCATCAGGAGAGTGATCATCTACTACTAAAACAGCTACGCCTATTTTTAATGCAAAAATAGCGGTCAATAAAGGCTCAATATTGTCCCGCTCATTATAAGTAGGTATCACCACAATTGCACGAGAAAAGGCTGACATTGATTTGATCTATTTAATTTGAGTCAAAAAATAATCATGCAATAGCTTGGCTTTGGATGGCCCAATTACTGTAGTTAATGTTGCTAAAGAACTAGACTGGATCGTCTTATAACTACCAAGCTGCTGTAATAATTTATCTAACGTTTTAGCGCCAATACCGGGAATAGCCAGCGATTGGAATGTACTTTTGCTACGTTGGTTTCTATGAAAGGTAATGGCAAAACGATGGGCTTCGTTGCGCAACTGTTGGAGTAGCCTAAGGGAGGAAGATTGTTTATTCAAATACAAAGGAAAAGGATCATGGGGAAAATAAAGTTCTTCTAATCGTTTGGCAATACTGATAATGGCTACTTTTCCATAGATACCCAATTCCTGTAATGCCTGTATGGCAGCATTGAGTTGTCCTTTCCCACCATCTATTACAATTAAATCAGGTAGTGTTGCTTGTTGGCTATACCGCCGCTTGATGACTTCATGCATAGAGGCGCAGTCATTAGAGCCTACTACGGTTTTAATATGATAGTGGCGGTAGTCTTTTTTAGAAGGTTTGCCATCTTTAAAGCAAACCATAGCTGCTACAGGATGGTCTCCTTGAATATTGGAGTTATCAAAACATTCTATCCAATCAGGTGGGGCTTTTAACTTCAAATCATGCTGTAAGGTTACAAGGGTTAAGTTAGGTTTTGCTTGAAAATTAGATTTTTGATGTAAAAAATCTTTTTTGCATAATAAAGCATTTTGTAGCGCCAATGCTACCAATTTCCGCTTATCACCAATCTTAGGCATGGTTATGGAAAATGGACCTATTGCTAGGTTCAATGGCAAGTTAACCAGAACCTCTGGCGCACTACTACCACTGCAAAAACGGAGTGCACAAACTACCAAAGGGACTAAATCAGCTGCTTCTTCTTCCAATTTCTTGGTTACCACACGGTGTTGGGTAAAAGAAACAGCCCCCTGCTTAATATGCAAATAGCCTACAAAGAGATGGTTTTGATCTGAAATAATAGCTACTACATCTAGGTCGCCAACGAGTGGATTGATCACTAAAGACTTGGCTTGGTATTGATCCAATAGGATGAGTTTTTCCTTAAAGCGTTGCGCTTGTTTATAATCCAGTTGTTTAGAAGCTGCTAACATTTGCTCTTTGAATGCCTTTTTTACAGAAGCAAAATTATTTTTAAGCAAGTCCTCTATCTGTTCTATCTCTCGTTGATAGTCTATTGCATCTTGAAAAGCCTGGCAAGGCCCTTTACAATGGCCCAAATGGTAGTCCAAACAAACTTTAAACTTCTTTTTGGTAATATTTTCTACGGAAAGGTTATAGTTGCAGGTACGGAAGGTGAATAACTTTTTAACCACCTCTAAGGTTTGTTTAATAGCGTAAGAGCTGGTAAAGGGGCCATAATATTTCCCCAAGGGGGGGACAGTTTTACGGGTGATGATCACTTTAGGAAATCGATCATTTGTAATACATAAATAGGGATAGGTTTTGCCATCTTTTAGTAAGATATTATACCGTGGCTGCAATGCTTTGATCAGGTTGTTTTCTAAAAGAAGGGCTTCATATTCGGAATGTACAGCGGTATAGGCAATAGAAACAACGTGTGTAACCATACGCGCTGTTTTTAGATTATGTACTTTACCAGCAGTAAAATAATCACTTACCCTTTTTTTTATATTTTTCGCCTTACCTACATAAATAACCTCTTCTTTATGGTTATAGAACAGATAAATACCTGGTAAGGTAGGCAGATGTTGTATATCACTAGGAGTATAGCGTGGCGTTTCCATACCCTAAAGCTACAAAATCCATAGCTATTTGCATTGGTTAAGCCAAAGATGGGGGGATGATATACCTATCGCTCCATCAAATCCAACTGGTCAATCAAAGCGGTAACACGTTCGCCTTGGACAACCGAACGGTCAATCAGAAATTTTAAATTGGGTACTTTATGCATTTTACCTGCCACCCTTTTGCCCAATAGCCTTCTAATGGTATTTTTATGGCCATTAATCTTTTGCAATAATGCTTCCTGATCGTTATGCCCCCCCTTTTGAAACCCGATTGCTAATGGCAATTTTGGTGTCGAAAGAGGGCTATTTAGCGCAAAACTCAGGTAAATTTTTGCCAGACTCAAATCACTACTTAACACAACTGTTGTAACCGAGGCAAACGCATTGTCCAATAACCTAGGGCTTTCTGCCAGAAACAACATGCCTAACTCTTTTTGAATCATTTTAGCGATTTGCTGTGTTCTCACATTATTAGTAGCTTGTGTCATCTTTTTATGCAAGTAATGCCATAATCATTTTCACAAATTGATCTGCCTCCAACGAAGCTCCTCCGATAAGCCCACCCGCTACATCAGCACAACCAAATATAGCTGCTGCATTTTGGGGATTACAGCTTCCACCATATAAAATGGGGACATTACCGACTCCATAGTGATTCGATAAAATTCCCCTTATAAAGGTATGCATTTCTGTAATCTCTTCCATCGTAGCTACTTGTCCGGTACCAATCGCCCAAACAGGCTCGTAAGCAATGACTAAGGTTTCTATTTCCTTTGGAGTAAGGTCCACTAAACTTTCTTGTAATTGTTGCTGAACCATCGCTTTATGGTTACCGCTTCTGCGTGCTGCTAAACTTTCTCCACAGCAAAAAAAAGGTTGCATACCCGCCTCTAATACCCTTTTGATTTTTTTAGCTAAAAGGGGGTGATCCTCTTTTTGGTAATTCCTCCGTTCACTATGCCCGATCAACACCCCACTTACACCTATAGAGGCCAACATCGCAGCAGATACCTCTCCAGTAAAAGCGCCTTCTGCCTCATGGTGACAGTTTTGGGCAAGCAGTTGAATCGACTTCTGGTCGCCTAGTAAGGCTGCTATAGCTGGCAAATGCAGAAAAGAAGGAGCAATATATAAGGCCAATGCTGTATCACAAATAGCTAGAGGCCTAATCGCTTCCAACTGAGGCAACAATTGTTGCATAAAGACAACGGCTTCTTGGACCGTTTTGTACATTTTCCAATTGCCTATAAGGTATTTTTTTTTCATCACTGCTTTTATTATGTTAGATACAAAACTGCTTTAAGCGCAGCCACTGTTTTGGCTACATTAGGCAAAATAGCCTCTATTAAAGTAGGTGCATAGGGAAGCGGTACATCCAAGCTATTAACTTTTTGAATAGGGGCATCTAAATAGTCAAAAGCATGCTTTTGGACCTGATAGGCTATTTCAGAAGCAATGGAAGCCAGCGGCCAAGCTTCTTCTACAATCACCAAACGGTTGGTTTTTTTTACCGACTGAATGATGGTAGAGAGATCCAACGGGCGAACGGTACGCAAATCAATTAATTCTACTGCAATACCTTGCGTTTGCATCGCTTGTGCTGCTTCATGTGCCACTTTCATCATTTTGCCAAAAGAAACTAGGGTTACATCTTTGCCCTCTTGTATGAGATTGGCTTTACCTATTGGCACTAGATAGGTTTCTGCAGGGACGGCTCCTAAGTCGCCATACATTAATTCGGATTCCATAAAGATTACAGGATCATCATCTCTAATGGCACTTTTAAGCAGCCCCTTGGCATCATAGGGAGTCGAAGGAACGACTACTTTAAGTCCTGGGCAGTTGGCATACCAATTTTCAAAGTTTTGAGAATGTTGCGCACCCAACATACCTGCATTGCCCGTTGGACCTCTGAATACAATAGGTACATGGTATTGTCCACCCGACATGGCATACATTTTCGCAGCTCCATTTACAATCTGATCTATGGCTACTAAAGAAAAATTAAAGGTCATAAACTCTATAATAGGACGTAAACCATTCATAGCAGCCCCCACCCCTAGGCCAGCAAAACCCGCCTCACTAATAGGTGTATCTATTACCCTGTTAGCCCCAAAACGTTCCAACATACCTTGGCTTACCTTATAAGCACCATTGTATGCAGCTACCTCCTCACCCATCAAAAAGATCATTTCATCTCTTTGCATTTCCTCTACCATTGCCTCTCGCAATGCTTCTCTAAATTGTATGGTCCGCATTTCTTACCATTTTATAAAATCAAATACCCTCTATCAAAGCAAGGGGGGTAATCATTACTTAAGATAGTCCTTTAAAGCACTTCTAATTTCTTGAGCAGATAGGTTGTTTTCCATGGCACCCTTTCTAGCTATGGATATCTGGCCAGACTCTTCTGAAACAATCAGAACCAACGCATCTGTTATCTCGGTAAGCCCAACAGCTGCTTTATGACGCAATCCAAACCGAGCCGCCATATTGGGATGCTCCGTCACAGGCAAGATACACCTTGCTGCCACAATCCTATTGCTATGAATAATCACAGCACCATCATGCAATGGGCTATATTTATTAAATATAGCAATCAATAACCGAGCAGAAACTACTGCATTAATCAAATCACCAGATTCTTCGTAGTAGCGCAGGTCTGCATCCTTTGTAAAAACGATCAGTGCACCTGTATTGCTTCCCCCTAGTGTTTGAACAGCCTTTACCACTGGTGTTACATCCACTTCACTTTTTTTATGCGCCAACCAAGGAATCATTTGCACAATTGTCGCCTTACTGCCCATAAGGGCTGTACCCATGCTAAACAAGAAATGACGGATCTCCCTTTGAAAAAGAATAATGGGAACGATAGGGCTAGTAAATAGGCTCAAAATAGATGTCAGCACCGTCAGATGTAAAGCCCGAACAATCCAGTAAAAAAAACAGACAACCAAAAAACCCAAAATGCTCTTTACAGCTATGCTCCCCTTGAGTAACTTATATGCCCAATAGACCAAGCAACCAAATAGCGCCATATCAACGACAAGCCTAAAACGAATGTCCCAGCTCTCAAGATATAATAGGTTCAATGGCATGAATTAAATAATTTTTAGATTGACAATCAAAACAGTTTACATAAATCAGGTGTATAAAAATCTATCAGTCAATATGCCCAGCAAGCTGCTTTTAGACTAAGCTTGTGTTAAAAAAAACGATTTTGTTGCCAACAAAGCAAGTGTAAAAATAACTAAAAAGTTACGAATTGTAAACAATGAAGCTATATAGAAGGCCTTATTATTTTTAATATTGATAATCAAATTTTATAATCAAAAAAAAGATTTTCTAAAAAACCTTGATGCCTACTGCGCCACAAAAAATAGAGGCCAAGAAAGGGGTAAGCATGTTAAATATTTTTATTATAGGTAAATTTTTAGTAAAATTGCCAAGTAGCTGCTGGAATTTCAAGGAATAGGAGGAGCTTAAAGAGGAATATATTTAACAACATTATTATGCTTAATATGCTTAAAAAGCTCATATTCTACGAAAAGCTATGGTTCATATTAATAGCTTCAGTCCATATAATGGGAGGAAATTGTAGATCTACTCGTTCTCTTCCTCTTACCCTTCCTCCTGCTACCCGAATAGAGAATACTCATAAATCAAGCCAAAAAGCTCCCATTCAGCCAAACCAGCTAGAGGGCGATACAGGCAGTCTACATTCAGACATTAGTGACTCCTCAGGGATCTCTACTGGCAGTTCCGCTTCAGGTTATTCTAATAGGAGTAGTTCATCAGGAACCTCTAGTGGGTATTATTCCTCAGGAGGGTCAACTTCTCCTCCCCCGCCCCCCTCTCCTCCTCCTACCCCAACCGATTTTGCAGGACTACCGAATATGGGCAACACATGTTATATGAATGCAGTATTGCAAATTATTGCAGCTTTGTATCCAGATGAAGTGCAAGAACAAAATATTAATTATTTAGAAAATTCCAACAATGCAATTAATAATGGTCATTATCCATTAAATCCTGATAAAGTACAGGGCTTTATATCTTCTTTCCCAGAAAAAGCGAAAAACATCGCCACATCAGGTCAACAATACGATCCTGATGAGTTTATCATGGCGCTTGGTGGAGCAGAACTTTTACATCATATTTGTTATACTGAAAGCTTCCTTTGTAAAAGAAAAAGAGGCGATGAACAAGTTCTTTATAAAAAAGAGAGCCCTAAGCAACCCGAATACGGATTGCAAGTAAGTCTTAACAGGGAATCTATCACGAAACTTAGCCTGAGTGACATGATTGCATCCGGTAGAGAAGAACTAGTGGATGATGAAGGTATATCAATCGATTCATGGGATAGTTACAAGCCCTACACGGGCACTAAATCTTCTTTTCTAAAAGAAAAAGAAAGTCAGCTAACCCCTCAAGAAGGAAATCGTTTAAAACAGTATATCAAACAACAAGTGATCAATAAACTTCCTGATAAATTATACATACAATTAAAGCGATATACAAACCATAACACAAAAATAGAAGATCTTGTCCATGGAACAATGGAAATTACCATTAAACCAGATCCTAATAAGGAGGATACTGTGCGGTTTGCTTTAGAGGGATTTATTCTACATAAGGGTACCACGACGGGTGGCCACTATATTGCCTATGTAAAGCGGAACGGAAAGTGGTATGAAGCGAATGATTCATCCATAAAAACTACTGAGCAGACAGACGTTATAGACGCATCTAAAGAAGCTTACCTATTGTTTTATAGAAAAAAGCAGTAGGATATAAATCTTTATTAGCAGCATTCTGGCCGCCGATAAACGAATCCGGTGCTTCAGTAAATTATAGTCTTTATAATATCTATTTATCAACGTGTCCATTCATCACTATGGTTACATTTTTCTGAAAAAGCAAATAACTAACCGAGTACCAGCCCCTTATCTCCTTCGATAAAAAAATGGCGCTCTAGTAAAACACTAACACCTGAGCGATATGTTTTTTAGCGGATTAGAAAATCATCTGTTTGAAGCCCCGCGTAGCGGGCTGAGTTTACGATTTTCCCGCTGAAAAACTTATCGATTCATCTATTTACTATCGGGACAGACTTTTTATCGAAGGAGATAAGGGGACCCAACCACAGGCGTGAATAGATACACGTTTTTCTGAAAAAGCAAATAGCTAACCAAGTACCAGCCCCGCGCCTCCTTCGATAAAAAATGGCGCTCTAGTAAAACACTAACACCTGAGCGATATGTTTTTTAGCGGATTAGAAAATCGTCTGTTTGAAGCCCCGCATAGCGGGCTGAGTTTACGATTTTCCCGCTAAAAAACATATCGATTCAGCTATTTACTATCGGGCCAGATTTTTTATCGAAGGAGATAAGGGGACCCAACCACAGACGTGAATAGATACGGTTGATATGTTTTGGATACATTATATATGTATTTAAAGAATAGTAGATAAAAATGTATGGCCATATCATATTACTATGACAAGTTTTACGACTTCGGTAAAAGAGCATAACATTACATAGTATTAACATTTAAAATCTGCTCACATATATCTTCCATTTCTGTTAACCAGGTTAAAACATTATTTTTTCTAGCCCATGGAATATAAAATTCCATAGTATCTTTAGCAATTCTTTTTTGTTCTTCTGGCTTACGTACATTTATGGTTCTTAGATTATGCAGCCTATCAGCTAGTTTAATCTGAACGACACGAATATCCTTACATTTATTCAATATAACTTGATTGTCTGAATTATCTAATTTCCATCGGTAACCATGGGTATTATAATGTGTAACCATATCTACTACATAAGCTATATCTGGACCATATTGTAGTTCTATTTGCTCTAATGTGACCATTGTATCCTCTACTACATCATGCAATAGAGCAGCCAAAATAGTATTGGCATTCTTTGTAGCCTCTAATACGATCTTAGCTACTTCCATAGGATGGGTATAGTAAGGGTCACCTGACTTACGTATAGTAGTGCCATGAGCTTTCTTAATAAAGCTAATGGTCTCTTGTATCTTTTGCTCAGTTAAGGTTGTTTTGCTTATCAATAGACTAATGAGCGCTTTTTCTTGTGCCAAACTTTCATCAGTTTCTGCTACCTTATTAGATAAATCATTTGTATGATATCGCTTAAACTGCATAACTTTTTTACCATCAACAGGTAATATGTAAAGGCAGGTTAAACTAGTTGCTGTTTCTATGGTTTGCATATATCCTCCATGGGCTTGTACAATTTGTCTACTTTCTTCTTGATATAAATTATTAATGGTTTTAGGTAAGTAACCTAAAGGAATTTTATCGGTAATTTCATAGGTAGGTAATATTTCTGGGCTGTCTGTTTCGGTAGATATAGAGAAGGCGAGTGCAGGCAATATAGGAGGTATTAATTGTTTTTCATGATCATTGCGAGTATAGTATGGGTAAGACACCAATGTATTTGTAATTGTTAGGGTAATGATATCTTCTGTTGCCTTCTTGCTTCTGCAAATATTCCAAAAGTTTATAGTAAATAGTCTTTCCAAAATAGCTGGTTCTGTTAATAAATATTTTTCTATGGTTTTATTTTTTAAAAGCAGTTGTATGGGTTTACCTAGTCCTTTGATAGATTCATAAGATTGTAGGATCAGGGAGTCTATTTTAACTTGTTGAATAGCTTTTGGATCTAAGGTAAAGGTACGCTCTTCCTTAGCTCTTTGTAGTAGGAATCTAGACAAGGTATATAGCTTTTCCCTATGTTTTTCTATCTGTAGCTTATCTACACTAGTATCCAACGTATCGGCTATATCTTGTACTATTTTCCCGTTATAAGTAGGATCTAATCGATTCCAATTGGCTTGATTATGTAGAGAGGCTAGCGCGTACTTTTGTTCATAGTGTCTATCTAACGCTATAATTTGTAATTGTTTATTAAACTTGATCCTTATATATCGATACACTAAGCAACTGAGTAGGATAGTTAACCCTACCATTATTTCTGTAGTTACCAGTCCTTTATAGTTCATAAGGGCTACATGAGGAGGCATCCATTTATATATCAATAATGTGACAGATATCATCGCTATTATTATAGTATATGGCAATAATAAGCTACTTAGGCCTACGTTTACTATAAACAATGCGCAGGAAATAGGTGTAAAACAACTTAATTTCATATATACGATACCAGAAATAAAAAGGGCTACATATAATAGTATAGGCCACAATCCATACAGTAGACTATTACCTTCTTTCTGATAAATGTGCATAGCAGGATATAAGGCTATAATTGTTCCTATAGCCATAACAGTTATGTACCAGTAGATGTAGGAATCGAGATAGATTTTTTGTATACATAATAGGGATATAGAGCTATATATAGTAAGATAAATACCAAATGAAATAAAAATAGAAGTTTGTTTAGGGAAAATATCAGACCAATAAGATATTGTAAAAACAGATTGTATATACTGTATTTTTCTTAACCACCAACGTTTCGTCTCTTGATTTTGTAGTATTACAGGACTATAATCTGGAATACCTATCCATCCTGTATTAGGTTTTTTAGGTAGAAGATAATGTAGAGCAAATGAGATACAAGTACTCATTACAACGAATTTCAATATATCGCTTTGTTCTATAACTTGCTCCTTTACAAATATGATATAAGCTATTAGTGTGGTACTAATGGCCATACTACATAAAACATTCACAGTACAAGGCTTAAAACCAAAACAGGGTAGAATAAACGGAACGGTAATAACAGTGGTATAAAATAGAGCAGATTTATTCAACAATTGTAGAATGCTCGTCGCATAAAATGCAATAAATATGCTAACTATACCTATAGTTACAGCACTTATACGTGCTATTTTAAGAGAGGGTGTACGAAATATAGAAAATTTTTTCAATAGAAATGGAAATAGATCATTAGTACATAACACAGATGCAACATGTAAGTCAGAATCAGCAGTGGACATCAATAAAGCAATAATGCTTGATACCAATAACCCTTTAATACCAGGAAAATAGTCAAGATGTATAACATAGTCCAGTACATGTTGGCCTTGTATGGGGGTATGCCCACCTATATGCAGCATTATTGCAACAGAAAAAGCAAGTAAGGAAAAAATAATACGTATAACAGCAGTATTACGAAATACTCTAGCTGCTTGTTGTAGGGAAGAAGACATATAGATGCGCTGAATAAGAGCTGGATTCATAGGAAATAGCATCAAAGCAGCGTAAGCAGTAATTGTGTGCAAAACATTATTCCATGTACAAACCTCTATCGGATTAAATTTCGGTATTTGCATCAATGCCTTACAATTATCCCATGGATGATAGGTGTAATGTAGAAGTATAAGAATGACGACTGGAAAACAAACAAAAAATAATAAAAATTGACATACATCTGTAAACGCTACAGGTTTAGCACCTCCAAAAGAGGAATAGGTAATAACAATTAAAGATAAAATGATTGCCCATAGGATGGGTATATTTTCTACGTCAGGAAATATAATATGGGATATACTAAGGCCAACTTTAAACTGAATAGAAACTATAGCAATGGCCATTAGGATTCCAAAGAAAGCGGTTATGATTCGAATGGTTTGGCCGTATAGTATTCCCATAGACTCAGCTACCGAAAGGTGTCCTATAAAGGGCCTCATTCTTACAATAAGAAATCGAGAGATTAAGTAAAAACCTATGGGAAGGACTAAATCCCTAACTAACGTATACAAACCATTATAGTAGTAAGCATTTAGTCTGGTTGTTAAAAAACCACCGCCATAAACAGTGGCTATTAAGGAAGCGGTTAACACAACTGTCGGCATTTGTTTATTACCAACTGCATAGTGTTTGAATGTAGCAACTGACTTGCTACAGTATAAACCTAGTGCCAGTGTAATTACTAAGAATACTATTATGATTAAGCAGTCTATACCCATAGCTTATCTATATTTTTTACGTATTTATGTAAAATACTATAATAAAATTTATTAAATACCTCCATCGCTAGTTTATGCACGGTTCAATAATCATTCTTTTATATTGAAAGATATAGCGTACATTTACGTTAAGAACGTTTTTCCATGAGGCATTGAAATAAGATACATTACGCATGTAATCATCATGATTTATCAGGTAATAATTTAATTAGGTGCCTAGTAAGGTTATACACATAAACATAATAATATGAAAGATTATACTTTACGAGTAACAGCTAGGGCGCTAATAGTAAAAAATAGTCAGTTGTTGCTTGTTAGCAATGATTATAAAATTTGGCATACACCTGGTGGACACTTAGAACCAAGTGAAATGCTTCCAGATTGCATGGTAAGAGAAGTAAAGGAAGAAACTGGCCTTGATGTTCAACCAATTCAAATTGTCTATGTTGCAGATTTTTTTGATAAAAAGTATAATATACATAAGGTAGAGGTCTATTTTGCTGCCAAAACATGTGTAAATGAGCTTCCTAAAGATTGGTTAGACCAAGATGGCCCGGTTAAAACTGCTCAATTTTTTGATGTTGAAGCCTTAAAAGATATGCATGTTATACCAGCCTTTTTAAAAACAGGGAAATGGTTAAATTCTGATCTTGATGTTTATCAAAGATCAGAGCGTGGCTCTCTAGTAGTTTAAATTTTCGTATCCCACCAATGAGCCTGAAATACGCATAAGTAGGAGCTAACCGAAGGGTCTGCTTTTTTATCAAGAAAAAAGTGGAATAAAATTCATTATTAACCAGTGACGTAAACAGATATTTTCAGTATCCATTCATCACTATGACTACGTTTTTCTGAAAAAGCAAATAACTAACCGAGTACCAGCCCCGCATCTCCTTCGATAAAAAAATGGCGCTCTAGTAAAACACTAACAGCTGAGCGATATGTTTTTTAGCGGATTAGAAAATCGTCTGTTTGAAGCCCGCGTAGCGGGCTGAGTTTACGATTTTCCCGTTAAAAAACATATCGATTCATCTATTTACTATCGGGCCAGACTTTTTATCGAAGGAGATAAGGGGACCCAACCACAGGCGTGAATAGATACTATTTTCATTACTTTACTGCGTGTCCAATTCCTCTATCGGCGGTCAGCAACAAGGGAGGCTTTTATCGACAGCCAGAAACAGAGCGGATCGGATGCCCAATTCCTCTATCAGCGGCCAGAAATAAGGCAAGCTACTTATAGTTATCTATATCCCAAGGATTAATGATCTTTAACTCATGCATACTATCAAAATCCTTAGCATTACGTGTAATCAAGGTTAACTTATGTACCATAGCTGTAGCTGCTATAATAGCATCAGGAAGTTTAATCTTTATTTCTTTCCTGATTTCAACTGTTTTAAGCTTTATGGGCTGTTCTAGCTCAATAATTGGAGCCTTATTAAGAAATTTATTCAATACCTTTGTTCCATCCGAACTATCTGTTTTCCAACACAATAACTCTAGCTCTGTAACCACTGATATTGTCGGGAAACCTGATTTTAGCAATCCATGTATATAATTCCGTACAATCTCTGGAAATTGTTTTTGTAAGTAATAAATGACCGTATTAGTGTCCCATAAATATTTTACTCCCATCCATTTCTAAGTTCTTGAAGCTGTTGATCTAATGCTTCTAATGGTTGCTTATGCATAAGCCCTTCAAAGGGTGCAATCCAGTTCTTAGATATTATTTTTTTATGCTCTTTAGTGCTTTTATCCAGTTGTATAAGTTGCAATGATTCCAACTCTCTTAGAAGCCCTAATGCTTTATGATTAATGATATGTACAGTTACTTTTCGCATAACAGTAAAATTTATATACATGAATTAAAGGTTATAAATATATAATAAAAACCAATGGATTTAAAGGCTTTTTTGTACTTCTAAAGTAGCTAAAAGTGAGCAAAACATAGTAGTTTACTACTATAGCATAAGTGCCTTAGCTTAATGATTTATTCGGTGCTTGAAATAAGGAGCCTTATAGAGGTGGTTAAATATATATAAAAAGGACTATTAGTTTAGCTGGTTTACTTTATTAGGTCTATTTTTATGTGCCCAATTCCTCTATCAGCGGCCAGAAGCGGGGCAGCAAAACCGTTTCCAATTGTCACATAAAATGGCGGTAGCCGTGGCTGCATTTAAGGAATTGGCCTGGCCATATCTAGGAATCGCAATAGCCTCAGTAAGGATTGCCTTTACAGCTGGCTGAATTCCATGGGATTCATTCCCAATAACCAATACACCATGGCCTGGAAAGGCAAAATCATGCACAGGCTGACCATCTAATGTAGCACCTAAAATAGGTAGTTTCAGCCCCTCTAAATAACGTGGCAAGTCTACATAATGCAAGTTGACCTTTGCAAAAGAACCCATACTCGCTTGTAGCACCTTTGGATTATATAACTCTACAGTGGTTTGAGAACAGAGTATGGTGGCTATGCCATACCAATCTGCTATACGAATAATAGTACCTAAATTACCAGGATCCTGAATGCCATCTAATGCTAGAGTGATGTCAACAGGTGATATAGATGGCTCAGTGGCGCTGGGTATAGCCGCTACTGCTAGCACTTCATGGTTGTGTACAAAGGAACCTAAACCAGAAAGAACCTCTTTTTTAGTTTCAAATACCTCCGTTTCTTTACGAATAGAAGCAACAATATCCTGATTTGCTACAAAAAAAGAAGAAGTGCCTACGATGCATTTTATAGCATAACGGGCACTGAGCAATGCTTGGATACTTTTTTTTCCCTCTAAAACAAAAGCAGCCTGCTCTAAGCGGTATTTTTTAAGTGCCAACTGACGAATGCATGTGGCCTTTTTTTTGCTTAACGTAGGATACATGGTTACAGGCCTACCTTACTACAATAGCTTTTCGTGAAACATGCCAGCTAGTCGATAGAGTTCAAATTCTGCTTGCTTTACCTTAAAAGCATGTTCTACTACACCGATTTCTGCTTTTTGAGTAGCTTCTTCTGCTTCATGTAGTTCCAGTAGCTTTACTTGCTTGAGACGGTACTTTTCTCTTATAAAAGCCAGTTTTTGTTTATTTATTTTCAGTTGCTCTTCTGCCACCTTATGCGCATCTAAGGCATGGCGGTATTGCCATGTTTTATCTTCTAAACGACCCTCTACTGCTGATTGTTGTTGCTGCAATGCAAAGGTTGCATGATCTAATGCAATCCTAGCCTTTTGAACCTTTGCAGGCATTAGCAGGAAGGTAAGGATATCTATACTCATGCCAATGCTCCCTCGCCACTGCATAGACTTATCATACAGATGCAATGCTCCCTCACCTAAATCATATCGATAACCATTGGAACGAAACCCACCTGATAGGCTGATACAAGAAAGTGGATAGGCCTTAGCCCTACTTACCTCGGTTTTGGCTATGTCTACCCGCTTTTTGTGTATGGATTCGTCCAAATCAACCACTTTATCCTTTGTAACCGCTTTCATATCCCATATAGGCTGTACAGAAATAGTGGATTGAACCAATGTTTCTGTATGAATGGGTTTACCAAGTATTAAGTTTAAATTGCGACGTTTGCCTTTCAAGGCTTCCTGACGCTCCAATAAACTTAACTTTACCTGCTTTAAGGCCAGCTGCGCATCTAAACAATCTATTTTGGAAATGCGGCCTATCTTTAACTTCTCCTCCTCTACCTTTAACCTGGCTGTGGCAAGCTTGAGTAAATTATTGGATAATTCCCATTTTTTTTGCGCCAATGCTAGTTCATAATAAGCAGTAATGACTTGCTGCAACTCCTTTTCTACCGATTTTTTTGCAACGAGCTGATGTATACAATTACTTTGACAATGAATTTTCGTCTGAAAAATTTTATCACATAGTGATGAGAACTCCCATTTTAATGTAAAAAAAGGCATAGAGTGAATGTACAGTTGTAGGGTCGGTCCTTCCGCGTTACCTTCTTGAGAAGATCCTTTAATACCTGATTGCCAAATATTTTCACTAGAAACCATAAAGGTAGCTCGAGGAGCCCATATGCGAAAAGTGTCTATTCTATTAGATAGGATTGCTTGCTTTTTAGTCTTTGCAGCAATCTGAATAGGTACATTATCTTTTAGTGCCATCTGTATGGCTTCTTGTAAACTAATGGGCGTTTCTTTGGCTTGGATTTTATTGTAAGCAAAAAGTGTTATACTAGCCATCAGGCTCAAACGTAACACCAAGTTTTTAATCATTAACATTTTTAGTAAAATTTTTATTTAGACAATTTTTCCATCTACAATTTCTTGAATATTATTGCATTGCCGTGCTACCTGAACAGAGTGTGTTACGATAAGAATGGTATTCCCCTCTCTATTCATTTCCTTAAGTAGGGCCATGATTTCATGGGCCGTACTACTATCTAAGGAGCCGGTTGGCTCATCTGCTAAAATTAAAGGAGGCGCTGTTACCAATGCGCGTGCAATAGCCACTCTTTGCTGCTGCCCACCTGAAAGGGAGCTCGGTCTGTGACGAACATATGCAGACAATCCAACTTTATCAAGCATGGCCAAGGCACGTTTGCAACACTCGTCTCTGTCTATTCCTTGGTAATAGAGGGGCAAGGCCACATTTTCTAAAGCCGTTTTAAAGGGAATTAAATGAAACCGCTGAAAGATAAACCCTATTAACTGACTTCTATATTTACTGGCTTTTTGGTTAGAAAGATTTTTTACATGGACCCCATTCAGGTAATAGTTCCCACGGTCATAATCATCTAGTATACCAATAATATTCAACAACGTAGACTTACCAGCACCAGATTGCCCCATTAAGGCAACAAGATCTCCTTTTTCAAGATGAAAATTGATCCCCCTAAGTACTTCTCTAGTAACCGTGCCGTTTTGATAGGATTTATATAAGTCCTGAATCTGAATCATGCTACGTTTCTACAATTAAGTGGTCGGCTTCCGTAAGCCCTTCCTTTACTTCTACATAAATGCCATCTGATAACCCCAACACCACATTTTTTTTAACTACTTTACCTTCATGCAAACATTTTACGAAATAGGTAGCGCCTTCCATGTGAACCATGCGCTCTGGAATAGCCAACACATCGTTTGCTTGCTCTAAAATTACCTCTGCAAGGGCTATATAGCCTGCGCGTAAAGTAACCTTTGACTTTTTAGGTTTTCGTATAACCCCTTCTATTTCAAATTTGGTTTCTCCTTTTTTTAATGCTTCTTCACTGGCTTTTGGTGAAATTTTGGTTAAAGTAACTTGGAGTTTTTCCTCATTTAAAGCATTTAAGGAGGCTGTAAAGGTCATACCTTTGGTGAGATGGACTACATCTAATTCACTTACCTTCGCGGAAAATAAAAACTGATCCATATCTCCAATCACGGCTACTGTGGCTCCAGAAGCCCTTTCGCTCACTGCCTGCACCATACTGCCCTCTTTAACTGGCAGGTCTAAGATGGTCCCTTTCGTAGTAGCTTTCACAACATTGGCAGCTGCTCCTTTTGTGGTAGTATAGCCACGCTGACTGATTTCTAACTCCTTCTGAGCTGCAACAACTTTTTCTTTGCTTTGCTCCCACTCTGCTAAAGAGGCTTCATAGGCTTCTTTAGCCAACATCTTTTTACTAAAAAGTTGCTTGTTTCTTAAGTATTTGGCTCTGGCTTGATTCCGATCAATAGTAGCCAAACGCAACTTGCTTGCTGCAACCTGAACTTGTTGTGGCTTAGGTTGTATTTTAATACGGGCAACAGCTGCACCTTGCTGTATATAATCCCCTACCCGTACAAATAGTTTGTCTATAATACCGGTAACATGCGCCTCTAGCTTAATTTCTTTATGGGGTATAAGGCTACCAGAAAACACTTTTTTTCGAACAATGGTTCTACAAGTAGGCTGTGTGGTTGGAACAACTACCTGATCTACGCTCCTCCAAAAGGCTAGTTGATCTAACTTGTTCCATTGGTCTTTATATAGTTTGGCATAAGCAAAAACCCCTCCAGTGAGGATACCAGTGGTTAAAATCAATTTGGTTATTATACGCATTTTATTCATTATTTAAAGCATCTACTGGCCTAATGGACAATGCTCTTTTTACAGGGATCATACCAGCTAAACAACCAGAACACACCAAAACGACTAAGGCATATCCAGGAAATTGAAATTCAAAACGAGCAATACCATATTTTTCAATAATAGGCAACAGATAGTTATTTACCCATCGAAGGATGGTGATGCCCGCTCCCAAACCTAAGATACCAGAAATCAAGTTAATGGCAACCGATTCGAATAAAATTAAACCGATAATATGGCTGGACTTAGCTCCAACTACCTTACGAATAGCCAGTTCTTGTGTACGTTCTTTCACGACCACTAACATCATGTTGCCTACCCCCACTACGCCACTAACCAAAAAACAGAAGCTAACCAGCCAAATAAATGCCTGCATCATGATAAACAATAGTTGAAAAGATCGAGCCCGTTTAGATAAACTATGTATATACACTGCCTGCCTATCTTCCGCATCAAAATGGAGCCGCCTGGCCAAATAGGCGCGCACTTTTTTTTCTACCTGTAGCGGATTTTGTTTGGGCGCTAAGGTAGCAATGACAGAATCAACCTGCTCTGCATGGTTGGGGAACAATGCTTTAAATAAACTGCTTGGAATAATGACTTTATCATCATCTATTCCAGCTGTTGCCTCTAATACACCAATCACCGCAAGAACAGTGCCATCTATGGTAATGAACTGCCCAACCGCTTCCTGTCTATCAAATAGGTCAGTTTTCATTTTCAAGCCTAGGATACAAACTGGTAGCCTTTGGACTACATCACGTTCGGAGAAAAAACGCCCCGCCACAAGCTCCAAGTATTTCATCTTTTCATACCCAATACGTACACCTAATATAGGGCTTTTATATAGGTTTTGCCCGTAAGCAACAGAACTATTAGTGCGAAAGACAGGCATGATGTGCTCAAAAACATTCAAATTACTGGCAAGGTCATCTGTTAATGCTTCTGTCAAATGCATTTGATCTGTTAGCCTGTAACCTGCATAAATGTACAACAAACGGTCACTATAGCGCTGAAATCTTGTAACCATACCATTATAAAGTCCAGTGCCTGCCCCTTGTAAAAGCACCAAGATCAACATTGCCCACATCACACCAAACCCGGTAAAAACAGTCCGCATTTTATGGGCTTTTAAACTATCAAGAGCCTCTAAAAACAACTGATATCCAAACATAAATTATTTTTATTTGCTACCCAATGCCTCTACAGGTTTTATATTTACCGCACGTATAGCGGGTAAGATACCAGCCAAACAGCTTGCCAAAGCAATCAATCCCAACCCCGTCAAGATAAACGAAGGAGGGCAGGTCAAAGTAGCTAGGTAATAGTCTTTGCATAATGGGACTAACCATTTATTTAACAACTGGATCAGTCCAAAGCCTGCTACAAAACCAACCATACCCGCCACAAGGGTGACCATAACCACTTCAGCTAAAATCATCGCAACAATTTCTATGGAACGGCTTCCCAATACCCTACGAATCGCCATCTCTTGTTTTCTTTCTTGAATGGTTACCAGCATCATATTACTCATAGCTACAATACCTGTTATCAGCAGACATACCCCTAGTATAGCATTAAAAATAAAAATATTTCTAAAAAAGGCATCAAATTTAGCGGCATGTTTGGCAATACTAAATAGACTAAGCGCTTGTGGGTTTTTGGCATCAAAGTTCAAATGACGTGCAAAATAAGCGCGAAATTGTGTTTCAGCCACTGCTGGACAGGCATCAGGCAGTAGGGTCAACCGAATAGCGCTTACATAATTACTACGCTGAGGAAATATCTTTTTAAACAAACTATTGGTAAGCAATATTGCATCAGATTCATGGTAGAGACTAGCATCTAACGGATCTAATACGCCTACTACTTTCAGGCCAATGCCTTCCAAAAAAATATACTTCCCAATAGCAGAGGCTGCGCCAAATAACCTTTCTTTGACAGCTATGCCGATAACACAAAGGTCATCTGCGGCCACAGCATCGCGCGGTGTAAAGAAACGCCCTTCCTGTAGGGATAGATTAGCCAATAGCAGATAACAAGGATCGCATCCCAAAATGGATGCATTGATTTTTTTTGTTGCATAGCTGACGTGGCTGCTATGCCACAATATAGGGCTAACATATTGAATCGCATGAAATGGCTCAGATAAGTTTGTCGCCATGGCTAGTGGAATGGGATGGTGGCTACCGCCGCTTCTGCCTTGCCAAAGGATCATGGTTTTTGTGCCATACTTTGCAAATGCCTGAGCAACACCATTGTGCACGCCATTGCCAAATGCTACTAGCAACACCAGCATAAAAATAGCCCACAATACACCAAAACCCATAGAAAAGGTTCGAGCGGTATGGATTTTAAGGCTCTGGCACGCCTCCCTGAAAGGATCTAAAATAGACATAAGCCTTTACAATTAGGTTTCAAAAGCGGTCTAATTAAAACAGTTGATTGAATTTAATATAAAACTGGCAAATAAATTAATTTCTATGTTGTATCATTTTTCCTCTGCCCTAGGATGGGCTTTTTTGAAAATTTCTTTTAACCGAGTTAAAGAGTTATGGGTATAGACTTGAGTAGCAGCCAAACTTGCATGACCCAATAATTCTTTAATAGCCTGTAAGTCGGCACCTTTATCTAACAAATGGGTCGCAAAGGTATGGCGCAATATATGAGGACTATGCTGACTGGCACGTGTAGCGGGGGCCAAATATTTCTTAACAATTCGATAGATAAACATGGGATAACAGGGCCTTCCAGCCTCAGTGAGGATGAGCTGAGGAGTAAGGTGATAACCCAATTTTTTTTTTTCCAACAAATAAGCAGTTATTAATGGGCCCAATGGCTTTGGAAAAGGAATGATACGCGCTTTATCCCGCTTGCCTATTACCTGAATGGCTTCATCTTTCAGGTTGATGTCTGCCTGGCAAAGGGCTATAAGCTCAGCCAAACGGATGCCTGTCCCATATAAAAGCTCTAAAATTAACCGATCACGCAGCCCAGAAAAGGTGTTAGAAAATAGATGCTGATCTAAAAAAGATAAAAGTTCTTTTTCTTGAAAAAAGATAGGCAGTCTTTTTTTCCCTTTTAGACTTTTAAGCACATCGGTAGGAGGATCCAGCATAAAGCCCCTTCTTTGTAGAAAAGCATAAAAGATACGCAAGGCAGCCATTTTTCTATTAATAGAACGATGGACAAGCCCTGCTTTAGCCAATGCCATTATCCAGCCACGCAGCTCCTGAGCCGTCACTTCCGTGACTGCTTTTGCAGGTGTTAGCCCGGATAGATAGTCTACAAATTGATATAAGTCGGCCTTATAGGCGAGCACAGTATGGAGACTGGAACGCCTTTCTATTGTTAAATAGGCTTCAAAAAGAGAAAGAAAGTGCTGGCTATCCATAAAGGAATTTTTAGCTAGCTTTTTGCTTGATGAAAAAGTATCCTATGCACCTCCCCTACCCGTTGTTGCCATATAGTATCTGATGCTTATACCTCCCTTTCAATTTTTCAGCTTTTCTACGCACCGTTGGTTTGGTATAGGCCATACGTTTCCTGGCCTCTTTTAGTATACCTACGCGCTCTACTTTCTTTTTAAATCTTTTAAGCGCTCTATCTACGCCTTCGTTGTCTTTTACTTCTACAACAATCATACACTTCTTTCGTTTGTAATTAAAAATGGTTACGCTATAATTACCTACCCACAAATCTACTCTAAAAACAGAGCAACCACAAGGCTACCCTAGTAAAATATTTTATTTTAACAGAAAAGCTGCTTTTCTTCTGCGCAATGTAGCGATGCATACCATGCACCATAACAGTAAGCAAGCCCATGCAGCAATATGACCGATATAATCCCCATGTAAGCTATAAAAAGTCATTTGATTATTGGCATATACTACTGCACGGGTAGCAGCGGCTTCTAAACGGTTGGTTGTGGTGATTACCTCTCCACGTTGGTTGATAAATCCAGAAATACCGGTATTGGCTGCGCGCACCACGCTCCTTCGATGTGCTATGGCTGGCAAACGACTATATTGAAAGAATTGGTGATATATAGGGGTGTTTCCCCACCAACCATCATTGGTTACCACTGCCAAAAGGTTGGCCCCTTTTCGGACACTACTACCTATAAAAGCGCCATAGAGCAATTCATAACAAATAATTGGTGCAACCTGTATATGGCCATCTATTGCAAAAATCTTAGCTTCGTTTCCCTTGCCCAAACAAGGATCAAGTCCTCCACCAATATGGTCAATTGTTTGTTTAATCCAGGAGAGTATTTTTTCTGGTATAAGATGGAAATAGGGGAGGTATTCTCCACCTGGTAGTAGTTTTACCTTATGGTATATATCTATTTTTTCTCGATTGTTTAAATAAAAAACACTATTAAAGCGGTCAGTATAGTTTCCTCGTATTTTTTGAGCGGTTTGGGTAGCCTTTATTAGGCCATAAGTGCAAAAGGAACTGGCGCCGGTTATAAGGTGTAAAGCGGGATAGGTTTCGAGAAACTGAAATACAGGCTGCATCAATAGATAGTTACGCAGCTGTATCTCTTCTAAATAACAATCAATGGCCGATTCGGGCCACACTACTAAAGCGGTGGTTGGTGTAAGCTGCTCTTTAGAAAGGGCCAACAACCGATTTATTTGGTATCTATAGGGAACAAAGTATGGAGAGGTGGGGGATTTTTCTGTATAGCTATCAAAATTAGGTTGGACTACCACTGCCTCTACACGCCTTCCCTTTTCGCTATAGGTGTAATAAATCATTAAGCTTATGGCTATAGGCAGTAGCAACCAGGCCAAAAGCCCCTTGAATAGAGGGGTAGATTTTTTTTCAAAAAGCAAGTGGTAGAGCAGTATATTTAGGGTCAAAATCCAGAGGGATCCACCAAGTATACCGGTATATGCATACCATTGAATCCATTGGGGCAATGCAGCCAATCCATTGCCTAAGTTTAGCCAAGGAAAAGTAAGCTCCCAATGTTCCCAGGAAAGGTGTGCATGTTCCAAGGTGAGCCAGCTGGTTACGAGCCCCAGATAGCCCACATACAAACCGCCCCATTTTCGCATGTAATAATAGCAAAACCAAGGCAAAGAGAGACAAATCGTATTATAACATACTGCAAAAAGCAAACCTTCAAAAGCAGCTTTATAAATCCACCAAATGGTTAGCGTATTCCAAAGCAACAGGGTTAAGGCAATAGAGGCTAAACAAAAAAGTTTTTTTTTGGGTGCTATAGCAAGCAATTTAAAGATTGCTAGGATAGGCACAATGGCTAGACATAGCAGCCACCCAAACCAAAAAGAGCACCAGGACAGGGCAAAGAAACTACTACTCAAGGCGATTAAAAGCAATAGATAGCGTTTGGAAAATTGTTTGGAAGCAAGTCTTGTAGCAATAGGGTGCATGCATAAAGGATATGGAACAGAAGTCAGATGATGCGGCATAAACTTTTATTAATTATTTTTTTGCAAATGAATGATTAGTATACCTACTTCTTATCAAGCACAAATTCCTTCCACACTACAAATATAGCACTGCGCTAATTTACAAAAATTAGAAATAAACCTAATGAAGCAAAACTGCACGAAATCGACTGCCTGAATCGGTTCTGCAGCAGAAATATATAACAAGGAACCTACAAAAAAAGCAATAATATAGAGAAATATTGCAATATTCTTATTTTTTCTGTACCATTGTAGGAATGAGGTTTTCAGTTAAAAAGGTCATTTCAGACGCACACTACTTAGCAACAAAGATCAAAACCATTTAATGTAAGGTTAAGCCTATCAACGGACCGCATTACTGACAGCCTTATAGGCTGCGCCTAGTCCTATTAGCATGCAAAATGCACCAAAAATTGCCACAAAAAGTATATATATCTTATAAAATATAAAATGAACCTGCAAGTAATTATTCGAAAGTTTAGTTTTATACTTTTAATATTTGGGTTAAATGGAAACAGGAACTGCACCAGTCAGCAAAAGAATATAAAATTAATTTCTGGTTCCAAGCAACAGGCTATTCAAGCCAGAACAATCTCTACTTCCAATCCTACTGATAATCCAAAAGAAACTCCATTAGAAGAAAAAAAGAATGCCCCAGTAGTTATTGATACTAAGCAAAATGATCCCAATAGCAATGATAAAGCTAAAAACAAAGTAAAAAACGAGCAAAGCAACAGTTCAGATACCAAACCTTGTGCTACCCACAATCGAACTCCTGCATTACATCACTCAACAAATAAATCGTTTGATACAAACGCCAAACAACTCAAGGCATCCAGAATAACAGAATCGAGTAATAAAATAAAAATCCTTGATAAGGAAATAAAAAAACTTAAAAAACAACTAGATCTCTATTACAAATATTGGTTCATAAGATTTCTTACACGAAAAGGGTGGGACACAGAAATACAAAAAAAAATTACGTTAAAAACAAGCGAGTATCAACAATACCAGCAAATTTTAGCCAAAGAAATGGACCCATAGGGTAGCCCCTGAGCTAGACCTTTAAAAAAGACCCCATAATTTCCTAACTGGCAAAATTATTTGTAAATTCGAACATTTGTTACCTACCAAAAGAGATAGATCCATAAGGAATATTATTTCTAGTAGTTTTAAATAAATTATACAAACATGGCACATCCAAAGAAAAGATCTTCTGCTTCCAGAAGAGATAAAAGAAGAACACATGTTAAGCTGTCGATGCCCGCTCTTGTCGTTTGTCCTGTTACGGGTGTAGTACATACGCCCCACCGTGCATTTTGGCATGAAGGAAAAATGTATTACAAGGGAAGGGTAGTGCTGGATAATAATACATCTGCGGCATAGATGCAGTGCATCAAACGTGCCTCGATTGCAGGTGTAGCTGGATATGTACCAGATTATGTATTGACCAATAGCGAATTGGAGCAAATGGTAGATACCAGTGATGGATGGATCACCACGAGAACCGGCATTCAAGAGAGAAGAATCCTAAAAGGAGAAGCTCTTGGTACCTCATTCATGGCGATACAAGCAGTAAAGGATTTGTTGCAAAAAACAGCTACCGATCCTACTACAATCGACCTGTTGATATGTGCAACCATTACACCAGATAGGATCACGCCTGCTACGGCCAATATAATTGCCCATGCAGTAGGTGCTACGCATGCTTTTAGCTACGACTTGCAAGCTGCTTGCTCCGGTTTTCTTTATGGACTAGATACAGCCGCTCAGTTTATTGCTGCAGGTAGGGCCAAACGGGTGGTCGTAGTAGGTGCAGATAAGATGTCTTCTATCACCAATTATACAGACCGGGCTACTTGTATCCTTTTTGGAGATGGCGCAGGTGCCGTATTGGTCACAGCAGATGATGGAGATAGTAGGTATGGTATCATAGATACCATATGCAAAACAGATGGCAGCGGCCAAGACCTGCTCTACCAAAAAGCGGGAGGCAGTAGGCTGCCTGCTTCACATGAAACCGTGGATGCAAAGGCACATTACATCCACCAAGATGGTCAAAATGTATTTAAAGCAGCAGTTACCGCTATGTCAGATGTGGTGCTAGACATGATGGCACGCCATCACCTTACTGCAACAGATATTACCTATCTAGTTCCCCATCAAGCCAATAAACGCATCTTAAAGCTTGTGGCAGATCGGGTAGCCATTCCTATGGAAAAGGTGATGCTCAACATTCATAAGTATGGCAATACAACAGCTGCCACCATTCCACTTTGCCTGTGGGATTATGAACAAAAACTAAAAAAAGGTGATAAATTGATATTAACTGTTTTTGGAGGTGGATTTACCTGGGGCGCCATGTATATGGTCTGGGGATATGATGGGTAATAGCCATTAAACAATAGGTGGGGAATTTTAAATAGTAGCAATAAGTTCAAAATATTATGGCAAATACAAGTGATATTAAAAATGGTCTTTGTATTCTATTGAATAATGATATCTATAGTGTAGTGGAATTTCAACATGTTAAGCCAGGTAAGGGGGCAGCCTTTGTGCGCACCAAACTAAAAAGTTTAACCAAAGAGCGACAAATTGACCATACCTTTAATGCAGGCTCGAAAATCCATATCGCACGTATCGAACGCAGACCTTACCAGTTTCTTTATAAAGATGGTACAGGATACACTTTTATGCATACAGAAACCTTTGAACAACTGACCATTGAACCATCTCTTATTAATACCCCTCAATTCTTAAAAGAAGGGCAACATGTGGAAATCGTTTACCACGATGATGCTGGTACCGTCTTAAAATGTGAACTGCCTCCATCTGTGCTATTGCGGATTACCTATACAGAACCGGGGCTGAAAGGAGATACTGCTACGAAAACATTAAAACCAGCCACTCTAGAAACAGGCGTAGAGGTTAGAGTGCCGCTATTTATTAATAATGAAGACCTTATAAAAATAGATACCCGTACCGGTCTCTATATGGAGCGTGTAAACGAGCAGAAAAAGTAAGTATGAAAACTACAGAAATTCAAGAGTTGATTGACTTTATTACCAAGTCAGGGTTAGAAGAGGTAAACATTGAAACGGAAGCCATTAAAATCCATGTTAAAAGGAGTATTCCCATCCCGGCCCATGTGGCGTCACTTGCGCCCAATACGCTGCCACTACCGTTGCCGACTCCAGTAACTCCTCCAGAACATAGTGCCAACTATGTAACAATTAAATCCCCAATGATTGGTACTTTTTACCGATCACCCAGCCCTGAAGAAGCGCCATTTGTCAAAGAAGGCGATCTGGTTGCAAAAGGGAGCAAACTCTGTATTATAGAAGCTATGAAGCTTTATAATGAAATAGAATCAGAAGTGGCTGGAAAAATCGTTCAGATCTTGGTTGATGATGTCTCTCCTGTGGAATATGACCAACCGCTTTTTGTAGTAGACCCAGTTGCCGGGTAACCATCGCATCCATCTTTCCAGTTTGATCTACTATGTTTCAGAAAATATTGATTGCCAACCGCGGAGAAATTGCCTTAAGCATCATTCGGGTGTGCAAAGAAATGGGTATTAAAACCGTTGCCGTTCATTCTACAGCAGATAGAGATAGCCTTCATGTCCGTTTTGCCGATGAAGCTGTTTGTATTGGACCAGCTGCCAGCCATTTGTCTTATCTTTCTATTCCCTCCATTATTGCTGCTGCCGAAGTAACCAATGCCCATGCGATTCATCCAGGCTATGGCTTTTTATCTGAAAATGCTAGTTTTGCAAGTATTTGTGCAGAATATGGTATTAAGTTTATTGGTCCTTCCGCGGCAGCCATTAGTAAAATGGGTGACAAGGCTACTGCAAAAGCCACAATGGAGGCTGCTGGCGTGCCCACCGTGCCTGGTTCCAATGGGCTACTTACATCTGTTGACGAAGGCATCCGCTTGGCTCATGAAATAGGCTTTCCTGTATTACTCAAAGCAACGGCAGGTGGCGGAGGCAAAGGGATCAAGTTGGTCGATACAGCTGAGGCTTTCCCGCAAAAATGGGTAGAGGCCAGGCAAGAAGCCATCTCCTCTTTTGGTAAAGATGGGCTATATTTGGAAAAATATATAGAAGAACCCCGCCATATTGAAGTACAAATCGTGGCAGATCAATATGGAAAAGTGATCCATCTATCTGAACGAGACTGCTCCATCCAACGCAGGCATCAAAAATTGGTAGAAGAATCGCCCTCTCCCTTTGTGACAGAAACCTTACGAGAAAAAATAACAGCAGCAGCTATACAAGGCGTATCTGCTATAGGGTATGAAGGAGTTGGCACCATGGAGTTTCTAGTGGATAAATACCAAAACTGCTACTTTATGGAAATGAATACCCGCATTCAAGTAGAATATCTGGTTACAGAGGCAGTTACTGGCTTTAACCTGCTCAAAACGCAAATTGAAATAGCAGCTGGAAAGCCACTAGGTCCATCCAATTTGTATCCGCAAGGCCACGCCATAGAGGTTCGTATTAATGCAGAAGATCCCTTTAATGGCTTTCGCCCCTCTCCTGGAAAAATTAACCATATGCATTTCCCTGGTGGATTGGGCATCACCATGGCCAGCCATATTTATGCAGGTTATGTAGTGCCTGCGCACTATGATTCTATGATTGCCAAGCTTGTTGTGCATGCAGATACTAGAGTGGATGCCATTGCCAAAATGAAACGGGCATTAGAAGAGCTAGTCATAGAGGGTATTCAAACCAATATACCCTTCCACCGTGCTTTGGTAGAAGATGCAGCCTTTCGAGCAGGCCACTTCACCACCCAATACTTAAATACTTTTGACTTTGCGCTGCTGAAACAAGTAGACTAAAAGCTGAACACTCAATGACGTCAAACTTAAGACATAAATATTATTGACTATTAAATAGAACAGTATTTTTTACATGGCGTATTGGTATACGCAGCACTTATGGCCACCGATAAAAGATTTAGCGCGCAGTAAAGGCAATGAAACAATCTATTGTTCAGCGGGAAAAACAGAACTTGCCCACTGCGTGGGCTGCAAACAAGCTGTTTTTCTAATCCGCTGAACAATAGATTGTTTAAAGACTTCCGCTTTACTGAAGCGCTGCATTCCTTTATCGGCGGCCACAATAGCTTTTCTTATCATTATCAGCCCCACGTCTCCTTCGATAAAAAATGGCGCTCTAGTAGACCTCTTGCAAAACCTACTTTGTGATGAGCAATTTTTAGGAGAAGTGTAGTTGAGCACCGCAGAATACTTAATGTATTTGAGGAGCATAGACAAGCTTCGACACCAAAATTGCCATTAGAAATAGGTTTTGCAAGAGGTCTAGTAAAACACGAACACCTGAGCGATATATTTTCAGCGGATTAGAAAATCGTTTGTTTGAAGCCCGCTTGCGGGCTGAGTTCACGATTTTCCCGCTTCTAAGAAACTTCAAGTACATGTTTCCGTTTGGCTTACCATTACATAGCCCAATTCTTTTGCTTTTGTGATTAAATATTTTAGGGTCCTTTCTTTGTATTTTTTTTCATAATGTTCTATTCCTTTATCGACATAGCCTTTCCCAAATTTTAGCATGTTATAAAAAGTACTCGCTATTTTTCTTGCCGTAGCAGTAATCGCTTTAGGGGCTCCTAATCGGGTTTTCATTCTTCTACCATATGCCCCAAGGGCACTTTTACTATTTAATGCTGCTTGTGCTGCCATTCTAAAGGCATTTGCAGCACGATTAATTACTTTACGTGTTCTTGTACTTATTACTTTTTCTCCTGTTATTCTATTGGAAGGACTTAAACCTAGCCATGAAGAAAAATGTTTGTCTGTTGGCCATTTATGCGGGTTCATGCCAACTTCTGAAACAATAGTTTGTACTGTTAAAGTGCTAAGGCCAGGAATTGTCGTAAAATCAACGCCTGTTACGCGATATAATTCTTCATGCAGACCAAACTGCGGCTTGTTTTTTGTAGAAGTAGCTTTGCTTTTAATACAAGGTGGGCCTGAATCAGATTTTGTCTCAAATTGTTTATAATAATCTGCAATAGCTTTATCACATTCTGCTATTGCTTCCTGATATATAAGGTATAGCCTATGCTCCTGCCTTAGAGAAAATAGATGCTCTGCTCTATAGTCTCCTGTCAGGGCTTTTGCAATCGTAGCCTCATCGCTTTTAATTCTACAGTCTTTTAATGAAGCCAATTTAGCAGCGTTGCGCTCGCCTGACAGTATCGATTCGATAATCCGAATACCTGTCACACCCGTAATATCTCTTATTACTTTGTGTAATTGAAGATTCATTTGAGACAGTGCTTTTTGCATACGATTAATATGAATAGCTGCTGTTTTGACCAGACTTTCTCTTTGTCTAATGTAGCTACGTAAGACACAGATCTCATCATCTGGCCTAAAAGAGCCTTGGAGTAGACCATAGCTATGTAATTGTTGTAACCACTGACAATCTTGTACATCTGACTTCCTACCAGGAACATTTTTTACATGTTTTGCATTCACTAATAGAACACTAAAACCATAAGAATCTAATATTTGGAATAACGGAATCCAGTAAACTCCGGTTGATTCCATAGCTACTGTGGTCACTTCACAGGCTTGCAACCATTTTGCTAAATTATGGAGATCTTCTGTAAAGCACTTAAATTTTTGAACTCTTTGTTCACACCTGCCTTCAGGTACACATACATAATGTATTTCCGAACCTATATCAATACCTGCTGCGTTAGGATGAATAATGTGCAATGATTCTCTTTTTTTTCCTTTTTGCATGACAGTATGCTATTTATATAATTTTATTATAACAAACAGAAGTGCTTCAGCTTGGAACAGCTAAATAAATACATTCTTCTAATCGGGGTTATAGTACCACCATTGGTTCAACCGCTCCTATCCAAAACCATGCTGAAAAACGGGCACTTTAAGCACCAGGGAAACAATCGATCATAACTGCAAAAGCACTCCTGAATGAAAAATATAGTACAAAACTTTTAGAAATATCATAACGCCATAAATAAGTTTCTTGCTTAGGTATAACCCACAGCCGTGGGTGGGGGCTGAAAAAGATATCAATGCAGCTATTTACTATCGGGCCAGACTTTTTATCGAAGGAGATAAGGGGCCAGACACAGGCGTGTAATGAAGTTCCTTAAAAAACTAGAAAAAATGCGTTTTCAACCACAGTGCTGAGTAAAAAAATAAGACAAATTCCTTAAGTTGACACCATTGAGCGTTCATACAGTGATGAGCATTTCCCCATTATACATTTCACTACAAGATGTTTTCAATCAGAAACATATATTTATGCTTAATCTATAGCATGGTACTTAACGTATCTCACGCTAAAGTTAAGCCTATTGGTTTTGAGGAAGCGATAGCTATTGCCTTACAAAAGAATTTTGACATTCTGATTGCGCAAGGCATTAGAAAAGGGTCGTTGTTATCTACTAGACTTGCTCATCTCCATATATGGCTCCCTAAAGCTACCTTTATGGCTGCTCAGGAACATAAATGGCAGAAAGGCACTAAAAGCTTTGATTTTCGTTCAGATCCATTTTTTACATTAACATGGGAGCTCAAATCAATTTTTGACAAAATTTTCCAGACTAAAATCAATAATCAGCATCATGCTGTCAACACCCTAATCGCTAGAAAGTCGATATCAGATGCATTACAAAAAGTAGTTACTTGCTATTATGAACTTGCATTGGCCCAAAAGAAATGGGAGTTGTCTAGCACTTTTATCCGGATTGCGGCATCTAGGTTAAAGATAGAAGAGCAGAAATTTAAGCTGGGCTTTGTACCTAAGATAAATTTCTTAAATGCTGATTTGGCTCTAAAAGAGGCTCATTTAGCTTTATTGGAGGAAGAAGAAACCCTTAAAGAGAAACGCCGCAATCTAAATTTAATGCTGGGCAGGCCACTCAATGAAGCGATTCTAGTACAATCACATATTCCTATTGCCCCTATATGGGATATGCATGCGGTTACGAAAGACAAAGTAGTTGATCTAGAAACAGCCATACAAGAAAAAAAAGTAGCCATAGCGGCATTGGAACTTAAGCAAGCGAAGGCTTATCCACTTTCCTGTTTAAGCCTATCCAGTGGATTTTGCTCCAATGGCTATAGCTATAATCTACAAGATAAGAGATGGAGTAATAACCCATCTAGTAAGTTGGTCAAGATTTGGATCACTATTGATGTAGGAACTTTGCTACTGATGCCTACAGAGATTACAAAAGCAAGGATCGCCTTACACAATGAAACATTCAAACTACGTAAAGAAAAGCTAGCTGCCGAGGGCAACTTAGAGGATAAGCAGTGGGTCTACCATCATGCCTTAGGGCTGCATAGAATAGCAGCAGAACGCTTGAAGGTAAGTAAACAAAAATTAGCTTTTGTTCAAAAAGCCTATCAACTGAATCAAGTAAAACTACTTGAGTTACAGGAAGCAGAAGAAGTACTTCAAAAATCAGAAATTGATACAATAACTTATGCTTTTAAGGTCAAACAAGCAGAGTGTGCCCTTTATCGCCTGGTGGGTAGGTTTGATAAATAGTTATGCTTTACCAGTGGTTTGTATAGCCCATAGCTTAGCGTAGAGCCCTTTTTGTTCCAATAAGGTGTCATGGGTCCCTTGTTCAACCATTCTACCTTGATCCAATACGAAAATAGCGTCAGCATGTTTAATAGTACCCAGTCGATGGGCAATCGTGATAACCGTTCTATTGCGAGCAATATGAGGCATATTAGCCATAATGGCGGCTTCAGATGCATAGTCAAGCGCAGCAGTAGCCTCATCTAGAATCAGAATTTTTGGATTCCCTATCAAAGCTCTAGCTAGTGCGATGCGCTGCCGCTGTCCACCAGATAAGCCATTCCCCCTTTCTCCTATATGGGTTTGGTAGCCTTGTGGTAAAGCATGAATAAAGCCATCTGCACCAGCTAGTTTTGCCGCTTCTATAACCTGTTCTTGGGCCACTTGCGGCACACATAAAGTAATATTATCCCATATTGACCCAGCAAACAACATATTGTCTTGCAATACTACCCCCATACTCCGACGTAATGCATAGGGATCCATAATAGCTATATCCATATCATCTACAAGAATACTTCCTTTCTGTAGCCTATATAAGCGTTGTAACAATCTAGTAAGCGTACTTTTACCAGATCCAGATGGCCCCGTAATACCTATGCATGTACCAGCTTCTATAGTAAAAGAGAGATTGCTTAGCACTTCGGGTGTATCCTCCTGGTAACGAAAACTTACATATTGGAAGGCTACTTTTCCTTTTACCAGAGATGCAACTCCTTTGTGGGTTGTTTCTGATTCGGTCCCTAAGATATCTCCAATACGGCGTAGGGTAACTATGGTATGTTGAAAGTCCTGCCAAATTTGTACCAAACGTAAAATAGGCTGGGTGACATGGCTAGCGAACATATTAAAAGCAATCAATCCACCAACAGTTAGTTCCCCCTGTAACACGGTCTTTACCCCCAACCATAATAGCAATGCAGTAGTAAGTTTTTGTATCAGGGCAATACCCTGTCCAGCTGTAATGGCCACTTTTTTAGCTGAAAATGCTGCACGTAACGCACAAGCTAATACTTGCTGCCAACGTTTAAGGAAATCTGGTTCAGTGGCAGTGGTCTTTACCACTTCTATACCGGTTATGATTTCGGTTAAATAGGCAGTAGTCAATACATTGGCATCATATGCTTTGGTGACACGATAACGGATCATTGGACCAATGGTTAGCCAAAATAGGGTATATAGTACTAAAGATACGACTACCAACCAGGCTAATCTGGTAGCATAAATAAACATTACTGCTATAAATAATAAGATAAAAACAATATCGAGTACCAACATTAAGGCGGAACCAGTTAAAAACTGACGAATATGGTCCATTTCGCCTACCCGTGCTACAATCTGCCCAGTTTGTCTCTGTAAAAAATAATTTAATGGCAAGTCTAGTAAATGACGATAGAGTTTAGATGAAAGTTCGGCATTAATTTTACTAGATAAGTTGGTAAATATTTTATTTCTCAAGTAACCACAGATAGGCGCTGCTATGGTAAGGACCAGCATCGCAATAGCCAGTACATGTAAACTAGAGAGGCTTCTACTAACGAGTACTTGGTCTATAACATTTTGAAAGAGCAAGGGGCTTACCAAGCCAATCAACTGTAGCGCCAAAGACAAAATCAATACATCACGAAACTGGCCCATATGACGTAATATAACAGGAAAAAACCAACGCATACCAAACGTAATATCTGAGACTTGCATTTCTTTTTCAGCCAGTAAGACGATTGGGCTATCAGATGTGATCTTAGGAAATGGTTCTTTGAAAGACTGATCGCTCGCTATATCATACCGCAAACAGGAGCCATCTGCTTCAATTTTTTCAATAACGCTCCACGCTCCATTCAAACAAATGAGTATGGGAAAAGGTAAAGCTAGAAGATTCCCATTAACTTTTTCATACCATTTGGCACGTAAGCCAACTATCCTAGCCGCTCTACATAGATCCAAAGCAGTGCATTCAGTGCCATCTGTACCAAGGCTATGACAAAGACTTTCTTCTGTTGCGATTACTTCAAAGCGTTGAAGGGCTTTAACTAAGGCTGGTATACCATATTTCCCTGTAATCATGGTTCTCGGCAAGATTGTGAGGTATAGGCGCTAATGGGGCTAAGGAGATAATCTATTACCCGCCGTTTGCCAATTTTAATTTCAGCAGTAATGGTCATACCAGGAGTTAAGCTTACCGGCTTTCCATCGATCATAATATAATTTTGTTCTAGTTCAATTTGAGCTGGAAAAACGAGTTCAGTCATATGGTGCCTACTACGTTGAACAGAATCATGCGATAGGCTGAGCACCTTACCATTGATGGTACCATAACGATGGTAAGGAAAGGCTTCAACTTTTACCGTAACCAATTGTCCTGGCCTGACAAATCCTATATGTTTATTATCAATATCAATTGCTGCTTGTTCAGGGGCATTATGTGGCGCGATAATCATTAAGGTTTGACCCGCTTGTACGACACCTCCAATGGTATGCACCGCAACCTCCTGTACTATGCCATCTAATGGGGCTGTTAAGATCTGTAAACGGCCCCGATCTTGCGCTTTGGCCAGCTCCTGCTCTGCTATGAATAGTGCAGATGCTGCCTTATTTAAGGAATCATGCCAAGAACTATGTTTTTGTGCGATATAACTGGCTTTATGCTTTTTCAATGTAGTAGCCCGTGCCTGTAGTATTTTTAGTTCTTTTTGCTTGGTAGCAATGGATAATTTGATCTCTAATGCTTCCCTTTCTTTAGACAAGAGTTCCATTTTAGGCATAATATTGGATTTGGCCAGCTTACGACTGGAAGATAGACGTTGTTCTATATTATGGAGTAGTTTTTGTAAGTATTTTATGCTGGTTTGATGTGCTATTTGTTCAGATCGGTTAATCGTTAGTTCTGTATCAAACTTGTTTAACATGGCTTGATGTTCCCTCCAACTACTAGAAAAATGTGCCTTAGCCCTTGCTACTATGGATTTTTCCTTGGGTATGCATAGATTCTTTAAGGGGTGTAGCAATGCACTGTAGCGTGCCACTTCTAATTGTTGAAAAGATTTTTGTTCTTTACAGCGACGAATCTCTTGCGCAGATCCTACTATGTTCAGAACCAGTAACTTGTCTCCAGCTTTAACATGCGCACCATCTTTTACTAAGATTTTCACTACCTTACTTAATTCATAAGGCTGAATAAGCCCTGAACGGCTGGGTACGATAAGCTGACCATGAGCAGTGGCATGAATGTCTAACTCACCCCAGAAAGCCCAAATGAATGTCAAAGAGACCAATATGCTGATCACCATAGCGGTTACTCTAGCACTTGGTGAAGGGGGACGTTCTATGGATTCAATGTAAGCGGGTAGAAATTCATAGAGGTCATACCGGTCTTGCCTACCAGAACAGCCAGTAGGATATAGTCGTTCCATGGCTTATTGATATCGGTTAAACTTCTGGTTGTAAATCTTCTTGTAGCTTCCATAAACGGGCATAGATACCACCTAAGCTTAATAAGGCTTCATGGCTTCCTTGCTCTATTGCTTCTCCTTTTTCCAGTACTATAATTCTATCACAATGCTGCACAGTAGACAAACGATGGGCAATGGTAATGATGGTACGCTGATGGGCTATTTTAGCCATATTAGCCTGAATCAAGCCCTGAGATTCTCCATCTAAGGAACTAGTAGCTTCATCAAAGATCAGTATACTGGGATCGGTTAACAAAGCCCTGGCAATCGCAATGCGTTGCCTTTGTCCGCCCGATAGAGAGCTGCCTCCTTCCGCTAATACGGTATCATACCCCATAGGGAGCCGTACAATAAATGGATGGGCACCTGCTAGTTCTGCAGCATCTATGACAGATGCTAAAGAAGCTTGAGGAAAGGATAAAGCAATATTATCACGTACTGTTCTGTTGAATAAGAGGTTCTCTTGCAGCACTACGGCTACTTGCTGGCGAAAGCTGCGTAGCTCTAGGGCATCAAGCCGTATGCCATCAAACAATAATTGTCCTTGTTCTGGTATATAGAGTCTTAACAGCAATCTGGCAAGCGTGCTTTTTCCAGAACCTGATGCACCTACTATACCAATATGTTCACCTGCCTCAATATGTAATGAGATGTTTTGTAAGGCAAGGGGGGCGTCTGGTTGGTAACGAAAGGTTATTTGGTCTAAGGTAATGGCACCTTTTAACTTTTGTTGTTTCCCTACTGCTGCTTGTTCAACAGGTAAACTAAGTATATCACCCAGCTTATGCACTGCTACCCCGGCCTGAACAAACTGACCCCATAATTCAACTAGTTTGGCCAGTGGAAATGAAAAGTTCTGGTAGAGCATATTAAATGCGATCAACCCACCAGTGGTGAGCTTAAGGTCAATAACCAATTTAGCACCATACCATAAAATGAATAGGCTGGTTAGCTTACCAATGGCTTCAACCATATGATGAGATAGGGAAGATAATAGCTGGGTACGGTAACCAGCCCCTACTAAATCCCTTGTTTGGATTTCCCAACGACTAGCCAGCCGTGGTGCTACCGCTAAACTTTTAACAGTTTCAGCTCCAGCTATACTTTCTGTTAAGAATGCTCTGTTAGCTGCATTGTATTGGAATTGAGTTTCTAATCTAGCCTGTAGAGGCTTAGTAATACGCCAAGCAATTAGGATATACAAAGGGATAGAGCCAACAACTATTTTTGTTAATACAGGTGACAACACCCACATTACTAGAAGAAATAGGCTCATAAAGCTAATATCCACTAGCAAAGTAAATAAAGCACCACTTAAAAAGGATCGAATGCTACCAAGTTGAAATACACGTGCTACTAAGGAGCCAACTTGACGGGTTTTAAAATAGAGCAAGGGTAAGCCTAACAGATGTTTTACTAGTTTAATACCCAGTAAAATATCTATGCGATTGGTTGTATGGACATATTGGTATTCGCGTAATCCTTTAAGCACTAGTTCAAAAATACTAGTAACCAGCAAACCAAATATGAGTACATCTAAAGTGTTATAGCTTCTATAGGCCAACACTTTATCGATGGCTGCTTGAAAAAATAAAGGAAGGACTAAAGCGAGTAGTTGTAGGATCAAAGAGAAATATAGTACTTCAGAGAGTATACGGCGATATTGCCAAAATGTGGGGACAAACCAAGACCAATTGAACTTTAATGATGAGTCAGATAATATAATCACCTTACCACTCCAATTATTGCTCAGCTGATCTCTAGACCACAGTTCACTATGTGATTGGGTCGGGTGTTGTATTAAGGCATTTGTTTCATCTATATTGGCTAATATGCGATAGAGGCCATCAACCCCCAGAAAGGCTATAGGTAGATTATTTGCTACAAGATTAGCATATTTTAGTTTTTTTTGTTTTAACCTAACACCATAGGCCTTATTTAGGGCCTTTAAGCCAGTAGCAATATCCTGATGTGGGGACCATGTGCTATCTTCTAATACCTTGATACCAGCCAATTCTAGTAACAATCGGCTAGCAATTAGCGCGCTCTTTATATCGATTGACATCTTCTATACTATTTGGGACAAATGTATATTCCCTATTATCGGCAGTGCCCATGGGTGAAGTATTGCCAGCAACTTGGCCGCTCTGTGACATGCTACACATTTCTTGTTGTAAAAGATTAAGATTAGGCAGATCCTGGATTACTGTAACCACTTTGGATGGAAGACCATTTTGAATGGTTGACAATAACGTTATTATTTCAGCTGGAATACGGTCTCTATTAGCTTGGCTAATAAGCGCTTCTATAATCTTATTTGCGGAATCGATATTTTTCAAAATTTGAAAAGCAGTGTCTCCAGCTTTATTAGTCGTTGCAATTAGCTTGCTGAAGGTTTCCCAACTATCACCAATATTCTTAGCATAGATGAGTAGTTGTTCAAAAACTTTACCTTCGCCCGTTTGAGCTGCTAGATGCAAAGCAGTGTTGCCAGCTTTGTTCTTAGCTATCATGACTTTCTTCAAGGTTGCCTCGTCCAAACGTTGCAGTAATTGAGCTACAATGGTAGCATCGGCGCCATGAGCTGCTAAATGCAAAGTAGTGTTGCCAGCCTTGTCTGCATCTTGTATGACCTCATGCAAAGTTTCTTGATCCAAAGATGCTAATACTTGAGCCAGAACGGTAGGATGACAACCCCTTAAAGCTGTTAGATGGACAACATTGTGCCCATCATGATTCTTAACCCTTAGGAGCTCCTCGAAGGTTGCTGGATCATCACTAAAAGGTGCTAGTAATTGCTCTACAACAGCAGCATAACCATTTCCAACTGCTATATGCAAAGCGGTGTATCCATCTCCATCCTGGGTTTTGATTAACCCCTTTAAGCTTTTCCGATCATCACTAAAAGGCGCCAGTAATTGCTCTACAACAAGAGTATGACCATTTACAACTACTCGATGCAAAAGCGTGCTTCCATCCTCGTCTTTAGCTGTTATAAGCTTCTTTAAGCTTTTCTGATCTTCGCTAAAAAGTGCTAGTAATTGCTTTACAACAGTATCACAACCATTTAAAGCTGCTAGCTCCAAAGCGGTGCATCCATTGCGTTTCGCTTTAGTAGCAATAAATGGCTTAAGCATGCCTGGGGCTACACTTTTAAAGGCATCTAACACAAAACTTGTAATATTTGGATTCCCTTCTGCTGCTGCAATATGCAATGCAGTGTATCCTGCTTGGTTCTTAAGCAGATTAGGGTTAGTTTGCCATAACTTGCTAATGGTTGCTCCATATTGTTTCAAGACTGCTGCTGGTAGTGGGTTCTTTTCTAGCCAAACATCTATAAAAGACCGAACAAATTGATAATCACGTTTTAAGAAAATCTCTTTTAATAGAGATGCTTGCTTTTTTAAGTTTGGCAACTCTTTTGAACCATTTTTTATCCAATCTGTACATACCTGGGAGGCAAAATATTCTTCAAAGGTTTGATGAATAGATTTTAAATCGTTACCCTCAGACTTGAATATTCCAGATGATAGAGCTATCTCTTGAGATTTTTCTTTTTCTAAAGTAGATTGGGGACCTAATGAAAGAATTGATGATTTGGCCAAACTTTTACCACAATCATTAAGATGTTGCTTAATAACCTCTTGGATTGTTGCTTGTGTAATACCTAGTTTCTTCAAATAAATCTCACACTTTTGATTAATAAATCCTTTGTAGACTTCCCATATATTATTGCCTAAATAATCAAAATTGGGGACATCATTAGGATGAATTGCCCAATTCTTGAATGCTTTTATAGAGCCATTTTGCCCTAAGAACAAGCAAAACTGTAGCGGCACACCTATAAACCTAGATCCATCACCTTTAAATACGGATTGCATTTTTTCTATCAATACTTCAGTATACTTCCACATTTTTGTACCCTCCTGCACTACACCGCCATCACTAAAAATGTCTACAAACACTTCTTCATTTAAAAGCAACGATAGGCAACCTTTTAGGTAGTTACTTATAAAGATTCTTTTTGTTGCATCATCCATGGGCTGAAAAGTTATAGCAAATGTCGATAAAGCATCTTCTAGCATTTCACGATGGTGCAAACGAGTGGTAACCCAAACCTTGGCATTGGTTTTATTTTTTAAAAATTTTAATAACGCAACAACCTGCTCCCTATCTCTTTGATCTGGTATTTCATCAAAACCATCAAATGTTATGAATAGAGGCTTGCGGCAGCCTTCTTTCTCATCCAAAGCGGATATTAGCAAATTTTGGGCAAAGCTATTATCCAAACTTGAGTCAATATAGGATAAGCATTTTGCTATGTTATTAACATCGATATGATCAGCATCAATACCTTCCTTGATTGCTTTTAAATGATCTCTAAAATTTACATGGATAACCCAATCTGGAGCAAGCATTCCATTCGATCCATCTTTTGAGCCATATAATTTTATTAAAGTAGTTGATTTGCCCATTCCTGGATCATCAGCAATAATTACTGCTTGCTCAGCTTTAATAGCTTCAAGTAAGCTATCTTGTTTCTCTAAAATTATTTTATTTTGACTTTCATCAATATATTCGCGCAGATTTCTTAATGAACCTTTAGAATTACGCCAAATAATTTGCTCGGAACCCTCATTGGTCTCTACCTCCAACCAGTGAACAGTACCATTAAGCTCATTAAATTTTACCCTTGCTACTTCTGGATTTTCTATAACAGAAATTCGATTGTTATCTAATTGACGATCATTTAAACCAAGAAATTTTTTAAGTTCTTTATCTTTTTTTCCACTAAATATAAATTTATCTTCTATTGCTTTCTTGGTGAGCGATGCTTTTATATTTTTTTTTATCACTACCTTATCTATCCTGTTAAAATTCCGCTCAATGTAAAAGTCAGGATTATAAAGCTTTTGTAATATAAATTTTGATGCATCCCAATTAATCCAATAGATCTTCTTGTCTGAGTGATGATGACATAGCTGCTTAAAATTAGCTTCTTTAAATCCACTATCAACTAGCTGTATTGTTTTATCACTAGATTTTAGTGAATAGGGGTAGGTAAGGATATCCATCTGATCATTGATATTGTCTATTTCAACCCCTAGATTGGATATGCATCCTTTGAGCATATGACCCTCATCTGCCCTATTTATCCCACTAATGATATATATTGCTTCTGACAAATCATTATCTAAATGTATTTTCAGCGTATCTTGGTTAATTTCTTCAAGCAATTCAGCATATGCTCCTTCTAAGTCACTAATCCCTAATGGCTTACCCCCTATTTTAATTTTATCATTATTGATCAGCTTAACCAATGTACTAAAATCAAATAGTTGATTGATTGCATTCTCTTGAACCAATTCACTTAAACTTGTCTGTTCTCCTTGGAAGATTATCTTTCTTTCTAAAAGCGCTTTCTGTGATTCAGGTATTAAATCACTCCAAGTGAAACCTTTATCTCGCGTTACAAGATATTTTTTATTACCTAAATTTTGATTTCCAAGCTCCTTAAAAACTTTTGTCAAGCTCTTATCATTATTATCTTGTTTAGTAAGTAAAATAATCTTAATGCCCCCCTTCAAAGAACTATTTTTGACCTTTTGAAACAAATTACTAAATACCGTCTTTACTTGAGATTCATTGACCTTTTTTGGATTGCAATCGACGATTAACAAATGCGCAACTGGTTTTGATTCGAGCAAACTTTGTATGCTAATGACTTCATTGGCTAGCAGGAGTTTCTCTAGTTCTAATACCGTATGACTGCCTTGGTATGCTGGCTGCATTTCTCTTATTTGTTGCAAGATCTTATATATTCTAATGAAGCCTACACGGGTATCTTCTTGAACATCTATCTGCCAAACTTGTTGCTGTGTATTACTTAAAAACCCCCTTAGCTTTGATCCTGTATCAATGCTATTCTGATTATCCTCAAAATTCAGTAGGCGCATACTGTGATCAATATCTTCAAGATACTGATCAGAATAAATTTTATATAGCTTGTCTTTAATACCTGCATGAGAACATTGGCTGCTGACAGCAGTGGCTATATTAGGAAAAAGCGACAACAATCTTTTAACATAAGGAATTAGTATATGGAGGTCTGCAGCAGAATCACTATGGATAGCCTCGTTTTTTATAGTAAACTTACCCAATATAGTTTGAGCATGTGCTTGCTCCCGTTCATCACTTATGACACTAAATAAAGTACTAGGCTGAAAAAATTCAGGAAATGTTCGCAACAATCCATATTGCTTTAAGAAAACTTGCTCCGATTGGCTAAAAACACTAACATTACATACTTGCTCATCAAACGGTTTTGTTTGATACCTAATAATATAACCTCCTTTTTTATATAACTCTACCTGAAAATCAACCGATTCGCGATTTAATTCCCAATCTGGATGATACGCATTAAGCTTTTTTGCCCACTCAAAAAACCCACTATATTCCGGACCTCCAGACAAACCACTACTAACTGGCCAATCTACTACTTCTTGTATTTTGAGTTTACCTATCCCATCTTGCTTAACCTGACCTGTTTTAGCGTCAAATGCGCCTAAGATTGCAGACATGCTATGGGTTGCTAAGTTATAGAGCGGCGTCTTTTCTTGCGCAAACGTCATATTTGAGAGGTCAATAAAAATCCGATATACCTTCCCCACATGGAGATTACAAGTATTAATTCGATTTGGAGCAGATAAATAACTATTAATATCTAAGGTAGCTATCGGAAGCGTATGACTACTGTCATATCTGACAGCGAAACTATCCTGCATCTGAGCTAACATTGTTTTACAACCAGGACTATCAAAAACTACCGTATGGGCGTGATAACCTTCTTGATTTGCGTTGACAAAACAGCCATTGTTATCATTTACAGTAAGATATTTTACTGTAAAAGTGGTAATTTGCGCTAGCCATCCACCTAGCGAATGGCCCGTAAAGAACAATTGGAAGTTTGTATGACATGTTTGGTTAACCTCTTTCAAAACAGTGAGCATATGATGCGCAAATGTACTAGCAGAATGCATCTGAGCAACATATCCACCAAAAACAACGCCCTTTAAATCAGCCCAATCTGCTCCAAGATTCTTAGGATCAGTTCCCCGGTGGGCAATAACAACTTGTTCGCTCTCGGGATGCCAATAAGCTGCACCAAAATAACCATTCGCCCTAATAGGATTACTGGCAGTAGTTAATAATTGCCATCCACTGGGTAAGTTTTGTTCATATGTTTTGGACGCTTCATATTTTTCATATGCTTTTGAAGCAAACGTAGCAAAATGATAAGGGAAAGGATGCGCTACTACACCATTCAACGAATCGATTTTTGACTTGCTGCTATTAGGCAACTCGGTTTGTATGTATTCTTTTAACTCATTAAGTGTATGCCTAGGCGTATATTGTAGATTTGGATCTACCGCTAGTTCTCCTGAAAAGGGTGGAAAGATATTGTCTGCTTCTCGGTTAGTACTAGTTGCTGTGATTGGATACTGCCTGTTCATTTTAATGCAGGATTAAAGCTTATACAGCTATATATGGTATAAGCAGTGTGAATATTATCTATACGCATTCAACTTACCTTATATCTCGCCTCGCTTTTAAGGCAGTCTAAAAAAGAAACTAAACAGTCATTTTAGAACAGGATCAGACCCCAAACAACATACAAGCAAAACAGATCCTGAATACTTTTTGAAGTTAAGATGTATGACGCTCGAACAAGATCACAGTCAAACATTTCTCGCTAATCTAATTAAAATAATTTATGAGTAATTTTTTAAGCAAGCTACCTGATCACCACTTAAGTTAAGATGATCTTGCTTAACCTCTTGGCTAAGAGATCGATCAAAACCGATTAAATACTCTTTAATGATCGACATTAATTGTTATATTACCTTAATTTTAGACTAAAAAAAATTTGATTACTTGCTTTTTGTGTAATAATATTGAAAAATTCAACAAAAACAAAATATCTATTAAAAGAATTATTAAGAATGGTTAAGACCTAAACATATGGTTGAATTTATTTATTAAATTTATATCTGTTATTCAATAATAAATCCACTACATTATGATGCATTTAGCCCATACACAGTAGTTTAAAAACCATCCCATATTGAACATAATGAGTAGGCCAAACGATTCAAGTTAATAACCTTTGAATAAGGTTTTGGTTGAGTAAAATACGCTCAATAAAATTGCAATAAAAAGCAGCAATAACCTTAAATTCTAAGCTTAGTTAAATTTTTATTAAATAATAATTTTTTCATTGTATCCAATGAAGATTAAATATTATACTAAGCATTTCAGCTTTACATTGCCCATTTTCATAGTTTGTTTGTTGCTTTGTGCGTGTAGTAAGCTAAGTGGCAAGCATAAGGTTGATAGCCTCGATATAGGAATGGATACATGGTGTAAAAATAGCAGTGAAATGGATGATAATCCCGTGCTAAGCCCTTGGTCAAAAAAACTTTTTAGGGCAATAGATCATAACGACGAAAGTACAGTAAGAACATTATTAACGGATTTAGACAACGATGATATAGAATACCTCTTTGAGATGCGTCCAGAAAACATGTCAAGCTTTCTGCATGAAGCAGCAGGAAAACGTGGAACCAATGCACTAGCTATTATGGACCTCTTATTAGACAAGATGAAGCCATTACTATTAGACAAGAACGGTAGTGATAATCTTCTTTACGAGCAATATAAAATAATACACTTAGTACAAAGTAGTTTTTTTTGGGACAAAAATAAGATGAAGGAATATCTAGAAAAGGGTCCCTATAAGAATAGTGCACTTCTTTGGAAGAATGCCTACGAAGAAACACCTCTAGGGGTCGCAATGCAACGAGGCAGTATAGAGATAGTGCAGCTTTTGCTCAAAGTTACACATCATTATGTGGGGCTGAATCATACTGCCCACAGAGATAGTGCAGGAAACGATTTATTGGATATAGCACTAGAGCAAAAAGATCCTCATAAACTGACTTATTTAATAAAGGAGGTACACAACTGCAGCGACCGTTCTGCCACCTCTACCTGCATGCATTTTTCGGGTATGTCCAAATGCCAGTCTGAGGCAGTAATACAAGCGCTTATAAGCAATAAAAAGAAACTCGAACGGCTGTTTAAGGCAGTACATCATAACAGATTAGAGCTAGTAGGAACATTACTTGATACAATAGATACCGTTTTAGGCCCCTTTGCTCTTTTAGAGGTTCTTATAAAGAAGTGTCCTTGTGGCCCATCTAACTACACACTCATCCATACAGCATTGGATAAGAATCTACTAGAACCAAAAGACATAGATACTGTAAAGTTCCTCACAGAACGTTTATCATTTACATTAAAAAATGTTAACTCGCTCGGCATTTCAGACCGACTCAAACAACAACTGAAAGCCCTGCTATCTAATGATGCAAATGAGAATCTAAGAGAAAATTTGTTAAGCCTTTGGCAGCTTGCAAAAGACCACAAGTGTGCATCTGCTTTACTTACTTTAGAAGCAAGTCTAAGAATCTTAGAATTAGAAACGCCACCAGGACAGTTCTGGAGTCTTGCGCACCACTGACCAGATAGATAACACCAGGCCACTTAAATGAAGTTTACATAAACAAATTGTTGTAATTATGGCACTTGATATTTCACTACTGTTACTTGTAATTTTTTTACTATTTACCTTAATAATGTTTTTTTGTTCCTTGAAGAAAAAGGTTACCAACTTTCGGGAGCATGCCGTTGGGCATAGGCAATTTAGCACAGCTGCTGTAGTAGCCACCATAATAGCCGTTTACTGCCCAGGGGGGCTACTCAGGGCTAGTATAACAGAGGCTCCTACAGGTGGCTGGCCTATAGCGCATAGAATCATTATTGCGCTTTTTCCCCTATTGATATTAAGTTGGTTAGCAGGACGTATGTCTAAGTTTATCTATAACCTATCCATGCCAGAGACCATGGGCAATGTATATGGCAGTTATGCAAGGTTTGTGACCGCTTTATTTGAGGTGTGTAATGCCATCATTATTGTCTCTTTGCAAATTCGTATGATATCTGAGGCAACCAGCCTATTTATAACTTCAGTTAGCCCACTGGCCATTACCATACTCATTACCATAGTTTTGATTGTCTATGCCATGTTTGGTGGAGTGCGTGCCATTACCTTTACAGATGTATGGCAATGTATTATTTTTTCTACCCTTATTATTATACTAGCTGGGGTGATTCTCAAAAAGACAGGTAAATCCCCTCTTGAAATCATTCATTTTTTACAAACCCAAAACCAATTTCAACTACATCATATTATGCCTTCTCATCAAAAGGTGCCAAATACACTTCGATACCTGTCTACACTTTTTATTGCGCTAAGCCCCTATCTCGTGCAAAATGTATATGTATGCCACAGCCCTGCTCAAGCAAGAAAAGCATTCTTATATGCTAGTATCTTTTCTAGCATACTCATAGGATGTATCATCCTAGTTGGGCTATTTGTTTTCGCATGGTTGCCACATCTACCATCTCATAATATTTGGCCCCAATTCCTTGCACATGCTTCCCCTTTGGTAAAAGGAATGGTATGCATCATTATATTATCTTTTGCCATGTCCACAGTGGATTCTAGATTGCATGTAGCTAGTATTATGCTTGCCTATGATATACCCAAAAGCATTCGTTTGCTAAAAAAACGTTTGCACGCCTACCAGTTCCGGATGGCCCGCATAATACTGTTGGCGCTAGCCCTCCTGACTATGGTATTGGCTTTTAACTGCTCACTCCGCACACTTCTCCAAGGACTTATATGGTATGGACGCCTCTATGTACCAACGATTCTAGCCCCATTTATTTTAGCGGTCTTAGGCTTCCGTACTACTTCCTCAGCAGCTGCAATAGGAATGACAACCGGCTTACTTGCTGTCTTTGTTTGGCAAAAGTGGCTTGCCCCTATAGTCGGGACAAATAGTGGCCACGTCCCCTGTATGTTGATGAATGGTTTGGCCATGCTCACCACGCACTATTTACGAGCCACAATGCCAAAAGGACCAGCAACGAAAAAAATCCTTGACCCACTTAAGCCTAAATCGCAGCCACATGCTGTAAAAACCAATAGACAAAATTAATATCGGCTAGCCATTTTTTTTATTTTATAGAAAAAAGCTTAAGTTTGTTAAGGTTTATCCTTTCTACATTTTAGAAAGGTTTATTATTTAGCTTATAAAATATGTACGCAGTTGTAGAAATAGCTGGGAAACAGTTTAAAGTTTCCAAGGAACAATGGCTCTACACCCCTAAATTGCAAAGTGAAGTGGGTGCTTTGCTCACTTTTGATAAAGTTTTGCTTTTAGATGATGAAGCGGGTACGGTAGCTGTTGGTGCACCTACGCTGAATGGCGTAACGGTTCAGGCCAAGGTATTGGGACATACCAAAGCAGATAAAATTATCGTTTTTAAGAAAAAAAGACGAAATGGATATAAAGTAAAGCGAGGGCATCGTCAAGATCACACGCGAATTGTTATTGAAGATATTATAAAATAATAACATGGCACATAAGAAGGGAGCTGGTAGCTCCCGTAACGGAAGAGATTCAGAAAGTAAGCGGCTCGGCATAAAAAAATATGGTGGAGAAGCAGTAATAGCTGGCCATATCATTGTTAGGCAAAGAGGCACCCGCTATTATCCTGGAAAAAATGTTGGCTTAGGAAGGGATCACACTTTATTTGCTTTAACCAATGGGGTAGTTGTCTTTAAAAAAAAGAAAGATATGCGGTCTATTGTATCGGTAGATAATATCTAGCCCATGGTGATTTGACATATGTGGCTAGAATAGGCAAAAAATAATAGACTTTTAAGATAATACTATGGCTGTAAAAATAAGGTTAGCTAGATGTGGCAGAAGACATCTAGCAGAGTATGACATCGTCGTAGCTGATGCAAGGTCGCCACGAGATGGTCGTTTTATAGAAAAAATTGGGAATTATAATCCCAACACGGCTCCTGCAACGGTTAAGCTTAATGAAACCAGTGCGTTGAAATGGCTTTTTCAAGGTGCACAACCTACCGATACCGTTAAAAACCTTTTGTCTAAACAAGGTGTATTGCTCAGAAAGCATCTGCAAGTCGGGGTCACAAAAGGAGCTATTACCCAAGCAGAAGCGGACGAAAGATTTACGAATTGGAAGGAAGACCAAGCAAAAAAATATATAAAATAGTTGATTTTAATGAATAGAGAAGATATTATGGCCCAAGTAGTGGCCGTTGTTGTAGAGAAGTTGCATGTTCCTACTCAAGAGGTTTTGCCTACAGCACATTTTGCAAATAACTTAGGTGCTGATTCTCTCGACCAAGTCGAATTGATTATGGAACTTGAAAAAAAGTTTAATGTATATATTAAGGATGATGAAGCTACCAACCTACAAACTGTAGGCAGTGTAGTAAGTTATTTAGAAGAGGTTTTGACGCAACGCAAAGCTTAGCCACCTTTTTATGTTACCAACAAGAGTAGTTATTACAGGATTAGGTGCCCTTACCCCCATTGGCAATACTGTTGAAGCATACTGGAGAGGGCTGCTTGCTGGTCAAAGTGGCGCGGAACCCATCACTAAGTTTGATACAACTCGCCATAAGACCAAATTTGCCTGCACCTTAAAAGCGTATGATCCCCATAACTACCTTGATGTAAAAGATATTAGGAGAATGGATCCATTTACCCAGTATGCTATGGTAGCTGGGGATGAGGCCATACAAGATGCCGCCTTAACCAACTCTTTAGTAGATAAGACACGTGTAGGGGTGGTATGGGGCTCTGGTATAGGCGGTTTAGGTACTACAGAAGCAACTGTCTTGGAGCTTGCTGCCAATAGTATGGATCCAAAAATCAATCCTTTTTTTATTCCCAAGATTATACCCGATATCCCTTCTGGCCACCTATCTATTAAATATGGGTTTAAGGGACCCAATTTTGCTACAGTAGCTGCATGCGCCTCTGCATTAAATGCTATAGTAGCTGCTTTTCAGTTGATTAAGTTAGGAGATGCAGATGTAGTAGTAGCAGGTGGTTCTGAAGCACCTATCATTCAAATAGGGATGGCTGGCTTTAATGCATTAAAGGCGCTCTCTACACGTAATGAAGACTACCGAACCGCTTCGCGCCCCTTTGACAAGACAAGAGATGGGTTTGTGATGGGCGAAGGCGCAGGCGCTTTAGTCCTTGAGTCTTATGCCCACGCACAGCAGAGAAAGGCTAAAATTTACGCTGAAGTAGTAGGTGTAGGGATGTCTGCAGATGCTTACCACATTACCGCTCCAGATATGGAGGGGGTAGTTTTAGCATTGCAACGCGCATTAGCCAATGCTGGCCTTTCACCAGATTGTATAGATTACATCAATGCCCATGGCACCAGCACCCCATTGGGCGACATCAATGAAATACAGGCCATTGAACATGTATTTGGTAGCCATGCCTATAAGCTGAATATTAGCTCGACGAAGTCGATGACTGGTCACCTACTAGGTGCAGCAGGCGCTATAGAATCTATTGCCACCGTTTTAGCATTGTTACATCAGGTAGTACCCCCAACCATTAACCATAAGGTATTAGATGAAGCCATTGATTCACGGATCAATTTGACATTAAACAAGGCAGTAACAAGATCTATTTTATTTGCACAAAACAATGCCTTTGGCTTTGGTGGACACAACGTTTCTATAATCTTCAAAAGATGGGAAGATTCCTAAATTTACTCCAGTATTTTTTTACAAAGCGAAATCCCGGTACGCAACAGTTGGTCTCTTTTGTAAGAGCGGTTACTGGCATGATGCCTTTAAACCTAGCTTTATATAAAGTAGCCCTTCAACATAGCTCTATAGAAGAGGGACATACTTCCAATGAACGGCTAGAGTTTCTAGGGGATGCTATATTATCTGCCATTGTAGCAGACTATCTCTTCAAGAAATATCCCTTAAAAGAAGAGGGTTTTTTAACAGACATACGATCCAGGTTGGTCAACAGGGATTCCTTAAATGGATTGGCACGTAAAATTCATTTAGATAAGCTATTGCATTATGACACAAATCTTGTAAAACGAAGTGGCCATAAGTTTATTTATGGCAATGCCTTAGAAGCCCTTATTGGTGCCGTTTACTTAGATCATGGTTATGAACGCTGCCAAAAGTTTGTTATTGAGCGTCTTATAGTCAATTATATAAGTTTGAAAGAGCTTATAGAGCACGACACCAACTTTAAGAGCAGAATTATTCAATGGGCACACAAACACCACCGTCAAGTAACTTTTAGGATTCTTGAAGAAAAACAATATGAATACTATAAAGAATTTACCGCTCAGGTGGTTGTGGATGAAAAGGTTATGGGAGAAGGGACGGGAAGAACTAAAAAATGTGCCGAACAAATGGCTGCCCAGCAAGCCTTACAATATACAGAACAATAAAGATAAAACATCTAACGCTTATCTTTAACTTTTCTGAAGACCCATTCTATAAGTGACCAACCATTTATCTAGACAAATTATGGAAGCACAAGATATACTAGATGTTGTTACTTCATCTGACTATCAATATGGTTTTGAGAGTAATATTCCCGTAGATGCGATTCCAAAAGGTTTAACCGAAGCGACCATTCGCCTCATTGCTGAGAAAAAAAATGAACCAGATTGGTTACTAGAGCGGCGTTTACAAGCCTTTCATCATCTCTCTAAATTAAAAGAACCTATCTGGGCAAAGGTTACCTATCCGCCTATAGATTACCAAAACATTATTTATTACGCAGCACCTAAACAAAAGGTACAATTAAATAGTTTAGAAGAGGCTGATCCAGCATTACTGGCCACCTTTAAGCGGTTAGGGATTTCATTAGAGGAACAAAAAAGGCTAGCGGGAGTAGCTATGGATGTGGTATTAGATAGTGTTTCCGTTGCCACTACTTTTAAAGACACATTAAACCGGCTGGGGATTATTTTTTGTTCTTTTAGTGAAGCGGTGCAAAAGCATCCTGATTTGGTGCAAAAATATTTAGGTAAGGTGGTCCCGATGACTGATAATTACTTTGCTACCCTCAACACCGCTGTATTTAGTGATGGCTCTTTTTGTTACATTCCTAAAGGGGTCCACTGTCCTATGGAGCTCTCGACCTATTTTCGAATCAATGCCAGCAATACAGGTCAATTTGAGCGGACTTTAATTGTAGCAGAAGAAGATGCTTATGTTAGCTATTTAGAAGGATGTACAGCCCCTATGCGGGATGAGCACCAATTACATGCTGCAGTAGTAGAGATTTATGCTGAAAAAGGAGCCCATGTAAAATATGCTACAGTGCAAAACTGGTATCCAGGCAATGCAGACGGCGTAGGCGGGGTCTATAATTTTGTAACCAAACGAGGCCTTTGTGCCGGCGCGCATGCTAAAATCTCCTGGACACAAGTAGAAACTGGTTCAGCCATTACTTGGAAGTATCCTAGCTGCATTTTAATGGGAGACCATTCAGTTGGTGAATTTTATTCTGTAGCGGTAACCAAAAACAAACAGCAAGCAGATACAGGTACAAAAATGATTCACTTAGGGAAACATACTAAGAGTCGCATTGTAGCCAAGGGCATTGCAGCTGGCCAGTCTAACAATAGTTATAGAGGATTGGTCAAGCTCGCAGCTGGAGCGGCCCATGCCACTAATTTTTCTCAATGCGATTCTTTACTGATGGGCAACAGCTGTGGCGCCCATACTTTTCCTTATATAGAGGTAAAAAACCCAACCGGAAAGGTTGCACATGAAGCCACCACCTCTAAAATTAGTGAAGAGCAACTTTTTTACTGCAACCAACGGGGTATTGATCATGAAAATGCCATTGCGCTTATTGTCAATGGCTACTGCAAAGAAGTACTCAATCAATTGCCTATGGAATTTGCTGTAGAAGCCCAAAAGCTGCTGGCACTTACCCTAGAGGGCAGCGTGGGATAAGGAACACCCATAGAGCACTTTTCGTTTTTGCTTCATTTGTTGTACATCTATTCACTATCTAGCTTTTTTGCAGTATCTATTCACGTCACTGGTTAATAATGAATTGTATTCCACTTTTTTCTTGATAAAAAAGTGGACAAAAAATCAAGCCCTCGGCAAAAAGTTCCGGAACCCACCCCTTACAGATGGAAAAACAGAAGTCGCCCGCTACGCGGGCTTCAAAGGAATCTGTTTTTCCCAATCATCTGCAAGGGGTGGCTTCTATTTCGAAACTTTTTACAGGGGCATTTTATCACTATGGCCATAGTGTTGAACAGATACTTTTTGCACGCTTTGACCGTGGCCATAAATAGTGTACAGCCAGCATGGTTAGACCATTGACCAATACGCAAGGAAAGGTACTACTATCGGTAAACAACAGCGGAGCAACCCATTTGCGCCAAGAGACAACGGACAGTACACCTGCAACCATACCTATTAACGCAGCAAGTGAGCTGCTATGAAAGCCCAAAACAGCTAAAATAAATGGAGCAGCCACTATGGGCATATAAAAACGGTGGAGTACATTCGTCATACGACGTAAAGTAGAAAGGTAGGCACTATTGACGCACAAAATAATAGTTAACGTAGCAATCACAAGTATAGATATATAGGCTACCCTATAATAGTGTCTACAAGAAAGATGACGTCTAAAACGAGCACGTAATAACACAGGTAATATATCATAACTGATCATAACCGCACAGATATGCAACCTAGAATCAGCCGTAGACATAGTAAGCGCTAACAAACACACACAAAGGACTCCCTTGAGTAATGGAGAAGCATGACCCATTATATACTTGAAAATCCCGTTTATTGGTACACTGGATGGTACCCATGCAGCAACAAATGCACCAGCCACTATACAGCACAACATGATGCAAAAACCAATAATACCCGCATATAAAAACACTTTTTTTGCTTGAGAAGGTGTAGAAGACATATACATATGCTGCATGTAACCAGGTTCTATAAAGGCAAATATAACAGCTAAATAGCGAAACATAATTCCTAATTTCGATTGACCAACCAATGAATTATTCCACATATCTTTTTTTAAAAGAAGGGTTTCACTAAGAGGACGGCCTGTTTTTATACAGATAAACCAGGCGAAGAGGCAAAGAAGCACAACAAAAATGGAGAATTGCCATATGTCCGTCAAGACAACCGCACGCGCACCACCGAAAATAGTATAGGCAATCAGCATTACAGTAGCCAGTATAGTAATAATCAATGGATGTACTGAGCTTATGCATCCACTTATAACTTGTGATATAATGTAAACTTGCGTAGCAACAAATGTAATAGAATGACAACAACCCAATAAAGCGGTAATAATCCTTGGATACCTACCATATACACGGCCCATTGTCTCTGTCATGGAGATGTGATAGATAAACTTGGACATCCTCATGCTTAACCCACTAAGAACTAGACAAGGGAGAAGAATACCACCCAATCTCCAACTGAACCAAAATGGCCCAAGAGAAAATTTTGTTAGATGTTCGATCAATGTGGCGCCACCATAATAAGTAGCTAAGGTAGTAGTTACTAAGCTGACTGTAGAAAATTGTCGATCCCCTACAGCATATATTCGAAAATTGGTAAATCTCTTAATAGAGCAACAAACGATCACTGCGGTACACAACAAAAAACTTATTATGGTAAATAACGGAATATCAAACGACATAATTGGATTATAAACTATTTATTAAAGAATATTTTTTAGCCATACTGCTTCATCCTCCCCCATTCGGATCACTTGAGGAAAGCCACGAAGCAAGCGAATAAGATAGCATAGGAGCCTTTGGTGGTTTACTTGTTCCAATAGAAGTATTCAAACTATATACTATCTCAAAATCAGCAAACTTTCTTTTTCTAAGCTCAAGCTTGTTATATAATTTATCGTGAAAAAACAGCTTTGAGTGTGGTGCTTTTTGTACTGCATTGGCTTCAAAATAATTACAACGATCGGATATTTGTTGTACTATATCAGGGTTAACCGACCAGTTCCATCCATTAGGCACAATCTGTTTGTTATATTCCCTTTTAAAATTATTGGAGTAATTTTCTAAAACTGGCCGCATTCCACAGCCATCAGATGACATTGCTACATCCAGCGCCTTGAGGCCATTGCTGCTTTGCTGATGTACATTACACCTGCGCTCTAATATGCATGGTACTTGTAACAACTTCTTTACCATGTCTACATCACGGAACGCAACAGCCAAGAAGAGCGGACAAAGACCTTTTTTATTAAAATACATAGGACAAGCACCTAAGGCAAGTAGGTAGTCTACCAATTTATAATCACGACACAGCACTGCATAGAAAAGCAAAGAATCTTCTTGCTGATCTTTTAGAGACGCCAGATCTTGTGGCGTATAGTTATTGATTTCTCTTTTTTGTATGGTTTCCATGATTTCTATCATAAAATATCCATCGCCATACTCAGCAACATAATGAAGGAGCTCTTCTATTGGAACACCCAATTTTAGGAGATATAAGACAATCTCTTCCCCCCTTATTCGCATCTCGATTTGATGGTCACATCTCTCACATTCGAGATCATATGCATGTTGTTTAGCACATGCCAATAGAGGGTGATAGATCATTTTTGTTACGATGAACAATGGGCTTATACCACGCTTATTTGGCATACTACAGACCTGCATTAGGCTATCAAATCCAGTGTTAGGGGCGGTAAGGTACCACCACTTTAAGGATATTATTATGGACAAATTAGCAGTATTAACTGCTAAGTGCATAATCGTGTTCTGATCTACTCCATACTTTTGTAAAAAAGCTTGCTCCAAGTCAAAGCCATACTTATAAAGTATCTGAAATAATATATCCAACAACTCTTCTGTACATGTATATCCCAATACCTCACCATTATATGAAGTTAACACTTGATCTAACAAAGCCCTTTTAGGATATTGTTTATTATCTTGCTTATTCAACTTATAACCAGTTATTAAACATACTACATCATAAGAGATCGTCTTCAGATGTTCTATCTCTCTTAAGAGCGTACTCAGTAAAAGCCTCAGCTTCTTATAATTACCTGCCTCTATTGCCTTACAAAATAGGGTCTTACCATGCTCGTCCACTTCAAAAAGCTTAGACCTATCTAGGGGTTTCTCGCCTTGCTCTATTTTAGTTGTACCAACATCTTTACCTTCCACACTAGGAACACCTCCAAGCCTATATCTATTACAAGCAGTAATCAACAATCCCACTCCTATATAAATAATTGCTATTAAATGAGTAAATACGAGCATATATGTTTTTAGGCTATAAAGCCTATCATCTACCTTTAATTTTTAAAAAGCATCCTTTTAATGTTAAGTAATTTCTACTATGCATACAAATGATTTAGTGCAGGCATAAGCGGTTTTAGATCAGAAATACTGTAAATTAGCCATATGGCTCCCCTAACTGAAAAACACTACCGATTGGCACTTTCATTGGTGCCAGGTATAGGCTCTGCCCGATTAAAAAAATTATTAGCTTATTTTGGAAGTGGCCAAGCAATATTTGCAGCTGCACATAAAGGGAACAGTTTGCTTCCCTATAAAATAGCCCAATCGATCACTTCAAGCGGTAGCTTGAACGAGGCAGAAAAGATTGTCCAGCTCCATGAAGCAGAGGGCATTCAACTGTTGACAACAGAGGAGGCATCCTATCCCAAACGGTTGCTCGAACTACCAGATGGGCCTTCCCTGCTCTACTACAAGGGGAAACCACTATTGAATGAGCAACGCATAGTTACCATTGTAGGCACCAGGCAATTAACCACTTATGGACAAGCATCAATTACCAAATTCTTAGAGCAACTCCTTCCCTATCAGCCAGTTGTGGTCAGTGGCTTAGCCTATGGGGCAGATATATGGACCCATAAACAAGCATTAGAGATGGGGTTACCTACAATAGCGGTATTGCCAACATGTTTGCATCAAATCTATCCCACTGCGCACAAAAAAATAGCACTAGAAATGTGTGGGGGCAAAGGGGGGTTACTGACAGAATACCCTATAGGCAGTGGACTAGGCGCCCATACCTTTGTGGCACGCAACAGAATTTTAGCTGGCCTAGCAGATGTAACCATAGTGATTGAAGCCAAAGAAAAAAGTGGTGCCTTGATAACTGCCTACTATGCCAACAGCTACCACCGGGAGGTTTTTGCCTTACCGGGTAGTATTTACGCAGCTACTTCTGCAGGATGCCATCGATTGATTAAACGGCATCAGGCACATCTCCTGGCCCATATAGATGACTTAGCTTATATCATGAACTGGACAGTGCACCATCCACCTCAAGCCGATACGTATGCCAATTATCCACTTACGGAATCAGAACAATTGGTCTTAAAACAGTTGCAACAAGCAACGCAACCCATCACGATTGATGGGCTAACCTATATGACCACTCTATCCCCTGGTGCCTTACAAGCAGCATTATTGTCACTAGAATTACAAGGGCTGTTGCGCGCACTGCCGGGCAAACGTTTTACATTAGCCCCTATCTATAAACAATAGACTGCTTGCAAAGCCTACTAAAGATAGGTTTTGAACAAGGTCTAATAGCATTACCAAAGGATAAAGTAGAATTTATGACAAGAATTTAGCTAAATTTGAAACAACTAAAATCTAAATACTATAACATATATATGTTTAAAGTAGCTACCTTATACAAATTTGTGCCCCTAGATGGTCTAGAAGCACTTCAACAGCATCTTCAATCTATATGCAGCGCCCTAACAGGCACCCTACTGATTGCTCCAGAGGGCATTAATGGTACCATTGCTGGATCGCCTGATCTGTTGGATGATGCCATAGCCCAGATAACAACCATGCCACCATTTAGTGACTTGTGGTATCAATATTCTCAAGCGAGGCATAAACCATTTCGCCACTTAAAGGTTAGAGTAAAAAAAGAAATCATAACCATGCACAAGCCAGCGGTTTCATCGATGAAACTACGTGGCCACCACGTCTTGGCTGCAGACTGGCATCGTACCCTGGATAAGGCAGCTGTTCTGGTTGACGTACGCAATGATTACGAACATCGGTTGGGAAGCTTTGAAGGGGCATTGAATCCTAAAACAACCTATTTTAGCCAATTTCCTGACTTTGTTGAAAACCATTTAACGCCCTATAAGGAACAGCCTATTGCTATGTTTTGTACGGGAGGGATCAGGTGTGAAAAGGCATCTGCTTACATGTTGGCCAATGGTTTCAAAGAGGTTTATCAACTTAGTGGTGGCATTCTGCAATATTTAGCCCACACGCGCGAAGAAGCTTCCAGGTGGAAAGGAGAATGTTTTGTTTTTGATGAACGCATCTCTCTAGGCCATGGATTAAAAAAAGGAAACAGCCTACTTTGCTATGGCTGTCGCATGCCTTTAACAACAGCGGATTTAGATGACAATTACCAGCCTGGTATTCGTTGCAAATTTTGTCTAAAAGACAAATAGCCTTTTTTCCGTATCTACAGGGGCATTTTTCTACTATGGCCATAGCGTTGAACGCATACGCTACCTTTGGCTGAAAAAGCAAGTGGCTAATCTATTACCAGCCGCAGCGTCTCCTTCGATAAAAAATGGCGCTCTAGTAGATCTCTTGCAAAACCTACTTTGTGATGAGCAATTTTTAGGAGAAGTGTAGTCGAGCACCGCAGAATACTTAATGTATTTGAGGAGCATAGACAAGCTTCGACACCAAAATTGCCATTAGAAATAGGTTTTGCAAGAGGTCTAGTAAAACACTAACACCTGAGCGATATGTTTTTCAGCCCTCACCCACACCGCGGGTTATACCCAACAGTGTGGGTGAGGGCTAATCTGTTTTTTTACCTTTACGCCACAATTTGTTCAACCAACCGACAAAGGTCGTTATAAGATTCCGCAAAGAGCGGACACATATTACCCGTTGGGCTATTTCTAATACGTATGCGGTTGGCACTCAAGGTTGGACCAAAAAACAGATCTAATTTATGCAGTGGATAACGAAACAACACAGGCGGCTCCTCACCCTTATCAGCAACAGGATCCATTACAATGGCTATTAATTTGCATAACGTATATTTGTCTTTCATCGTAGCAGCCAACGCTATAAAGTTATCTAAACCAGCTGGTATCATATTATTGTGTTCGGGAAGAATCAGAACCAACTTTTCTATCATGGATAGGGTATCTTGTAAAGCAGTTAACTGCTCTTGCTGAATCTCTAAAGGCTGGGAAGATTCTATGAACTTGTCTAAGCTGATTGTTTCTAATTTTGTATCGTACCCCTTGGCTTCTAATGCACCCGCACACCAACAACTAAAATTTTCCGGAAAAGGATTACCAGGCTCAGTTGTAGTGAGAATAAGCACCTTGGTTTTCATGGTGGGGGATTAACATTTAAACTTTTATAGACATACATTATAGACCACTAAAAATAGCCTGGAAGCAATAAGTTTTGCACGAATATAGCAATTATTTGTACAAATAACGTAATATATTTAGTTATTCAGCGCTTTGTTTGGGCATAACTATCCTAGTAGCCAATGATCCAAGCACCATTGGGCCTATTATTTAGGTACGAGTCGATAGAAAGTTATACAGATAATAGAAAAGATAATATTAGGCAGCCATATGTCCAACAGTGGGTGTTCGCTTTGGGTCTCCACTACAATTTTAGCAGATAAAAAGAGGACGATATACAAACAGGCTAAGATACTACCTAAGGTAATGCGCCTGCCTACACTACCTCTAGGCTTATGTACTGCAACCAAAAAACCCAATACAATCAGAATGATAATGGCAAAAGGTGTCATATATCGAATGTGTAACTCTGCTATGAAAAAACGGACGCTTTCGTTACCCTTATAGATCAGTTTTTGAATATGTGAGGTCAGCTCGGGAAGGGTCAACCCATCTTTTAGGTTGGGGTTAATGGAAAAATCTTCTGGGTGCACCTCTAAAGAAATGGTCAAGCGATCTCCTTCTGTAACCTCCTCATGCTTTGGAAAAAAGAGACGTTTTTTCCAAGACCGCACCATCCAAGTCTGCTCCCTTGTAGACCATTGTATCTTTTCAGCATGCAGTCGCTCAACCAATGCATGGTCTTGAAAAGTATCTAAGCTGACATCATATCCCGTATCATTATAGCCATGGTACTTAGCAATATAGAGATATTGATCAGCACCTACTTTAAGTTGTACATAGTCTGATTGAACAAAAAAACCCATGCCAAGATATTCTGTTTCAAACTGAACACGTTGCTTATTCGAACTAGCTAGCAACCAACCCGTTAGGTAAAAATTACCTCCAGTAAGGAACAGTGCAATAATGATATAGGGTGTGATGATGCGATGCAAACTAATGCCACTACTTAATAGGGCAATAATCTCTGACCGCTTTGCCAATCTAGTGGTCACCCAGATCGTAGTCCAAAAGACAATAATAGGGACTAAAAGATTCACTATGTAGGGAACCAGTACGCAATAATAGCTAAATACCTGCAAAAATGAAAGGTGGTGCTTTGTAAAGCTGCTGACATTTTCCGCTACATGAATGACAACAATCACTAGCGTAACAATGGTCAGTACAACAAAAAAAGTGGAAAAAAACTTCTTAAAAATATATCGATCTAGTAGCTTCATGTTGATTAGATTTTTTCCATGATGGTTTTAACCATATGGTTCTTCCATGCGGCAAAGTTACCTTGTTGAATTTGCACGCTAGCTTGACGCACCAGCCACAGATAAAAAGTTAGGTTATGCACACTGGCCAATTGCGCTCCTAATAGTTCTTTAGTGGTAATCAAGTGGCGCAGATAGGCTTTTGAATAATAGCCACTGACAGGGCCGCCCAGTGCGGCATCTATAGGGCTAAAGTCATGCGCCCATTTTCTATTTTTAATGTTTACGATGCCTTGTGTAGTGAACAACGTACCATTGCGTCCATTTCGAGTGGGCATAACGCAGTCAAACATATCTACACCTAATGCAATGCACTCTAAAAGATCCAGCGGAGTGCCCACGCCCATTAAATAACGTGGTTTATCTCTGGGTAAAATGGAACAAACCAATTCTGTAATCTCATAGAGTTGGCCAGTAGGATGGCATACCCCTCCTATGGCATTGCCAGGCCTATCTGCTGCAGCAATGGTTTCTGCAGATTGTACCCGCAAATCTTTATAAATGCTGCCTTGGACAATCGGGAAAAGCGTCTGATGGGCATACTGTTCCGTTAAGGTAGCATCGAAATAGTCTATCCCCCTTTTGAGCCAGCGATGGGTACGCTCCATAGAATCCTTTGCATAGTGGTAGCTGCAAGGATAAGGCGTACACTCATCCAATACCATCATGATATCAGAGCCAATACTGCGTTGAATGTCTACTACACTTTCTGGTGTAAAGAGATGGCTGGACCCATCTATATGGGAACGAAAGGTGACCCCTGCCTCTGTAAGCTTGCGATTGCCTGCTAAAGAGTAGACCTGATAGCCCCCGCTATCGGTTAATATGGGACGATGCCATCCCATAAAAGCGTGCAGGCCTCCTGCTCCATCTAAGATTTTAGTACCTGGACGCAGATAAAGGTGGTAGGTATTGCCTAAGATAATATCAGCATCGAGCTGGTCCTGTAGTACTTGCTGTGGAATAGCTTTTACCGACCCAATTGTGCCTACTGGCATAAAAATAGGCGTACGGATGGTGCCTCTACTAGTAGTGATCAGCCCTGCTCTAGCCTTAGAATGGGGATCTTCGTGTTCTACTAAAAACTGCAATGAAGTATAGATGATTATATTTTTATTCAGTAACCTATGCATTATAGTAGGCAAAAAAACCTACCTATCTGAAATCCCTTGTGGATGTCAGGTCAAATATATGGCTTTTTACCTTTATCCTGCATGCGAGGCCGCCAGCACAAACTGGAAAATAGCAATAAAGTCCATAATTTACCTTAAATTAGTAAAATGAGCAGATATACATATCATGCACCTTTATGCCATCATTTAGACTTCTTTCGAAACGCTACTTCTGCTGGTAATTTGCAAGTCGATTCAGTGCTTAACTCCTCACGTACATCTAGTACGCTTTGGTTTTGCGCGCTGTGTCTTCTACAAACTCCTGAGCGCAAGCATATTTCGAAAGCAGTCTATTGCAGCTGGTGATGTATACCGCTTATTACCAATTCCGTTAAGCGGCCATTCCATTTAATACAAAAGATTTCTATGCAACTTCGTGCTGATTCATTAATCAAGGAATACAAAGGTCGTAAGGTAGTAAAAGGCATCTCACTGACCGTTTCTTCTGGGGAAATTGTAGGGTTACTAGGCCCTAATGGGGCAGGCAAAACCACTACCTTCTATATGACAGTTGGGCTGATCAAGCCAAATAGTGGCAATATTTATTTAGACGAAACCTGCATCACACCATTGCCCCTATACAAACGTGCCCAAAAGGGGATTAGCTATCTACCCCAGGAGGCCTCTGTTTTTAGACAATTAACAGTAGAGGAAAACATTATGGCAGTACTGGAAATGCGTGGTCTTTCGAAACAGGAACGCAAAGAAAAACTAGATGGTTTATTAGAAGAGTTTAGCATTACCCATATACGGAAAAGTAAGGGGAATGTACTTTCTGGAGGGGAACGTCGCCGTACAGAAATAGCTAGAGCGTTGGCTACCGACCCTAAATTTGTATTGCTAGACGAACCCTTTGCAGGTGTAGATCCTATTGCTGTAGAAGAGATCCAACTGCTTATCGCCAAACTCAAGCACAATAACATTGGTGTGCTGATTACCGATCACAATGTAGATGAAACCCTTTCCATTACGAATAGAGCTTATTTGATGTTTGCCGGTACATTGCTTAAAGCAGGCACTGCAGAAGAATTAGCAGAAGATGAACAGGTACGTAGGCTTTATCTTGGAGAAAAATTTGAATTAAAACGTTATGAATAACCTGAATGATGAGGCTATAAAGGCGCAATATCAAGTAGTTATTGGGTTAGAGATCCATATTCAACTGCTCACTGAGAGTAAAATGTTTTCCTCAGATAGGGCTGAATATGGTGCGCTTCCCAATACGAACCTGAGTCCTGTTACATTGGCCTGCCCTGGCACATTGCCTAGAGTCAATAAGAAAGCATTTGACTATGCGATCAAGTTAGGGTTGGCTTGTGGCTCCACCATCACAGATGTAAACCTTTTTGCAAGAAAGAGTTATTTCTATCCAGACTTACCGAAAGGCTTTCAAATCACGCAAGATACCACCCCTATTTGCCGAGGGGGCTTTGTAAACATTTATTCAAATGAGGGGGTGAAAAAAAAAATCCCACTGATCCGCATGCATCTAGAAGAAGACACTGGCAAGTCATTACATGGCATAGTGGAGGACATTACCTTATTGGATTATAACCGTGCAGGAACGCCTTTATTAGAATTGGTTACCGCGCCAGCGCTCACCACAGGGGAAGAAGCCTATCAGTTTTTAGCTGAAATCCGCAAATTGGTTCGGTATTTAGAGATTTGTGATGGCAATATGGAAGAGGCTTCTTTGCGTTGTGATGCCAATATCTCAGTAGCCCCCAAGGAATCCAATCGCTTAGGTACGAGAGTAGAGGTTAAAAACATGAATTCCATGCGCAATGTTCAGCTGGCCATTGCTTATGAGATCGATCGACAAATCGCACGGTTAGAAGCAGGCGAACCGGTGATTGCAGAAACCAGGAACTTTCAAGCGGCTTCGGGTGAAACGGTTAGCCTACGTGCCAAAGAGAGCGCTAGTGAGTACCGTTATTTTCCAGAACCAGACATTCCGCCTATATGGGTTTCACAGGAATGGATAGCGCGCATTCGAAGGACGATGCCTTTGTTGCCAAGCGCCTATTTCAAAAAATTTGTAGGGGTATATGGCCTTTCAGATTATACCGCTTCGGTACTTACTGAAAACAAAGCTTTTGCAATATTGTTTGATGAGCTATGTCAGCATACTACCCACTATACTGCTGCCGCCAATTGGTTGTTGGGGCCTGTTAAAGGGTATTTGAACGAGCTATCGCTTTCTTTAGAGGATTTTCCCTTAACGGTAGACCGTTTTGTTGCATTGATCACCTTGGTAGAAAGCGGCATGGTGAGTTTTTCTGTTGCGGCCAGTCAAATCTTTCCCCTGTTATTGGAACAATTAGATGCCACCCCTATAGCCCTTGCAGAGCAGTTAGACCTGATACAGGATAGTGACGAAGCCAATCTAAAAGCGCTGGTTGAAGAGGTATTAGCAGCCTATCCAGACAAGGTCATAGCTTATAAAAATGGCAAGTCGGGGCTGCTGGCCATGTTTATGGGCGAAATCATGAAAAAAAGCCAGGGGAAAGCCAATGCATCATTGGCTAGTAAGTTATTAGAAGAAGCTTTGAGGTAAGCTGCTGTAATGCCCCCCCGCGCTTATGACCGCCGATAAAAGATTTGGCGCACAGTAAAGGCAATGAAACAATCTATTGTTCAGCGGGAAAAACAGAACTTGCCCACTTCGTGGGCTGCAAACAGGCTGTTTTTCTAATCCGCTGAACAATAGATTGTTTAAAGACTTCCGCTTTACTGAAGCGCCGCATTCCTTTATCGGCGGCCACAATACCCATATACCCCTGGCAAATACATTATTAAAACAAGCTCTAAAATAGATAGCCTTACGTTTCGGTTACTAGCCACAGTAGTAACGTTATATAGCCCACTGCTATGTTACCTTTAATCATCAGTTTATAGAGTTGACTTTCGTATACAAAATTAGTATGTTATGCCATAGCATTATAGTTATACTTAACTTAACTAGAAGGATATGGTATTACTGCATTTAATACGACGGGCAGTCTCGCATACTTGTCGTTACCGCAAGCCGCTGGCATGGAATCTATTTTCTTATTTCCTGTATGTTTCATGTAATACGCAAATGAAGTATGGGGCAGCGGATGCCACAAACAGTTCCTACAACGAAAATAAGCACAACATTACAGTAACACCTCTGTTAACAGCTATAAAATTCCATCTTCATTGCGGGCGTGGCGAGTACGAGCAGGCTGCTCGCCTGTTTGGCGACTACAAGAAAACTACAAAAAATACAAATCAGCGTGTTAGCCTTAGTCAAAGTAACCAAGCCCCTTCATCTTCCCCATTACAGTTAGCAACTTGCTGCGCTATTGAGAATTTTCCCCAAAAAAACAAGGGGGGGGAAGCGTCTAAAAGGTATAAAGGTGCCATGAAGATAATTAAAATGTTATTAGATGATTCAGATACTCAACTTAATAAGCAAGAGGTGACCTATGCATGCTTACATGGTGATCAGTCATTAAAATGTAGGTTTCTAACACATCCGAAGGTTAATGTAACGCTAATCGATATGGATAATCCTAAAGTTATAAAGTCACTAGCTAAGACTATCAATAGCAATCCAAACACAAGAAAAGCAATAATTTCTAACCTATTAAATCCAAATTCACTTCTAAGTCAAGCATATAAAGACGCCATAAAGATAATTGAAATGTTATTGGATGATCCGGATACTGAGCTTAATAAGAACGAGGTGACCTATGCATACTTACGTGGTGATAAGTTAATAAAACGTAAGCTTCTAGCACATTCGAAGGTTAATTTAACGCTAATCGATATGGATAATCCTGAAGTTATAAAGTCACTAGCTGAGACTATCAATAGCAATCCAAACTTAATAGAACAGGCAATTTCGAAACTGCTAACGCCATTTCTAAACCCAGAAGGGGTGCATAACCCCAACATTCTGCGTCGTATGATACAAATTTTTTATCCAGAAAATTGTAACCCTACTACAGCCTTAGATATTTTACTACGTAAAATCATCCCTGAATTATTGAAAATTTTTCCTTATGACCTATCTAATCTTGATAATAGTCCGCATCATACAGCATATTCTATAATACTTTTGCACCAGTATAATAGCACAGCTGATAGTCAAAAAGGATGTCTTGAGGAATTGATTAAAGAACTAATCAGCCTTTTCCCAGACCTCCTCAATGGACCGGATGTTAGGAAGCAAGCACTTTATCGAGCCATTAAGCTACGCAATAAAAGAATGGTTGACATCTTATTGCCGTACACTCGTTTTTCTATAGAAAATGTACATCACTTTCTCCAGCTCTTTCTAGAGGACTCAAAAATGTGGAACAACTATCTTCCGCTTTTTCTAGAGAAACCGGAAATTTTGAAATTACTCATAACCGCTCTACAAAAGGAGGGAATTAAAACCAAGTATATAGATTTATTTCTTAATTACAAGGACGAAAAAGGACTCACTATCCTTGACAATATCAAAGATATATATAATGGCCCTAAGCGGGATGAATACCTCAAGTGTATGAATGCATTATTAAAATTAAAAGAGCAGAAACACATATGCCCCGTATGTCTTGAAGAGACATCTACGCCCCATAGCTCTTGCCGGGATGAGTACTTCGAGTATATGAATGCATTATTAAAATTAAAAGAGCAGAAACACATATGCCCCGTATGTCTTGAAGAGACATCTACGCCCCATAGCTCTTGCCGGGATGAGTACTTCGAGTATATGAATGCATTATTAAAATTAAAAGAGCAGAAACACATATGCCCCGTATGTCTTGAAGAGACATCTACGCCCCATAGCTCTTGCTTGGAAATGGCTACGTTTTTCTGAAAAAGCAAATAGCTGACCAATTACCAGCCCAGCGTCTCCTTCGATAAAAAATGGCGCTCTAGTAAAACACGAACACCTGATCGATTCAGCTATGTGCTATCGGGCCAGACTTTTTATCGAAGGAGACAAAGGGCCAAGCCAGAGGCGTGAATAGATACTCTAAATCTATTCTTCAAATACTTTGCGCTTCTACCTCTTGAAAGTAACCAACAGCATTAACGTTAAAATTTTTACGCGATATTACCTGAAAAGCATGCCACGCATCGCGTTGATGGATTTCAATAACTGCCTCTGTAATATTGAGTTTTGCAGCATCACATTTTAAACCTATAAGCACCTTCTTATGGCATAAATCATATTGAAGGCTATAATCTTTATGACGTACTTGCTCCAAAGCTTCTAAGGCTGGTTTATCTACTTCTAGCTCAAAAATATAGATAGTTCTATGCTCATTATCTTGGTCTTCCATAATGATATCTGTACGGCCTATACCACTATCCCTTTCAGCACTAGCCCAAATACCATCGCTGGTATGAAAAGCACCGTTGAGAAAGGAGTATAAAGCACCCTGAAAACTCCTTTCAGATTTATCGAGAAAGTGGTAGCCTGCTTTGGCCAAGCAACCACTTCTAAGGCAGTTAAAGAAGGCCAACCAGTTGTCCGTTCTTAAATATAATGGACTGAAAAAACAGGACAAAAATCTTTTACTTTATTTTCCGTATAGTTTAGTTTTAAAGTCATAAAATAAATTAATCAGATGGGAAGGAAAAAGATTAGGCATTTTAGTTCGGAAGAAAAGACTAAAATAGTATTAGCTTTGCTAAAAGAAGATTTAACGTTAGTTGAGCTGTCGTCCAAATATGGCGTTACTAGCAAAACTCTTCAAAATTGGCAACGTCAGTTTTTAGAGAATGCCTCCACAGCCTTTGATCCATCCAAGGTTGTTAGTGTGTATAAAGAGGAAATTAACGTACTTAAGGATCAAAATGATGAACTTGCCAAGGCCTTAGGCAAGGCCACCGTTGAGCGAGATTGGGCAGTGGGAAAGTTAAAGAGCTTGGATTTACTAAGTAAGAAAAGTCTTGTCAGATCCAAGCTTCCCCACTTATCCAAGTCAAGACAATGTGCGTTATTATCGATAAATCGCTCTTTGATATATTACAAATCTAAGGAATTAAACGACTGTAATTCAACTTTTTTAAAGAAAATAGATTTGATTTACAGGGAACATCCAGAATATGGTTATCGTTATATATACAATCAACTACAAGAAGATGGGTTTAATGTAGGTAGAGATCGTGTGCTTAAATATATGGGTGTACTGGGTATATCGGCTATTTACCCTCGTCAGAAGCCAGCCACTTCTTGTAAAAATGCTCAACATAAGGTATATAGTTACTTGTTGGATAAATATTGGTTCAACTCTGGTAAAACAAAGCACGTTCATGTACCTAAATCGAATCAGGTTTGGAGTGGGGATATTACTTATATTCGAACCAATACTGGTTACATGTATCTTTCGGCTATTATAGATTGGCATAGTAAAGCCATACTAAGTTATAAATTATCCAATACTATGGATACAACGCTTGTAACAGACACATTGCAAGAAGCACTTAGCAAATATCCTCCACCAGAGTACTTTAATAGTGATCAAGGTAGTCAGTATACTAGTCATAAGCATACAGATCTATTAAAAAAACATAATATTCAAATCTCCATGAATGGAAGAGGTAGAAGTATTGATAATATTGTAGTGGAAAGATTTTTTAGAACACTAAAATATAATTACCTCTTTATCAATGAGTTTAAAAATATTAAATCCCTAAAAAAGGGAATTAATAGTTACATTACTAAATATAATTACCAAAGGTTTCATTCTAGTATTAACTATCAAAAACCTATGAACGTTTACCTTAACCATTTAAAAATGGTAGCTTAGCAAATGGGAAAAAATAGGAAAGAAAAGTAAGAAAAAAATGTCCGAAAAAATCAGTCCATTATAGTTTTCTGGGTATATCAGGAAGTGCAAAGAAATTGAAAAATACAGAAGACGCAAATCAACGGTATTTGAGAGTACTGCAAGCACAGCAGGTAGAGAAGATATTGATACGTTCACCCGTGAACTGTTAGGAATGCATAACTTAAAAAGTAACTATACTGCTTCCCATTTGGCTAATTCAAAAATGATGGAAGGATATTAACAGATAAATTATGACTGCTCCAGTTTCTGCACCAGATGGAACCAAGCAAAAGTTTGTACCTAAAAGAAGGGCTCCTTATTTGCTTCAGAATGAAGTTATCAATCAAAATATAAGTAAGCCCATTGGTTTAGTAGAAGATCCCTCTCAAGCATTAGATGATAGAAGGTCTAATAAAAAAGGAGAGGATTTGTCTATCAAAAGAGTAATTAGTCAAATCACCGAAAATAAACTGGCCAGTAAAGGTATATCATGCAGTCATAATAGAATTGATACGAAATGCAATTATCATGAAGCAGTCTCTAAGCTTTGTGGCATTCAAAAACGCATCGTTGAATATTTTATTGGTTGTTGTATGGTTAGAGGAGAGCCTATTACAGGTCCAGTAATGATTGCAACCCTATCTAGTGTCATCAACACGACGAAAAAAACCTTGAAAAAGGTTGTACAAAGGATAATTGACAAAGGTCTTATGGAAAGGGTTGGTGGCAAAACTGGGAAAGCTGGTTTTTCTGTTTTTAGGTTCGACAAGGCTTTCGTTGATGCTTTTAAGTTGCAGTTAGATTTAGCAAGTAGTCAATCTTTCAAGAACACTTTATCCTTAGTTCAAAAAAATGAAGCTATAAAAACGTCATTAGATGAAAGCCATGCTTTACCAAAAGAATGGGAGGATATAGATTGTAGAGATCTTGAAGAAATAGGATTTGGTCTTCCTCAAATTCGTCAAATTTATAATAAGGGTACTAATACAGCAGATACCATTCAAACCTCTATTGATCACTTTTCTTTTGCCCTTCAGCATAAATCTGGTACATTGAATAAATATAAAAACAAGTTGGGAACGTTTATGTCTGTTTTACAAAAAGGTGGCTCTTGGGTTGAGAATGACTATATGTCCCCTAATGAAATAGCGCTTAAAAAGTTAGCTAAACAAAAAAAAGATAGACTGGAAAGGTTAAATAAATTAGAGGAAGAATTTTTTTCTAGTGCCTTTGAATTATGGTCATCCGGTTTAACAGAAGCAGCAAAAAACGAAATAATCCCTGATCATGTTAAGCAAGCACCTTTTGCTAAGGATATACAAAGAAAAATAGCTTTAAAAAGCTATTTCAAAGAACATATCTGGCAGAATAATATGCCAGATGAATTGAAAAAAATTAAAGAAGAGGTAGAATAAATTATGTTTTTTGCTATATAAGTCTTAAATCTTCTCATCATGAAAAAATTACCGATTGGAGTTAGTAACTTTCAGGAGTTAGTAAAAGGAAATTATCTGTTTTGTGATAAAACAGCTATGATTTTTGATTTTTTAAGCAAAGGAGATAAGGTTACGCTAATAGCCCGTCCTCGTCGTTGGGGCAAGACGCTGAATATGTCTATGCTGCAACATTTTTTTTCTTCAGAGGTTAGTGGTGTAAGTACAAAAGGTCTATTTGATAATCTAGCGATTAGCAAGTTAGAAGGTGGTAGATACATTGATCAACATCAAGGTAAGTACCCAGTTATTATGCTAAGTTTTAAGGATGTTAATGCGGATAGTTTTCAAGGGGCTTATAATGCGGTATATAGTTTGATCTTGAGAGTTTATAGTTCATATGCTTATTTGCTAAAAAGCGATAAAATCAATGAAATACAATTAGGTCAATTACATACTATCCTCAACAAGGAAGCCAATCAGCAAGAGTTGGAAGTTTCTTTAGAGTTACTCAGTCAATGCCTTTACCAACACCATGGCCAGAAGGTTTATATTCTAATAGATGAATATGATACGCCTCTTAATAAAGCTTACGGTAATTCAGATTACTTAGACGCTATGGTTGCATTTATGCGCAATATTTTTAGTGCTGCCTTAAAAGATAATGATTACTTGGAAAGAGGAGTCTTAACAGGCATATTGCGTGTTTCAAAGGATAGCATGCTATCTGGATTGAATAACCTGAAAACTTATACCATTTTAGATCAAGGTTATAGCAGCCATTTTGGTTTGAGCGAAGTAGAAGTTCAAGATTTGTTTAGCAAACAAGACCTTCCTATTTGTATGGATCAAGTAAAAAGTTGGTATAATGGTTATAGAGTAGGAGATTTAGTGATGTATAATCCTTGGTCTATTATTTATTGTTTGAGTGAGGAAGGTCGATTTGATGTCTATTGGGTCAATACGGGTAATAATAACTTAATCGAACAAAAAATACTTGTTGCTCATTCGGATATCAAAGAACAATTCGAGCAGTTGATGCGAGGAGAATCCTTAGATATATCTATCAACAAACATCTTGCTTTTGATATCCTAGATAAAGATGATACATCTTTTTGGAGCCTTTTATTGTTTGCTGGCTATTTGACCTTTGAAACAAGCCAGTTAAGCGCTTATACGAATGTATATGATTGTAGGATAAAAGTTCCTAATTATGAAATATGGCGACTCTATAGCACATTTTTTCAAGAATGGTTCATTCGTCAGTTTGAACGAAAGCGTCAATATGATTCTTTTTTGAAACATTTAGTAGTTGGTGATGTACCAACTTTTGTAGAACAGCTTAGCTATTTTTTACGCCGTAGTGTTAGTTATTTTGATACAAAACAAAGTAAAACATCCGAAGGTTTTTACCATGGGTTTGTGTTAGGCATGCTAGCCAGTTTGGGTATAACCCATTATATACGCTCGAATCGAGAAAGTGGCTTAGGCCGTTATGATGTGCTATTAATTCCCAAAGAAGATACAAAGGCGATTTTATTGGAGTTTAAGCAGGTTCGCAAAGAGGCAGAATTAGAAAATTCAGGCAAGCTTGCATTACAACAAATAAAAGACCAATCGTATCATACTGAACTATTACAACATCCTCATGTAAAGGAAGTAGTAGAAGTGGGTATTGCTTTTTCTGGAAAGTCTGTATTGGCTGCCTATTCTACTTATGATTTAGTTGTTAAAAAAGCTGGTTCAGTTAACTTAACGAGTAGATATAGCCAGGAGGAGTGGGAGGAATAGGGTGACTAATAGATAGCCTATGATGCGTGGTTTTTGGGGAAATTATGTGCAATTTATAGATTGTATTGAAACTATTCTTTCAAGTAAATGGAAATGCATGAATTTTAGATAAAAATTAGCGGATATAGAGTAGCTATGTATAGCATACAATAAAATTATGGTATAATTACTTGCTTTTTTCGAAATATTTTTTGAAAATTGCAATTCGAGGCCGTTGTGATAGGTTGAAGGTATAATTTTGATTAATCTTCCAGGGTTATTTCCTTGCCATATTTGATGTTATAGTGGTATAAAACTATTTATTTACTGATTTTTTAGTCATTTTCAATCTATTTTGGACACACCATTCCCCTAGATACCTCTTAATATGATGTTTGGGGACCTATATAAGTTATAGGCTATTGCCTCCATAACATGTTGCGTATGGGTTTTAGCAAGGCCTATATATCTGGCTCCTGAGCTACGGAACCAACTTTTAATACTTCCAAATACCCGTTCTACTTTATAGCGCGTTTTAGATACTAATTTATTAAACCGTTTAGCAGTGGGTGATAAAGGATTGTTTCTAGCCCCTTTTTTCTGAATAGCTGATTTTAACTTCTTTTTCTTTAGTAAATTTTCGTTGGGCGACCCGCTATAGCCTTTATCTGCATAGAGTCTGCTGCCTGATTTTAGCCTTACTTTATCCAATAATACCTGTAAATGCCCACTATCATGACTAGATGCTTTTGTGGTACCTACGGCTAGCACCAACCCCTCTTTGCTTTCCACAAGAACATGCCGCTTATAGCCATAGTAGAGATGATGGCCTTTTTTTATCCAACTTGCTTCTGGATCTACTCCTTTTTGATAACTTTCAGCTGTGGTTATGGTTCCATCTTCATGCAGATCGTAGCTTTTTTTACCTTTAGGGCGTCTAGGGGTAGGGGTAATAGAAGCATCTACAGCTGCTGAACCGTTTTGAACCAATACACCATGATCAGATAGCTGATTATTAATGATATGCAATAACTTTTCTAAAGCATTCTTCTCTGTAAGGGTAGTTCTAAATCTACTTAGTACACTATGATCTGGAACAGAACTATCCATCGAAATACCACAAAATCTGCTAAAAGTGATACGATCATTCACTTCTTCTTCGACTGCATAGTCGCTCAAGCCATACCACGTCTGTAGCAATAGCATTTTGAATAGAAGCAGAGGACTATAGGCCGGTTTGCCTGATAAACGTAAACCTTTAGGATAATGTAATCGGAGTGCTTTTTCTACTACTGACCAATTAACTAGCTTGTTGATTTGATCAAAGAAAGTGTGTTTGCACTTACGCTTATTGGCGGAAATATCTGAAAAACTTAATTGCTTAGTTTGCTTGAGCGACATACACAATATTATTAAAAGTTTTAAGCATCAATACCTAAAAAAATCAATAGAATTTAACCTTTTTTTACCTTCTTCTAAAAAATAAAAAGATACTTTTTATGGCAAATCGTAAAGGTCTATTGCAACGGCCTCAATTCGTTTTTATACGTTATACAGCTGCTCGTATTTTCATCTTTTTATTCAAAAATACTACTCTTCATGAAAAAGTATTTTGTTTTTTTGCTTCTTATCGCATCCTGTAATGGGTTAAGCCAGTCTAATAATATGATAAAAAATCAGGCTAATATGGATAGGTCATATTCAGCTAATCATAATCCTAAAAGTCATACCAATGGTTCTGTTTCTGTTCATAAGACTACACAGGACAAAATAGTAGATCTGTGTAAGAAACATGTAGATAAATACTTTCGTTCTATACGAGAAAAAAAATCGGATACTAAAGTGGATGTTTCTACGTTATTAGAAGGAATTTTGCAACTTATAGTGGAAGATAAAGCTAGTCGAGATGGTATACCTATAAATTTATGACACGCCGCACTAATTGAGCAGCCACTTGTTCAAAAATATATAGTAGAAAATTACAAAGACTTCATACAATCTGAAAGCTTATACTTATTAGAAAATATTAATAATGAATCTAAATATTGTGATGAAAATTTTATAAATCGCGTAATAGAGTTCATAATGAAACCAGAAAATAAACTGTTTGCAGATCTTATGATTTATGAATATAGGATTATAAATCTTATGAACCTTATGAATAAGATACTATATTGTGCAATATACACTGACAATTCATCGTTGGTAAAATTTATTCTTAATCGTTATAAGTGTAGAAAGGATAAAATATTGGATGACGATACAGTATGTTATTTAAACAAAACAAGATATAGTAATTCAGACTTTGGAGGAAAACCGGAATTATCAATATTGGTATGTGCAGGAATATATCATTCTATCAATGTAATTGATACAATCGTTCTGAATATTCGTTATTATTCTTCTAGGTTTTGTGGAGATAAAATGTTTATGTATCAGGAAAATCCTAGCCTCAATATTCTAACTATGTCATTAATGTATAATCATCCGGATAGAGATAAAGCAGATAGAGAAAGGTTAAAAACTGAAACAGTTAACAGGGCTTTATTGCTAAGTCTTAATGAACTCCGGTCATCAGATTATCGTGGTTTGGCTAGATGTCCTGACAACCTCCTCTCTGGTACAATAAAGTTTCTATTATCATCTGATGATAGAAACGTATCGTTCCCAGATCTACCAAAAAATGCAGAATTATTACAAAAATCAGCAGCATTAGAGTACCTCATAAAGGCATTAAAAGAATATCCTAAGAATTGTATCAGTGAAGGATGGTTGAATGGGATCAAATGTGCTATAGATCATGAACACGTAGAGTTGTTTCAGTACTTACTTGATATAGCGATAGGTAATGAAAGGAATGCATGTAGTATTGAAGAGGCATACAATTATTTAAAAACAAAAAATAATCCAAAGATGATAGCTTACATAGAAGAGCGTGTATGCTTCATCTATAGAGATAATATTAAACCACTACCATCAGATACACAAGAAATATGTGCTATATGTCACGCAGATAGTGAAAAGAACAATAAGCTATTCCCACTCAAGTGTACATGTAAGTATTATTATCATAAAGAATGCATTAGAGAGTGGATAAAGGTTTCTTCATCCTGTCCTTTTTGTAAAGTTAAATTAGAGTATGAACGTTTGTTTTTCTCGAATTTTTTACAGTAGTTGACATTTAACATGATAAACAGTAAAAAATTAGGTCTCTACTCTTTCCAATTAAGCATGTAACTAGTCGGCCCTGAAATATTATATATTTATTTGTTTATGAATATAAAAACCCGTATATTATATTATATATAATAACCATTTTTAGAGTTTTTTTGTATAAAACCTTGCAAAATAGGGATGAAATCTAAGAAGATAAATCATTCTTGTGGTAGGCTTTTTGAGCAACGCTTATCTGGGATTCTTAATCCCCAACACGCCTTATTTCAGTTAGCTGATTCCATTCCTTGGCAATCCTTAGAATCAGATTTAGCCCGCAGCTTTAGCTATGGCCCCGGTCAACCTCCTTTACCTATTCGTTTGATTGTAGGCCTACTCATTATCAGTCATATGTACCAAGTTTCTGATGAACAAGTAGTTTCTAGATGGGTAGAAAATCCTTATTGGCAATACCTTTGTGGCTATGATTATTTTCAGATTAAGGCAGCTTGTCACCCTAGTTCATTAACTCGTTGGCGTCAAAGATTGGGAGCAGAAGGTCTTAATAAGATCTTATCGATGACTATACAATTAGCCATTAAAAAAAAAGTAGTCTGCCCAAAAGAACTTGAAAAAGTGATATCCGACACTACTGTAATGGAGAAAAATATTCGCTATCCAACTGATTCTTCGTTGCTTAATAAGGCTAGACAAAAATTAGTGGCTATAGCTAAGAAAACAGGCGTTAAACTCCGTCAAACCTACCAACGTCTAGGGCCAGCTATCAAACGTAAAGTAGATGGCTATGCACATGCTAAACAGTTTAAACGTTTAGCCAAAGGCGTTAAAACATTAAAAAACTATCTTGGTCGGGTGGTAAGAGATGTAGAACGCTCTATACAATCGTGTGATGAAGCAATACGCACCCAGTTTAGACATCTGCTTTCTATAAGTAAAAGGATTATTAACCAATCAAAAAAAAGTAAAAATAAAGTCTATAGTATCCATGAACCTGCTGTTTACTGCGTAAGTAAAGGTAAGGCTTTAAATCCCTATGAGTATGGTTGTAAGGTGCAATTTACGCTCACCCATAAACAAGGCTTGATTGTATCAACGGAAGCTTTACATCCTAATGAATATGATGGACATACCTTGCATAGAAGTTTATTACAAGCAGAAAAACTATCTGGTACTCAGGTAAAACACGTCTTCGTAGACAGGGGTTACAGAGGTCATAATATACCTAATAGTCAATGTAATATATTTATAAGCGGCTCTAAAAGAGGTATAACGCCTAGTCTCAAAAAAGCACTAAAAAGAAGATCTGCTATTGAACCACATATTGGTCATATGAAATCTGATGGTAAATTAGCGGTTAACTACTTGAAAGGAATATTGGGAGACAAACTCAATGCTATTCTATGTGCTATTAGCCATAATCTACGCCTTATTACAAGAAAAACATTCCTAATACCCACCTAATCAGGTAAAATAAAACCTATAGCACTAAGATGCTTTATCCTGAACTAACGTATACAGATACCAGGATTAGAATAGATACAGAACATGAAAAAATTGAAATGGGGCAGGTGATTATTTTTTTAATAAATAACTTGAAGTATGAATACTTCAGGGCCGACTAATTACATATTTCTCAACTATCGTTCACTCAATGCTGTCAACCTAAAAATTATATAATTGATTTTCAGTTATATAAATAATATGAGCCAGTTTAAAACTTTTCTTAGGTTGACGGCATTGGGTGTTCATCAACTAGACCCCATACCTTCCTATCCTTCATTAGTTCTTCTATCAATACGATATACCGATCTACAAATTCATACATCTAAATTTTACCCTATAGTAGGGTACTAGTCGGTTATGTAAGGGTCAGTACCCAAGATCAAGAAGTCTATCTTCTTTCATTCCGTACTATCCTACTTCTTGAAAATAGCCCATAGGACTAACTCTAAAGCTTTTTCGTTGTAGTAGTTGATATTTAATCTGACATTTATTAATTTGTGTTGATATAAATACCGACTACTATTATGAATTTACATCAAAAAATCATCAAGCCGAAAGTAGGCTTATTGGAGCTAGCAAAAACGTTGGGGAACATTTCATCGGCGTGTAAAACTATGGGTTATAGTAGAGATAGCTATTATCGCTTCAAAGCCTTGTATGAAACAGGCGGTCAAGAGGCTTTACAAGAGATAAGCCGTAGGAAGCCGATTATGGCTAATAGAGTAGATCCTAGTATAGAAAAAGCAGTAGTAGATATGGCGATAGATTATCCAGCCTATGGCCAGCTTAGAGTATCTAATGAACTAAAGCAACAAGGTATCCTGGTCTCTCCTGGCGGTGTCAGGTCTATCTGGTTACGTAATGACTTAAATAATATAAAAAAACGTCTTAAAGCCTTAGAAGCTAAAATGGCTCAAGATGGCCTTGTTTTAACGGAATCTCAGCTATCCGCATTAGAAAAACGTAAGCATGAACAAGAAGCATGTGGAGAAATAGATACAGAACACCCTGGTTATTTAGGCTGTCAAGATACTTATTACGTTGGTAACTTTAAAGGGATAGGTAAGGTTTATACGCAAGTATTTATAGATAGTTATTCTCGGGTAGCTCATGCAAAACTCTATACTGATAAGACAGCCTTGACAGCTGCTGATATGTTAAATGATAGAGTATTGCCTTGGTATCAAGAACAAAGCATACCCCTCTTGCGCATTCTAACAGATCGTGGTACTGAGTATAAAGGTAAAATAGAGCATCATGCCTTTGAGTTGTTTTTAAGCATAGAAGGCATAGAACATACTGTTACTAAAGCCTATTCACCGCAAACCAACGGGTTCTGTGAGCGGTTTAATAAAACGATGAAACAGGAATTCTTTGATACAGCTATGCGTAAGAAGATCTATACAGACCTGGATGTCTTGAAACAAGATTTAGATAGCTGGTTACATTATTATAATCATGAGCGACCACATTCTGGAAAGTACTGTTACGGTAAAACGCCTATACAAACTTGGGAAGATAGTAAAAAACTAGCCTTTGAAAAAAATAATCAAATCGCGTATCTTAAGAGCATACCTGACAAACTAAACTTAACTGACATCTATACAGTCTAATTTTTACTGCCTGTCAGATTAAATATCAACTACTACAATTTAACGCTAGTTGAGCTGTCGTCCAAATATGGCGTTACTAGCAAAACTCTTCAAAATTGGCAACGTCAGTTTTTAGAGAATGCCTCTACAGCCTTTGATCCATCCAAGGTTGTTAGTGTGTATAAAGAGGAAATTAACGCACTTAAGGATCAAAATGATGAACTTGCCAAGGCCTTAGGCAAGGCCACCGTTGAGCGAGATTGGGCAGTGGGAAAGTTAAAGAGCTTGGATTTACTAAGTAAGAAAAGTCTTGTCAGATCCAAGCTTCCCCACTTATCCAAGGCAAGACAATGTGCGTTATTATCGATAAATCGCTCTTTGATATATTACAAATCTAAGAAATTAAACGACTGTAATTCAACTATTTTAAAGAAAATAGATTTGATTTACAGGGAACATCCAGAATATGGTTATCGTTATATATACAATCAACTACAAGAAGATGGGTTTAATGTAGGTAGAGATCGTGTGCTTAAATATATGGGTGTACTGGGTATATCGGCTATTTACCCTCGCAAGAAGCCAGCCACTTCTTGTAAAAATGCTCAACATAAGGTATATAGTTACTTGTTGGATAAATATTGGTTCAACTCTGGTAAAACAAAGCACGTTCATGTACCTAAATCGAATCAGGTTTGGAGTGGGGATATTACTTATATTCGAACCAATACTGGTTACATGTATCTTTCGGCTATTATAGGATTGGCATAGTAAAGCCATACTAAGTTATAAATTATCCAATACCATGGATACAACGCTTGTAACAGACACATTGCAAGAAGCACTTAGCAAATATCCTCCACCAGAGTACTTTAATAGTGATCAAGGTAGTCAGTATACTAGTCATAAGCATACAGATCTATTAAAAAAACATAATATTCAAATCTCCATGAATGGAAGAGGTAGAAGTATTGATAATATTGTAGTGGAAAGATTTTTTAGAACACTAAAATATAATTACCTCTTTATCAATGAGTTTAAAAATATTAAATCCCTAAAAAAGGGAATTAATAGTTACATTACTAAATATAATTACCAAAGGTTTCATTCTAGTATTAACTATCAAAAACCTATGAACGTTTATCTTAACCATTTAAAATTGGTAGCTTAGCAAATGGGAAAAAATAGGAAAGAAAAGTAAGAAAAAAATGTCCGAAAAAATCAGTCCATTATAAGTGTGCACTAAACTGTGTCAGCGTACCGGTTCAGTGAACATTTCCTACAAATTCCCTTTACTACAGATTATGCTTATAAATTTATAATTTCAAGGATAATTGTAATAAAACCTTAACCGCTATGCCCACAAACGCCATATCACTAGAACCCACACTGCGCTTAGCCATACAACAAGCATTTTTAGAACGCTATAACCTACCCTTATCAGAGGAGGCATGCAGTTTACAAGTGACCAGAAAAGAATTCGAAGGCACCTTTTCACTCCCTGTATTCCCTTTTTGTAAAAGATGTAATGCACAACCAACCACATTGGCAGAAACAATAGGCCAGTGGCTGCAAACCCATACCAAGCTAATAGCCAGTTATAATGTAATCAGCGGTTTTTTAAACCTTGTGATCGATGATGCCATTTGGATGGCTACTTTAGCCTCTATTGCAGAAGATCCCACTTATGGTCGTTTGCCTAGCCAAAAGCAACAGATAGTGGTAGAATTTTCATGCCCCAATACTAATAAGCCCCAACACTTAGGTCACCTACGCAATAACTTTTTAGGCAGCTCCTTGGCCACCATATTAGACGCCGCTGGATACACAGTACATAAAGTAAACCTAATCAATGATCGAGGCATTCATATTTGTAAGTCTATGGTGGCCTACCAACAGTTTGGGGAAGGCGAAACGCCAGAAAGCAGCGGCATAAAAGGCGATCATCTGGTGGGGAAATATTATGTAAAATTTGACCAAGTATATAAAGCAGAACTGGAACAGATGCAAAAAAATGGGGAGGATGGCCCAGTCCCACCCATTCTGCAGCAAGCACAAAAGATGTTGGTCGAATGGGAACAAGGAGCGCCTGCTGTAATCGCCTTGTGGAAAAAAATGAATGGATGGGTCTATGATGGCTTCAACGTCACCTATAACCAATTGGGCATTACCTTTGATAAGACCTATTATGAATCTGAGGCTTATTTGCTAGGTAAAACGATTGTAGCAGAAGGACTAAATAAAAAAATATTCTATAAAAGAGCAGATGGTGCCATTGCAGTAGATTTATCCAAAGAAGGGTTGGGAGAAAAAGTATTGTTGCGCAGCGATGGAACAGCTGTGTATATTACACAAGACTTGGGTATAGCCGATTTGCGGTATGCAGATTACCATTTTGATCAAATGATCTATGTAGTGGGTAATGAGCAAGCCTACCATTTTAAGGTTTTATTTGCCATTATGGCCCAATTGGGCAGGTCATATGCTGCTGCTATGCACCATTTCCCCTATGGCATGGTGGATCTCCCAGATGGTAAAATGAAATCTAGAGAAGGAAATGTAGTAGATGCCGATAACCTTATAGAAGAGATGATCGATACGGTTAGCCGCTATATGCACCACACCCATAAGACTGAAGACTTAACCCAAGAAGCACTGCAACAATTGCACCATACCTTAGCAATGGGTGCCTTGAAATTCTTCTTGCTACGGGTAGCCCCATCAAAAAGAATGCTGTTTAATCCTAACGAATCCATCGATTTTCAAGGAGATACAGGAACATTTATTCAATATACCTATGCTAGAATTTGCTCACTAATGCGCAAGGCTCAAGCAACCTTAACGATGCCACCAGCCCCTCTAACCACGCCACTTAGTCAGCTGGAACAGGCGCTGATCTTTCAACTCTATAGGTTACCAGAAGCAATAAAGGAAGCAGCAGCTACCTATATGCCCTCTGTGATCGCCAATTACGCCTTAGAATTAGCCAAAACCTATAATAAATTTTATGCAAGTTATCCTATACTACGGGAGGCTAATCCTGCTATGAAAGCGGTTAGGCTGCTGCTTTCCATTTGTGTAGCTAAAGTGCTTAAAAAAAGCATGGCGCTACTTACCATTGAACTGCCAGAGAAAATGTAACGTATCTATTCACCCCACTGGTTCATAATGATTTTTATTCCACTTTATTTCGCATCTATTCACGCCTGTGTCTGGGCCCCTTATCTCCTTCGATAAAAAGTCTGGCCCGATAGTAAATAGCTGAATCGATATCTTTTTCAGCGGGAAAATCGTGAACTCAGCCCGCAGGCGGGCTTCAAACAGACGATTTTCTAATCCGCTGAAAAAGATATCGCTCACCTGTTAGTGTTTTACTAGAGCGCCATTTTTTATCGAAGGAGACGCGAGGCTGGCAATGGTTAGCCATTTGCTTTTTCAGAAAAAGGTAGCCATAGTGATGCATGGATATGGCAGAAAAGTAAATTTTAGCCACAGTGGTGAATAGATACTTTCTTTCTTGATAAAAACCAGTCTACCAGACAATAGGTGTTTGGCCAGTAGCCAATAGGTAACTATTGGCTTTGCTAAAATGTCTATTTTGAAAAAATCCCCTATGGGCAGATAGTGGAGAAGGATGTGCCGATTTGAGTATAAGGTGGCGCGAACCATCAATCAATCCCTCCTTTTTTCCAGCATAGCTGCCCCATAACATAAATACTACATGTTGCTTGCCTTTTGAAATCGCTTGTATCACTGCATCGGTAAAAAGTTCCCAGCCTTGATTTTGATGTGATCCTGCTTTATGCGCTTCCACCGTTAAAGTGGCATTTAATAACAATATGCCCTGCTTGGCCCAACCATCTAATGAACCAGATATAGGCTTCTCGATACCAACATCTGTTTGGAGCTCCACAAAAATATTCCGCAATGAGGGTGGAAAAGCAACGCCCAAAGGGACAGAGAAAGCCAGCCCATCCGCTTGCCCTGGACCATGATAGGGATCTTGCCCTAAGATAACCACTTTCGTATCGGTAAAGGGTGAAAGCGAAAAGGCTCTAAATATATTTTTAGCTGCTGGATAGACCACGCCCCTTTGGTAAGCCACCCTCACATAATCGGTTAGCTTTTTGAAATAAGGCTGCTCAAATTCCATGGCAAGCGCATACTTCCAGGATGGTTCTATTCGTACATTCATGCTTGCAAACGCTCGATCATAGCCATCAGTTTGTAAAGATTTTTGTATCTATTCACGTCACTGGTTAATAATGAATTTTATTCCACTTTTTTCTTGATAAAAAAGTGGACAAAAAATCAAGCCCTCGGCAAAAAGTTCCGGAACCCACCCCTTACAGATGGAAAAACAGAAGTCGCCCGCTGCGCGGGCTTCAAAGGAATCTGTTTTTCCTAATCATCTGCAAGGGGTGGGTTCTATTTCGAAACTTTTTACAGGGGCATTTTATCACTATGGCCATAGTATTGAACAGATACAGATTTTTTATATAGACCGCCCCTTTCAAAGGCTCGATTTTTAATGGATAACATACAACGCCTGACATAAATTATAAAAAAAACTTGACTCGATCAATTTCTTTTTATAACTTCGCTTTTGTTGCCCACATTCTAAGCCTAAGCATTATTAGGGCTAGGCGTGGTGTAGGGCCAGCCATTATTTAACTGTAACATGAGACATTACGAAACGGTATTTATACTATCACCAGTACTTTCTAGCGAACAACTAAAAGCATCTATAGAAAAATATAGATCTTTTTTAGTGGAGCGTAATGCAACAATAGTACATGAAGAGGAGATGGGTTTAAAGCCATTGGCCTACCCTATAAAGCATAAAAAAAGCGGAGTCTATCATTTGATAGAATTTACCAGCGATCCCAGTTTGATTAAGGAGCTGGAAGTTACCTATGCAAGGGATGAGGAGGTATTGCGGTCTTTAACATTTGCCTTAGACAAGCATGCACTGGCGCATAACATGGAAAGGAGATTGGAGCAAAAAGAATCTAAGAAAGCAGTAGCGCTATGACTTTAGTAAACGAATCGATACAAAAAAAAACCATTACCAAGAAATTTTGTCGCTTTAAGCGGTATGGGATTAAGTATGTGGACTATAAATGTGTTGAGTTTTTAATGAAATTTCTCAATGAGCAAGGAAAAATACTACCTAGACGCATTAGCGGAAATAGTTTAAAATATCAAAAAAAAGTGGCTTGTGCAGTAAAGCGTGCTAGGCAGCTTGCTTTGCTTCCTTATGTAGCGGATAATTTAAAATAAACCAAAGATGGAAGTAATATTAAAGCGTGTGCATAAAACATTAGGAAACAAAGGAGACATCGTTTCGGTCAAAGCTGGTTATGCTAGGAATTATCTGATTCCGGAAGGGCTTGCTGTTGTAGCCAATGAGATGCATAGAAAGGTTGCGCAAGAAAATGCAAAACAAGCAGCCCATAAAATGTTAAAATTAAAAGCCGATGCAGAAGCACTGTTGCCACTTTTAGCAGCTGCTAAAGTAGTAGTGCGTGCAAAGGTGGGTGAAGGTGGTAAAATATTTGGCTCTATTACCCCTTTGCAAATTGCTAAAGTGCTTAAAGAGCAGGGTATCATAGTGGACTATACCAAAATTGCTATTGACCTGCCTATTAAGCAAATAGGAAACTATCAAGCTGTGTTAGCCTTACACGAAGGAGTTTCCTATACATTAACTTTTGATGTAGTTCCTGCTTAAGGAAATACGGTAATCTTGGGGCTTCATATAGCGTGTGAAAGGGAGGTTTGTTGCTAGGAACTCTTTTACAGTATCATTTTTTTGTTTTTTGTTTTTTTTGATAAAAGCTATAGGGGCCCCTTCCCCACTTATTCCTTAAATACTTAAATGGTTACATGCAGCTTGTATAGATTACGTATTAAATTGCTCAATTTAATAATATCCCTATGTGGATGGGTGATGATCCTCAATGCCAGCTGCACAGGTGATATACCTTCTTATGAATATCAATATCCACTGCATTCTGCAATACGTGAGGGTCATACAGAAAAAGTTATCGCATTGTTGAATGCAGGTAAGGATGTTAATCAAAAAGATAATTACAGGGATACCCCCCTTCATGTCGCAGCAAGAGAAGGTCATCTAGAAATAGTTGAACTATTGCTAAAGCGTGGAGCAAAAGTTGGTGCAAAATGCTTCCGTGGTTTGACCCCCCTTCATTACGCAGCAAGAAACGGTCATGCAGAAGTAGCTAAAGTATTGCTACAGAATGGAGCACAGTGTGATGCAAAAGACTCCTACTATGGCAATGCCCCTCTTCATGAGGCAGCAGAAGCAGGTCATGCAAAAACAGTTCAAGTATTTCTAACACAGAATGACATCAATGTTAATATCACAAACAAAAGTGGCCACACCCCTCTCTGTTTGGCAGCAGAAGCAGGCCATGAAGAAGTAGTTAACATCTTCCTAAAACGGGATGACATCAACGTTAATAAGATAGGGGATGCGGGACTCTATATATATCCGATTCATTTAGCAATACAAGAAGGTCAGCAAGGAGTAATTACCATGTTACTAGCACACCCACATATTGACGTGAATCGAACAAATAGGAGGGGCAATACTCCGCTCCATATAGCAATCATATACAGCAATCTACCAACCATAAAAGCATTGCTAGAAAAACCTGGAATTCGCTTGGATATAAAAAATGACACTGGAGACACTCCATTTGACTTGGCTAAGAAAAGTAATATGCCACTATACGTCGATCTTATAGAGAAAGCTCAGCGCCCTCCCGCTATAGGAGGATAGTATCTATTCACGTCACTGGTTAATAATGAATTTTCGTATCTATTCACGTCTGTGGCTGGGCCCCTTATCTCCTTCGATAAAAAGTCTGGCCCGATAGTAAAATAGCTGAATCGATATGTTTTCCAGCGGGAAAATCGTGAACTCACCCCACAAGCGGGCTTCAAACAGACGATTTTCTAATCCGCTAAAAAACATATCGCTCAGGTGTTAGTGTTTTACTAGAGCGCCATTTTTTTATCGAAGGAGACGCGGAGCTGATAATAGGTTAGATATTTGCTTTTTCAGAAGAACGTAGAAATAATGATGAGTGGATACAAAAGATCTATTGACGCTTCACTAATTTTCAGTGTATACCAAAACATGCGGCGGCAGCTCCCCATCTATCATTTGTTCATAGCTCATTATATACCTTGCTCCATGCAAATGAGCAGTAAGCGCTCCCTTAGGATGCAAATGAAATGGTTCTATAACGATATGCTTCCAGCTAACGCATTGCTGCCCATCTAAACGCTTATAAAGCGCTTCTTTAGCTCCCCAATAGATGGCCAGCTTTTCAAGACAATGGTTGGCAGCCTCTATTTCCTCCTTTGTTAAAAACTTTTCCTGGACCAGATGCAAGCTGGGCTTAACCATCTCCAGGTCAATGCCTATAGGAAACGCAGTAGATAATGCTACAGCGGCTGCATAACGGGTATGGGTAAAGCTAATATGGAAGCTGCTATGCACGAAAATAGGTCTGCCCTGTTTATTTTTAGAAAGTGGTAAAATGGGAAAGCCTAATTTTTTCAGTAAGGTATAAAGGGCTACTCTAACAGCTAATGACTGCCCCATTCTATCCTGAGAGGATAGGCCTAGACTGTGAAAGTCAGCTAAAAATTGAGGAGGTAATTGAAGGCGCAGCGTTGCCAAACTTTCTTCAATCTTCCAAACTAGGCAAAACCGAGTAGCAGCATGGGTTGAAAAGCTATAAACAGGCATGTTGGCCGCTATTAAACTGCAATAGGCCCATGCGCCCCATCGAATTTAAGCGGTGGACTTAGATTCCGCAAAGCTTTTACGTATAGCTTCTGCGTCTAAACATTTAATAACCGGCATAAACATAAGACGCTTAATGGAAGCTTTACGTTGTGCTGCTTTGGTTTTATTTCTTCTTGCTTTACGCTGTAGTCTAACGGGCATGATATTTAAATTTTAAGTTCAATAGACCTTTTGAAGCGCTACTGCTGCTGGTCATTTGCACGACAACTCGGTGCTCAAATCCTCACATACATCTAGTACACGCCGACTTTGCACGCCGCCTCCCCTACAAACTCCTCAACATAAGCGCGTTTCAAAAAAATCTAAATAAAAGGCAATCCATAGCAAGTGTGGGCCCTGCAGGATTCGAACCTGCGGCCTTCTGTGTGTAAAACAGATGCTCTAACCAGCTGAGCTAAGAACCCCATTAGAAGAACAAATATAATTATTTTTCCATTTTTTTCAAAAAAACCACTTATGCCACGCTCAAAGTATTTTGCTACCATTCAGGTGACTTCTGGGATGGTAGGTTTGCATAACTTGTTTGAGATAGCTTTTATCTAGATGGGTATAGATTTCCGTAGTAGTGATAGAACTATGGCCCAACATTTCTTGTATGGCACGTAAATCGGCTCCTCCTTCTATTAAATGGGTAGCAAAAGAATGTCTAAAAATATGAGGCCCTACCTCTACCTGTACCTTAGCCTTTCTAGCAAGTGCTTGTACCATTAAAAAAATCATCACTCTGGTTAAGCCCCTACCACGCCGGTTTAAAAAAAGAGTATCTAAGTAATCTGATTGAATGGCCATATGGCTACGCACCTCCTGCACATAGTGTTTAATGTACTTCAAAGCTACCGCACCAATGGGTATCAAACGCTCTTTATTACCTTTGCCAATTACACGTACAAAATTTTCTTCGAAATAGATATGGCTTAACTTCAAAGAGATGAGCTCAGAAACACGTACACCTGTACCATAGAGCGTTTCTACAATGGCCCGATTGCGCATGCCAATTGGCGTAGAATGGTCTATCGCATGAACCATCGCCTCAACCTGGAATACAGACAAAACAGATGGCAAATACTTACCTAACTGAGGACTTTCAATCAGCTTAGTGGGATCCTTAGTGATATGACGCCCCAACCATAAAAATTTGTAGAAAACACGCAAACCAGAAAGAATTCTTGATTGACTAGTAGCCATCATGCCCACATCATGCAGTGTGGCTAAAAATTCTTGAATATGCGCTGTATCAACTGTAAGTGGGGAGACCGCTTTACCCAACATAAACCGGGAAAACTTGGCTACATCAGCAAGGTATGCTGCAATAGAATGGTCAGAAAGCAAACGCTCTAAGCGAAGATAAACTTCAAAATGAGACAAAAAACACTTCCACTCTTGTTCCATTGTAGCCACTGGCAACACAGTCTATAATAAAAGACCAGCTGCAGCTCCCCCTGCTGGACTCGAACCAGCGACCCTTTGATTAACAGTCAAATGCTCTAACCAACTGAGCTAAGGAGGAGTATACAAATAAGTCTTGAAAGAATTCTAGTACAATTTTACCATTTTTTTCTTTCATAAGCAATAGACCTTTTTCAATCAGCCTACTCAAAATCACCCTGTAACTGTATAGCCAATGGCGCGGGCTTAAGGAATTTATCTTATTTTTTTACTCAGCACTGTGGTTGAAAACGCATTTTTTCTAGTTTTTTAAGGAACGTCATTACACGCCTGTGTCTGGGCCCCTTATCTCCTTCGATAAAAAGTCTGGCCCGATAGTAAATAGCTGAACAATAGATTGTTTCATTACCTTTACTGCGCGCCAAATCTTTTATCGGTGGCCATAAGTGCTGCGTATACCAATACTCCATGTAAAAAATGCTGTTCTATTTAATAGTCAATAATATTTATCTCTTAAGCCCGCGCCATTGCCTGTATAGCCATCCCAAGATTGACTTTTTTATATTAAATTTGGCGCAATAGTATAACAGCTGATCTGAATAAAGCATACAAAATGATGGATTCTGCAGATAGCGCAACAAAGCAAATGGCTAGTTGGACGCAAAGGTGTGCCATGGCGCTCATCAAATTTTTAGGTTGGACCATTCAAAACACCACCCATCCAACCCTTTGGAAAAAAGCAGTGCTGGTATTGGCACCACATACCAGTAACTGGGATTTTTTTTATGGCATGTTATTTAAGCTAAGCCATCCAGAGGTGCCCATTCGATTCGCCATAAAAAAAGAAGTAATGTTTTTTCCTCTTTCCTACTTCATGAAAAAACTGGGTGCCATTCCAATAGATAGAAACAAAGCAACCAAAGGTGCCAATATGGTATCTGCCATGGCAACAATGCTCCATCAAGCAAATAAACTATTGCTCGCAATTGCGCCAGAAGGAACAAGAAGCCATGTAAAACGCTGGAAAACAGGATTTTATAGATTAGCTGAAACAGCAAACGTGCCGGTTATTTTGGGGTACATCAATTATGCAAAAAAAGAAATAGGTTTAGGGCCAACCTTTCATCTTACAGGTGATATGGAAAAAGATATGATCAATATTCAAGATTTTTACCGATCCATACCGGGTAAATATCCAGAACAGGGTGTTGTTTGATATGACAATTTGACATTATTGCCACCATTTGGCAAAAAAATTGCATATGCTATAATGTTAACCATTACTTTTATATTTTCATAATAGATGGATTTCATCATCATTTTATACGATAAAGCATGAAGTTACAAGATACAGATACAAACAGAACCGGTTGCTGCAAGGAGCCAGTGCATACAAGTCAAAGCAGTTGCTGCAATGAGTCCACTACAACCCGTCCGTCGTGTTGCTGTAGCGGTGAGGAAACAACACCTCAACCATGCTGCTGTGGTGCACAAGAAGAAGTGACGCAATCGGGTTGCTGTAGCCACCAAGAGATAGAAGCAGATACGGGTTGCTGTAGATCAGCTGATAAGTTAGATGATGGCCATCAGCAGCCATTTAACCCTGAGATCAGCTCATCAGAACAACTGCAAAAGCTACTCATGGAGGCAAATGACAAATATGTTCGTCTTTATGCTGAGTTTGATAATTTTAAAAAACGTGCAGCTAAAGAGCGTATCGCTTTTACCGACAAAGCCAACGAACAAACATTGAAGGAGCTTTTGCCCATTATAGATGATTTTGAGCGATGTATAGCGGCCCTGCAAGGGAGTCAAGAGGCACTACAACATATTGAAGGCATAAAACTGATTTATGATAAATTATGTGGGGTGTTAAAAAGGTATGGGGTAGAGGAAATAGCCATCACGGAAGGGAGTGCATTCAATGCTGATTTACATGAAGCCATTATGCAGCAGCCGGTAGATAATCTAGAGATGCAAGGAAAAATTGTAGCAGTAGTAGAAAAAGGATACGTGATCCATGAGTATGTGTTGCGGTTTGCTAAAGTTATAATTGGAGTATAAATGGAAAAAGATTATTACAGCGTTCTGGGTGTAGAGCGTAGTGCCACTGCAGAGGAGATTAAAAAAGCCTATCGCAAGATAGCTATGCAATACCATCCTGACAAAAATCCAGGCAACAAAGCAGCAGAGGAAAAGTTTAAAGCTGCTACAGAAGCATATGATGTTTTAAGCAGCCCAGAGAAAAGGAATCAGTATGACCAGTTTGGTACAAGTGGGTATCAAGGAGGGGGAGGCTCCTATGGAGACGATTTTTTCGAAGGTGATTTGAGCGACCTGTTTCAGGACTCTCCCTTTAGCAGTTTTTTTGGTGGCGGCAGAAGAACCCGAAGGGCATCTAACTATGGAGACGATTTACGCATAAGAATCAAGCTAAACCTTAAAGAGATTGCCCTAGGTGCTGAGAAAAAAGTAAAGGTAAAACGCTATACAAGCTGTGATGCATGTGGCGGTAATGGAGCAGAAAATGGACTGGCTGTAGAAAAATGTGGGCCATGTAAAGGGCATGGTGTGGTGCGTAAAACGACCCAAACCATGTTGGGAAACATGCTCACAGAGTCAGTTTGTAACCACTGTGCTGGAACAGGTAGCCGTATTAAAACAGCTTGCAAGGATTGCCATGGAGAGGGTAGAAAGCTAATAGACGATCTGATTACCTTTCACGTACCTAAGGGGGTAAAAAAGAATATGGAGCTTACCATACGTGGCAAGGGCAATGTACCACCTCGTGGTGGTATGCCAGGCAGCTTAATGGTCCAAATCGAAGAAGAAGAGGACGATCGGCTAAAACGTGAGGGCAATAATATTTGCTATACTTTGCACATTAGCTTTATTGATGCCACACTAGGCTGCGAAATGGAAGTGCCTACGATATATGGCAAAGTGCGACTTAAAATTCCACCTGGAACATCATGCGGCGAGGTGCTTAAATTAAAAGGAAAGGGTGTTCCGGATGTAAACAGTTATAGTAAAAAGGGAGATCAATTGGTTTTTGTTCAGATTTGGACACCACAGGAGCTTACAAAAGAAGAAAAGGATATTTTGCTTTCACTGCGTGATTCGCCTAACTTTATACCGAGGCCCAATAAGAAAGAAGAGAGCTTTTTTGAGCGGATTAAATCTTTTTTTCAAGGATAGTGTGCCATCGTTTAACATGTTACCATGAGTCAGTTTGTAGTTTCTGCAAGAAAATACCGTCCTACTACCTTTAAAGATGTTATTAGTCAGCCCCATATTACCACCACATTAAAGAATGCTATTGCATCTGGGCAGCTTGCCCATGCTTTTCTTTTTTGTGGTCCGCGTGGTGTGGGGAAGACCACCTGTGCCCGTATATTGGCCAAAGCAATCAACTGCTTACAAGTGACAGAAGCAGTGGAGCCCTGTAACCAATGCACCAATTGCATCAGCCTAAGCAATAACAGCTCTATGAATGTCTATGAGTTAGATGCAGCCTCTAATAACTCTGTAGAAGATATTCGAGATCTGGTTGGCCAGGTTCGCTATGCTCCCCAACTGGGTAAATATAAGATATACATCATAGACGAGGTGCATATGTTGTCTAATGCTGCCTTTAATGCTTTTCTAAAAACGCTTGAGGAGCCTCCTAGCTATGCCCTATTTATATTGGCTACCACAGAACGACACAAGATATTACCCACTATTTTATCTCGTTGTCAGATATTTAACTTTAATAGAATTAAAATAGAAGACATTGTCACACAGCTCCAAACAATTGCTACACAAGAGGCTATTCCTTATGAAGCATCTGCATTACAGCTGATTGCGCAAAAAGCAGAAGGCGCCATGCGGGATGCACTCTCTATGTTTGACCTGATGGTTACTGCTGTAGGAGCAGGAGGCACCATTACCTACGCTCATGCACGCGACCATCTCCAAATTTTGGATGATGACTATTATTTTAAATGTACAGCAGCCTTTTTACAAGGAGATATTCCTGCTGCCCTCTCACTCTATGATGCTGTCTTACGTGCGGGCTTTCATGGCCACCATTTTGTAGCAGGACTTGGAGAACATTTACGCAACTTATTGGTCTGTAAAGACAGTGCGACGTTGCCTCTTTTAGAAGTCACGGACAACATGCGGCCACGTTATGCTGAATATGCAGCCAAATGCACCGTTCCTTTTTTAGTAAAGGCATTAACACGGCTAAACCAATGCGATATGGGCTATAAGGCAAGCCAACATCAAAGATTGCATGTAGAACTGGCACTGATTGAGCTAGCCACGAACCACTTGCCTGTTCCAGAAAACAGACCCGTACCAGCTGAACCATTATCCAAATCGGATGGTCAAAAAGACCACTCGCTCACCAAGCCAATACCTAAGGGACCAGAAACCATAACGATTCCTACCCTAGCAAGCTTAAAATCTACATTGGCCACAAAGGAAACATCGAATGACGCAGATGTTAAAAAAAAAAAGTAGATAGCCGATATGAGATCAAAGAGCCCATTACAGAAGCAGTGGTACAATCTTGTCTTGCTGACTATAGAGCACACCTTAAAAAGAATGGCCATATAGCTGCTTATCACCTTATGAACCAGCCCATAAAGCTTCAAGAGGGCGTCATTACCATCTCATTAATCAATCCTGTTCAAGAAAACCTATTGCAAAGCCTCAAAGAGGAGCTATTGCCTAAACTAAAATTGCATGATCCTGGTATCACTATTCAAAGCATTTTGATCGAGCAGCAATGCGATCAAAAGCCCTATACAGATCAAGAAAAATTAAGCTACTTAAGTAAAAAAAACGCTGCTATAGCGCTGCTACAAGAACGGTTTATGTTGGAAGTAGCTTATTAAGACATAAGCCTGCTTGAGCAGAAACTTTTCTATTAATTGCTCATTATTGTTACCTTTATATGGTAAAAATGGTATCTATTCACGTCACTAGTTAATAATGAATTGTATTCCACTTTTTTCTTGATAAAAAAGTGGACAAAAAATCAAGCCCTCGGCAAAAAGTTCCGGAACCCACCCCTTACAGATGGAAAAACAGAAGTCGCCCGCTGCGCGGGCTTCAAAGGAATCTGTTTTTCCTAATCATCTGCAAGGGGTGGGTTCTATTTCGAAACTTTTTACAGGGGCATTTTATCACTATGGCCATAGTGTTGAACAGATACTAAAAATGATTGCTACAATAGCACGCTATTGCGTTTTTTATTTTCTAATGGTTATTAATTTAAAATATATTATACTAAGCCTGTGAACAGGTAATCATCTTAAACCATATACAATTACATGCAAAAGGGCATAATTATTTTTGGCGTATGCCATCTGACAAAGGGAGCTTTAGATATTTTTCAAAAAAACAATTTAATGGTCTATGGGATTCTAGAAGATGAAACCAAGTGGCACCATACCACCATCCACAACATTCCTGTTTTAGGGGCTACTGATGATCCAACTTTCCTTGAGTTGCTCAGTGAGGAATGTGCTTCTTTTATGGCTTACCGGCATATCCAAAAAAGAAAAAACTGTTTAAATTTTTTAATTGCGCAACAAAAACCCCACCCGATTACTGCGGTTCATCCATCTGCTATTATGGCTGAAGCGATTCAACTTGGTCAAGGCAATTACATAGGCGCGCAAGTTTGTTTGGCGCCAGAGGTAACCATAGGCAACCACTGTATACTGCACAATGGAGTGGTCATTGAAGCAGAAGCCAATATTCATGATTGGGTAGAAATAGGGGCAGGTAGTATTATTGGTGAACAGGTAACCTTAGAGGAAGATGTGTTTATTGGAATGGGCGCTCGGATTATTCCGGGTGTTACCATTCAAAAGGGGGCAAGCATTGGGGCTGGGTCGGTTGTTTTAGGAAACGTAAAAAGTGGCGATGTACTATTGGGTAATCCAGCTAAATCGATTCAACAAGCTTAAAGGCTACCCTGAAGGATAGAAAATCAGAGGCCGCTAAGCGTCCCCTGATGTATCTATTCACGTCACTGGTTAATAATGAATTGTATTCCACTTTTTTCTTGATAAAAAAGTGGACAGAAAATCAAGCCCTCGGCAAAAAGTTCCGGAACCCACCCCTTACAGATGGAAAAACAGAAGTCGCCCGCTGCGCGGGCTTCAAAGGAATCTGTTTTTCCTAATCATCTGCAAGGGATGGGTTCTATTTCGAAACTTTTTACAGGGGCATTTTATCACTATGGCCATAGTATTGAACAGATACCCATTTTTTTATCGAAGAAGACGCGGGACTAGTACTTGTTAGCTATTTGCTTTTTCAAAAAACGTAGCCATAGTGATGAATGGATACTTTTCTCCCCATTTTGATAACGCTATGGTAACATGATTAAACTAAAATATACAGAAACAAATTATCACTTTTTTTACCCCGAGTGCTTCACTCCATATTATCAATCAATTTTTGCAACGCATCTACAAACGGCTGATGGTCGTTGTCCTTAGCTACATCAAGTGGCGTTTTGTCATCATTATTTTTCTCCGTCAGATGATAATTAGCTATGTGGCCCTTTAACTGAGCTAATACGTCCACGAAACCACCTCGTGCTGCCAGATGCAGGAGGTTATTATTGTTTTTATAGGTATCTAGATCAATTTCAGGATGAGTTTCTAGGATTAATTCTACCGCGACTGAAGCACCCTGGTCAACTGCCCACTGCATAAGATTAACATACCCTTTGGCACTTAAATCAATATCTTTTTGTTGCAATAAGTACTTAACCACATCCTTATGACCCGTACGTGCTGCTTCATTTTTATCAGCTATTACATGCATCAATAGTGTCCAATTGAATTCTTTATCATCCCTGGCATTTATATTTAGACCTTTAGCAAGCCAATATTCTATTCTTTCTTCCGAAAAACCATGGGCTTTAAGGTCCCTCATCACCTGGTCATCTAAGACCATGGGATTCGCTACTGTAACACCATCATCGGTTAGCTGCGTAGTAGTTGCCGCACTTGTAGTACTTGTAGTACTTGTAGTACTTGTAGTACTTATAGTACTTATAGTGCTTAACGTAGTTAGCATGGTTGTCGGCTCCTGAGAAACCGTCTCATCCGTACCCCATTTTTTTTCGCCCCCTTCTATTGCCTTAGTAGTGTTTTCTGCTAGTTCAGGAGTCATATTTGTAGGCAATATAGTAATACTACTTGTACTCAACTCGGTTGAGGTGAAGGGTGAAGAAGTGGTTACATTAGTACCATTATGTATATCTGGATCTAGTTTATTGGATGGATTAGCAAGATGATAAATGCCGCACACTGCCCCTCCAACGAGGCTAGCGACTACAACCATTCCCGTCATCACCAAGCAAACAGTTGTTTTCGGATTAAAAGTATAACTTCTTGCCACATTATCGTATGCCTGGCGCATTTCATACCTCACATTATGAAATGAAGTTATCCCTTGCCTTGCATTGTTGACACACGAAGCCAAGGTATTAAACATCAACAGGCCGATAAATAGGCCTACTCTATAGTGCATATATGTTTTCATAGCATTTAAATTTAATTACATATAAATAACCACGATCAAGCAGTATGCTTGCAAGGCATATCCCATTTGACATACCTATTGCACGATCTGCTTAACTGTAACAAGGCAAAAAAAATCCATGAGCCACAATAGGCACCTAGGGTTTCCTCTTAACCATTTGCCTAATTAAACTTAATAGTAGACTACAAAAAAATATATAGCATTCCAAATAAAATAGATAAAAAAATGCAGCACTTATAAGAAGATAGGGGAGAAATTTTGAGATCATCAAGTGTATTGTTTATCATACACCTACACATCGATGTTATTCTCTTTTCTTCGATGTCTGTATATGATTCAAAAACTGCGATAACACACTTTTTACCACCTCCTCGTCTACGCTTTCATTCTGCTTAAGAAGATCCATTGGGAGTTGGTGTTGATCATTTTTTTGTGTTACATCAGTATTTACGCTCTTTAATAGCTCCGTTATTACTTCTATATGACCTTCACGTGCTGCCACATGTAAAGGGGTATCACCAATACCATTTTTCGCATTTACATCAATACTGGTTTTAGGTGCTTCTAGGAAGGATGCTACAACACCTGCATATCCTTTCTCTGCTGCCAAATGCAAGAGTGTATTCCCATCTCCATCACGTACATGTACATTAACGTTGACTTTTGAATCTAGGATGATCCTTACGATACCTCCATAGCCATTAAGAGCTGCCCACTGCAGAATATCAACATAACCCTTGGCACTTAAATCAATACCTGGTACTTGTAATAAGTACCTAACTGCATCCTCATGACCCTTATATGCTGCTTCATACAAGGGGGTTTTCTTATAATTATTTTTCGCATTTACGTTAATCTTATCTTTAAGCACTAGAAGCTGCTTTATAACCTCGCCATAACCCCTGCGAGCTACTAGATGCAAAGCGGTATCCCCGTCCGTATCTTGTTTATTCGGATCCGCCCCCTGATCTATTAAGAGTGCAACAACGTCACTATGTTTACCTGCTGCTGCATACATTAATGGAGTCCACTGATACGTGCTAGCATTATCCCTTGCATTTATATCTAGGCTTTTAGCACTTATATCCCCTGGACTGCTTAGCAATTTTTTGACTACATCTAACCAACCCTCTTCTGAGGCTATACATAAAAGCGCAAATAGATCCTGTCCTTTATTATGAAGATTAATATTTTTTTGCTGACATAAAAGCTGAATAATTAACTTATAGCCTGGTTGGTTGCGCTGCGCTATAGCTTTGCCAAGTGCTGTTGTTCCTCCTGATAGCGAGTTTAAAAACATTTCCCTACTTTTTTCATCCAAACCATCTAGCTCACGTAAGATGAATTGCACTTTTCCCAACTCACCCCTATCTGCAGCATTGTGAAAGGATTGTAAACTTGGACGTATCGATTTTGGAAGGAGTGCTTGGAAATCATTTGGTTTTTTATACCCTTTCTCCTTTCTCGCCTTACTACAGTTATCAATATAAAAAGCTTGCAAAACAAATACTGAAAACAAAGCTACAAGCGGTCTAAAAAAGAGGCGCGATTTTAAATTAATCTGTTTCATGGATTTTTATTGTGTTATAATCATTCAAATTCCTAAGCATACATAAGCCACCTAAAGAAAAGTCTAGCACTCCATGCATCACCTTCCAATGGATAAACCTAAAAATTATTTCCATAATACAAACAAATATCTAAAAAACAAAATCTATAAAATATTTATGAGGCTTATAAGCAATAAAATAGAATAGTTAAGAGCCTACTATATGAAAAACAAATACATACTTTTATATTTGAACTTGTCTATCCTTGTACCAAAAGGTAAAAATAAAATTTGTTTGTGTGGCTAAATCTTATTTCCTACGTATTATTGTTTTAATGCCATTTATACTGAGTGGTGTATCTACTTTATCAAAAGCAACTGGATATTTTAGTGACAGCCTCTATTTTAGCAATGGCTATAACACTGAGTATAAAAACTGGATGGTGCCAAATAACTGCTTTCACTCAAAAAAGCCCTATGCCACTTATCAAAACTTGAGAAACCCACTTTTTGCCAATAAAGGCTATGAGTGGCTTGCCTTACTACCTCGTACTAAAAAAGAAGGAGAGCAACCATTAGATATTGCACATTACCAATCGGAAAACTCAATTATTTTTGATGCTAAAAAGAATATACTTACTTTACATGGCACAAGCGGGCTTACTTATGGTAGCATGAAACTAGAGGCGGATATAGTCGCTTTGCATTTAAATGCCCATATGATCCATGCGCAAGGAAGTAAGGATTTACATAATCAATCCATAGGGAACCCTATTTTTACCTATCAGGATATAACAAAAAACAAATATGGCAAAGATGGCTCTACACAAACTCGGATCTTTTTTATGGATAAGATTTGGTATAACATCAACACCAAACGGGCTTTAGTGCATGGCCTACTTACCAAACAAGAAGAATCTATTCTAAAAAGCAAACAGGTAAAAAAGGAAGACGAAGAAACATTTTACGCTGAAGATGTATTATATACAACTTGCGGGCTAGCGCATCCTCATTTTTACATACGTACTAAGCGGGCTAAAATCGTTCAAGATAAACAGATCACAACAGGACCTTTTCGCTTTTACTTTGATAATGTACCTACGCCATTAGGCTGTCTGTTTGGAACATTATTCCTGGAAGGAAAACGTGTACATGGCATTATTCCACCAGAGCTAGGAGAAGGCGACCATGGGTTTTATCTGCGTAATGGGGGGTACTATATAAATTTCAATGATTACGCAGATATTTCTATTTTAGGGAGTATATATTCTAGCGGTATGGCGGAGCTTAAAAATGAGCTGCGTTACAAAAAAAGATATCTGTGCAGTGGAAATATCTACTTTGCAAAGAATATAGCAAAAAAAGAGCAAGGGTGGTCTTTAAAATGTGCACATAAAACGCTAAGGCATGGCCCTAGAAGTTTCAACGCCACTATGGACCTCCATAACAAATCTTATAAAACACTGGACTATGAGGATAAAAAAAATACAAAAAGCATGGAGCATCTATCTTCTATTAGCTTGTCCTACCAGGACCAACTGATAGGATTCCCCTATGGATTAACCTTACGCACAGCATTTAACCACAACCTGCTTTCCAATTTTAAACACTGGACTTTTCCACAAGGTACCCTAACCAGTTCTTCTTGGCATCCGTTTAGGGGTGTTCGAACCAAAGGTACCAACCACTGGTTTCATAATATTCAGTTAAAACATACTATAGATTTTGAAAACCATTTTCAAAATGCAAAAAAAGATCCTAACGCATTATACTTAAGCAATAAGCATGAGCCTATTCTGCCAACTGCTCCATGGAATCAGTATACAGAAAGTGGTATAAAGCATACCATACCATTTAGCGTACAGTCTAAGCTATTTGAATATTTTAACTTCAAACCCCATTTCAGCTATAATGAAGGATGGTATTGGCTTAAAAAAGAGACAAAGGGACCTATACGGGTACCAGGATTTAATAGGGTGTATGCTTGGGATTTCGGTGCAGAGCTAGGGACTACGCTCTACCATACCCATTATTTTGAAGAAGCCACATCGGTGCAAGGCTTTCGCATTAAAGTGGAACCGACTATTGACTTTACCTACACGCCTGATTTCTCCAAAAAATACTTCCAAAAAGTAGTAGATGAACAGGGAAGAGCAAAAGAAAAATATGCATTTAAGGGTCTACGGCCAGCCATCTATTTAACCAATCGTGCCACATCTATTTTAAGCTGTAAGCTACACAATACGGTTGAGTTAAAGGTAAAAAAAGAACCAGATTCAGCAAAAAAAGGAAAAGAAAAAAAACGGACCAGTCGCAAAATATTTCTGTTAAAAAACTTAGATTTTGGAACAAAATATGATTTTAAAGCAAAACAGTGTCATTTAACCAATGGCATTGATATGCACATTGCTAGCGAGGCAAGAATGGGCCAAATGGGAAAGATTGGCTTTGACCTAACCACAAATTTTGACCCTTATCTATACAAACTAATAGAGCTAGATGGTGGCAAGGTCAAACAAGAACCTATCAATGAGTTTGCATGGAACCATGGTAAATATCTAGGAAAAGTTAAGGAAGCAAAGTTCAAGATCAATGTAGATCTTACCCACCATTCGGCTAAAAAGCAAAAGCAAGAAAAAGGGCTATTGGATGACCATGATCGCTTAACCAATAAAACAGAAGACAATAAGATTGATTTTGAAACACCCTGGGCTTTTGGATCAGAATTTAACTTTGTCTACAAAAAACTATATGAATATAGTAAGGGTAAAAAAGACTATAATATAGAGCAATATATAACCTTTAATGGGAGTATAACTTTGGTCAAAAAATGGAAAATTAGTCTACGTAGTACATATAATTTTACTGAAAGTAAATTTGATCCTTCTACTACAGAAATTTCCATTCAACGGGATTTGCATTGCTGGCAATTGAGCTATCAATGGTATCCACTAGGAGATTCGGCTAAGTATGATTTTTCCTTAGGCGTCAAGGCAAATGTTTTAAAAGTGCTGAAACTACCTAGAAAAAGAAGCTACAATAAACTAAACTAGCCCTACACAAGTTGTATCGTATCTATTCACGCCTCTGGCTAGGTCCCCTTATCTCCTTCGGTAAAAAGTCTGGCCCGATAGTAAATAGCTGAAAAAGATATCGCTCAGGGGTTAGTCTTTTACTAGAGCGCCATTTTATATCTATTCACCACAATGGTTTTTAGTATCTATTCACGCCTCTGTCTGGGCCCCTTATCTCCTTCGATAAAAAGTCTGGCCCGATAGTAAATAGCTGAATCGATATATTTTTCAGCGGGAAAATCGTGAACTCAGCCCGCAAGCGGGCTTCAAACAGACGATTTTCTAATCCGCTGAAAAATATACCGCCCAGGGGTTAGTCTTTTACTAGAGCGCCATTTTTTTATCGAAGGAGACGCAGCGGCTGGTAATGGATTAGCCTAATTGCTTTTTTAGAAAAACATAGCCTCAGTGATGAATGGATACTGATTTTTTGTCCACTTTCTTATCAAGAATAAAGTGGAATACAATTCATTATTAACCAGTTTTAGTTTTCTTGCTCCTGCTCTTTTACAAATGCCATAATCTCCTGCTTGATGCCGGCTAACTCGGCATCATTAGCCATGATAATTAAGGCTTTTAAAAGTTTATTATACTCTTCCATGAGCTTTAAATATTTTTTATTCAATTCCTGTAATTGATTAAAATGGGTATCCTTGAGCAGAACACTGAACTCATCGGTATATTGATGATTATCTTCTTTAAGTTTATAACGAGGGACCTTAGCATCGTCTTTTTGTGCATTTCTTTCATATATGCCTGGAAAGTCGCTTGAAAAATCATAATGTATCACCCTGCCAATCTCTATAATAAAGGATTCTTTTAAATCTGCTTCCTTTAGCCTAGTATAAAGTGTATTGCGGGCAATGCCAAGCTTCCCAGCCAATGCTTTCATACGAAAGCCACTTTTCTTAATGGCATTCTCTACTATTTTTCCTTTATGTTGTTCCATGACTGCAATATAAATGGATGCGAATAAAACAAAAAGTGTTATACTTTAATCTTTCCTTTTCAGGAATTCCATAATCTTTTTTTGAATGGCTGTTAGCTGGTTGCTATTGGCTGCTACCACCAATATTTTCAAAAGCTTATGGTAGTCCTCCATAAGCCTTACATATTTGCCCCGTAATAGCTGTAGTTGTAAAAAGTATGGATGTTTATATGTGTTGTTATAATATGGAAGCTCTTTTGCTACTGTTCTCATCAGATAACCAGTTTCTTTAATAGCTTGCTCAATTATTTTTCCTGTATGCTTTTTTGTGAGCTGCTCCATGGGATAATCAAGAAGCAGCTAGGAGGCAGACAAAAAAGTACGATACTTGCTCAAGTATGTCAATAAAATTGTTAATAACATGCGCATATATTGTATAAATATTGTTAAACGTATTTCTAGGAAAAAATCGTATTTTAATGAAAGTTAGGGTTGTTTTTTGTCAAAAACAAACTATAACTGTTAAATTTTGGAACCATGCGCAGCCTAACTCGGCTATAGGGATGTACAAAATCTTACACGCCTTGTTACAGCAGTCCTCTTTTGAAACCTATTGTTGGTGTACAATTTTTAGAAAAAGTAGCATAACGTATTGCACGATACCTAGCTGTATTTAAGGGGGATAGATGCGTTTCAAAATTGTGGTTAGCCATCCAGGTTTGAAAGCGGTTTAGTGTGCATGCTTCGCTTAATGAACTGTTTTATCTTTAGATAAAAAGCATACCAATCGGTTGAACATAACCCTCTACCTTGATGGGCCTTTGCCAAAAAGAAGCAGCAAAAGGGGAATAAAACAAAATTAGGCAACCAAACACCTACAAAAGGGGAAATAGTGCCTGCTACAGCCCAATCTCTGCCTAATATAGAAAGAATATACTCCAGGAGTATAAAAAAGAAACTAATGCATACAGATATGCCAAATCCACCTCGCCTAATAATGCAGCCTAAAGGAGCTGCTAGTAAAAACACAATGACACACCGCATGGCTACTGCAAAGCGATGTTCCTTTTCATATAAAGCATCGTTTAGGGTTTCATTAAAGAGATTCATATAATCTTTTTGGGTTATTAAGGCGTTTTTGATTTTTCTTACAGACCGTAAGGATTCTTGAATAACGCGTTGTGGTAAGACATCGTCATGAGGCCAGGTAACAGATGCAGTATTGGAATCGTTTTTTTTCCCTACAAGCTGGTCTCTAAACAATATAAAATCTGCATTTTTAGCTGTTTCTTGAACAGACGATGTAGATGCGCTCAACTCATGGCTGCCCGACTGAATGGTAGGCTGTTCTATGCAATGGTAACGACTGGCTTGCCCAGCAAGAACCTTTTTACTGTTTTGCTCCTGGCTTAACACTTCTTGCGATCTCTCTTCAATCATTTTTTTTAGGTATGGACGGGTTCTTGTCCTTGGATCATGTGCAAATTTAGCATTTGTGCTGCCAAGTTTAAGGGCGTCTAAACTAATCCTTATCTTTTGGCTGGAAAAATTACTTCTATAAAAAGAGGATTTTTGATCTGGTTTGCCATGGGTAGACTTAGCAGGCAAAGGCTCTACATAGTTATGGCCATTGGTAAGTTCCATAACCAAATAGCCTTCATCTGGTGTAGTGTAAAGCCTCCCCTTTGCTGCAGTGGTTATGGAAACTGATCCATACTTTTTAGTATAATCGTAGACCATAATCCCTTCCATATGCTCATTGTCACTTAGCTTTTTAGCTACTCGAATGCTATACCCTGGTATGTTATTGCAAAACACGCCTTCTTGAATAAATAAAGCAGATTTTTTTTTGCAGATATCGCCTACTAAAGCAAATATTTTATGCTTGCTATTGGGATAAACGTGATCCTGAAAATAAAAGAGAACACCGCTTAAAAAAAGGATAAAAAGAAAAGGCAACCGTAAGGTGCGTTGCAGAGAAAGACCTACAGAACGCATAGCTGTTAACTCAAAACTTTCAGAAAGATTACCAAAAACAATAAGAGAGGTCATGAGAATGGCAATAGGGAAAACACTAGGAAGTTGATTGATAGACAAATAAAAAAACAACTTCGCATAAATACTGCTCCCCAACCCCTTACCTGCAATAGCGCTAAATAGCACGAAAAAACTTTGTATAACCATTACAAACAATACCAGCCCAAGCAATAGGATAAAGGTGGTTATAAAGGTACGTAATAGCAGTTTGTCAATTTTTTTGATAGCAATATTGCTCATTTTTGTAAATTTGTAGCTAACTTTACCCTAAATATAGGAACAATTTAAGTATTGCGCCTACTAGTAACCTACTAAACGTAATCCATGGCGAGGTAGCTCAGGCGGTTTAGAGCGTCGGATTCATAACCCGAAGGTCAGGGGTTCAACTCCCCTCCTCGCTACATAGCTGGTTATGCTTAACAAAGTGTTTTTTATACTTGGATGAGGCTTGATATTATAACCTGCTGTCCCCAGTTGTTTGAAAGCCCGTTGCAACACTTTATCTTTCAAAGGGCTATAAAACAGCAGCTTCTTGCAGTCTACATACATAATTTAAGAGATTATACACCATATAAACATGGTAAAATTGATGATCAACCCTATGGGGGAGTTGCTGGGATGTTGTTAATGGTAGAACCCATTGCCAATTGCATTAGAACGTTGCAAAAAGAAAGAGACTATGATGAGGTGATATACATGGCCCCAGATGGTGAGCCACTGCATCAAGATCTTGTGAATAAATGTTCACTCAAGAAGCATTTGATCTTATTATGTGGCCATTATAAAGGCATAGATGAACGGATACGTGAGCATTTTATTACACTAGAAATCAGTATTGGAGACTATGTGCTCTCTGGCGGGGAGCTGCCTGCGCTTATCTTAGCGGATGCTATGGTTCGGGTTATACCAGGTGTTATATCAGATGCTGCTTCTGCACTGACTGACTCTTTTCAAGATGGATTGGTAGCACCACCTGCTTATACAAGGCCTTACAATTTTGAGGGTAAAAAGGTCCCAGATGTACTATGCTCTGGGAATCATAAAGCTATCCAGGAATGGATGCAACAAGAAACAGTGGCCAGAACTGAAAAAAGAAGGCCGCACCTACTGAAACAGTAGCCATTGTTTGTATGATTCACGCCTCTGGCTGGCCGCCTTATCTCCTTCGATAAAAAGTCTGGCCCGATAGTAAATAGCTGAATCGATATATTTTTTCAGCGGGAAAATCGTGAACTCAGCCCGCAAGCGGGCTTCAAACAGACGATTTTCTAATCCGCTGAAAAAATATATCGCTCAGGTGTTAGTGTTTTACTAGACCTCTTGCAAAACCTATTTCTAATGGCAATTTTGGTGTCGAAGCTTGTCTATGCTCCTCAAATACATTAAGTATTCTGCGGTGCTCGACTACACTTCTCCTAAAAATTGCTCATCACAAAGTAGGTTTTGCAAGAGGTCTACTAGAGCGCCATTTTTTTATCGAAGGAGACGCGGCGGCTGGTAATGGACTAGCCACTTGCTTTTTCAGCCAAACGTAGCGTATGCGTTTAACGCTATGTCCATAGTAGAAAAATGCCCCTGTAAAAAGTGGGGAAATAGGCCTCATCCCTTGCAGATGATTAGGAAAAACAGATTCCTTTGAAGCCCGCGCAGCGGGCGACTTCTGTTTTTCCATCTGTAAGGGGTGAGGTCCCCAACTTTTTACCGAGGGCTTGATTTTTTGTCCACTTTTTTATCAAGAAAAAAGTGGAATAAAATTCATTATTAACCAGTGACGTGAATAGATACGATTGTTTTGCTGACGTTTTACAAAACGCTTCCGAAGTTCCGTTGCTGTTTTTGGAAAAAGACTAAGGCTTCCATCAGATGTTCTTTTTTGAAATCCGGCCACTTTACATCCATAAAACGTATCTCCGAGTAAGCAGACTGCCATGGTAAAAAATTGCTGATCCGCTTTTGGCCACCTGTACGTATCAGTAAGTCAATATCAGGCAACTCGCTTGTATTTAAGTATTGCTTATATACGTCTGGCGTAATCTTAACACGATAGTTATGTGCAAATTTTATAAAGTCTTCAAAACGCGCATTACGATTAAATCCTTTGTTCTGAAACTCATCCATTATTTTAATTAAAAAATCATTTACTAGTGCTTCAGAAGCAGCTACTATTTCTGCTTTCCCTCCATAGTTAATGGCAACTGTTAAGTGTAACTGAGTATTATGCTTGGTAAGTGCTATCGCTTTTTTCAATGTATTCCAGCAAAAACTGGGAATCCCTTTTGTATCCCCCACTACACGAAATTTAATGTTGTGTTCAGCGAAAAGGTTGATGTTTTCATCAATGCCTTCAGCAATCACTTTAAAAATGGTATTTACTTCTTGCGCTGGCCGGCTCCAATTTTCCGTAGAAAAAGCATAGAGGGTTAAATAAGAAATGTCTTGCTCTAAGCATCCAGTTATTACTTCTTTTACAGCTTGTTTTGCGTTTTTATGTCCGTAAGATCGATCGCCTGCTTGTTTTTTCCCCCATCTGCCATTACCATCCATAATAATGGCAATGTGTTTTGGCTTTTTTTGCAAGCTGAGTGATGTATTGCCATCATACTGATTCGAAGAAGAAGTATAGCCAGGCAATAGTGTAAATGGTAGTATGCAAATTATACATACTTTTCTCAATAGCTTGGCTGAAGTAAAAGGGAATGATTTTTTTTTATCTGCTATTACAGAAAACAGGTTACGCATCTGGGGCTCTTTTTTATCTTAAATGAATACCAATCCAACACAGTTAGCAAAAAAGCATAGAGAAAGGACCTCACTAATGGTGAGGAAATAGGCGCAATTTAAGTAAAAATACCATGCAGTCAAAAATCCATTTTATATGTTCCCTTTCTATAACGCTACATAGCAGCGCATCAAAAGTATGTTTTAACTTGACCCTAAGTGTGATCGCTGGCATGCAATATGGCCTACAATATTATTAATTAATTTAGTAGCATCACCATCCTGTTGATTGAGCTGAAGGTAGGGACATAGATCTAGCTGGAATGCTTGCTGGTAAGCCTTTTTAATCGCTTCAAAGCGTTTTTGGGGCATTTGATCAAATAGGTCCTGTTTGTTTCTAGTCTGATTACGCAATTTAAACCTATCAAAGTCGATGTCGCAGTATATGCATAAATCTGGCATTAAGCCAGAAAAAGTACGATGTGTCGTTAAAAAAGGCTCCCAGTACCTGGATTTATCTGTTAGTTGATAGGCTATAGTAGAAAAAATAAATCGATCAAAGATAACCACATCTATATCATCTGCTAGTGCTTCTTTATGGATCAATTCATTGCGTGCCGCTAAAAATAGGAAAAACTCTGTGATAGGATGGACATCTTTGTTTTTCAGTGTTAGGATGGTGTTCCAAATCATTTCCGTATTGTTACTTCCTTTAGGATCATGTAGCAACTTTACGCGATAAGATTGGTCACGTAAGATGGATTGGATTTGATGCGCCAAAGTTGTTTTTCCAGAGCAGTCTACTCCTTCAATGGCGAGAATAAAGGGGCCACGCTGCTTAGAGTTTATGAAATGTCCCATAGCTATTTTACGATTAAGGCTAAAAAATCAATTATACATCTAAAAATATAAATAAATCCACGACCCATTCAAAAATCAAATTTTCCTTAAAATTGGGTATATTGTGGTCTGGCCATTCAGTAGACCCTCTAGTGATAAAAGTAGTGCGGAAATAATTTTATAAATCATGAGCGCTATTCAAGATTTTTTTTCCTTCTCTGATCCTAATGTGCGCAACGTGCTCTTGGGAACCATCTTGCTGAGTACTAGTAGCGCGATGATTGGCACATTTGCCCTCTTAAAACGAAAGACCTTAATTAGTGATGCCATTGCACATGGAGTACTGCCTGGTGTCTGTTTGGCTTTTTTTCTAACGGGAGAAAAAAGCTCTATTTGGCTTGTTATAAGTGCTTTTGTTACAGGCTGGCTGGCTTCTATAGCGATCGATCAAATCACAGCTCACTCAAAAATAAAACATGATGCAGCCATTGCTATTGTGGCTTCTGTCACTTTTGGATTGGGTAGTTTTTTGCTATCTATGCTGCAACATAGTGGCCAAGCAAGCCAAGGGGGGTTAAAATCATTTTTACTGGGTAGTGCAGCTACCCTACTACGGGAGGATGTGGTGGTATTGCTGTGGTTGAGTTGCAGCATCATTTTAATTTTATTTTTGTTTTTTAAAGAGTTTATGGTCATTGCTTTCGATCGCCTTTTTGCCAAATCAATAGGCCTGCCTGTAAAAAAAATGGATTTTTTATTTACCAGTTTAATGGTTCTGGACATTGTAATTGGCATCAGGGCGGTAGGTGTGGTGTTAATGAGCGCCATGCTCATTACGCCAGCTACTACTGCACGATTCTGGACGGCTAAGATGACTTATATCATGCTGTTTGCTGCCTTGATTGCATTTTTTGCTTCTTTAGCAGGAACCTTTATTTCTTATGTAATCCCCTCTATGCCTACCGGACCTTGGATTGTACTCATTATGTCACTGATAGCTTATTGTTCTTTTCTTATTGCTTGGTATTGTCGAATGGCCAAAAAAAACAGGTAAATATGTTGTTGTGTAATGATGTCACTTACCTTGCCTTCCTTTGATTATAAGACCAAAAGAGTATTAGATAAAATCTATATTTTAGATCTGGTGCGTAAAAAATATGTATTGCTTACACCAGAAGAATGGGTACGCCAGCATATGTTGCATTACTTAATGCACCACCTCTCTTATCCTAAGGGATTGTGTTGTTTGGAAAAAAGAATATATAGTGGTACAAGGTACTACAGACCTGATATTATACTGTGCGATAAATTTGGTGTGGCTAAAATGGTGGTAGAATGTAAAGCTCCTTACATCGCATTGACCAACCAAACCTTAGGGCAAACGATGCAATACAACCGACAGCTTACTGTCGATTATCTGCTGGTCACCAACGGTATAAACCACTTTTGTTGGCAGTGGAGAGAAACCTTAAGACAATTTCAGGCAATAAGCTACATTCCAAGCTACCAAACCTGCATGGCGGCTAGTTAGCTTGCATAAAAAGCAAGCCGAGTATCGCGCTGCTACAACCACTTTACCCTTGCTTCCTTCCAGACCTGGGGGGATTGAGTAGGAGCTAGCCGTACCGGCTTGCCATGTCAAACTTAAGACTTTTTTCTGAAATTAAAAAGTTCTTAAGGAAAAAGTGACTAGATGACTAGGCATCTAGTAAACTATCTATATAGCCTTTTATAAATGCTGCCAACGAGGTTCCTTCTAAAAGACCTTGCGCCAATAAAGCCAAGTGATAGCTCTGCTCCACCAATGTTTTTTGGACCATTTCATCGCTAATGGTTAGGATTTTTTTTGCCAAGGGATGGTTCCCGTTAATGGCTACATGCATTGATCGGAACGTCTTTTGTTTGGCCTCATTGCCTTGTGTAAACTGTGCCATACGCTTGAGATGCTCAGAAGTTATAAAGGCAACAGGTAGCTCCTCTGGCAACATAGCAGCTACATTCCAAGTAGTTTGCTCAGCACCAATAGTGGTTTCGTAAATAGATTTCAACTTTTCTCTCTCTGCTTCTGTGAGGGTATGCGTGATGGCCTCTTCTTTTTCAATGAGATTGCCGATGGTGTCGGTGTCAATACCTTTGAATGTAACCTTATCCAATTTATGTTCTGCAAAATTGATAAAGTTCGTATCAATTGGGCTATTTAGGACCAATGTATCATACCCTTTTTGTTGTGCGGTTTGTAGGTAAGTAGCCTGTTTTTGAGGATCTGTTGTATAGAGTACTACCAAGTTGCCATGTTTATCAGTTTGATTTTTAGCTATTCTATCTTTGTACTCACCAATGGTATAGTATTGACCAGTTGTGTTTTGTAATAGTACAATGTCTCTGATCCGCTCATCAAACTTAGGATCTGTGATCATACCATACTTGATGAAAAGCGAAATATCATTCCATTTGGCCTGGTAAGCTTGGCGATCTTGCGCAAAGAGGGTTTCTAATTTTTCTGCTACCTTTTTAGCAATGTATGTGTTAATTTTTTTAACATTACTATCTGCCTGTAAAGCACTCCTAGATACATTGAGTGGTATATCAGGTGAGTCAATAATACCATGTAGCAAACGTAAAAAGTCTGGAATCACTTCTTTTACATCATTGGTAATAAATACCTGTCTTGCATAGAGCTGAATCGTTTCTTTTTGTTCAAAATAGTTGGCTGCTTTAGGGAAATAAAGTATACCTGTTAATGTAAATGGATAATCAATGCTTAAGTGAATCCAAAAAAGCGGATCTTCTGCAAAAGGGTAGAGTTCTTTATAAAATTTAAGGTAGTCTTCAGATTGTAAGTCTGCCGGTCGCTTGATCCATAGGGGCATGGTATCATTGATTACTTTTTTATCAAATAGGATTTCTATTGGTAAAAAGCGGCAGTGTTTATTCAAAATAGCGTGAATACGTGCTGGTTCCAAAAATTCTTCGGCATCTTCCGCAAGATGCAAAATAACCTCTGTACCCACTTCACTTTTTTCAGTAGGATGTATTTCGAAATTCGTGCTGCCATCACAACTCCAGTGGGTTGCTTGGCTGCCTGCTTGATAGGATTTCGTAATAATTTCAACTTTTTTAGCTACCATAAAGGCTGAGTAAAAGCCCAATCCAAAAAAGCCAATGAGTTGATGTTGGTCTACTTGTTCTTTATATTTTTCTACAAATGCAGCGGCGCCAGAAAAGGCAATTTGGTTAATATATTGCTTGATTTCATCAGCCGTCATGCCTAATCCACCATCTTTAATGGTTAGTGTTTTAGCAGATGGATCAAGCAATACCTCCACCTGTAATGTATCCGTAGCGCCCTCGTAGAGGCCCATAGCAGCTAGCTTTTTAAGCTTTTGAACTGCGTCAACCCCATTGGCGACTAACTCTCTTAAGAAGATATCCTGGTCGGAGTAAAGAAATTTTTTAATAATCGGAAATATATTTTCAGTATGTACCGATATGGTTCCTTTTTCGTTCATGGCTAATATTTAATTAGGGTTAAATCTATCTATGTAGGCTGTATTGCACAGCCAGGCCTGGCTAAATATCTCTAATAGTAGCTAAGTTTTTAACTTTGTTACTAGCCATTGATCCACAAAAATCATGCCAATGCATCTATTCAAATAGATGTACAATCAATGGCGCGGGCTTAAGAGATAAATATTATTGACTATTAAATAGAACAGCATTTTTTACATGGAGTATTGGTATACACAGCACTTATGGCCACCGATAAAAGATTTGGCGCGCAGTAAAGGCTCAGCCCCGCGTCTCCTTCGATAAAAAAATGGCGCTCTAGTAAAGCGCTAACACCTGAGCGATATCTTTTTCAGCGGATTAGAAAATCGTCTGTTTGAAGCGCGCTTGCGGGCTGAGTTCACGATTTTTCCGCTGAAAAAGATATCGATTCAGCTATTTACTATCGGGCCAGACTTTTTATCGAAGGAGATAAGGGACCCAGCCATAGGCGTAAATAGATACTTATAATCAGGTAAAAATAAGATAAATGCCTTAAGCCCGCGCCATTGGGTGTACAATTACCTTTTTCTATGCATCTGATTGCCCCTTATTACGGCAAAGCAGGTTTGGTGATTACCGCAACATGCTCTTTTGTTCCAATATCGTCTTTAAAATTAACCGTCTTGTCATGACCACCTGCATAAGCGTCCAATATATTCAATAGGTACCAGGCACTTGCAATGATAATAAATAGATCACGTGTGCGTTCACATTCCTTAATACGTTTTTCGGTGAATGTAGGATTTGGTTTATCTGCACCTGTCATAAGTAAAGTTCGCTTATGTTTGTGCATCTCCCGGTGTTCTGAATAAATTCTATGGCCAAGAAAGGAAAACCCCAAATACAGGCAAGGCACTTTCCAATAATCTTTGTTATATACCTGCCCTAAGCCAGGAACTACCATAGAGCTAAGCCAGGAGCGTTGTACCTTAGCCTGTATACGCATGGTCTTATACAATAATGCTGCTTCATCTGCCTGATTAGCAGCTTGATGGTTAGATTGATTTTTTGTCGCATGTAGGATGCTAGGTGATTTGCTGCTAAAATCAGATACAATAAAGTTATGTGGTAGTATACTAGCTTGACTCAGGTAAGGGAAGTATAGCCATCCTGCCACCATTAAAAAAAACTTATAACATACCCTCATAGCTTACTGTATATTTGATATCATAGCAACAATTCTTCCTAATTCTTCCTCAGAATCAAATAAAATCTTTATTTCCCCCTGTTTTTGTGCGTCCGCTTTTATAATCACCTTTGTATTAAATTGTTGGGTTAACTGTGTGGTTGTATTTTTTAGTTTTGCTTTAAAAGAAGGATTAAGCTGTGTTTTAGCGGTTGCCTTTTTTAGGTGGCTGGCAGCAGATAAATCTTGCACTAGTTTTTCCACTTCTCGTACAGAAAGCGTACCTTCTAGGATCTTTTTTAATAAACTTAACTGTGTTTCTGGTGTCTGAAGGTTAATCAGCGCTCTTGCATGACCCATAGAAATTTTTTGATCTCGAAGCGCAATTTGAATATCAGGGGGCAATTTAAGCAACCGAAGGTAATTGTTCACTGTGGTTCTATCTTTTCCGACTCGTTCCGCTAATGCTTCCTGCGTTAGTTTACAGTCTGTTAATAAACGCTGATAACTTAACGCAATTTCAATCGCATTTAATGACTCCCGTTGAATATTTTCGATGAGTGCCACCTCTAGCATGTGTAAATCTTCAGTGGTACGTATGTAGGCTGGTACCTCTTCCAAGCCCGCTAATTTAGCAGCACGCAACCGCCGTTCTCCAGCTACTAACTGATATACCTGATCGTCTACTTTACGTACAGTAAGTGGTTGTATAATACCATGTATTTTTATGGATTCGCTTAACTCATTTAGCGTTTCTTGGTTAAAGTCTTGTCGGGGTTGGCAAGGATTGATGGCAATGGATGCGATCTGAATCATTTTAAAAAAACACTCAGTAGCATCAGCAGCAGCTTCTGTATGCGCTCCCTGTAACAGTGCACTTAACCCCCTGCCTAGGACGCGCTTTCCTTTTGTAGGCTCCATAATTAAAAATTTTACATTAAACCTCTTTCAAGTTTTCAAAAGCAGTCTATTATTTCTTAGCGCTACTAGCAATTTCTTCAGCAAGGCTAAGATAACTAATCGCTCCCTTACTATCCGAATCATAAATAATGGCCGGCATACCAAAGCTTGGCGCTTCACTTAATTTAATATTTCTTGGAATAATCGCTTCAAAGACCATGCTTTGAAAATGTTTCTTGACCTCTGCTACAATTTGGTTGGCCAGACGGAGCCTTGCATCATACATCGTCATCAATATCCCCTCGATTTCCAGGTTGGGGTTCAGCCGAGATTGAATAATTTTAGTTGTATTTAATAGCTTTCCTAGCCCTTCTAATGCAAAATATTCACACTGTACCGGTATAATTAAAGAGTCTGCAGCAGTGAGTGCATTGATGGTGATTAAGCCTAAGGAGGGGGCACAGTCCACTATGATGTAATCATAAGTGGGCACTATCGGCTTAAGGGCTTCTCTAATCCTGCCTTCTCGGTTCTTAAAGTTAACCATTTCTACTTCTGCACCAACTAGGTTGATATGGGAAGGCAACAGGTCCAGATTAGGTATACTGGTTGATTGAATCAATAGTTTAGGATCTACAGCCTCCACAATGCATTCGTAGATGCTGTGTTCCACTTCTTCTGGTTTAATGCCTACTCCAGAAGTTGCATTTGCCTGTGGATCAATATCAATAAGAAGGGTTTTCTTTTCTAAGATAGCAAGACTTGCTGCTAGGTTTATAGCAGTAGTGGTTTTGCCAACTCCACCCTTCTGATTTACAATCGCTACGATTTTTCCCATAAACACTGCGATTTGCTCGCATAAATTTTACTAATAATCAGATTGTTGCCAAATCCTCGCTTTCTATTTCTCAACTTACAAGGGAATTCAGTAATGTAAAAAACAGAAATCAAGTAAAAAATAACACATAATATATGCAGCCTGCTTTCGAAGGTTCGCTTATGCCGATTGGCAAGAGCAACAAAACAAAAAACCGTAGCCTACTAGGTGTAGGTTACGATATTTAAGCAGCGGATCAGCCTACAAGCGAACCGCAAAAGTAACATTTCGAAAGCAGTATATATAAACATTGAAAAATAATGAATATTAAACTACAAATAACGCTTCATTACTTTAATGAGCACCACATTATATGTGGTGTTAATCACTCCAATCTATGAAAAAATCAAAATATATCAAAAGGTATTCCTGATAAGGATTTCCCATCTTACTTTTTGCACCTTTACAAAATGTACTTTTTATATATGGAAATATGACTAATCTGTCATTACTACCAGGTTTTGGGCGATTTAGTCCATGCAAGAGTGGTAGCTATCTCCCTAAATAAACCATTAAAATGGAAACATCAGCTGGGCGTACGCCACTAATACGCGAAGCTTGCCCTAATGTAGCAGGTCTTTTCTTTTGAAGTTTTTCTAATGCTTCTGCCGAGAGTGCTTTTAACTTGGTGTAATCAAAATTAGAGGGAATGGTATAATGCTCTAAGCGTTCCATTTTCTCTACAAGTTCCCTTTCTTTTAGAAAATAACTTTCATATTTCAGTTGAATGCTCACTTGTTGAAGCACCTCTTTATCATAAGCAGATAGCGTATTTCCTTGCTGCTTATCTAGTACAAGCAGGTCATTAAGGTCCATCTCTGGCCTTTTTAATAATGCTTCAGCAGACTGTGCTTCATCTATTAAGCTTGCATTTTTTGCTACTAACGTTGCATTAATGCTGTCTGGATGCACCTTCCATTTTTTTAAAAAATGAAAGATATCAGCCATTTCCTCTTTCTTTTTATATACTTTCTGCAGTCGATTGTCATCAGCTAAGCCTATTGCATGTCCCCGTTCTGTTAAACGCAAGTCTGCATTATCTTGCCTTAGTAAGATGCGAAATTCAGCCCGTGAAGTAAACATACGGTAAGGCTCTTCTGTTCCCTTGCTTACTAAATCATCTATTAAAACCCCAATATAGGCCTCAGATCTTTTGAATACCACTGGACTGAGCTCATGAATCTTTCTATAGGCATTAATTCCTGCCATTAGGCCTTGACAAGCAGCTTCTTCATAACCAGTGGTGCCATTGATTTGGCCTGCAAAGTAAAGATTTTGAACCAATTGAGTTTCTAGCGTATAGTGCAATTGTGTAGGGGGAAAATAATCATATTCGATTGCATAACCAGGGCAAAGCATTTTTGCGTTTTCAAAACCAACTATAGCCCTGAGCATTTTGAATTGAATGGCTTCTGACAACGAGGTAGACAATCCATTTACATAGACTTGAATGGTATGCCAGCCTTCTGGTTCTACAAAAATTTGATGACGCTCTTTATCTGCAAATCTATAGACCTTATCCTCTATAGAAGGACAGTAACGAGGACCAGCGCTTTGAATTTGCCCATTATAGATGGGGATGTCTGCCACATTATCCTTAATGAGATTGTGTACAGCTGGATTGGTATAGGTAATATAACAACTTTTTTGTTTTGCAAGAGGCTCTTGGCTTAAAAAAGAAAAACTACCCGGAAAGGCATCACCTGGCTGAATCTCCATCTTATCGTAATCTAATGTTCTGCCATCTACACGAGGAGAGGTGCCTGTTTTCATCCTTCCTGTTTCAAACCCTAGTTTCTGCAGTTGCTCAGTCATACCCGTAGCAGCCCTTTCTGCAGAACGACCACCGGCTATTTTTTTTGTACCAATATGAATCATTCCATTTAAAAAGGTCCCATTGGTTAAAATAACCGCTCGACTCTCTATCGTAATACCTAGCGCAGTTTGTACCCCCCGAACCCTTCCATCTTGTATCAACAAGGAGACAACCATATCTTGCCAGAAATCCAGATTGGGCAATGATTCGAGCGCCCTTTTCCAACATTCTGAGAATAACCTTCGATCATTTTGGGTACGAGGACTCCACATTGCTGGCCCCTTTGAGGTATTCAACATTCTAAACTGAATGGCTGACTGATCTGCTACAATACCAGAAAATCCCCCTAAAGCATCTATTTCCCGAATAAGCTGCCCTTTTGCAATACCCCCCATAGCTGGATTGCAAGACATTTGACCAATGGTTTGCAAATTCATCGTAATTAGCAAAACCTTAGCACCCAATTTAGAGGCAGCTGTAGCCGCTTCACACCCTGCGTGCCCACCACCAACTACAATAATGTCATATTTAAGCAACATAGATTTAAAAATGTTTCACGTGAAACATCCAATTAATAATTGGATAAAGAGAAGGATTATCCTTTAAGAGTAGCTTATTTGGCAGCAAGCCCTTAAACTCACTTCCTACTGTGGATCAATGAGATTGATTGTATAATTTAATGATCAAATGGTATATATAACTACTAACCCCACAGAACTCTTTAACAACCCGTTTCTAATGGCGATTTTGAGACTTGCCCATGTTGCTCAACCATAGCTGAATATGTTGCAATGCTCGATTACGTTGTCTCTAAAAATTGTGCATCACAAATAGGTTTCCTAAAAGCCCTAGTAAAGCATGCAACCCTAAATAGGCTGCATGCCTTGTTGCATAGCAATTGACTGACCCATCCCTTCTTTAGGGAGGAGGGACTATACTAGCAACTCTATAGAACAGGGGATTTCTTTTATAAGTAGATCGCGACCAGGAAAGAAAAATGCAATTTCTTCAGCAGCTGTTTCATCTGAATCTGAGCCATGAATAGCATTATAATCGATAGAAGTAGCAAATGCCTTTCTAATGGTACCTTCGGCAGCTTCTGCTGGATTGGTAGCACCCATTAGTTTGCGTAGACCTGCTACTGCTTCTTCTTTTTCTAATACCATAGCTACTACAGGTCCAGAAGCTATGAATTTACACAAGTCTTTATAAAAAGGACGGTCTGCATGGACTGCATAAAAATGCTCCGCAGCAGTTTGTGTCAACTGAAGCATAGACATTGCATGTATAGCAAAGCCTTCTTTTTCTATCATAGCAAGAATAGCACCAATATGGTTGGCACCTACTGCGTCAGGTTTAATCATTGAAAACGTATATCTTCCTTTCATTTTACTAACTGGATAAATGTGACTGGTAAGGGATTGTGCTTGTTTTAGCCCCACGATGGGGACTACACCTTAAACAAACAATTGTATGCATTGAAGTTTCTTAGCAGTTATAACTGGAAAGCATGCTACTATTCTCATGCATATAGCTAAATCTCATCCTGAAATAGGTTAAGGTTTTAGTGCAGGTACTACTACTTCTGAGTACGCTACAAATATAATATTTTTTAGGCCTTAGTCAAGGATTAGGTAGATGGTGTGGTTCCTGACCCCTAATTGCCCAACCCTTTCTTTACTCTAAAGTACTACATCCAGACTATAGTAAGGCAGACTCATGACTATCCCTTTTTAAGCAGCATAAGCGATACTATTTAACTAGAGAGCTTCTGCAAAGCCTATTTCTAATGGAAATTTTGGTGTCGAAGCTTGTCTATGCTCCTCAAATACATCTAGTATGCTGCGGTGCTCGACTGCGCTACCCCTAAAAATTGCTGATCACAAATAGCTTTTACAGAAAGCCTTAGGCCAAAGATGTTGAAAACAATCAGCCCAGTGACAAAAAATAGATTATATTGCAAGCCACCTTTTACTTGACCTGACCCAAAGCAACCTCAATTAGAATCTAGCACAGATGGTACAAAATAGGGAAATAGCTGTAAAACAATTGGGCTTAATAGATTATCAAGAAGCATTGGCGATTCAGGAAGCTTGCTATAAAACTATTGTGGATCGCAAGTGTGGCCATGCTACAGCTCAGCAACCCAACCAAGCCCCACCTGCCGGTTACTTGCTTTTTTGTGAACACCCCCCCGTATATACCCTGGGAAGAAGCGGATCTATCGACCATTTATTGGTCGATACAACCACCTTAGAGACACAGTCGATTGCCCTGTATCATGTAAATAGAGGGGGAGATATTACCTATCATGGACCAGGGCAGTTGGTAGTCTATCCTATTATTGATCTGGAATTTTTTTGTACAGACATACATCGTTACCTGCGCCTGCTTGAAGCATCTGTTGTAGAGACGTTGGCCTATTTTGGAATTCTATCAATGTGTTGCGCTGGGTTAACTGGCGTATGGCTACCGGCAGATAAAACTACAAAACAACCCGATCGAAAGATTTGTGCCATTGGCATTAGAGTAAGCAGATGGGTCACCATGCATGGACTGGCCCTAAATATAACCAATGATCTGACACCTTTTGAGCAAATCATACCTTGCGGCCTGCATAAGAAGGTGACATCTATGAAACAAGAATTGAACAGACACATTGCATTAATGTCTGTATCAGACATTTTGGGGAAAAATATTCTAAATAAGTTATATTCTGTATAAATTTTGTATTAAACTTTTATTTAAAATAAAGTATCAAATATTTATATTGTGTATAAGGCTTCCATTTTAGGATACACAAGGCCTTATTGATGACCATTTTGTAATGAATAGTTCTTAGATGCAGTGCAGTTAAGCACAGAAGCATACTAGGTGTATTTGAGGGGTATAGACAAGTCCCCCAAGTGGTCATTACAAATAGCTTTACGGGCTCAGCCTGTAAAGGGTCAGCAGCATTAGTGTTTCAAAAGAAACCTAATAGAAAGGAACTGATAACCATGTTTTGTTTTCTACTTATTAAATTTGCTAATGCCAGATGCAACATAGAGGAGAAATTATTGAAAGTGTAGTGAGAAGAAGCGGTCTCTCTCTTTCAGCATTAGCTGAAAAAATGGGTATAAGTAGAAATACGCTCTACAATAGATTTAAGCAGAAAAACTTGAGCTATGACTTTATATTGAACTTAGGGGTGGTGCTGCACTATAATTTTGTGATTCATTTTCCTGAGATGAAGTCAGATAGAGCACTGTCAGATGATTTCCGTTCAAAATTATTTCAACTTGAGGAGAAGTATAAAAAGCTATTGGAAAAATACAATTGGTTGTTGAAATTTTTGCTAAAAAAATCGCAGGAGGTCGATCAACATGCCTTCTATAAGCAAATTAAAGAATTCATCAACTCTTCTTCTTTTTAACTTCAGCGAAAGTATGACAACATCTATAAGGATTAAAAAATCATTGGGGCAGCATTTTTTAGTAGATAGTACTGTCTCTAGTCAAATAGCTAACCTATTAACAGATAAAAGTCTAGCAGGTACAGTAGTTGAAGTGGGACCTGGTAGGGGTAGCTTAACAGAAATGTTGATCGCTAAGCCTATTGCTGGTTTATACCTTGTAGAGATAGACCGCGAATTGATACCCTATCTAAAAAAGAAATATGCCCCATTAAAGGAGCGCATTATAGAGGCAGATTTTTTAACGCTGCCTCTAACCGAACAGTTTCAAGACGCACATTTGACGATTATTGGCAATTTCCCCTACAATATTTCGTCTCAGATTTTCTTTAAAATTTTGCATAACCGTCATCTGGTCCATGAAGTAGTAGGTATGGTTCAAAAAGAAGTAGCACAACGGATTGTTGCCCAACCAGGCAATAAGGTATATGGTATACTGAGTGTATTTTTACAAGCATTCTATGCTATAGAATACCAGTTTACAGTCCCCCCCCACCTCTTTCTGCCGCCACCTAAGGTAGATTCTGCCGTTATTACCATGCATCGCAATAACGTACAAAAATTGCCATGTAATGAGTCACTTTTTTTTAAAATAGTCAAAAGTGGTTTTCAACAACGTAGAAAGAAGTTACAAAATGCTTTGCGCGCTTTGGGTATATCCAATATAGGCTGTGCTGATTTACTGAATAAACGCGCGGAAGAACTCAGTGTAGCTGATTTTGTAACACTAACTAATGCATTGGAAAACAAGACGTTGACTTAGGCTATAACAGCCTATTATTTGTATCCATCATAAAAATTGCTTAAAATTATATGGTTTTGGTTGTTTGCCATTTATCTGTGCGTTTTTATCTCTATTGATCCCCAAGTTATATATTGTTTTATTAACCAAAGTCAATATAATCGATTTAATAAAGCTGATTCAGCTTACATTTTTATAGGAAAGCCCTTTATCCTACGTTTAATCTTCTAAGCAGCGCTTATCCAACCGCATTCTGTCTTATGATACTATATAACATGCCCCTTTTTATGGTATTGGCTTTTTTGTTATTGACTCTAGGAGTAGGCCTTTACGCGAGCCAAAGAGCAACTACATTGCGTGAATATGCTGTCGGTAATAAGCAGTTTCATACCACTACCTTAGTGGTTACAGTGTTGGCGACAAGTTTTGGAGGAGGGACCCTGATGCGTAATGTACCGAAAGTGCATAATATAGGTATATATTTCATAGCCATGCTTTTTGCAATAGCAGTCGGCTTTTGGATAAAAAGTTGTTTGGTGCTGCGTATGAGGCCATTTATGGAACATCTTTCTATGGCAGAGACGATAGGCAGCCTATATGGTAAATGGTTCAGAGCTATTGCTGCGCTATTAGGAATCTGTTTTTCTATTGGTATTGTTGCTATTCAAATCAATGTAATCTCCGCTGCTATCGGCATGTGTGTAGATTCAATTGACCCACGTATCATAACTGTTCTGGCTACTTTAATCCTTATTGCCTACGCTATGTTTGGAGGTATTCGTGCGATAACGCTTACAGATATATTGCAATTTGCAACCTTTACTATTATTATTCCCTTGCTCATTAGGCTTGTGTTTGTAAAAACAGGCAAGTCATTTTTAGACATTATATTGCTTCTACAAAAGCAAGAAAAATTTCAGTTCCGTAATCTCTTCCATTTGGACAAAAAATTATTGAAGCTTGTGGTGGAGAGTCTAGGCCTTGCATGTTGGTTCAACCCGTCAGCTGTACAAAGAGTCTATATGTCTTCTGGTCCGATTCAAGCACATAAAGTATTCCTGCGTGTCACCCTTTTTAGCGTTATCATACTAGCATGTATTGTCTTAATGGGCTTGCTTGTTTTTGTAGGCGATTTAACACTTCCGGTAACAGAAATTTGGCCCTATATTCTAGCCGATATGCCACCTGTGTATAAAGGATGTGTGGTCATTAGTTTGTTAGGAATGGCTATGGCCACAGCTGATTCTAGTTTACACACTGCTGCCATTATGTTTAGCCATGATATGGTAGAAAGCATTCGGGGCATACAAGTAGTTTCTTACGTCCACCAGCTTCGGCTAGCCAAATACACAGCACTCATTACCGGTTTGTTAGCCATGATTGTAACCGTCTACTATCCCAACCTATTTCAATTAAGCCATTTTGTTTTTAATGCCCTGATTATTTGTTTTGAAGCTACAATAGCCGCTCCTTTTATCTTGGCTATTTTGGGGTTTCGGGGTAGTCTGCCTACCGCTTTGATCGGAATGGCTATAGGTGCATTGACTGCATTAATTTTGAAAAAGTGGCCACAAATTGACATAGGCATAGGAGTAGGTTTTTTGGCCATGGTAGCCAATGGCTTGGCTATGATGGCTGCCCACTACCTATTGCCACAACCAGCTGATAAGGGGTGGGTGGGCAGAGACGATCAACAAAAAAGAATGGAACAGCTCATACGAGCATTTAAAAAGTATAAAAAAAATATAGATCTAGAGTAGCACCAGCTTAACGGATACAAGAATAGTAAGAGGATTTTTTAAGACTATTTTTTGCTTGATGATAAGGAATGTGTATCTTGCTTTTTGCTTATATGTAAGTAGCATAGCCAGCAGGTTGAACGGTTCACACTTATTTTTAAATAAAACACTAAATAAGTCATAATTATATGCAGCCAAATACAATAGCACTCCGGTTAGATATCGCTGAGGTGAATGTAATTATTAAAGCCTTGTCTGAAAGACCTTTTCGAGAAGTATATGAATTAATAGGTAAAATTCATGCGCAATCTAATGCACAACTCAAGCCAAATGGCCCACAACTTCAACCCAACGAACCAGTTAAGGGAACGTATGTACATGATCAAGACTAATCATATATTTTTATTTCATTTACATCATTTTATATAATAATGGATCAACTTCTGAGAGCCATTATGGGTGCAGGAAAATGGCTAATCTATGATCAACAAAGATTATTGGAATTTAGTGTAGTAGTAGCTTCCATTTTTTCCCATTTTTTAGAGGCACGCCAAAATATTTGGAGCAAAATTTTGGCTTTCCCCATTGCGTTTACCAATATTTATGTCTATTCCGTTAGAAAACTCTATGGGAAAGTAGTCTATAGCATCATTTTTATATTTTTTAATTTATATGCCTATTTAAGGTGGAAAGGAAGCATAAATCGACAACCTGTAAAGGTGAGCAGAACATCCCATAAGATACTTTTATCTATTACTGGAATGAGCATATTGGGTGGAATAATCTGGAGCTTTATAATAGGTAAATACTTTAATACATCATCGACGCCTATATCTGTGTATGGAGATGCCTATTACTTTTCTTTTGGTTTTATGGACAAGTGGCTTATGTCACATAAAAAACTAGAAAGATGGGTAGTCGCTCTTTTGCGTTATATAGCCTTCGCACTGGCCTGCTATCAAACAGGAGCGATCATGTTGAGTATGCATTACCTTGTTTTGATATGTATAGGCATTTATGGTCAAATAAAATGGTACCTAGCTTATAAAGCAATGAAATTGCCATAATAGCCCTCTTTCGCAATCTACTTTTGCGAGGAATTTTTTAGGCACACTGCAACTGCTTAGCTGTAGTTGAAGCGCATAGACAAGTCTCAAAATGGCCAGATGCGATTGGGTTTTGAAAGTGAATGGAGGTAAAAACCATCCTTATAGGGATATCATAGTTAGAATCATCAGCAATATGCGTGCAATTAAAGAAAAAAACAGTAAATTGGAGAAATTAATGCCCAGTGTCTAAACCGTACTGGGCGGCCAGTAGGGTTTAGGACCTTAGTGGGTAGGCTATTTAAGCATAAGCGAATAGAACCTTCTAATCTGGCTAAGATATAGGCAGGGGCTATTCCAGAGTGGTATAATACATATAACTTACGAAATCTTAGTAAAATGCCTTGTGGTAGGAAAAGAAAAAGACAAAAGGTAGCTACACATAAGCGTAAAAAGCGTCTTAGGTTAAATAGACATAAAAAGAAAAATAGATAGCACTTAAGTGTCAAGAAGCGTTATTATCTGCTTTGTTTAACTATTTATTAAATATGCTACTAATTGCTTTCTGGGTTTCTGTAAAAAACGTAAACAAAATGAGCGCGTGGGTAACGAATTAATAATTAATAGTACGGATAATAATTGTAGAATAGCACTGCTAAAAGACGGAAATCTTTTTGAGTATCAGGTAGAAAAAGAAGACAACAAATTCAAAGTAGGTGATATTTATTTGGGGATTATTAAAAAAGTAGTGCCCAGTTTAAATGCAAGTTTTGTAGACGTAGGGTACAAAAAAGATGCTTTTTTGCATTATTTGGATCTTGGGTCACAATTCAATTCTTTGAAAAAGGCTATTCACTTGGTTAGGCATCGACAGAGCAATCTTACCAATCTAGCTGACTTTGTAGTTGAGCCACCCATAGACAAACTTGGTAAAGTGGCAGATTTACTCACAAAGGGGCAGGAGGTATTGGTTCAAATCGTAAAAGAGCCTATTTCCAGTAAGGGCCCTCGTATAGCTTCTGAGTTGACGCTGCCTGGTCGTTACATGATACTAATACCCTTTGTAGATACGATTAGTATTTCTAAAAAAATTACAAATGCTGAAGAGCGAGATCGGCTACACCGTTTAATCGCTTCCATTAAGCCTAAAAATTTTGGCGTAATTGTGCGTACTGTAGCCAAGGGAATAGATGTGGCTACATTAGATAGAGATCTAAGAGCTCTTATCGACAAATGGAAGAGGGGGATAGAGCAACTCAGTACTGCATTGCCTGGGGAAAAAGTTATAGGAGAAGTAAATAGGGCCTATACCATTCTACGAGACATGCTCAATGAGTCTTTTGATAGTATTATTGTAGATGATCAGCTTCTTTATACTGAAATCAAGCAATACATACATACCATTGCACCTGATAAAGAGAAGATTCTTAAATTGCATCAAGGTAAAATCAAGCTTTTTGAGCAATTGGGTATAGAGCGGCAGTTAAAAACACTTTTTGGTCAAACAGTTGGTATAGAAGGGGGAGGCTATTTAGTGATTGAGCATACTGAAGCCATGCATGTCATTGATGTGAACAGCGGTAACAGAGCTGTGGATGAAGAGGGGCAAGCAAAAATGGCCTTGAATGTTAATTTGGCTGCTGCACAAGAAATTGCACGCCAGTTGCGGTTGCGTGATATGGGTGGGATTATAGTAGTGGACTTTATAGACATTAAAGGAATAGAAGATCGAAAGCTTCTTTATCAAAAGATGAAGGAGCTCATGAAAGAAGATCGCGCTAAAACCTCTGTTTTACCACTGTCAAAGTTTAGCATCATGCAAATCACACGTCAACGGGTGCGCCCAGAAATGAATGTAGTGACCAGAGAGCTTTGCCCATCTTGTAATGGAACAGGAAAGATCGATGCTTCTATATTGGTTTCAGAAAGAATTGAAGAAACCTTGCGGCTTGTTTTGATGAATCAAAACGAAAAGGGGATTAGGCTTTTGGTCCATCCCTATCTTTATGCCTATTTTACTAAAAATTTGATCTCTAAAAGGTTTAGATGGTTTCTAAAGTATGGTAGATGGGTTACGTTGGTTGAAGATTCTTCCATGGCGGTGACAGATTATAAACTCGTTAATCAAAACCAAGAAGAAATAGAACTCCATTAGTGCTTTTTTATAATAAATTTTTTCGAAAGGAATCTATTCACGCCTTTGGTTGAGCACCTTATCTGCTTCGATAAAAAGTTTGACCCGATAGGCAAATAGCTGAAACGCATACATAACGTTTCGAACGAAGATGTAGTAACATACTATATCGCATGCCCTTTTGCCTGGTTGTTACCATTTAACGAGAGGGTGGAATGGTCGTCATGCTACGCTTGTATAATTCAAAGGGAACGATTAGATTAATTCTAAGAGAAAAGAATGACAAGTTACTTAAAGAAGTGCAAAAGATTACCTTCCCATTCAATATGGTTGGTAAATTGCACCTATCTGCTTCATTTTTTGGCTCATGCAGCATGACCGTTCCGCTGCGTGAACCATGAAACATAGGAGGAATTATTGAATAATATAGAGAATATAGTTTAACCAAATAATAAAGATTATGGAGCTTACCAGGCTGCCTAAACATACACATAGCAAAACCTCTATTCTAATAGGCGCAGCAGCGCTGCTGCTTTGCCTATTTGCAAATGCTAGTGCAGCAAACGCAAAAAGTGGAACAGACAAAAACTCCTCTACAATTCTACAAAGGATAAAAGATTTTTGCAAAAAAAAATACAATAAAAAAAGTAAAAAAAATGAGGGTTTAGATGGTCAAGAAAGGTATGAATTTGGGCAGATAAAAATGAGTGATGCCCCGTTCAGTCAGGCTATGCCACATCCTGTAGCACCTATCGCTGATGATAAAAAAAGCGAGATGCTGCTAGATGCATATGAAACAATCAAAACATTTTATGCTTATGACCCTATTGGGCAAGCATGGGTACAAATCCAATCTTTTAAAATTGTAAATGGTACGCATAGTGATGAGCCATTAGATGCAGCCATTGACAGTAGTACTTATATGAACTTTTGGGCATACGATTTGTCCAATCAAACATGGCATAAAGTTAGCCTTACACCTTATTTGCAACAAACCAACACCCAGATAAATAGCCATTCCCCTGCTATTGTTATAAACAAATCAGTTCGGCCTAATCAAAACAATCCGTTGCATGATGTAGCTGCAGATGCGTTATTGGAAGAATTGCTGGGTGTTCACACATTGATGAAGCTCGATAACCCTGAGCAAAAGCAAAGCATCTGGTCCAATTTTTCATTGGATTTCAGTATAGGATCTGGTGCTGTTTTTTACAGAAACCGGTTGGAGCAGATGCGTTTGCTCCAAAGGCAAAATCACGATTACTTTTTTATAACCAACACGAATGAGGTATACAGGCCTAATTGGTTCCACCATACGCTTGACAAAGTGATTGGTTTTGATCAATTTGATCATATAGCGGATGGCAGTAGCCAAAATGCATCATTTCGAGGCATAGGGTTTGGGATGCCTATTACATTAGGGTTACAATACGTGCTCTGGCAACAATTGCTTATAGGCTTGGGTGCAGAAATAGTCGTTAACGCTACCAACCAACTGGTCCATAATGACGGCCATATTACACATAAGACATACCTTATTGATAAAAAATGGTCCACTCAGGGAAGATGGTTTGCTAAATGTGGATGGTATGCCTTTAATAATGCAAAACATAGATTTTTTACCGACATACGTTTATGCTATGTCCATCACTCGGGTAATAAATTTCCTTGGTTGATAACCCTTGGCCCCTATTTATATCACACATTAGCCTATAATTTCGGTTTAGGGTATGAGCAGCAGCTTACAGATTACCTTTCATGTACTGTGCGTCTTGCTATGGAGCAGCAGAAGTTTAAACAGTTTCCTGATCAACAATCCTATAATATCCATTATAAACAGCCCGCTATTTATTTGCAAGTAGGGCTCTCTATGCGATTTGCCAAGGACAACCCATCTAATCATTTGAAAAATAAAGAATGCCACGGTAAAAATCATGAACTAGATAGCATAAGCAATCTAGAAGGCTTACAAGATTTACTAAGTTCAGATTAAATTGTCCTCCATATATATTGCTTATCATTACATTATTTATTATAATTAGATCTAGTTATCTGATATTTCAGTTTTTCTAACCGTAAGCCTACTGGTTAGGCAAATAATTGGCTTTTTAGTCTCTTTATGTAAAGAGGGATTGGGCAAGGCTGTAACTTTTAAATTATATAATTTTTAACCTATTTTGCTATGAAAATTAAAATCGCGTTACTTGGCTTATTTTTTGCCAATAGCATCATACATCCTACATATGCTGACCCATATGCGTTTGAATTAGAAGAAGACGACCTAGACATATCATCAAGCGTAGAGAAAGATGATCTAACAGCAAAGGAAGCAGAAAAGGATAACCCCAAAGCTGAAAATTTAATAAAATTAGGCGCTGCTATTACAATGAGCCCTGCTATTGTATACCAAGATAAGGCACTTACGACTAAGAATGGTGTGGGCGCACAGTTAAAATTCACTGCAGCTGTGCCAAAAGCTTTGTGTAACAAAGATGCAGCAGTCGATATAGGTGCTGGTTGGAATGAGAAAAGTTTCACCATTAAAAATGCTACTGTAGCGATTGGAGAGCGGGTAACAATGGGCTATACTTCTAGTATCTTTGGTTACGAAAAAGCAGATCCTTCTTTACTTATATCTGCTACAGCAAGTACGTTACAAATAAAGTATGAGTATACTTTTGATTGGTTCCGCTTTGGGTATGCCCTTGAAAGAGCCATGCCACTACACCCAGGATTGTTTAACAAAAACAATGTCAATGGACAACAATACAATACAAAAGAAGAAGGTGCAAACAGTGCCATTCAATTGGATGATTTAAAAAATAAAGACCGTCCTTTTAAAGCCAAGAATAGTTTTCCAGCCTTTGGTATTAATCTAGGTGTGGTGATGGATGAGTTGAATATTGGCCTAAGTGCTTTAGGGCGTTGCACCGATTATACACATAGCAGTCATTCTAATGAGAAAAACTTGCCAAATATTCATTATGTTACCTATGGCGGACATTTTGGCGTTCAGTATCAAGTGGTTCCCAAAAAATTTACAGCTACAGGGCAGGGTGTTTATGTACATGGTTTAGGTGATTACCTATCAGGTCTTTCAGCCATTCAAAGTGATGAAACACGTAAAGAAATGTGTGCAGTCTACTATATAGACCAGGACAAAGATAGGTTATATGCTATAGATGCTTGGGGATTTGGAGGTACGTTAGAGTACTGCGCAACGCCTAAATGGACACTATCCATCAGGGGCTCTTTCCTTACAACTGGAGATGATCTACACAAACCAGCTCAAGCCTTTCATAGTCAGTGGAATTTAGTTCCGAAAGTTGCCTATGCAATCAATAAATATTTGACCCTTTCTGGTGGATATAGCCTGGTAAAAGAGTTGAAGGTAGAGGAACAACAAAATAAAGGCATGGAGCATAAGTTTTCTGGAGGTATAAAATTTAGCTTATAAAATTTGCTTAGACTAGATATTTTTCAAAATATTGTTTACATTCAACTGCCCCTAGCTGCAATGTATGGTTAAACACCATTGCAGTAGGGGTATTGTATAATAATTTAGACAGCTTCTACCTATATTGGGAAGAAGTTGAATTTGAATAAATAACTAGATGAACATGCATGAAAAAAAAGTAAAAGCAGCTATTGTTTTGAGTCTCGGCTTAATAGCCAGTAGTATTATTTTTAGTTTAGCTTTTTGGTATACCCGTTCAGGAGCGACAACATATATTAATGTAAAAGGGCTTGCAGAAAGAGAGGTGGATGCCACTATAGGCATATGGTCTGTTAAGTTTGAGTCATCGGGTAATGATTTAAATCAGGTAAATGCACAAATTAAAAAGCAAACAACTACCTTAATTAACTTTCTTAGCGAGCAGGGATTTACAGATAAAGAAATCATATATGGTCATGCTTACTTGGATGACCGTTCGAAGTACAATGACGCAGACAAGCGTCTAAAGTACTCAGCAGAAATGGAAGTGACCATCCATTCGCCAAAGGTTTCTTTACTATATGCAACAGTACAAAAGTCACAAGAAATTATACAAAAAGGTGTTTTCTTAGTTGGTAGTAGATGGGATCGTGGGTTGCGATTTATCTTTACAGATTTAAATACTATTAAGCCATCTATGATTCAAGAGGCTACTATAAATGCAAAAAAGGCTGCTCAACAATTGGCTAGCGACTCAGCTGTACGTTTAGGCATGTTGCGTAAAGCCTCTCAAGGCTCTTTTTCCATAGAAGATACCGATGTACCTACTAGAAAAAAGGTTCGTGTAGTCACTCAAATGGAGTATGCTATTCAATAAGCGTATAGAGCCCATCCCTTGCAAATGATTAGGAAAAACAGATTCCTTTGCAGCCTGCACAACGGGCGACTTCTTTTTTTCCATCTGTAAGGGGTAGGCTCCCCCAAATTTTTACCGAAGGCTTGATGTTTTGTCCACTTTCTTATCAAGAATAAAGTAGGATAAAATCCATTATTAACCAGTGACGCGAACAGATACGTTTCAAAAGAGGTTTATTGATGCTAATCAAATTCATATGAATGGACTTGACATTTTACTGATGATACCACTTATTTGGGGGGGCTATAATGGCCTTAAAAAGGGCTTTGTTGTGGAGCTGATTTCATCTTTACTATTGATATTGGGCTGTATCAAAGGAGTAACCTTATTTTACACCCTACTACCTATTGTAGAGCACAAACTACCTGCCTTAGCTGCTATTCTGCCCACTTCCTTGGCACTGCTCATGCTTTTCATAGGGGGCTTGGTGATTTATTTTTTAACAAAACTGATTAGAGAAGTTGTAGTGATTAGCTTTCTAGGCATATTTGATAACATGCTAGGAGGGCTATTTGGGCTATGCAAAGTGGCATTTTTTATCAGTTTATTGATTTATTTTTGGGGGTGTGTAGGGCTGAGTGCCTTTTCCAGTATCTATACAGACCATAGTCTTCTATTTCCGCTTCTAGAGCCTATTGTTCCAAAAATTTTACAATCCTGCACCTCCATGCATAGCCTTTATCCATTCAAACAGTGGTGTCAGCTTAAGGGTGATAGCCTGACCAAATCCAAGCCATAAAGTTAATAATGCGATTTAGCCGCCCTCTTACGCGCATTGGGATCTAATACCGCTTTGCGTAAGCGAATCGATTGTGGAGTCACTTCTACCCGCTCATCATCCTTGATATAAGTAATGGCTTCTTCTAATGTCATCACAACAGGAGGGCTTAACCGAATGGATTCGTCTGAGCTTGACGCACGCATATTGGTAAGCTGTTTCCCTTTTAACAAGTTCACTTCTAAGTCATTATCTCTATTGTGCTCTCCCACAATCATTCCACCATAAACCTTTTCGCCTGCACCGATAAACATTTTACCCCGGTCGGCTAAATTAAATAGTGCATATGCCACTGCATCACCCATTCCCATAGCAATCAGCACCCCATTGCGCCGCCCAGCAATCGTGCCACGATAAGTACCGTAACTATGAAAGCTCCTGTTCATAATACCTGTACCCCTAGTTTCAGTAAGAAAAGCGCCATAATAACCAATTAAACCACGTGATGGACCAACAAAAATGATACGTGTTTTGCCACCTCCCATTGGACGGAGGTCCCTCATTTCTGCTTTACGCAAACTCATGGATTCAATGACAGATCCTGAAAATGCATCATCTACTTCTATCTGAATTTCTTCTAGTGGTTCTAGCTTTTCACCATTATCCCCTAGCTTAATCAATACACGCGGCCTGCTAATGGAAAGCTCAAACCCTTCTCTTCTCATTGTTTCTATTAATACACCCAACTGTAATTCACCCCGTCCAGCTACTTCAAAAGAATCCTTATTAGGACTTTCGGTTACTTGAATAGATACATTTGATTCCAACTCACGCATGAGCCTATCCCGTATGGCATTAAAGGTAACTTTACTACCTTCTGTTCCAGCTAGTGGAGAATCATTAACGGAAAAGTTAATGGCCAATGTAGGTGGGTCTATAGGAAGGGCAGGTAGGGATTGCATCACAGTAGGCGCGCAAATGGTGTCTGCTACGTTAGCCCGTTGCATGCCTGCAATAGCAACAATATCACCAGCATATGCCGTGTCAATGGGTACATGTTCCATACCACGGAAAGCCATAATTTTTGTCACCTTGCCATTTTCGATTACCGAATTGTCCTTGTTGAGCGCTTTGATAGCTTGTTGGACCTTTACACTCCCTGTGAAGATTCGCCCTGTCAACATCCGACCTAGATAAGAATCATATTCCCTTGCCGTTATAAGCATTGAAAAATCACTATCTAAGTCAACGGTTGGAGCCGGTACATGTTCTAGGATTAGATCAAATAAAGGAGATAGATCTTTCCGTTCTCCGTCTAATGTTCTACTAGCCCAACCTGACCGTCCAGAAGCATAGACAATAGGAAAGTTAAATTGTGCTTCTGTAGCGTCAAGTGCCATAAACAGCTCTAAGACTTCATCTTCCACTTCAGCTACACGCGCATCTGCACGATCAATTTTATTGATTACTACAATAGGCCGTAATCCCAAATTTAATGCTTTACTTAAAACAAATTTGGTTTGGGGCATCGTCCCTTCTGCTGCGTCTACTAATAAGACCACGCCATCTACCATGCTTAGGATGCGCTCTACCTCCCCACCAAAGTCAGCATGACCAGGTGTATCAACAATGTTGATACGGGTCTCTTTCCAAATTAAAGAGGTACACTTGGCTAGAATCGTAATGCCACGTTCTCTCTCTAAATCATTGGAATCCATAACCCGTTCTGCTACTTCTTGATGGGCTCTAAAGGTTCCACTTTGCTTTAATAAATTGTCTAATAAGGTTGTTTTTCCGTGGTCTACGTGTGCTATAATGGCAATATTACGTAATGGTTGCATGAAATATGTTAATTTAACGAAGCTATTATTTTGGAACTTATGGCATTACAGCATTCCTGCATCGGAAAAACTGAAGTATTTTCTGTCTGTAAATATAATATGATCTAACACCGCTACATCAAGTAGCTCCCCAGCTCTTATAAGTGTTTTGGTTAATTCAATATCAGTAGTGCTTGGAGTAGTATTGCCCGAAGGATGGTTATGCGCTAATATAATGGAAACAGCCTGATGGTCCAGCACCAGTCTAAATAGAAATCTAGCATCTACAATGGTTCTACTTGTACCCCCACTACTAATTTTTAATTTTTTGATTAAATAATTTGCTCTATTGAGCAATAAGACCCAAAACTCTTCTACTGATTTATCGGTTAGATCTGGCTGCAATACCCTATAGGCTTTAGCAGAGCTGTTAATCAATTCTTTTTTATGGACAGGCTCATAGGCCCGCCTACGTGTAAGCTCCATAGCACAGACAATAGCAATCGCTTTTGCTTCCCCTATCCCTCTAAATCGCTGCAATTCCTGGACAGAACGTTTGGCCAGTTCTTGTAGACTATTGCCATAGGCTTTTAAGATATGCTGTGCCAATACTACAACACTCATGTTGCGCGTACCAGATCCTATAAGCACAGCTAAAAGTTCTGCATCGGTTAAATTAGAGGCTCCTTGGCGCAATAGTTTTTCTCTTGGCCGGTCCTCTGGTGCCCAGTCTTGGATTTTTAGCGGAGCGGTTGCATATATCTCCCGTGCCATATCACTTATGCTATTTTTAGGCCACAGCTATAGTGAGCCGATTTACATGCTTGGCAAGCTTAGCTTTACTGTTGGCACTTTTATTTTTGTGCACTATGTTTTTTGCTGCAAGCTTATCTAACATAGAAAAAACCTTAGGTAGTAACTGTTCTGCAGCGGCTTTATCTGTACACTTACTAACCTTTTTCATAAAAGTTCTACATGTTTTTAACTGATAACGATTGCGAAGGTACTTGGTACGGTTCGATCTTATGCGTTTTTCAGCGGATGGATGGTTTGCCATGTAAATATAATTGAATGAAGCAAATATAAAATTTAATTGTATTGAACAGGCTTCTTTTGAAGCGCGCTTATGCTCAGGAATTTGTAGGAGGCACAACGGGCAAAAGCGTAGCGTATTGGTATACACAAGGCTTTAAACACCAGGGCAGTATACAAATTGCCATCAGCAGCAGCGTTTAAAAAGAGACCTAATGCAAGATACTACTTTTTTATATACTATTCAATCATTGGATTACCATGATAGGCCCAACCGAAGTCCTGGTATTTCTTGAGAGCGAGCGCTGATACCTACAAAGAAACGCTCTGTAAGCATATACTGTAGATTTATAGAAAAACTCCCCCTTTTTTTCAACAGATTGGATAGTCCACCCTTATTGGGGATTTGTATGGCGGGTTTTTTTGACTCAGTAATTGCACAGCCTAGCTGTAGCTGCAACAAGCAACATCCATAACGTATCTCATAGCCTAATAAGGCGGTAGCTTCTACACCTCCTCCTGCTAGCATGTTGGTTAACAACGCTTTTTTATACCAGCTGTAGCCTAGCTCTATGGAGGATAATAGGGCATTATTATGGTTAATAGCAAAACTAAATAATGAAGATCCCCTAAAAATCAAATGGTATTTTTTGGTTGATGGTAGATACCTACTGCTGCCACCTATACTACAATCTACTCTACTGCTTTTCCGTTTTCTATAATGGATCGGACGATCAACCAATTTCCAAAAAGGTTGTGTATGGATCACATATCGTATACCTATAGTGACTATAGGTGCCAATTTGAATATAATGGAAGCATTGTCTAACTCCCTGAAAGGTTGCCTATTGCCATGCAGCTGATCGGTTTCATTGGTTTGATGCTGCTTAGACCTATGTTGTCCCTTGTTAGGCCAGCCATTGATCAACAGCCCCATACAAAGGTTAAGTTGCCAAGAGGGGGTACATGCCCAATGATAGGTAACTTCTTCTATAGATAAAAAACTATAGTTGGGCTGATCCTTTTTTTGTGTACATATACTGCCCTTTATGGCACCCATACTGATCCTGTTCCCCCATGTAGACAGAGTGGGATGGGTCTGATATAGCTCCATATAAGCCAAAATCCCCCATATGCTAGGAAATCTAACCTGCTTTCCTTTGTGAAACCCATAGGGCATGAAAAAGGATAAGCCAATTCTTGGATAGGATTCAAGTTGAGTAGCAAAAAAGGCATTGACATATAAAATATCTATATCAATGGTAGTGGGGATAACTATTAATGGCTTTTCATTAGAAGCAGGTTGTATTGTATCAGTGGTATGGCGATCCATATCCTTATGCACCATCCCTCCAGTACGTAACTGTATAGAGCGTGGATAGGGATACCAAGTCGGGTCCATAGCAGTTGGCAATGTGGCCATATGACTGTTAGCTTGCCCAGCAGCTTTTGTTACAAAAGGCAATAACCAAGTTATAAACAAAAAAAAACGTAATATATATTGGTTCGTTGGGTTCAAAGGAATATACATTAAAAATGAATGGAGCAACTGCCTTATAAAAAATATGTTCCTGATATGCTCCTGACATCAAAGCAATATAGGAAGATTTTTTTTGTTCAAAAAATGAAACATTATCTTTTGGTCTATATTAAGACAGTTTATTGGTTGACCTTGTGCTACCTTCCTTTAGAGGCTTGGTCTTGGGGGTTCTTTGCACACAAACAGATTCATCGGTGTGCTATAACCACCTTACCACCCACTATGTTTCCCTTTTATAAAGCACACCTTACCTTCTTAGTAGAAAAATCTATAACGCCGGATAAACGCAGATATGTAGTCAAAGATGAAGCATCAAAACACTTTATAGACCTTGAAGTCTACCATGCTAGCCAGGTGAAGGATCCAAAACTTTTGTTGCACCAGGCTGTAGCAAAACATGGCGCTAAGGCAGTAGCAACACATGGCACGCTCCCTTGGGCGATACTAGATGTACAACAACAATTAACAAAAGCTTTCATAAGTAAAAATACAGCTAAAATTCTACAATATTCAGCAGATTTAGGTCATTACATTGCTGATGCACACGTTCCTTTGCATACTACACAAAACTACAATGGGCAAATGACAGGTCAGGAGGGTATTCATGCTTTATGGGAGACAAGACTGCCTGTTGTATTTTTCGACACCTATAATCTTTTTGTAGGGCAGGCTGTTTATATCGAGGATCCATTAACCCATATATGGGATATTATACTACAGTCCCACGCCTTAGTGGCCAACCTACTGGATTTGGAAAAGCAACTTTCCAAGCAGTATCCGGCAAAATATAGTTTTGAACAAGAAGGAAATCTATTAAAAAAACAATATTCCATTGCATTTTCTACTGCTTACCATCACGCCCTACAAGGGCAGGTTGAAGCCCGTTTGCAGCAATCCATTAGGGCAGTAGGAAGTTTTTGGTTAACCGCTTGGGTCAACGCCGGCTCACCTAATTTGAATGATTTGCATACCGCCCCAATGGATCAAGATAAAGAAAAGCAGCTGCTCCAAGAAGGCATCATTTTAGAAGGCATTCGGGCATGTGGGGAGGAGCATTAGTTTGTATTGCCATAGATTTGGCTGCTTTTTTGGTAGCATCGATCCATCAATAACCCTATACAGCATCCTACCATAGCACCTGACAAAACATCGAGTGGGTAGTGCATCCCACCATATATGCGTCCATATGAAACAATCGTAGCCCAAATAAAAAATAGCCCACTGAACTTGTAGTTGGTTTTAAAAATTCGCCAAAAAAGCATCGCAAAGGCATATGTATTGCTGGCATGAGATGATGGGAGCCCATATATACCGTTATATGTACCTACAAGATGCAGCTGGGACATAGCATAGCAGGGCCGATATCTTGCAAAAAGTGGTTTAAGCCATGTAGCAGAACATTGATCTGAGATGATAATGGTTAGAGAAAAAAGCATAACACCATGCCAACCCAATGTTTTTTTAAAAAAAGCTATAAGTAAAATATATAGAGGGATATAAAATAATGTACTGGTTATCAATTCAAAAAAAACATCTGTGGTCGAATGATGCCATTTATTAATCGCAAGAAACAGTATTTGGTCAAGTCTATAAACAATGGTATTGGTCATGGGTAGATGGTTTGCTTAGTAGATAAAGATAATTAGAAAAGAGGATTAGACCGCTCACAAATCGGTTTTAACAGAGGTTTATTGTTTTTATCATGTAAAATACCTAGAATGAAGTTTGCTCCAGCTTAGTAATGACTTTCTATATATCTATATCTATTTATGCTATCCTTATATATACCACTTTTGATGGTGGCAGCTTTTTTATTATTTGAGTGGATTTTTGTATCCTGCTTGTCTATTATCCCCACTACATTTCGGGACTATAGTGTAAGCACCAAGCAGCATGACACCCCTCTTTTGGTTTACATTTTACTATTTACTTTTTTTGAAAGTGGATTAATAGTACGTACCATACAAGAAGTGCATCACCTTGGTCTTCCTTGGATCATTTTCGAATTTTTGAGTGGTTGCATACCCTTTTGGATTGTCAGTTGTTTGGCATTACGTATGGGCCCCTTTATGCATAACTTGTCTATGTCAGAGACAATAGGGAATGTCTATGGTAGATATCCGATGATTATTACATCATTATCCAATATTTGCTGCGCTACTGTGGTGGTCGCTATTCAAATGAATATCATCTCTTTAGCAATCAATATCTGTTTAGATTGGGTTGATCCAAGAATAGTGACTTTTTTGACCATTTTGCTCCTTGGTTGCTATACAGTCATTGGGCGGATGCGTGTGTTTAGCTTAACAAATATTGGGCAACTGGTTGCCTTTTTAATTACGCCCTTAATTTTGTCTTGTTGGATGTCTATGCGCATGGACGAGCCGCTCTTAGAACTACTGGGTAGGTTATTTATGAGTCAAGCAAAAAATCATTTGAACAACCTATCCCATTCAGACTTTAATGCACCGGCCATCTTATCATTATTTTTGGCCAATCAAGTTTCCTGTATACAACCCTTGATGATGCAAAAAGTATATATGTCTTCTGATCACTTTCAAGCGCGCAGTGTCTTCTTCTATACTGGTATTTTTGGCGCTATTATGAAGTTTTTTATTTTACTATTTTCTTTGATTCTCCTTTCAGCTGCTCCAACGTTATCTTTAACAGAAATTTGGAGCTATATAGTAACCGGCATGCCACCCGCTTTAAAAGGGCTTGTCGCCATTAGCCTGCTTTCTGCAGCGATGTCTGTAGCGGACACTTATTTAAATACGCCTGCTGTCCTGTTTAGTCATGATATAGTAGAAGGTATGATGGATCAAAAATGGATACCCTATCGTTATCAGATTCGATTGGCTAAACTAATAGCTTTGTTGATGGGGCTGGTTGCTATGTTACTCAACACCCACTGCAGTGATTTAATGGAGTTATGCAAATTACATTTGGATTGTTTTATACCTATAGCAATCGCCCCTTTTATTTTAGCTGTTTTGGGTTTTCGTGGTACCTCCCGAACTGCTTTGATGGGTATGGCCGCAGGCATATTGGCTATTTGGAGCTGGAATAAATGGGTAGAGCCTATTACACACATCAATGGTGCTTTCCCTAGTATGGTAGCCAATTGTCTAGCTATGATGGTGGCCCATTATTTTTTTCCACGACCGAAGAAGGAGCTAAAGCAGACAAAACAATCAAATGAAAACCATCAACCAAAGTTATATTAGTAGAAAGGATAGCATTATACGTATAGCCATTTAAACCTAAACAAATCTATGGAAGATGATTTTAAAAAAATATTGCAAGGTTACAAAGCATTTAGAAATAAATATGTTGATGCTGATCCATCTATTATGCATAGTTTACATCGCAATGGACAACAGCCTAAAATTATGGTGATCGCCTGTTGTGATGCTAGAGTAGATCCCGCTTTAATATTACAATGTGATCCGGGAGATTTATTTGTGGTGCGTAATGTAGCCAATATTGTACCTCCTTATGAGCAAGACAAAGGACATCATGGCACAAGTGCTGCTTTAGAGTTTGGTATTTGTCTCCTTGACATAGCTCATTTAATTATACTGGGCCATAGCCAGTGTGGAGGAATAAAGGCTTTATTAGAAAATGGAGATGTAAAGCAAGATGATTTCATTACCAATTGGGTTTCTTTAATCAAAACGCCTAATTTTAAAAACCATCAAGCAGATGATTATGCTAAATTGTCCTTAGCGCAATCCTATGAAAACTGCATCACCTTTCCCTGGATTAAAGCAAGAACACAAACCGGAAAACTTACAATTCATTTATGGTTCTTTGATATTCAAACAGGACAAATTTATACTTACACTAAGGATACCCAATCCTATCAAACACTATTGGTTTGATACATTTGATACAGCATAGAAAAAAATAATAGATCCATTGTATATATTCAATATATACATATCTATATACAATCTATAAATTTTACACTCTAAATCAGAACAAAAAAAATTATTACCAACCAACAACCAGTTCACTTACCTTTCTTTTTTTGATTTTCATATAAAAATTTGTACTATACAATTTGTGTTTCTTGTATAAATATTCTTCACTGATTTAACACTATGTTTTATGACATGCTTTAACATACCACTGATTATAGTAGGGGCTTTTTTAGTATTAACCTTAGTAGTAGGCATCTATTTTAGTAGAAGAAAAACCACCTTTCGAGAACATGCTGTTGGGAATAAAGAGTTTGCTACAGCTACTCTAGTAGCCACGGTATTGGCTACTGCTTATAGTGGAGGAGGATTACTACGTACTGTAGAATGTGTGTATAACCTTGGCCTGTGGTGGATAGTCATTACTTTTTTAACTTGCTTTGATGCATATCTTATTGGGAAATTAGCCTTACGAATGGGGCCATTTTTGAAGCATCTCTCTATGGCAGAAACGATAGGTTCCATTTATGGTAAATATCCAAGGATTATGGTCGCCCTGGTTAGCGTGGTTGGCTCTGTAATTGCTATTACTATGCAGATTAGTGCAATGTCCAAGGCTATTACTATGTGTATAGATACAGCTGACGATCGTATGGCAGCTATCATCTCTACTTTAGTGCTTATTTTTTATTCCGCCTTTGGAGGTGTGCGTGCGGTTACCTTCACTGATGTATTACAGTTTATAACCTTTGCAATCATTATTCCGCTACTTGCTTGGTTTATGTTTATTAAAACTGGAAAGTCAACTGTAGAAATCATTTCATTTTTACATAACCATACTACTAAATTTCAATTTAGTAGCTTGTTTCAGTGTAATAAGAAGCTTATGAGCATGTTGTCATTGATTCTATCTTTTTTAATAGCTCGCATGTACCCATCTATTATACAACGCGTCTACATGGCTTCCGGTCCACTCCAAGCTCAAAAAGTTTTTACTTATGTGACTATTTGTAGTGCCATTATATGGAGCTTTATACTCCTAGTAGGCGTATTGGCTTTTGTAGGAGCACCTAACTTAGTAGGTAAAGAGATCTGGATTTATATAGTGAATGGTGTGCCGCCTATCTTTAAATCGTTTCTGGCTATCAGCTTATTGGCTATGGCTATGTCTACAGCTGACTCTAATTTAAACTCCTCTGCGGTGATGATTAGCCATGACATCCTAAAGCATATAGGTAGAGGCAAAAAACTTGCCCAGGTTAACCAACTTAAGTTGGCCAAATGGGCCACATTAGTGATAGGGTTATTGGCCATGGTATTGACTTTTTACTGTAATGATTTATTGATATTGATGTACTGGGCCCTGAATTGCTATGTTCCGATAGTGATTGCTCCTTTTATCCTAGCTGTTTTTGGATTTCGAGGTAGTGCCCGTACCGCCTTAATCGGTATGGCTGTAGGTGTGCTGACGATTTTATCCTGGAATAAGTGGGTCGAACCGTCTACATCCATGGATGGTTCCTTTATTGCTATGTTAGCCAATGCTTTAGCCATGATGGCTGCCCATTATTTATTGAAACAACCGAAAAATACTGGCTGGACTCGGCCTCAGCAGGATCATATGGTTCATCAAATGCAACAAGAAAATGCCCGTAAGCAAGCAGAACGAAAAGAAACAATGAAAAACGCTTGGACCAATAAAAAAGATACCCTAGCTAAGTTACAACCCAAGCATGCCACGTTAACTTGCGTGGGATTCTATATTATCATCAGTAATTTACTGGCTTATTTTATAGCCTCTATTACCGAGCATAGTGGTTGGCTTATCGCGCAGCTCTTAGTAGGCATTTGTTTTTTAGGGTATAGTACCTTTATATCAGAAAAAACAAAACCGATTCAGGATTGGGTTATTGGCCTATTTTGGCTAATTGGCTTATCTTTCTGCTTTCCCATTAACGTGCTATGGCATTGGTGGCATGGCACCAATCTATTCTTAACCCTAGGCTTATCTTTGGCCCATTTGGCAGTTGCCTTGTTGACGCTGCCACTATATCTGGGTGTGGGATTTTTAATGGTTACCCTATTCATGATGATCTACCTTAGTGCTATTTATTGTACCAAACCACTGGTGCTGGTATTGTCACCAGCAGGTGTGGTATTGCTACTGTTGCTCTGTTTGGGATTGGGCTTACTTATCTTTACCATTTTTGTTTACCTTAAAGCCAAGAATAATCGTTACGCCAACCAAGTAACCTACTTAAGGCGTAGAGAAAAAATGCACACATCCCGTAAGTTCAAGGAATCGCTCTATAATTCAGCTATACTTGCTACTGCTGGCACCCAGCCTAACGGCAACGGTTCTATTTTAGCGAAAGTAGTAGGAAAAGTAGAGGAATCCATCTCCTTTTTAGATGACAACATGCCCCTTTATAAAAAGGATTTTCAAAGTATTATCAATAAGTTTTATGATTGGGTAGCCTATTTCAATAAAAAAGAAAAGGCCAAAGACCATGCATTGTTGCAGCCTACTAAAATTACCTTAGATAAACTGATTCGAAAAGTAGAGGTTGCGTTGTCTCAAGAGGTTACACACCGACCTAGGCTGTTTCTAGAGTGCATCAAGAAGGCTGGTGATCCGGTTGTTTCCTATATAGTATGTGATATCCATCAAGTAGTCTATTCCTTGGTTAAGGCTGTTTTACAAGTTGGTGGTAGGTTGGATGGAACCAACGCACCACTTATTCGTATACAGCTCCATGCCACCTCTTTGCGGTTTAAACAGGTTGATCCTTTTAATAATCGCCCTCCTTCTTGCATCTCGTTCGAAGCTATTGCGCTAGTGATAAGCGACCTTAGTATGCCTCCTGAAACACTTCCAACCATCAAAGCAGTCTACGATGATGTGGTAGATGGTATGGGCGTACAAAGCAAACAAGAAATGCCACCATCGTTAGACCTTCAGCGGGAAACAATAGCCAGTATTGTGGCTTCCCATTACGGTTATATGGAATATGGGGCTGATGCTAAGGAAAAAGCTATATTATTGGTATTGCCTACTGATGTCACAGCCATTCGTGATAAAATGATGATCAAACTACCTATAGATTACTTAACCTCCGAAACGCCTATCACCCCTAAGGAGCAAGCCGATTCAATGATGATCCTGATGCAGTTCCATGACTATGTCTGTAAGTCTTCGCATCGATCAGATCCTATTGATGTAGCCACAATTTCTGGTTTGCTTTTATTATTGCGGAAACATTTTCGCTTTAGACGACATAGCTCTGGCCAATTGTTTTATGTACGAGCGGTAGGCATTGCCGCATTGGTGGTAGAATGGTTTTTTCACTCCCCTAAAGTGATTTATGCTGCTTTACTTTATGGATTGGTTCGTCGTACCTGTTTGCCTCTTTCTTACATCAAGGAACATTATAACTTGGGCGTTTATGCCTTTGTATTGAATGTAGTGGGTATAGACAAACGGGAAAAGCTAGACCATCCTTCTTTGCTCTATGTTAAGAATCGTTTGAAGGAAGCGCTTAAGGAAGATCATGTACAGCTTTCCGTGCTCTTTATAAAACTGGCTGAACGGCTCTATGATTTGCGCCATGCAGCAGGTTATATGTGCCTAACAGAGGTTAAGTATATGGCGCAAGAAACCTTAACCATAGATGTGCAGATAGCTCATACACACTTAGGCCCAGAGATAGGGATGGCATTAGAACAAGCAGCCAAACAGGCATTAGAAATTTGTAAAAGTAAGGAAGAAAAGGTGGTGAACTAATCTTATTGGTATCCATTCACGCCTCTGGCTGGCCGCCTTATCTCCTTCGATAAAAAGTCTGGCCCGATAGTAAATAGCTGAATCGATACATTTTTCAGCGGGAAAATCGTGAACTCAGCCCGCAAGCGGGCTTCAAACAGACGATTTTCTAATCCGCTGAAAAAATATATCGCTCAGGTGTTAGTGTTTTACTAGAGCGCCATTTTGAGGCCGTTGCAATAGACCTTTACGATTTGCCATAAAAAGTATCTTTTTATTTTTTAGAAGAAGGTAAAAAAAGGTTAAATTCTATTGATTTTTTTAGGTATTGATGCTTAAAACTTTTAATAATATTGTGTATGTCGCTCAAGCAAACTAAGCAATTAAGTTTTTCAGATATTTCCGCCAATAAGCGTAAGTGCAAACACACTTTCTTTGATCAAATCAACAAGCTAGTTAATTGGTCAGTAGTAGAAAAAGCACTCCGATTACATTATCCTAAAGGTTTACGTTTATCAGGCAAACCGGCCTATAGTCCTCTGCTTCTATTCAAAATGCTATTGCTACAGACGTGGTATGGCTTGAGCGACTATGCAGTCGAAGAAGAAGTGAATGATCGTATCACTTTTAGCAGATTTTGTGGTATTTCGATGGATAGTTCTGTTCCAGATCATAGTGTACTAAGTAGATTTAGAACTACCCTTACAGAGAAGAATGCTTTAGAAAAGTTATTGCATATCATTAATAATCAGCTATCTGATCATGGTGTATTGGTTCAAAACGGTTCAGCAGCTGTAGATGCTTCTATTACCCCTACCCCTAGACGCCCTAAAGGTAAAAAAAGCTACGATCTGCATGAAGATGGAACCATAACCACAGCTGAAAGTTATCAAAAAGGAGTAGATCCAGAAGCAAGTTGGATAAAAAAAGGCCATCATCTCTACTATGGCTATAAGCGGCATGTTCTTGTGGAAAGCAAAGAGGGGTTGGTGCTAGCCGTAGGTACCACAAAAGCATCTAGTCATGATAGTGGGCATTTACAGGTATTATTGGATAAAGTAAGGCTAAAATCAGGCAGCAGACTCTATGCAGATAAAGGCTATAGCGGGTCGCCCAACGAAAATTTACTAAAGAAAAAGAAGTTAAAATCAGCTATTCAGAAAAAAGGGGCTAGAAACAATCCTTTATCACCCACTGCTAAACGGTTTAATAAATTAGTATCTAAAACGCGCTATAAAGTAGAACGGGTATTTGGAAGTATTAAAAGTTGGTTCCGTAGCTCAGGAGCCAGATATATAGGCCTTGCTAAAACCCATACGCAACATGTTATGGAGGCAATAGCCTATAACTTATATAGGTCCCCAAACATCATATTAAGAGGTATCTAGGGGAATGGTGTGTCCAAAATAGATTGAAAATGACTAAAAAATCAGTAAATAAATAGTTTTATACCACTATAACATCAAATATGGCAAGGAAATAACCCTGGAAGATTAATCAAAATTATACCTTCAACCTATCACAACGGCCTCATTTTTTTATCGAAAGAGACGCGGGGGCTGGTAATGGACTAGCCACTTGCTTTTTCAGCCAAACGTAGCGTATGCGTTTAACGCTATGGCCATAGTAGAAAAATGCCCCTGTAAAAAGTGGGGAAATAGGCCTCATCCCTTGCAGATGATTAGGAAAAACAGATTCCTTTGAAGCCCGCGCAGCGGGCGACTTCTGTTTTTCCATCTGTAAGGGGTGAGGTCCCCCACTTTTTACCGAGGGCTTGATTTTTTGTCCACTTTTTTATCAAGAAAAAAGTGGAACACAATTCATTATTAACCAGTGACGTGAATAGATACTCTTATTGTTTTGTAAGGCCAATAGACTTTTTCCATCTAATGGTCAAGATATAAAAGGTGGCTAAAATGATTATATGTAGGAAAATATAGGCCCATCCTGCTCCTAAAAACGCTAGTTTAGCCCGCCATAAGGAAACTTTATCCAATGCTAAAAAGGTAGCCAAAAGCAATAAAAAACCATGCTTATGATAAGGTATTGGATAACATTTTTGACCAATATAGTATCCCAGTAACCCCATAGCAACTGCACCACTCATAGAGGCATATACACACCCCCAATGGCCCAGTGTCGGTATCAATAGTAATGCCGTACACCAAATCACCAAAGTACCCAATGCACTGATCCAAGTGTTATATCGTGGATGGGCACTCAATTTAAAAGCAGCACTCAAGTTGTAATAAACACCTAAAAGGATATGCGCAAATGCTAAATAGGGCACAGTGTCAATGGTATGACGATAATCTGCATTTGGAATCAGGATCTTAGCCACCCAGTTTATATTTACACTAAAAAGCAATAGACAGCAGCAGGATGCTAATATAAATAGGTGCATCGTTTGACTATATAATTTTAGTGCCTCCCTGCGTGCTGAGTTGGCAAAAAAGAATGGTTCTGCAGCATGTTTAAAGGCTTGAATCCCTAGTGTAATACATAAAGTCAGCTTACAAGAAGTGCCAAAGTTACCTAATATTGCTTCCTTTGTATGGGTGACATAAAAATTACTAGGAACCAATTTTCGAAACAACAAGAGCGGAAGTGTTTCATTCATTCTAAAAAATAGCGTTGTTAAAAAAGACGTGGCTGCATAACCTCCTATCGTTTGAATGGTACGGTTGTTCCAAATCAAATGAAATCCCTTAAAATTTGGCAATAGAAGGGTTAAAGCGGTTAGGCTAGACAACAAATTAGCTATAAAAACGGCATCTAATCCATTGAAACTTACCTTTATGTTCAAATAACTATCCAATAAATATTCTATACATCTCAAACATAGAGGACAGCAAAGCAAAAGAAAAGAAAAGAAAAGACTAGCAAAAGCTTGTAAACATTTCACCAACAGCAACCACAAGGTTTTTTTTGCTACACGTAAACGGGCATAGGGAATCATCAGTAGCGTATCAAGCATAAGAATACCAGTCATATAATAGAAATAACGTATATGGGCTAGGTGGTTGGTGATTCTTGCAATTTGTGGCGTATATATAATCAGTAGGGTTGATAAAATAATACTAGTAACCAACAATATAGTTACAATTATATTAAAGGTATATTGTTTGCCTAATATATGTACATACCTAAAATAGGTCATATCCATGGCCAAGTCATAGATGACATGACCCAAAGCAATATAACTTCCATAGAATTCTATAACGATACTGTATGCACTGGGTGTCAGCACATTGGTTTGAAGTAGTAAAGCAAAATAGGCACATCCGCGTACAATAATGTTGCTTATGCTATATATAATGGTTTCTTTACCAAGTGTTTTAACTGTGTTGTGCATCGTAGCCATTAGATATTCAACGTCCTGCTTTCGTAACGCATTACATGCGTTACGTGGACAGCCCTTGGGCTACTCCACCAGCAAGTTTTTCCCAGATGAGGTCTTTAAGGCGCGCAATACCCTCGCCCGTACTAGCAGAAATAGGGCAACATGTTATTTCTTTAGGTAAGTTTTCGAATAAGGTTTTACGTGCTGTTTGGTCTAGTAAGTCTATTTTTGACACAACCAATAACCTTGGTTTGGCTAATAATAAAGGATTATGCGCTTCCAGCTCACTGAGCAACAGTTCATAGTTTGCATGGATATCGTTAGATTCTACACTAACCATAAATAGTAAAATGGCATTGCGTTCAATATGGCGTAGAAAACGTGTGCCCAAACCCCTTCCAGTAGCTGCTCCTTCTATAATCCCTGGAATATCTGCCATTACAAAAGAATAATCCTCCCGATAGGCTACCACACCAAGATTAGGTACTAAAGTGGTAAAAGGATAACTATCAATGCGGGGTTTAGCTGCTGATACAACCGAAAGCAACGTAGATTTACCTGCATTCGGTAACCCTACAAGGCCTACATCGGCCAATAATTTCAGCTCCAATACCATCCAGTCTTCCATACCCGCTTCTCCCGGATAAGCGATACGGGGCGTTTGGTGGGTAGGCGCTTTAAAGTGGGTATTTCCCCAGCCACCTTTCCCCCCTTCCATTAAAATATATTTTTTTTTGTCTTCCAACACCTCTACCAGTACTTCTTCATGATCTGCTCTTTTGGCTACTGTACCTAATGGTACATCTATGATCACATCCTTGCCACTTGCACCTGTTTTGCAGCTATCACCACCGGGCTCCCCGTTGGATGCGATGATATGCTTTCGGTATTTAAGATGGAGTAAAGTACCATATTGTTTGGCACCACGCAAAATGATGTGGCCCCCTCGACCACCATCACCTCCATCTGGCCCACCTTTTGGAACAAATTTGGCACGTATAAAATGGACAAGCCCAGCCCCTCCCTTTCCAGCGCGCAGGTAAAGCTTCACATGATCAATAAAGTTGGGTAATGACATAGTCGTTATGGTCTTAGACCATCAATAATGGTTTCAATCGCCTTTGTGACGGTATCTACATTTTGTGTACCATCTATGCTATGCAACTTCCCTTGAGATTTGTAATAGTGGACAATGGGTAATGTTTCTTCTTCGTATATGCGCATACGTGTTTTAATTTTTATATCGTCCTGGTCATCAGGCCTTTCCTCAATTGTTGCACGGTTCTTAAGCCGTTGTATCAAAATATTTCTGGGTACATCTAAAAAAATCACCCCATCTATTTGGGCATGGCATTGCTTTAAAAAATGCTCTAAGAAGGTTACTTGTGCAATGGTCCTAGGAAAGCCATCAAATAAAAAAGAAGTGTCAGAAGGATGTGCTTGTACCAATTGGGTTGCCAATTCAAAGGAGAGATGGTCTGGTACCAATTGTCCACTGTTGATGTATCCTTCAATTAATGATTTATTGGCCCCATTTTCTGCCATTTGTTGGCGCAACAAAGCCCCCAAAGCGATAGGTATAAAGCGATATTTTTGAACCATCCTTTCAGCTTGTGTGCCTTTTCCTGATCCAGGAGGACCCACTAGAATAATGTTAAACATAAATCAGAATGCGTTTTGATTAAAAATGTAAATAAAATTAATACAAAGTTACGCATAATGGTTTTTCGGTGCTTGAAAATAGCACTTAAAAACTTTCCATAGAAAAGATATGGATATCCGTTGGACCCTACTCGATTGCTATTATAATAGGGGCATAGCAAAGCAGATCATATGGGAAAGTGGTAAAAAGGCAAAAAGCATACTATAACACTGGATTAAATATTTTATCAGCAGCTTGTTTACCTAAAAAGCGAATACCCCTTAATTCATCAGTACACTGCGATAGGTCTCTATATCTTTTAATGCAGTACCGGTACCCCGCACCACTGCTTGTAAGGGTTCGTCTGCCACATGAACGGGAAGCTTCGTGATCTTATGCAAACGTTTATCTAAACCACGCAATAAGGCCCCTCCTCCTGTCAAATGAATCCCATTTTTGTATATATCAGAAGCCAATTCAGGTGGAGCCATTTCCAATGCTTTTAACACCGCATCATCAATTTTTAGAGCCGATTCTTCTAAAGCAACAGCTATCTCCTTGTAGCTTACCGATATAATCTTAGGAATACCGGTCATAAGGTCTTTTCCATGTACTTCGTAATCAGCTGGTGGTTCACCTAAATCCATCCAAACTGCTCCTACAGCTATTTTAATTTGTTCTGCAGTACGCTCTCCAATCACTAGGTTATGCTGCTTGCGCATATAATCCAGTATATCCTTGTTGAAAGCGTTACCTGCTACTTTAATCGATTGATCGCATGCAATGCCAGATAAGGATATAACCGCTATTTCTGTTGTGCCTCCACCAATGTCCACAATCATACAGCCAATAGGCTCTCCAATTTTAACGCCTATGCCTATAGCAGCGGCAATAGGCTCATAAATCATATAGACTTCTTTGGCACCTGTATGGGCAGCGGAGTCCCGAACCGCCCTTTTTTCCACATCAGTGGTACCAGATGGAATGCAGATGATAATTCTATTAAATAATGGGGGGAAAAACGACAACTTTTTTTTAGATAACATCTTGATCATCCCTTGAATCATCAGCTCTGCTGCATGATAATCTGCAATTACACCATCTCTGAGCGGTTTAATGGTTCTGATTGTATCATGCGTTTTTTCATGCATTTGCATGGCAGCTTTTCCCACTGCTATCATTTTATTTGTGTTCCGATCTATTGCTATAATAGATGGCTCATCTACAACGATTTTATCGTTGTAGATGATTAAAGTATTAGCCGTTCCTAGATCGACCGCAATATCCATGTAAAAATAACTCCAAATTCCCATGTATGATAAACGTGATAGATTGATGCGCCAGACTTCCTTGGAAACGCCACTGCTCGAAAGAAGTCTATTAAAAATTTCAATAAAAGATTACCAAACCTAATATCACCCACGCCATTATGTTCTTAAAACTTAAGCAGTGAAAGTGTTACACCATCAAAACAAGCATAGGTATCATGAAAGAGCCAGTCCCCAAGGTTACAATAACTGCTTGAATGGTTCAACGCCTTTATATATGGACAATGTGTATGGCCAAATATATAAAATTCGTGGTGATTAAAAGGTTCTATCTTATCTTTACAATAATGAAATATACGGTCCTTTTCTTGTAAAAACGAGGGGTTCGTCCGTTTTTTTTTTGCAAGATAACGGTATACCCTATTATACACCCAATCAGGCGGCAAAGCGCGCACAAAAGATTGGAGCCAACTACTATGATATAATCTACGGAGTAGGGTATAACGTATGGTGGCATGAAAAGTATCGCCATGACCCACCAAAAACCGCTTATCAGCAATGGTAATAGATGCTGGTTCTCTAAACAACTGAACACCACATTCTTGTGTTAAATAATCTATGGCCCACCCATCATGGTTCCCTAAAAAAAAATAAACAGCTATCCCTGCTTTGTAAAATTCCCAAAGTTTTGCTTGAAATCGAATGGCACCTTTGGGAACAAGATGCTTATACTCAAACCAAAAATCAAAAATATCTCCTAGTAAAAATAGCGCTTGTGCTTGTGGTTGTATATAATCCAACCAGTCTAGGACTTTATCCTCTAACTGGGGAGATATGGCTACCCCACTGGGCCGAAGAGGTAAATGCAAATCTGATATAAAAAAGATTTTCTGCTCTAGTTTTTGTATCTGTATCAAAGCTGTAAAATAAAGAATATATATTTTTAAGCTTAAGCTCAACTAAATAATATATTTAAATGGGCAAATTGCTTAAGTGGCAGCAGCCTAGGTTTTAAATTTATTTAAAAAAAATATTAGCTTTGGATTGCAGCAATAAAGGTCATCAGAAGGCCTACTTTAGCAAGCCTAGCAAAAGCTTTCTATGAAGCGCTCAATCAATCCTAACCAAATAGATAAATGTCTACTACAGATCCTGCTTTAGATCAACTCAATTTAGATGATGCCAACCATACACTCAAAGAGTTGATTGCACATGCACAAGCCTATGGCTTTATCTATCCATCCAGTGAAATTTATGATGGCCTGCAATCGATTTATGATTATGGCCCTTATGGCGTAGCGCTAAAGCGAAATCTACAAAACTTTTGGTGGCAAAGCATGACCCAATTGCATCAAAATATTGTAGGGATTGATGCGGCCATTATGATGCACCCTACTACCTGGCAGGCTTCTGGCCATATAGATGGGTTTACAGATCCAATGGTAGACAATAAGGATTCTCAAAAGCGGTATCGGGTCGATATACTGATAGAGGAACATGCCGCGCAATTAATCGCCAAAGGTCAGGCTACGCAAGCACAAGCTTTAATAGAAGAGATGGAGGCCTGTTTACAGGCTGGCAACCTAACTGGGTTAGATCAACTACTGGAGACATTCGCTATCGCATGCCCCCTATCTAAGACTACTGATTGGACGCCTGTACGTCAATTTAACCTTATGTTTTCCACTCAAGTAGGTGCACAAAATGACGCGACAACTATTTATTTGCGTCCAGAAACGGCCCAGGGTATTTTTGTCAATTTTTTAAATGTGCAAAAAACAGCACGGATGAAGATTCCTTTTGGCATCGCCCAAGTTGGAAAAGCATTTCGCAATGAGATTGTAGCACGTCAATTTACTTTCCGTATGCGTGAGTTTGAGCAAATGGAAATGCAGTTTTTTATTCAACCGGGAACAGAAAAAAGGTGGTTTGAATATTGGCAAGAAACACGTAAAAATTGGTATAGTAGCCTAGGCATTGAGCCACAAAAACTCAACCTACATCCCCACAAGCAATTGGCACATTATGCAACAGCTGCGGTTGACATTGAATATGCATTCCCATTTGGCTATAAAGAAGTAGAAGGCATTCATTCTAGAACAGACTTTGACCTAAAGCGCCATGCACATTATGCTAAAAAGCGATTACAATACTTTGACCCTGATTTGCAAGAGCATTATACACCATATGTGATAGAGACTTCTGCAGGTCTTGACCGATTGGTTTTAATGGTGTTGAGCAATGCTTTAACCAAAACGAATAACCCAACAGAGGAAAAAGAGCACAGAACCTACTTAAAGCTACCACCTCCTCTAGCACCTATTAAAGCAGCTATTTTTCCACTGGTTAAAAAGGATGGCTTAGCCGAGAAGGCCCTAGCGCTCTTCCATCAGCTCAAATATGACTTTCCGCTGATTTATGAAGAAGCACAATCGATTGGCAAACGATATACCAGACAAGATCTCATCGGCACACCTTACTGTATTACCATTGACTACCAAACACTAGAAGATGAAACCGTGACCATACGGGAACGAGATTCCATGACGCAACGTCGCTGTAACATTGCTGAAATAGCGGACCACTTGCATGCCACAACCAGTATAAAATCACTACTAGCCCGATTTTGAAAGCCATTAGAAATAGGTTTCAGAAGAGGGCTAATATAGTTAAAAAACTAGACTACACTTGATTTATTTAAGAAATATTGGTATCGTTGTATGATTTCTATTGCTAGGGGGATTAGCTCAGTTGGCTAGAGCGTCTCGATGGCATCGAGAAGGCCGGGGGTTCGAGTCCCCCATTCTCCACTGGACTTCTTTTGAGGGGTGCTTATACAGGCGTAACACCTCAAAAGCAGCCTACCAGATAAAGCTTATACCTTTAACGATGTTTAAACGGATTCCTACCTTTTCGCAGCTGTTTCATTACAGCTATCTATTACTTATTTCTATATTTTCCTGCGTTGCAGTACAGGAGCCAGAAGGCGGTCCTCCTGATGAGACACCACCTAAGCTCGTTCGCTCGGTTCCAGAAAACAGTGCATTAAACTTTAAGGGTAAAACCATTCGGTTGACATTCAATAAAGATATTGCTTTTTCAAATAACAACTTGGTGATCATGCCCAAATTGGATCAACCAAAAGGCAAACAACCCTACAGCTATACTGTAAATGGAAAAACGCTACAACTTAAGCTACATGTTCCGCTAAAAGAAGAGACGACCTATGCCATCCATTTTAATAACGCAGTTAAAGATACCCATGAAGGCACTAAGGCAACAGGTGCAGCATTAACTTTTAGTACAGGTTCTTTTATAGATCCCATTACCATTAAGGGAACCACAAAAGCATTACTAACCAATAAGCCAGTAGGCAATGTTAGTGTTTACCTCTATAGTGCAACACGAGACCCTAAAGAATGGCAAGAAAAAGGCACACCCGATTATTATACTACAGCTGATCAAGATGGTAATTTTACCATAGGTTGCATACGCTTAGGCAAGTATTACATTCGAGCTACCACTGGGCAAAACAATACCTATAAGATTGATTATGAAAAGGATAAATATGGGTTTTTTAAGAACCCTATTGATTTAAGCGATTCCCGAGAAGATGTTGTACTCCCGCTTGTGGCAGCTGACGTACGTGATTTAAAATTATTACGCGGCACACCCCAAAAAGGTTTTTTTGAAATCATCTTTAACAAAGCGATAACCAATTACCAACTGATACCACTGCAAACGGTAGGGATAAAGGGCAAGCCACAGCTCTATAGTTGCGCTTTAGAACAATCACCTAACGTAGTCACTATTTACAATACTTTTGGCCTTCTCGAGGGAGATACCTTTAAGATTCAGTTAAAAGCCCAGGATGCTTTACATAGGCCATTAGAAGAAAATATATCTATTAGCTTCAAAGAAGGAAAAGCAGAAACTGCCAAAACAAGCCTAAGCTATAGGCTAGCATCACGTCCCCTACCTTCGATAGTGGCTGATTTTTCAGAATCGATCTCATTTAACAAGCCCATTAAAACATTTAACGAAGCGTTAATCTATTTTGAGTGTAAAAACCAACAGAAAATTGCTCTAAAAGAAGACGAATGGTCCTGGAACGGAGATCGAACCAAACTGACCATACGCAAACATTTCATGCCAGAAGAGATTAGCCAGTTTCTTCTAAAAGAGCAAGAAAGAGACGATAAAAGTAAAATTATAGATCAGATGGTTACCTTACAAATAGAACCGGGTGCTTGTACTGCCTTTGATCAATCGACCCATAAAAAGATCAGCCAAACTTATTTACTTAGAAAAAAAGAAGCAACGGGGACCATTTCAGGAAGCATAACAACCACAACGCCCTATTTCATTATTGAGCTACTGAATCAAAAAGATGTATGCGTAGATGCTATTCGGAATAAAAAAAGTTATCAATTCAAAATGGTTCCACCTGGCTCCTATAGAATGCGCATATTGGTGCTCAATGAAGGGGAAGAGGAGTGGTCACCTGGAGATATACTTAAAAACATTGAGCCCAACCCAGTAATCTTTTACGAAAAAGAAATCAATATGGTAGAAAACTGGGATGTAACCGGTATCGACTTTAAATTTTAAGAGGATAATTAGTTTAGATGATTGATATCTATACAGATGGTGCTGCTAGAGGCAATCCAGGTCCGGGTGGGTATGGGATTATTTTAAAGCACAATGGTCATACCAAAGAATTATCCCAAGGCTATAGAAGAACAACCAATAATCGAATGGAGCTATTGGCTGTTATCATAGGCTTAGAAGCCCTAAAACAAGGGGGACAAAAAGTTACGATCTACTCTGATTCAAGGTATGTAATCAATGCAGTAGAAAAAGGATGGCTTAAAAACTGGATTAAAATAGATTTTAAGCATAAGAAAAACCCCGATCTCTGGAAACGTTTTTGGGTAGTTTATCAAAAACATCTGGTTCACTTTTGTTGGATAAAGGGCCATGCTGGCCACTACGAGAATGAACGTTGCGACCAACTAGCTGTAGCCAGTAGCCATACCAATCTGCTGGTAGATACCTATTACGAAAAACAGCTTTAGATCCAAAAAGTGCCAGATATTGGTTTCCGATTAAGCCTTGCCTACATTCGATCTAACGTGACAACTATTGTTATTTTTATTCTGGTTCAATAAATTGTTAACGTCATCAATAAGCTCCTTAACCTTGCTATTGACCTGATCAAAACCAGTTTCATTTCCTTGAATAAAATTAGCAAGATATACCTGAGTGATAACTAACTGAACATCTTCTCTTCCTATTACTTCTACAAGTTCTTCTTTCTTCAAATGATTTCTAGCAAAATAAAATGATACGATGTTACTAAAGGTAGATATTAAATCGATTATGCCTAAACTATAAGCAATATTATAAAACATTGTAAGACTACCAATGACATTGTCTTTAAGGCTAGAATCATCGCTATATTCAATCTCATTAATTAATTCACTAAGATTAGCATACATATCTTGAATAGGTTTCAAACTAGATTTAATTAGCTTATTAATGATTTTTATAAAGCTATAACGATTCTCATATGGACCATATTCTATAATGTTTTTCGATTCAGTACGGAAACACTTTACAAGCGCTTGACTATACTCTGCGCTGTACATACGCTTAACAGTGTTACACACTGTTTGATATCGTTCTTTAGCTTCCTTGGTACGAATTTTTCCTTGCACAACACTAGTATTAAGCGCATGAAATATGAACAGTTCAACTATTTTACCCCAATAGGATAAAAGATCCAGATATAAGAAATCTGAAACTCCATATAAAAATACCTCAGCAGTGTCCTTGTAAGAAGAAACATAATTGTAGCCTTGTTGCTTGTTCGTGCAGTTACAAAAGTGATCCGGGACATTTTTGTCTTTAGCAGTACTAATCTGAGTTTGACTTATTTTATCAATTGCAAATTGTACAAGACTATTAACGGTGTTAGTGAAATTTTCTGGTTTCATACATGAATCATCACACAGATCTTTTAAGCGCTTAGAAGCCGCTTCGTTCCAAAACTTTAAATAACACAACGCATAGAACGTATGCGAGAAAGTTTCAAGATTTTTAAGCTTTGGGGAAGTTTCAAAATTTTTAAGCGTTATCCTATTGTCTTGAGAAACTCTAGTATAATCAATAGCATTCATTTCATTATACTGCATAAGAGAATAGCACTTTTGACCACCCCTATCCTGCTGTTTGGAGTGAAATGCCCCATCGGTTCTAGCAATGCTATTAAGCGTATAGTCACCTCTATGCGTATCAATGTATGCACAACATTGTTTAAAGGTTTCAAGTAAGGTATTTACCTTTTTCAGTACATCACTAAATTCATATGGCTTCGAAGTAGAAGCCTGGGCAACTACACTTTGTTCTTCTAAAGGTGGGGTATCCATCCTATTATTTTTCGAATGGTAGCTGCATCCAACTAATAATGCCATTAAATTAGCGGACACAATAGAACAATAGTACCTGCCTGTTTTTCTCATATGTTTAAAACAAAAATTAAATAATATTTAGTAAGATTGCTTACTTATATAAGTAATTTCATATTATAAAATTTTTGTTATAAAACAAATATTGAAAAAGCATAAAAGGAATTTATATGCTGCTATTTTATCGAAACTTTTTAGAGGAACGTGATTTTTATTACTTTGCTTTTGTATCACATAAGGCTTCCTGAACAATTTTTTCTTCACAAAAATAGTGTCGGGTGCCTTTGATTTCTTCGTAATATTGATGGCCCTTTCCTGCTATTAAGATAAGGTCGGGTGCATGAGCGATGCAACAAGCTGTTTTAATAGCCATAGCCCTATCTATGATATGGAGTACCTTTGGTAAGGCTGCTTCAGGGACGCCTTGTTGCATGGCATCAATAATTTCCTTTGGGTCTTCCTCTCTTGGATTATCACTGGTAAATATAGCTATATCACTATTTTGCGATAGGATTTTTCCAATCATAGCCCGTTTTTGTGGATCACGGTTGCCACCACAGCCCATAATGGTAATGAGTCTACCGCCAGTAGGAAACATAGAACGTAGTGTAGCGATTACCTTTTGAATGGCATCTGGCGTATGGGCGTAATCTATGATAACCTGCTGTGGTTTGCCATGAGGGACCCTATTCATTCTTCCTAGAATAGGAGGAATAGCTGAAAGGGCTACCAAGCTTTCTTGGCTATTCAATCCTAATAACTGTGCTGCGCCATAAGCAGCCAATAGGTTGCTGGCATTGAAGGCACCAATAAGCTGGAACCAAACCGATTGATGCGCTATGTCTAGTTCTAATCCATGCAATGTATTGGTCACTATTCTTGCTCTAAAATCAGCAGCGTCCCGAAGTGAAAAAGTAAACTTTTTAGCCTTGCAGTTCTGAAGCAGAATGGAACTATTTTTATCTTCCTGATTCACAAGGGCAAAAGCTGTAGCAGGCAAGCGATCAAAGAGCTTTTTTTTAGCCTGAATATAATGTGCAAAGTCAAGATGGTAGTCTAAGTGTTCATGGGTAATATTGGTAAATATAGCACCTGTAAAATGTATACCTGCCAATCTTTCTTGCACGATAGCATGGGAACTGGCTTCCATAAAACAATACCTACAACCTGCTGCTACCATACGGTGTAAAAGTGACTGGACTTGCAATGGATCTGGAGTGGTATGGCTGGCCGAGTAGGTTTCATCTAAAACTTTATTGTACATCGTGGAAAACATACCAGCTTTATAGCCCATTTTCATTACCATATTATACAGTAGGTGTACAACAGTAGTTTTGCCATTTGTACCAGTAACTGCTACTACTTTTAGTTTTTTGCTAGGTTGGTCATAAAAATTGGAAGCCATCATACCCAGTGTGTTAGGTGTGGATACAACCACTACATAGGTGACAGTTTCTTGTATCGACTCAGGCAAACGTTCACATACAACAACGCTACTACCTGCTGCGGTAGCCATTGATATATAGTGATGGCCATCTACTTGGCTACCATTGATTGCAACAAAACAAGAATGGGCTACCGCTTTACGGCTGTCAAAACACAGGGTTTGTATAGGTAGATCGACCAGACCCACTATTTTTTGTACAGGTATATCTACCAGCAATTGTTGAAGGTTTTTCATCATTATTTTAATAGGATAATAATTTGGTTAGCAGCTACTTTAGATTGTTTGCATACCACACCATGTATGTTTCCTTCTATGGTAACTTTTAGGCCATTATTTTCTAATAAAAAGAGGGCATCACGTAATTTCATATGCAATACATTAGGTACTTCCTTTGGAGTTTGGGGTGTAGATGGTTGAAAGCTACTTTCTTGAGCATTGACCTCCAGCCGTCCCCAACTTGCCCCTGCATGAATATTTTCAGGTATAGGAAATCCAAGGGATTGATACAAAAAGCTTAATTCATTGGTATGGCCCATATTAGAAAGCAGGGTTGCATGAACCCCTACTTTAGACCTATTTAGAAACTCGATTGCTAATGGCAATTTTGGTGTCGAATCTGGTCTATGCTCCTCAAATACACCCAAGTATCTTGCGGCGCTCGACTGAGCTTCTCCTAAAAACTGCTCACCACAAATAGATTTTGCAAAAGAGCTATTAATGGGTTTTCTTGCATGTAAATCTTTTCCAGCTATTCTATCCACAATATCTTTAAATATAGGCGCAGGCACCTCTGAACCAAACCGAAAGCTTGCTCCTTGTGGGCTGTCTACCACAATGATGCAACTATAGCGAGGATGATCAGCTGGAAAATAGCCAGCAAACGAAGTGAGGTGATTATCTGTATACTTTCCACTGACCAATTTTTGAGCAGTACCTGTTTTACCAGCTATTTTATAAAATCCATGCTTAATGCGTTGTGCCAACCCCTTTTCTACTGTACCTTCCAGCATCGCTTTGAGTTTAGATAAAGTTTCATTTGAGCAGATCTTTTCTTTTAAAATAGTAGTCGGAAAATTTTTAACCACGCCATTAGCTGACTGTATATGCTGCACAAACATAGGTTTCACCATTGTACCATTATTGGCCACAGCATTATACAGCACCAACATCTGAAGGGGGGTGATCTGTAAGTTGTAGCCAATAGAAAGCCATGGGAGTGCTACACCACTCCACATTTTGCTATTGGGCGTGATCATATAGGGTTTTCCTTCTCCAGCTAACTCAATGCCTAGGGGTTGGTGTATGCCCAATTGCTCCATATAATCAATAAATTTTTGAGGGTTTGCACCAAATGCTTCTTGAACAGCCATGGAAATACCCACATTAGAAGATTTCTCAAATACCTCTTGTAAGGTAAGTAGTCCATAACCTCCTTTTTTTACATCTCTCATCCATCTATTGTAAAACTGAACCACACCCTCTCCAGTATCTACCAGTTTAGTAAGCGGCCATCCCGTTTCTTCTAACAAAGCCAACATAGAAGCCAATTTAAAAACAGAACCTGGTTCAACAGTGCCTTGGTTACCAATAGCATAGTTATAGGATTCTATATATTTTCCAGATTCCATACGAGATAAATTGGCCATTGCTTTAATGGCGCCAGTAGCTACTTCCATTACAATAGCACAACCATTTTGCGCCTCGGTTTTCTCCAGAACAGCTAACAAACTACTTTGGGTTACATCCTGTAGGTTGATATCCAAAGTAGTTACCAAATCAGCGCCATGTATAGGGGGTATCATGTTACCCTCAGGAACCTTTTTCCAATTGCCTCCTACTACTTTCTGGTAAAGCGCCTTGCCATCTACACCTTGTAATGCTTTGTTAAAAGCATATTCTAACCCAAATCCATAGGTTTCTCGATGCATACCAATTGTACGCCTAGCCAATTCCTTAAAGGGGTTATAACGTCTATTTTGCGCTTCAAAAATCACACCTCCTTTAAATTTTCCTTGATTAAAAATGGGCCATTGGCTCATTTTTTTCTTGTCTTCGTAGGTGATGTAGTCTGTATGCAATAACAGATACCTCCGTTTTTTAGCACGTGCATCCATGATTCGTTTTTTATAGTATTGGGGGGGATTGTCTTGGTAAAAATCAGACAATGCTTGACTGAGTGGATCTATGCCTGCTTTAAAGCAGGCATCTGAAGCAACAAGCGGATCCAAAGCAACCCTATAAAATGGCAGAGAGGTAGCCAATAAAGCGCCGTCATGGGCATAAATATTGCCTCTAGAGGCTACAATAGGCTTATATGCTAGCTGTGCAACTTTAGCACAATGGCGCCACTTATCGCATTCTACAAATTGTAAGTGCACTATTTTCCATATAATAAGCACTACAAAACATAGAATAGAAAGAAAAATTATTCTGGCACGTAATAAGATGGCCTTAGTGAAGGTCATTTTCTTTGTTAGATTTGGTTAGACTTTTTTTGAAATGCTACTTATGCTCAGGAATTTGTAGGAGACACGGAGCGCAAAACCGCAGCGTACTAGATGTACGTGAGGATTTAAGCACCGGATCGACGTGCAAATTACCAGCAGAAGTAGCGTTTCGAGAGAAGGCTATTATATAGGGAGGCACCTTACTCTCATAAATACCTAACTGCGCCGCTTTTTTGGCTACTTCTGATTGTTTGCTATCAAACATATAACTGGATTGCAACCGCATATGTTTTACACGAAGGCTATCTACCATAGGCTGAAGTTGGTTGAGTTTATGCAACATTTTTTCATGATAATGTGCATTCCATATGTAAAGCAATCCCAAAAAGAAAAGATAAAACAAACGAGATAAGTAGTAGGGGGTATTTAGAAAAGTGCTATTTATATGGAGCCTCTTTTCCAATTGACCAAACAAAGTTAATTTTTTGGTAGGCTTATAGCTGTTTTCCTTCATTTCCAAAGCGTTTTATGGATGATTGGTAGGCCCTCCTACATATCCCATATTCTTATGATAAAAAGCAGACATAACGCCTTAGCATAACTATACAACTCCTTGCTATCCAGTAATAATATCTTTATACTTCCTCATAATATAATCCTTATAAGGTTGTACAGATAGCGGGTTACCTGTGACACGTTTTATACTTTCCTGAGCATCATACATTCTACCAAACTGATGAATGTGCTCATGCAACCAGTCTTTTATAAATGCAAATGACCCATGAGCTACTTGTGTTTCCCAATCTGGAAAGGAGCGTACAAAGGCATCAAAATATTGGGCTGCATAAATATTCCCCAATGCATAGGTTGGAAAATAACCAAAAGAACCTGAAGACCAATGAATATCCTGCAAGCAGCCTTCCGCATCATTTCTAGGTGTAATACCTAAAAGTTCTTTCATCTTAGCATTCCAGATCTGGGGAACATCTGATGCCTTAATGGTTCCTTCTATCAATTGTTTTTCCAGTTCAAATCTAAGAATAATATGCAATGGATAGGTTACTTCATCGGCATGAATGCGGATATAGGAAGCTTGTACATGATTGATGTGTCGATAAAAATTAGCAAGAGACAATTCTTTAAGAGCAGGAAACTGACTTTGAAGTTTAGGATAGATATAGGACCAAAAGGGCAAAGACTTACCCACCATTACCTCCCACCACCTGGATTGGCTTTCATGCAACCCCATAGAAACGGCCTGACCAGCAGGAGTAGCCCACTCCTCTTTAGGCAAACCCAACTCATACAATGCATGGCCACCTTCATGTAGCACAGCAAAAATATGCTCCAACAATCCACCATCTAAGTGAGTGGTCAGCCTTACATCAGAAGGATGTATGCCAGAACAAAAAGGATGCGCAGCACAATCTAACCTACTGTTTTCATGGCCAATTCCCATAGCCTTTAAAAGCAAATAGCCAAATTGCATTTGGGTTTCTTGTGCAAAAGGATGGTCAAAATAGCAGTTATACGGGCTGTCTTTTCCATTTGTTTTACCTACAATATCAGACAAAAAGCTTGCTAAATCAGAAAAAAGAGTAGATAAAGTAGCAGCAGTTACACCCGGCTCATACAAATCGATCAGCGCATCATATGGGCCATCTACATAGCCCAATAGATTAGCTTTTTCCCGATTCAGGTCTACAACCTTTTGAAGCCATGGGCTGAACAAGTCAAAATTGGCAGTTTGCTTAGCCTTTTTCCATACTTCTGTTGCAGTAGTGGTGGTCGCATAGTATGCTTTAACAAAATCTTGGGGCAACTTGATTGTTTTTTTAAAGTCCTTACACCACTGCTTAAGATTGGATTGCGCTGTTAAAGATAACCCTTCCAATTTAATGCTTTCTGTATCTATATCAATCATCTGCGCTAGGGCATCGCGGTAGCTGCTACTCGTTGCTTCCCTATGCGCTAGGCCAGCAATATAAGCAAGCTGCTTGGCACGCATATCAATAGCACCAGCAGGCATATAGGTTTGCTGATCCCATCCCAGAAGTGCTTCTATCTGATGAAGCAATCGAACATGGCTAAATCTCTCTACAAAATTTTCGTATAGCGACATAATTTATATATCTTAAAAAGAAGCTGCTTACCCTATTTTATTCCACTCTCCAGCTGCAGCAAGCAATCTAGCATATTCTTTACAAATTGGCAAGTTGGCAGGGTGTTGCAATGGTGGGTCTTGTTGAATAATATGTTTGGCCAGCTTACGTGCTACTTCTAAAGTAGCAGTATCTTTAGATAAGTCAGCTATTTTTAAGTTTAGAACGCCACTTTGTTGCAATCCCATTAGATCTCCTGGGCCACGAAGTTTAAGATCTAGTTCCGCTATCTCAAATCCATTATTTGTTTTAACCATAGTCTCCATCCGTTCTTTTCCTGCTTTATTTAAACGGTAATCTGTCATTAAAATACAGTAGGACTGCGCACTACCACGACCGACCCTTCCACGCAACTGATGCAACTGGGACAATCCAAATCGCTCTGCACTTTCTATCAACATGATTGTTGCATTGGGTACATTGACACCTACCTCTATAACAGTTGTTGTAACCAGAATATGTGTCTCATTTTTCTCAAAACGCTTCATTTCCATGTCCTTAGCCGCACTATCCATTTTACCATGAATAATCCCTATAGGAACATTGGGAAAAGCCCTAGAAACAGATTCATAACCAGCCATTAGATTGCTATAATCCAATGCAGCAGAAGCTTCAATCAGGGGGTAAACAATATACACCTGCCTGCCCAATAAGAGTTGTTCCCTTACAAATTGAAAAACCTTTAACCGAGCATTTTCATAGTAATGGTGCGTCTTAATGGGCTGTCTCCCTGCTGGAAGCTCATAAATGGTAGAAAGGTCCAAGTCTCCATAAAAAGTCATAGCTAAAGTTCTTGGAATAGGTGTAGCAGTCATAATGAGTATATGGGGCGCATACACTTGGTTTTTAGTTAAGAGACCGGCACGTTGTGCTACGCCAAAACGGTGTTGTTCATCTATTATAAAAAAACCCAGTTCATGAAACACAACCTCATCACTCAGCAAAGCATGCGTGCCCACTATAATATGCAGTAGGCCTACCTTGAGTCGATATAAAACATGTTCCCTTTCTTTCTTTTTGGTACTTCCTGTAAGCAAAGCAATATTTAAATTCAATTGCTGGGCAAAAATATGAAAACGCTCCAAATGCTGTTTGGCCAAAATTTCAGTAGGTGCCATAATGGCTACTTGTGCTTTACTGGCTATTACCACCAACATAGCCAGAAAAGCAACAATTGTTTTACCACTGCCCACATCACCTTGCAAAAGCCTATTCATCTGCTTACCAGAACTTAAATCACGGTAAATTTCTCTAATGGCCTCCTTTTGGCCATTTGTTAAATGAAAAGGCAAATGGTTGTGGTAAAATGTATGTAACAATGATACATTATTAAAAACTTTACCAGTTTGTTTTTCCACACGAACCCCTCTTACCTTAAACAATTTTAATTGCAGATAGAACAACTCCTCAAACTTAAGTCTTCTTTGGGCTTGTTTTAATGCTGCTGGATCACTTGGAAAATGAATGTTGTGCAACGCCCCCTTTAAAGAGATAAGTTGATAGCGCGCCAATAAATAGTCTGGTAAGGTTTCTTCTATAACTGTATTAAGCTGGCTCAATAGCTTCTTTTGGAAGTAGGCAATCCCTTTAGTGTCTAGATGATTGCGTTTTAACTTTTCTGTGCTATGGTATAAAGGAACCAAACTGTTTTTTTGTTCTTGATTTTCAACATAAAAAACAACTTCTGGGTGGATCAGTTGTTTTTGACCATTCGGTAAAAAAACAGGTTTGCCCCAAACGCGGTAGCATACGTTTGGTTTAATTTTTTTTATAATCCAAGAAAAGTTATGAAACCATATTAGTTCTAATTGTCCTGTATTGTCTTCAAACAGCGCTACCAGTCTTTTTTTGCCTTTATCTATTTTTTGCAAGCTTTTGATGTATCCTTGCAATTGCACACCGGGAGTAGTTGGTGTTAATGCCGCGACAGTAGACTGGTTGTTTCGGTCTTCGTATCGGAATGGATAATGTTTTAAAAGGTCTTCATAGGTATGTATACCCAATTCATCCTTAAGCAACTGTGCTTTATCTGGTCCTGTAAGCAGTGTTATATCTCTAGAGAAAAAATGATCCATAATATCAAAATCCATCCTGCAAATCCCACCAAACTGACTTTCCACCCATCTTTTAATGGGTACAGTTGCGCACCGAAGCTTTTTACAAGTGGGCATTTTTTCGCAGCACTGCCAGATAATTGAATAGCGCATCACACAGTTATTGAACTGCCAATGCTCAATACAATTTATATTCCCACCTATCCACATTTATCTGAAAGGTATTATAAGTAATTTGATATAAATGAAAAAACTTATCCTTATTATTCGGTGGATTTGTGGAAAAGTGTAAGTTAAAAACAAAATTGTGTATAACTACTATTCATATCATTGGTTTATCCACTGTTTGGTTGGTGTTAAAAGTGAGCAAAGTTGATACCACTTCTTTTTCAAATTGATGAGACCTTCTGCAAAACCTATTTCTAATGGCAATTTTGGTGTCGAAGCTTGTCTATGCTCCTCAAATACATCTAGTATGCTGCGGTGCTCGACTGCGCTTCTCCTAAAAATTGCTCATCATAAATAGCTTTTGCAGAAGGTCTATGGTATAAAACCGTTAATCTAGATTCATTGGCTGGATGGTTACAGATTTCTAATCTGTTTACTTGAGCCTATTATTATATAGGCAAGCAATGAGCAATGTGAATAAAAAGTGTATAACTGAGTTCTGAATAACTTTGGTCATATTTCTAATATAGATGTTGACATAACTGTTTTTAGGTGGTTATGCTTTAGGAAATCGTTTATAAGTGGATAGATATGTAGGTATTTTGTGGAAAATGTAGACCATTCCTAACTTTTATAATGAAGCGTTTTTTTTTGAAAAGGAGATATAACGTTAGGGGTATTATGAAAGGGTTTTATACCCTTATTATACCTCTTGCAAAACCTATTTCTAATGGCAATTTTGGTGTCGAAGCTTGTCTATGTTCCTCAAATACATTAAGTATTCTGCGGTGCTCGACTACATTTCTCCTAAAAATTGCTCATCACAAAGTAGGTTTTGCAAGAGGTCTATTGTTGAAAAATTTATTGGAATTTAGAAAAAAGTACGTATATTTGCTTCAGCTTTGATCAGAATAACAGCATAACCCAGCAGGCTAAGTAAAGGGTAGTGATATGGTTCTGGTTGAGCTTATGTTCTTTGAAATAATATAAGCTAAAATGGATACAAGGGGTTAGCTCTAACGGGATCTATAATATTAGTGTGATACTGTTGTGGGTGTTTTTTATAGTATCTATTCACGCTTCTGGTTTGAACCCTTATCTCCTTCGATAAAAAATCTGGCCCGATAGTAAATAGCTGAATCGATATGTTTTTCAGCGGGAAAATCGTAAACTTAGCCCACAAGCGGGCTTCACACAGACGATTTTCTAATCCGCTAAAAAACATATCGCTCAGGTGTTAGTGTTTTACTAGAGCGCCATTTTTTATCGAAGGAGACGCGGAGCTGGTACTTGGTTTGCTATTTGCTTTTTCAGAAAAACATAACCATAGTGATGTATGGATACGGCAGAAAAGTAAATTTTAACCATAGTGATGAATAGATACTTTTTATATAAAAAGCCACGGGGTTTATGACTTACTCTGTGCCACACTAGTCGATAAGTTTGATTTGCAACAGCTGTGATTGTTTATAAGGTGCCCTATAAGGCACCTTATTTCTATATTTCAGATCCGAGGTAGGGTATATAATAAACCATCAGCATAACCAGGTGTATAGCCTCTTATATAGCCTAAAGCGTAGCTTAAACCATAGGTTACACCGCAAATCCATAATATATTTTCTACTGGGGCCTCTGCCAATCGGTCTACTGCTGACCGAAAAGTAGCACTTACCAGGCTGAATCTATTTGCTTCTTGCGAGTGATCTCTATTATCGCTTTGTTCTGCTTGTCGACTGAAACTACCATTTGCACTTAACAGCTGCTCCGAATCGCTTTGTAGATTATTCACAGCATGGTCTTCTTCCTCATACTGGTTAACAAGATCAGAACTATTATCTACACCCAGCTCTCTTCTTGTATTTATACAAGAGGATAGGGTATTCAAGCCTAATAGCCAAATAAATAGGCTTGATCTATACTGTATGCGTTTTGTTGTCATAGTGTGAATGCGTAGTGATTCTGCTATAAATCATTGTCAAATAGAATTATTTTAACGCTTTATCTTATGGTCTATCTGAGCCAAATCTCCCTGGTGGCTTTGTGTTATTGCTATTACTGGATGGTCCATTAAAACAACCGGATTTACCATCAGATAAACCTTTAGCGTAACCATCAGCTTTACCGTAACTATACCCACTATAGACAGCTGCTGTTGTCACTGCGGCAGTAGTTACACCCCAAGCAGCTTTCTGTTTCCAGTTGCTGTTTTCTTTTCTGGATCTGTCCGTATTATTACCCTGTTCCGTATCTCGGCTAGAACCACCACCCCCTAGCCTACGTGTTGTATTTACACAAGAAGATAAAGTATTTAAGCTTAATAGTCCAATAAATAAAGCTGACCTATATTGCATATGTTTTGTTTTCATAGTGTATTTAATTTTTGTGTATAACCTGTTTAAGAACTTTTTTCTTTTAGCATTTCCAGATCACTGTAAAGAAGCATGGCACTTAATTTTCTATGCTCCATTTAGAATGGACTTAATCAGCTTTAAGAGTTTGGCCTAAAAATCATTCGTTAGGAAACTATTTGGTTAGAGAATAGCCTTGGTTGAGTTTTTATGAACATTTTTTGAATTTTTCTTCCAATAATTTTGCGTTAAGTGGCTCTATATCAGACTGTGAAGGCCTACCGTCTATATTTTTTTTACACGGAGTTGCGCCATATGTTACTAAGAATTCAGCGATCTCTTCGAGTTTACGGTGTATAGCATACATTAGGGGTGTATTTTCCCTATTGTCTTGTTCATTCACATTCGCACCCTTACCCATTAGAAATACAATTGCAGTGAACGAGTTACTATTTACTGCTTCCATTAACAGGGTACGCCCTTCTTCATCTTTGGCATCTATATGCAGACCTTGATTAAGCCAATGTTCTATTCTTCCTGTCGAAAACCCATTCTTTACTATAATATCATCTATGATTTCCTGACTTAGGATAGTAATTGGTTTAATATTGGACAATTTTGGAGTATTCTTATTTCGTATAGTATTTGTATCCGACATAGAAGGCATAACTACAGAATTGGTACCATTTTTTAATACTGCAATTAGACCTACCGTAGGTAAGACTGTTGTAGCAGCTGTTGCCGCAGTTGCAATTGCATTTCCTACGTAGGCCATCGTTGTGTTTACTACTGGTGCTAGTGGTGCTCCATCAGCTACTACATTTGTCGTTCCGTTTCCTGGGAAGGGCATTGTTGTATTTGCCATTGTGGGCTCTGTGGTAGATTCTGATGGCACATTATAATATAAATACCATAACAGTCCTGTTATTACTGATGTTGCTGTTCCTGCTATTGTTGCATAGCAGCTTTTCGAGTTATACCATGAATCTTTATTAATAGAAGACCTATTATTAAGTTTCTTCATTTGATCCTTATATTGCCGCTCTAATTCCCTCTGTTTTTTTGTTTCTTTTGACTGACACAGCCCCATTCCTAGTGTTCGTTCTGTGTTTGCACAAGAAGCTAATGCATTGAAACTGATTAATCCGGCAAATAATCCCACTCTACAACGCATATATGTTTTTTTCATAATTATTGATTGGTTAATTGTATGCTAATAATCACTGCTAGGCGAAATTATTTTAATGAATTTTCCCCATATAAGCCTATCGATATTACTTCACCTGTTTAAGTGCAATAAGGCCAAATAGGCTAAAAAGCCCTTATATTAAATTAATTTAGAGGTAATGAAATCGATCTATTTACTTACCTTTTTACCCTTCTTCTATATTTAATAAAATATAGATACACTTCCAAGTTTTTTTAATAAGACCTTCTGCAAAACCTATTTCTAGTGGCAATTTTGGTGTCGAAGCTTGTCTATACTCTTCAAATACATCTAGTATGCTGCGGTGCTCGACTGCGCTTCTCCTAAAAATTGCTGATCACAAATAGCTTTTGCAGAAGGTCTATAGATGCCACATGGTTTTAGTTATTAACCCACAACAGGATACTATCTAGAGTAGATTTGTATAATTGTAAAAATTTGCATACCATCTGCTATAGGATAGATTATCAAAAATATAGCAGTTTCTAAGCTTAGCTCTATCTACTATGAATGATAACATAGGCTTTCGTGAAGCTTCACAGTATATATAGATAGACAATGAAAACAACAAAAAACAAAATCATACAGGATATAAAAATCTTAGCAACTACTCCATTATATTGCGTTGTATTCTTTTCGTTTGGATGTAAGTGGTTGGCAAATAAAAAAGAAGAGATGCGATTGATTAAATCACCCCCTAACCTGGATAAGCTAATAGATGAAGATGGTGTAGAAGATGAGGATACAGAAAATATAGATGAAGGTATCATCAACCCAGGTAGTGATCTATTGGAACAACCCAATGCGGAGGAACCAGCGGAGGAACCATCTGATATACCAGCAGAACAGCCAAACACGCCTGAAGCTGTTTTAGACAATAACAATACAACCAACCAAAAGCTTATCCCAGACGAAAATGGCAACCTTCAATCTAGTAATAGATTAGGTAAGTTAAATCAAGGCGTAAATGGTCAAAACCCAATACCACCAGAGGCTCCTAACAGCAATACCCATAATGGCAATAAGACCATGCTTTCGAACCCCAAAGTTGATAATGGACAATTAAACAATCTGCAAGGTAAAGGTAATCCTTTATCGTTGTCGAGTACAAACGGGCAACCGTCTAATTTGAAGGCTTCAATGCAACAGCTGGAAAATAGAATAAAGCCCAACACACCACTAGGTCAAAATCTATCACCTGAACTACAAGAATTGAAAAATAAGCTAGTTAGATTGAAAAGTCTAGCAGACGAAACACTCAGCAAACCAACAATAAATAAAACAGATAAGAAAAAGACAGGGGATAAGGAAACGATAGGGGTTTTCTTACAAGAAAATAATAGTATTAATGATATTCTAAATCGCCTCAAGGGTAAGTCGGAACAACAGAAGCAAAAACATGTACAAACTATTTTAAAATTAGTAGATATTTACATATCTAAGTTAGATAAGTTAAAGGAGAAATAGCTAAACGTTTCTTTTTCTAAAAAAGTAGCATCATAAAATGAAAGATAGTAATGCGATAATTGAGTCTTTTCAAAAGACTCTAAAACACTACATTTATGTACAAAACCGATAGATTATAATCTAGTTTTATATGTTATAGAATCTTAAAACGATAGGTCAACTGCTATTACATTATACCAACCCGCTGAAACGCTCCTAGATAATCTGATATGAATAGACATAAACTACCCATTGGGGTTAGGAACTTCCATAAGTTGGTAGCTAACGATTACCTTTTTTGTGATAAAACAGCTATGATAGCAGATCTATTGCGTAAAGGTGAGGAGGTTACTTTAATTACCCGTTCCCGTCGCTGGGGTAATTGGTAAGTTAGACGGTGGCGGGTACATTCAGCAGTATCAAGGAAAGTATCCTGTTATTATGATAAGTTTTAAGGATGTGAAGCTACTTTTTATGCCGAAGTGTTAGCTATTTTGATACAAAAAAGAGTAGCACATCGGAAGGGTTTTTCCATGGTCGTTTTGTCTTAGGAATGTTGGCAAGTTTGGGTATAACCCATTATATATGTTCCAATAGAGCAAGCGGCCTAGGTCGTTAATGTAAAGGAAGTAGCAGAAGTGGGTATTGCTTTTTCAGGGAAATCAGTTGTATCCGTTCACGCAATGGCGTCAACTTAAGAGATAAATATTAATTGACTATTAAATAGAATAGCATTTTTTACATGGAGTATTGGTATACGCAGCACTTATGGCCACCGATAAAAGATTTGGCGCGCAGTAAAAGCAATGAAATAATCTGTTTTTCAGCGGGAAAAACAGAACTTGCCCACTAATGTGGGCTTCAAACAGGCTGTTTTTCTAATCCGCTGAAAAACAGATTATTTAAAGACTTCCGCTTTACTGAAGCGCCGCATTCCTTTATCGGCGGCCACAATAGCTTTTCTTATCATTATCAGCCCCGCGTCTCCTTCGATAAAAAATGGCGCTCTAGTAAAACACCAACACCTGAGCGATATCTTTTTCAGCGGATTAGAAAATCGTTTGTTTGAAGCCCGCTTGCGGGCTGAGTTCACGATTTTCCCGCTGAAAAAGATATCGATTCAGCTATTTACTATCGGGCCAGGCTTTTTATCGAAGGAGATAAGGGGCCCAGCCACAGGCGTGTAATGAAGTTCCTTAAAAAACTAGAAAAAATGCGTTTTTAACCACAGTGCTGAGTAAAAAAATAAGATAAATTCCTTAAGTTGACGCCATTGAGTGGGCGGATGCAATCAGTTGTAGCTGCTTATGCCACCTATGACCTGGTGCATAATCAGGCTGGAGACATTAGACCTTCTGCAAAACCTGTTTCTAATGGAAATTTTGGTGTAGAAGCTTATCTATGCTCCTCAAATACATCTAGTATTCTGCGGTGCTCGACTGCGCTTCTCCTAAAAATTGCTGATCATAAATAGCTTTTTCAGAAGGTCTATTATGCTAACGGCTAAGTATAGACAGGAAGTGTGGGAGGAATGTTCACTTCCGGTATAAGGGTGATATCAAACTGATTTTTTACTTTTTGTTTGATGTGAGCAGCTAAATCGATAATATCTTTACCAGTAGCGCCTCCATAGTTTACCAATATAAGGGCATGCAAGGGATAAACACCTACATTGCCTATGCGTAGCCCCTTGCAGCCTGCTGCTTCTATCAGCCAGGCTGCTGATATTTTTATTTGTGCTTTATCTTCTCTGCTAAAAGCAATTAATGATGGATATTTTTGCTTAAGCCATGCATAGTGATCTATAGAGATTAAAGGATTCTGAAAAAAACTGCCTGCATTGCCCAACGTAGCAGGATCTGGTAGTTTTTGTCTGCGAATGGCGATAACTGCGTCACTGATTGCTTTAAATGACAACTGCTTAACTTCCATTTTGGCTAACATAGCTTGAATAGACTCGTATGCTATAGCATATTTTGTTTCTTTATGTAATGCTAGGGTAATGCTTGTAATTAAATATTGATGGCTCCATTTTGTCTTGAAAAAGCTGGTTCTATAGCCAAAGCCACATGCTGAGCCTTTAAAAATTACTTTTTGTCCCGTTGATAACTCAATTGCTTCAATCGTATCCACTACATCTTTAAGCTCTATGCCATATGCACCTATATTTTGTATAGGCGCGCCACCAACTGTTCCTGGAATCAAGGATAGGTTTTCTATCCCTCCATACCCTTTTCCTATGCAAAATAAGACAAGCTGATGCCAAACCACACCAGCTGCTGCTTTAACTAGGACTTTGTGGCAAGTTTCTGCTATTACCTCAATGCCAGATAATTGTACATGAAGTATACAACCAGGAAAGTCTTCTACAAATAGGGTGTTGCTACCACCACCTAGGATATAAAAATGGGTACGTCTTACATCTACTGTAGCATACAAATCCACTATATCTTTTAGGCTATTAAGCTGAATGTAGCCAGCTGCAAATGCTGAAACCTTAAAACTATTTAACGATTGCAAAGGGTAATGGGAACGCATCACACAAACAAGAAAAAATACCCACTTTAAAAAAAAATGCAATTATACGATGCACCCTACAGGTGAATAGCAAGATTAGTTATAGCTTATTTTTTTTAGTAAACTCAACCTCTTTTCTGGCTTCTAAATGGAAACTTAAGTGGAAGTTAGGTGTTAGAGCCTGGAATACCCATCCATTATGGCCTTTCCTAAAAATAGGAAAATCTATCGCAACTAATGCATAAGGTATATTTCTATTGGATAAGAATCTGCTTTTAAAATGCAGGTTTGCACCTATATTATCAAAACTTCTACCTATAGTATCAAAAGTAACCAGCTGACTGGTATTACAATACGCCTCAATCCATATTTTCTCTAAAAACCAAATAAGCGGTATGCCCCATTCTGGGTAGGCTAATGGCAAGCCATACGTTAGGTTTATGCGTTGTCCCCAACAAGTTGCATTACTATTTACTCTTTTAAACCGTTTAATAGCTGGATGTAAACTAAAATAGTGGTGGTTGCCAATTCCTGGAACGCGAAATAGAGCCTCCAGATATAGCATGCTTTCATGTCCTTTTAATAAGGTAAGATCCTTATTAGGATAATACAAACTCAGCTCAAGGCTTTGGTACCAGGGTGAATAAATATCCCTGTTACTTTTAGTTGATTCATTATGTATATTAAAAGTATACGTTTGACTATAACCTATTTTTCTATTTGTGGCACACTGCTCTAGATCAATTTCAGCCTTTAAATGTGCTGTGCCTGAAGTACTGCCTAAATTGAAGTAATATGGGAATTTTATACCTAAGTTTAATGTTGGTGTCCAATATGTGTCACTTATGTAATCTTTCGAAGGGATACATACAGGAACACCCTGAGGGCAAAGCAGTATAGGCCTAGGCGGCTGCTTTGATGCTTTTATATACTCAGTCAACACTGTACTTTTTCGCTTAATACCCTTAAGATCTAGGTCAAGGATTGGATAAGCAGTTATATATTTTATTTTTAACCCTAATTCACTTGTTCTATACCCATCTTCTCTAGTTACCTTAAATAGATTAAAATTTTGGTAAAAATAAGGGGTAATGTTCAGTTTATCCTTTAAGTCTACCAATTGAAAAAGCTTGATCTTGATTCCTCTATCACGCCAATTTGGCTCTTCTGCGTCTGGTCCAACTAGACTAAAATAGTCCTCTGAGAAGGAATGTTTGGTAATGGGATATTGATGGTTAGCGACTTTTGACAATATATCGCTATGCTGTTCTTGGGCAACCAATGGTTCATAATACCTTACAGATCTATCCTCTACCTCTTCTAGAGGTGTCCATAAAGTGGGGTCAAAAGGCATGGCAGCTATCTCCATCCCATTTTTACTATAATCATTGAAAATAAGCTGATTGTTTATAGGATGCACCATGCCTAAATAAGCCCCATATTTTCTTGAGGTCACTTGAAAACAAGCTTTTGTAGATAAATGCATTGCATAAATATTATCAATGCCATTGTAGGAGCTATTATAAAGCAAATAGTCTTTATAGATCTTAGGGTAGCTTCTATGCTCGTGGGTATAAGGCAAGAGTATTTCTTCCTTGCTTGTTGCTACATTAATGCGCAAAATACTATTTTGTTGGTTCTTGGTTTTTACCACTATGATGTGGTCTTCACCAGACCAACTGGGGGTTAAATAATACCCATTATCAGGATTAGCTATTTTTTTAACCACTTTGCCAGACTTTGTCTCTAAAATAACCAATAGATGGTTACCGGATGGGTCGGTTGTTACAGCAACCAGTTGCTGTGTATTAGGACTCATAGCTAATGCGGTATATCTGCTGCTTGAAACAAGGGTACGTCTTTTCTTTTGTTTAAAATCATAATGCTGCAAACGAATGGTTTGCGTATTCGCTTGCCAAGGGTGGTGGCATGGCTCTAACCAAGCTGCACATCCCTCCCCTATGGCAAAAGCAGCAGGTGGCAGACTGCTTTTTATAAAGTATAGTATGGTCTTGTCTTTTTGAAGCAAGGAGGATTTTTTTTTCGATGAAGCAGGGGCCATGTTCACTTGAACCAGTTGCGCACGTAAGCCTATACCTATTTTCCAAGCCATTAGGTTGCCCGATGTGTCCATAAATGGATTGTTGTAATCAAAACTGTCATTTGGTTTTTTTATGGTGAGCTGTGTTGCAGGCGTGATCTTTAATCCTTCTAACTGTTTTTGCCAACTCAGGCGCAGCTCTTGGTTCATTTCCTCGTATACTTTTGGTATCGACTTTTTGGTCACCTTTTTTACAGCATTGTGGAATCCAAAATAGGGTATACCGCGCATGGTTTTTTCAAAAATAGATTGGATGGCATGTGCACCATACTTTCTTCGAATATGTGTGGTAAAATAATAGCCTATGTGATAGTCAGATGCTAATTCATGTTTCAATGAACCAAAGATTTGTCTGCTGAAACTAACTTTGTCACGCTCTAGAAGGTTAACCTTATATATTTTTTCCCATCCAGGTAAGCGGCCTCGACCACTTTTTGAAAGCGCTGTTTCCATGCCAACTGCATCGCCTTCTTTGAAAAAGCTGTCCACGCCACATACAGCAACCACATTCCATGCAAAATAGGGAAGCTTGAGCCAAAAAGGTGTGCTATGGTATTCAATACTATGTTGTGCTGCATGTCTAAATTCATGTATACATACCATATCAAACCAATCCGCATTGCCGATAAAATAGGGATTAGAATAGTATAAGGTATCAAAATATATATGACGTGGAAGGGGTTTAAAGTATGCATTAAGCTCAGTAGACTGACTGTCAAGTATCAAACGAATGGGGCTGGGGTAAACGCCTAATGTTTTAGAGACAGGTTTATATATTGTTTCTAGCGTGTTGGCGATACGCTCTGCTGAGCTGGTCGAATTTGTGTCAAACAATATACTAAAATGAGGCGTTGCAATTTTCTGTATTGCTTGAACATGGGTAAAAAGGCCAAGTAATACAAAACATGAGTAATGGATAACGGCTATAAAAGCTTGCTGCTTCTTTTGTTTAGAAAAGATATAAATAAAATGGTGTACAAACATGTAATGTTATGGTTACATTTGACTTGTCAACTAGTTAACTAATAAAGTTAACTTTATGAAACTATACAAATTGTTCGAGTGCTATTTTCGTTTTGTATTTGCCTGAGGAGGCAACCCATCAATCATATTGGGCATCAAAAATTAGCTTTCGAAATCGGTCTGTTCATAAATTTATATGTTTTCTTGTTAGTTTTAAACTAAATTGGCATCATATAAAAAGATAAAAGACCTTCTGCAAAAGCTATTTGTGATCAGCAATTTTTAGGAGGAGTGCAGTCGAGCACCGCAGAATACTAGATGTATTTGAGGAGCATAGACAAGCTTCGACACCAAAATTGCCATTAGAAATAGCTTTTGCAGAAGGTCTAAAGAAGGATATATATTGATTTTATTGATTACTGAATAACATTAAACATGCAACCCTATATTTTTACTGAGATAGAAAAAAAATGGCAGAATAGATGGAAGACGCAAAAATCTATGATAGATCGTAGCTCCTTTATTGTTAAAAATGTACCCAAGTACTATATACTGAATATGTTTCCCTATCCTTCAGGATCAGGGCTTCATGTAGGCCACTATATGGGATACGTTGCTTCAGACATACTATCTCGTTACTATAAACATAGTGGGTATCATGTGATGAATCCCATGGGATTTGATGCTTTTGGCCTTCCTGCTGAGCAGCATGCTATTCAAACTGGTCAGCATCCTGCCATTACTACTGCAAAAAATATAGAAAAATATATCGCACAATTGGATCAAGTTGCCTTAGACTTCGACTGGGATCAATCGGTCAATACCAGTGAGCCTGCCTATTATAAATGGACACAATGGATATTTTTACAAATGTTTAATGGGTGGTACAATACTGCTACACAAAAAGCATCCCCTATTGAGACCCTTATTCAGGAATTTGATGGCCAAGGCAATACCAAAGTACAAGCTGCTTGTGATGAGCATACGCCTATTTTTTCGGCTGAGGAATGGAATGCATTTTCTGAAACAGAAAAACAAGCCAAACTGTTGCATTATCGACTCGCCTATCTAAAAGATAGCACGGTCAACTGGTGTGAAGCGTTGGGGACTGTTTTAGCCAATGAAGAAGTGAAAGATGGTGTTTCTGAAAGGGGTGGTTATCCAGTGGTACGCAAAAAAATGAAGCAGTGGAGTTTGCGTATGACTGCCTATGCAGAACGGTTGCTAGCCGATTTAGAGGGCTTAGATTGGCCGCTTTCTACTAAAGAGATGCAACGCAATTGGTTGGGTAAGTCTCAAGGCGCAGAAATTACCTTTAGAGTACAAGGTCAGCGAGGAGAGACCATTACCGTTTTTACTACAAGGCCTGAGACTATTTTTGGTGCCTGTTTTATTGCCTTAGCGCCTGAGCACCCTTGGGCTAGTTTTATGGCGCAGCAAACGGGCGATGCAGAACTGACTGCTTACATCGAACAAGCTAAAAATCGTTCAGAGCGCAGCCGTCTTGCAGAAGCTACCTTTTTAAGTGGTGTATTTGTAGGTGCTTGTGTCATACATCCTTTTACAGGTGCCCCATTGCCTATCTGGGTGGCAGATTATGTATTGGCCAGCTATGGTAGTGGTGCAATTATGGGTGTGCCTGCTCATGATAAACGGGATTATATCTTTGCTCAATCTTTTGATTTACTGATCTTGCCTGTAATAGAAAGCACCATGCTTGTAGAGGATGGGCCATATGAAGCGCCTACAGGTAGGATGATTAACTCTGATTTTCTAAATGGATTTTCTGTGCCGGAGGCTGCTGAAAAAGTTATGCAACAACTTACACAAAAAAGAATTGGAAGGCATAAGGTTAACTATAGATTACAAGATCCTATATTCAGCCGGCAGCGCTATTGGGGAGAACCTTTTCCAATATATTATAAGGAAAATGGCCTTCCTTATGCGCTTGCTCAGGATCAACTACCGCTTGTATTGCCAGAAGTAAGTAGTTATAAACCAAATAAATCTGGTGCGCCACCCTTGGGCAATGCATTGAATTGGTCTACACCAGAGGGATACCCCTTAGATCTCCATACAATGCCGGGTTGGGCAGGTTCTAGTTGGTACTTTTTGCGCTATATGGATCCTCATAATGCAGAAGCTTTTTTGAGTAAGGAAAAAGCTGCCTATTGGAAAGGGGTAGATTTTTATATAGGTGGCGCAGAACATGCAACTGGGCATCTACTTTATGCGCGCTTTTGGACCAAGTTGTTGTATGATTTAGGTTATATTGACATCAATGAGCCATTTCCAAAATTGCTCCATCAGGGCATGATTCAACAACTTACGGCAATAGTATATCGTTTAAAAGAGCAAAATATTTTTGTTAGTGCTGGCCTTATATCAAAATATGAGGTTATCCCTATGTATGTCCCAATAACATTTGTCGAAAAAGGTGTTTTAGATCTAAAAGCATTAAAAAATTGGCGGCCTGAGTTTGCGGATGCAGGCTTTCTGTTAGAGGAGGGTAAATATATATGTGGGGGTAAAATTGAAAAAATGTCTAAGTCTAAATATAACGTAGTTGATCCAGACAGGGTTATTGCGGAATATGGCGCAGATGCTTTGCGTTTGTATTTGATGTTTTTAGGGCCATTGGAACAGTCGAAACCATGGGATTTATCTGGTATAGAAGGAGCTTCCCGTTTTCTCAATAAGGCATGGCGTTTTGTGCACCATGCAAAAGTTTCGTGGGCAACCGCTGAACCGACGCATGAAATGGTTAAAATCATCCATCAGACCATTAAAAAGGTAACAGAGTCGATTCAAAAATGTTCCTTTAATACGGCTATAAGTAGTTTAATGATTTGCCTAAATAGGTTGTCAACCTTTGAAAAGGTTACGCAGTCTATGGTAGAAAATTTTATTTTGCTGTTGGAGCCTTTTGCGCCTTACATGGCTGCTGAGTTATGGGAAATGATAGGCAACACAGGTAATATTACAGAAGTGGCTTTCCCACTTTGGAATGAAACTTATTTAGAAGAAAAAAGTTTTGAATATGCCATTGCAGTGAATGGCAAGGTGCGTACTAAAATGGTTTTTAATTATGATGCATCCTCTATGGCTATAGAAAAAGCAGTATTGGCCAATGGTGTAATTCAAAAATGGATTGGAGGAAAATCACCTAAAAATGTGGTAGTTGTGCCCAATAAAATGGTAAATGTAGTGGTATAATAATGTATTGATACTATGGATATGCTATAGTGCTATACCTGGAAATAATTAATTCATAACTTTGATGGCATGAAAGACAGCAAAATGAAATATACTTGCCTATGCATCTCTTTATTTTTTTCGATACCTGTGGGTCTATGCCACGCAGACACTAAGGCAGGGGCAATAAAGGATGCGGAATTTGTAATTGAAAAACAAAAAAAGAATACAGTCAATCAGGAACAAAGGCTATTTTTTAAAGCACCCATGCGCACCGCCAAAAGCCTTAATAAGCCTTTGGCAACTGTAAAAACGCTGATGCTGGAAGATATAGTGTTTGATCCTGCAGCTGAAATGTATCTTCCCTTTCGTTTAGAAGCGCAAGGGAATACGTTTTCCTATAACCACTATTGTAGGTTGGGTATTGGTTCGTTGTTACTCCCTTATCTAGAGATTGCATTAGACAACTATCCCTTTGGGAAGGCGATTTGGTCGACTAACCTAGCTTTTGTGCCAGCGTTATGGAATAAAAAATCCACAGAAGCCTCAATTGCCTTACAAGGCAAATTTGGTGTGGGGTCATGGCTTTTGCAACCTGCTTTAAGTTACCAGCATGCTTGGCACAAATATAGCGATACAACAGCTCATACCTGTAGACTCCATCAGGGAAAGGGAAACCTATTGGTGAAGCAGGCCACTGAATCTTCCACCCAAGATGGGCAAGTAAGGCTGGGCCTACTGAATTATCATGATAAAAAAATAAACGAACAGCTGTTAATATTGACATATAGATGGCGCAAACAGTTGGATAACTGGTCTGTAAAAGTAACCAGCTATAACGATATAGCTGACTACACAAACGATAAAACCCAACAAGCACGTCTTATTTTTTCAGCAACCCCTAGTGTTTATTTGACGCTACCTAAGGCTATTCAGTTCAAAACTGGTTTAAGGATGGCCTATCATAATGATCCAATTCCTGGAAAGATACCTAGTTTTGATCTTTATCCTATGTTTAAAGTAAGTTGTGGGGTAGCAACTTGGTTCGCTCCTTATATAGGTATAAAGGGTATGGGCGTAGGTGGTAGTGTTGTGCCATTGCATCTACAGGATATAGTAGCCAAAAATCCTTTTATTGCTTCTAATGAGAAGTTATCGCACCGTTATCAATATTTCAAGCTATATGGTGGTAGTAAAGCTGTTGTTGCGCCCCATCTTGCTTGTCATCTACGTATAGTCTATCGACAGCTTAAACATCAATACAGAGTGGTTGCTGGTCCAGACCAGCAAATTAGCCTTAAATACAATCCAGGGGATTGTAATGTATTAAAAGCTACTGGACTGGTTGACTATAGTATACCCAACACACTACTCCATACCACCATCAAAGGAAGCTATTGTCGATATATGGATAATGGACCAGAGCCTATCTGGTGGTACCATAAGCCTCGATACAAATTGAAGCAAACACTCACCTATAGGCTGCATGAAAAAGTTTTATTAAATGGTAAGCTGCATCTACATGGCCCCACCATTATAAAAGACATAGAGGGTATTGCTACTGAGCTCAGAAGGGTTATACATCTTTCTTTAGGTATAGATTATTTGATCTCTGAAAGATTTACAGCATTTTTAATGGTTAACAACCTCCTAAATCGCAAACATATGGCTTATACCGGTTATCCTGATAAAAAAATCAACTTTACAGGTGGCCTACAATATAGATGGTAATTTATATATTATGATGGATAGCATTGCCCAACTACGGGAAAAAATTGAAAGTGCGATTATTCAAGATAAAGCAGCATTAGAAAGCTTTCGTCGCGATTTTATTAGTAAAAAAGGGCAAATAGCTGCTCTATTTGAAGCTTTCAAACAGCTCTCTACTGCAGAAAAAAAAACAATAGGTCCAGCCTTAAATGGTTTAAAAGATGCAGCAGAAAAGAAATTTAAAAGTGCAGCAAGCCTACTAGAATCGGCCACTTCATCCTCTACGGAACAGCCAGCTGTGGATGTAACCCTTCCTGCTTTTGGTCCCGTTATGGGTAGTCTGCACCCCTTGACCATTGTGCAAAACAAGATTATCTCTATCTTTCAGCGTATTGGTTTTAACCTTGCAGAGGGGCCAGAAATTGTAGGAGATTGGCATAACTTTAGTGCATTAAATTTTCCTGATAACCATCCTGCACGTGATATGCAGGATACATTTTTTGTGCAGCGTAATCCAGATCAGTTGTTGCGCACACACACCACTTCTGTACAGATTTCAACCTGTGCTGCCCAAAGCCCTCCCATTCGCTCTATTGCTGTGGGGCGTGTCTTTAGAAATGAGGCAATCTCTGCACGATCGCATTGTTTTTTTCATCAAGTGGATGGAATGTATATCCACACGGATGTTACCTTTAGTGACTTAAAAGGTACGATCTATCATTTTGTGGAGTCCATGTTTGGCAAGGCTACCAAGTTGCGTTTTAGAGCTTCTTATTTCCCTTTTACAGAGCCTAGTGCAGAAGTAGATATCAATTGTAGGTTGTGCCAAGGAAAGGGGTGTACCGTTTGTAAGCAAACAGGTTGGGTGGAGATATTGGGTGCAGGTATGATTGACCCTCATGTTTTAACCAATTGCCATATCGATCCCGAGCAATATAGTGGTTTTGCCTTTGGAATGGGCATAGAACGCATTGCGATGCTATGCTATCAAATTGATGATCTGCGGCTGTTTTCTGAAAATCATCTTGCCTTTTTACGTCAATTTACAGCTGGCTAAAACCTTAAAGGATTAATCTGGCTGGTTGGGACTGTTAAATTGTATGTATAAAATATATTTAGTAATATTCCATTATGCATAATTATGCAATGCTATATTTATTTTTTTAATCTTTTTAACTAGTTCTATATTTATGCAACGATTATACAGTATCCTATTTTTGCTATGCTCTTTAACTGGCTGTAATAAGGTATATAAACTAGGGATGTGTCGGGCAAAAGAGCAAAGTGGTTCTTTCTTGGGCCAACTTTTGAGTGGGAGCTTCGGATGGGCGATAAAGAGAGCGGGATCCAGTGGGCAAAGGTATCAGCTAGTAGATGAGACGGAAGCATCTAAGTCTACACTTTTTAGGTGTTTAGCATGTGGATTTTATTGTGAAGGTCCTAATTATGAGATTGATCAATGCATCTTGGTGCATTGTTGCAGCAATAACGATTGCAAAAAGTGTTTAATAAAATATCGATGTGGATGTGCGCGTAGGTGTAGTAAGGGAAAAAGGTACTGTACCAAGTGTTGTGGCTGCAGCAAGTCTCATTCCCGTTAGCAAATGAGCGTTATGGCTGCTGATAAAAAATTGACGTTTCAGTAAACTGTAGTATTTGCAATATCTGTTTTTAAGCATTTTTACTGTGTATCCAATTTCTTATTGGAAGACACAAATCTGTTCTATTTTCTCTGATTTACAATAAATTTATTAAAATTAATCTATCTATTTGCTCTATTATATTGCATATATAAAATATATTTAGTATTATTCAATCATGGGTAATTATGCAATACTATATTTATTTTTTTAATCTTTTTAACTAGTTTGACCATGCAGTGGCTATATAGCGCAATATGGGTATTGTTGCCTCTGATTGGCTGTAATAAGGGGCATCAGATGGGTATGTATTCAGGGGAACAATCTGAAGAGACTAATAGTGAAAAGAACAATAATGGATCATATTCTCAAGGGGGCTTTTTGCGTAGATGTGACTATAAGTGTAAAGAATGTGAGTTTTATTGTGAAGGTCCTGCTCAAGAGGTTATGGTTAGTCGGGAGGCTCATCGTTGCACCAAGCGTGGTTGTACAAACTGTTTAGAACTGCATAAATGTAAATGTTCTAAGTATGCTATTCGTAGCAGTAATAATAAGAAAGTGCGTTGTAATAAGTGTTGCCGTTGTTCCAAATCTCGTTTGGTTTTTTTTTCTAAAAAAAAATCCTCAAGAACCAATGGAGATGGGGACGACTGTAGATCTACCAAAAGAACCAACGGAGATGGGGACGACTGTAGATCTACCAACACCGATATGACACTACTATAAGTAGCTTTTAAACCAACAAAGCGATTAAGATGCAATGGTGGGTGGTAGTTGTGATATGGACATAACGCAGGTATGCGTTCAATGCTATGGCCATAGTAGAAAAATGCCCCTGTAAAAAGTTTCGAAATAGAACCCACCCCTTGCAGATGATTAGGAAAAACAGATTCCTTTGAAGCCCGCGCAGCGGGCGACTTCTGTTTTTCCATCTGTAAGGGATGGGTTCCGGAACTTTTTACCGAGGGCTTGATTTTTTGTCCACTTTCTTATCAAGAAAAAAGTGGAATAAAATTCATTATTAACCAGTGACGTGAATAGATACAATTAACAAGAGGGTAGTTTGCGATTGGGATGCGCTGCTACAAATTGCGACCAGCTTTTGGGCTTAACAGGGGAAGATAGGCGTTGTTGACTATGGCATAAAGCTATGGCTAGTGCATCTGAAGCGTCTAAGAAATTCGATAGGGTGGATAGGTTAAGCAGATGGCCCACCATAGTAGCTACTTGTTCCTTTGAAGCATTGCCATTTCCGGTAACCGCTTGTTTGACTTTACGTGGTGCATATTCCGTAACAGGTATTTCACAAGCTAAAGCTGCTGCAATGGCTACCCCCTGTGCCCTGCCTAACTTAAGCATAGATTGTACATTGGCTCCATAGAAAATCGACTCAATCGCTACTTCATCTGGTGCATGTTTTTGCAACAATGCCATCATATGCACATAGATATGGCGCATCCGTAACATATGGTCTTTGAACTTTTTTAATTGGAATACGCCATGTTCTATTAGCTTGATCGCATTGCCCACTTTCGCTTCTTGAATGATACCGAAGCCCATAATGACACTTCCAGGATCTAGTCCTACAATAATTCTTCCGCGCATAGATTTGTTTCGTTCAAATATCTTGAAATAAAGTTGACAATTGCCTAAATTAGTCGGGCATTGGTTTCGTAGTTCAACGGATAGAATAGAAGTTTCCTAAACTTTTGATGCAGGTTCGATTCCTGCCGAGACCACTTTATTCTATTAGACTTTGTTTGTTACCTATCAGGTAGGTTCGCCTCTACTCTAAGGTTGTGAATAATAAAATTCCGTCGCTCTGGCGTGTTTTTGCCCATATAAAAAGCCAATAAATCTTCTAAGGGCCTCTTGGAAGCTGGTGTTACAGGTACCAGTCGCATTCTTGCTCCTATAAAATGTCCAAACTCATCGGGAGATATTTCTCCTAGTCCCTTAAAACGGGTAACCTCAGATTGGCTACCCAGTGCTTTTATGGCTACTTCTTTTTCCGCTTCGTTGTAACAATAATGGGTCGTTTTTCTATTGCGTACCCTGAAAAGAGGTGTTTCCAATATATAAAGATGACCACTATATACTAGTTCTGGAAAAAATTGTAAAAAATAGGTTAATATCAGCAACCGGATATGCATGCCATCTACATCTGCATCTGTAGCAATAACAATTTTGTTATAACGCAAGCCATCTAGTCCGCTGGCAATGTTTAAAGCATGCTGCAATAGATTAAACTCCTCATTTTCATAAACCAATTTCTTAGATTGTCCAAAGCAGTTTAATGGCTTGCCACGTAATGAAAATACAGCTTGTGTTTCAACACTACGGGATTTCGTAATAGAGCCGCTTGCAGAATTACCTTCTGTAATGAAAATAGTACTATGCGTGCGCTTGGGATGTTTAGAGTTAAAATGAATATGGCAGTCCCTTAATTTTTTATTATGCAGATTGGCCTTTTTTGTTTTTTCATGGGCTAACTTTTTAATGCCAGCGATTTCTTTGCGTTCACGTTCAGACTGTAGAATGCGTTTTTGTAAAGCTTCAGCTATAGAGGGATTTTTGTGTAGATAATTATCTAATTCATTTTTAATAAAAGCAATAATAAAGCTACGAATCGTTGGCCCTTCGGGGCCCATCTGTTGGGAGCCAAGTTTTGTCTTGGTTTGGGATTCAAAAATAGGTTCTTGGACCTTAATGGCAAGGGCAGCGATGAGTCCAGCTCGGATGTCTGTGGTATCAAATTCCTTTTTATAAAAGGCCCGTACGGTTTGTACAATGGCTTCCTTGAACGCATTTAAATGGGCCCCTCCTTGAGGGGTAAATTGCCCGTTGACAAAAGTATAATAGACCTCGCTAGAGAGTGTGTGGTGGTGTGTAAGGGATAGTTCAATATCCTGTTTTTTAAAATGGATGATTGGGTAAGCATAGCTCTCAGCAGTTGTTTTAGCTTGTAATAAATCAAGCAGTCCATATCGAGAATGGTATTTTTTACCATTTAGGTTAAAAATAAGCCCTGTGTTTAAGAAAGTGTAATGGGCTATTTGTTCTTCTATAAATTGGGGTACAAAAGAAAATTGTTTAAAAATAGTATCGTCTGGTTTGAATACAACATGGGTGCCATTGGGTTCATTAGTAGCTAGGATAGTTGATTCTTCCACCAATACTCCAGCAGAAAAAGTGGCTGATTTGGTTAACCCATCTCGAAAAGATTGCACTTTGCAATAGGATGAAAGCGCATTCACTGCTTTTATACCCACTCCATTCAAACCTACAGATTTTTGAAAAGCTTGGCTATCATACTTGCCTCCTGTATTAATTTTGGCTACACAGTCTACTACTTTACCCAATGGAATGCCTCTGCCAAAGTCTCGAACAGAGACCTGATGGTCATTGGTTATTTTGATTTCAATTTTTTTGCCATAGCCCATTACAAATTCATCTACACTGTTATCAATAACCTCTTTGAGCAGTATATAGATGCCGTCGTCTGGAAGGCTACCATCCCCCAACTTTCCAATATACATACCGGGGCGCAGCCGAAGGTGTTCTTGCCAAGCTAGGGAGCGGATGTTAGCTTCTGTATAATCAGGAGTGGCCATATAGACTTTATAATATATCTAGATAGATGGGTTAAGGTACCAAACTTTACCTATGGTTGCAATGGATCATCCAAGGCAAGACGCTCTATGGTTGCAATCAAACTTTTAGTTGCTTTTGTGAAATGGCTAAAGTCTATTGTGTCTACTGTATCAGTTGTTTGATGGTAATGAGGATTTCTAAAATTAGCTGTATCTGTAATCATAAAAGCAGGAAATCCTTCTAAAGAAAAGGATCCATGATCAGATCGGTAAACATTTGGTAGCCATCCAGGTAAAGCGATAGCATGTATAGTGGTGGACTTAGGACCTATTTTTTTATAACATGACATCCATTTCTTTTGAAATGGCTTTGACTTTAAGTCTCCAAGTATCATTAAAAAATTCCCTCGATTTCCATAAAAATATTTTAACCATTTCAGATACCAAGGATAGATTTGACTATTTGGTTCGTTAGAGAAATAACTAATGCTTTCAAGCGATATCATACCTGTAATTTTTTCGCCCCTTTCTTTTGCTTGCTTGGCATATTGTACACTGCCCATATTGCTACCAAAAAACTTTTTAGTTTTAGGATCTACGCTATAAGGACATTCTTCATTCGGGAAGGCTACTAATTTTATAGTACGCTTAATTTTGTTCTGATCCAGGTTATGCAAATGTCTTGCAATTTCTAATAAGACAGCGATGCCCGAGCCATTATCATCTGCCCCTGGACTTGAGCGAACCGTATCGTAGTGGGCCCCAATTACAATATATTCGAGAGCTCTGTTATTTTTTGCCTCCATATCATTCGATATACTTTCATTACATGGAATGACTACTTCTATATTTTGTACATCAAATTGTTGATCTTTATACGTTGCACTGTAGGTAGTTGTATTTGGCTGTAATCCAGATTCTTTAAGGGCATTAATAATGTATTGAGCCGTTTGGCATAGTCTTTGGTAATAGAATGGGTTTTCTATGTTGCGTGGACCAATTTTTGATAAAACCGTTATATGCTCTTTTAGCTGCTCCTTGAGCGTTTCGTCTATAGGCATTTTTTTATTTTCACTTATAAGTCTATCTACAGGTAAGCTACCGGTTGGTAGGGCGTTCGAAGTAGTGACGCTACATCCAATTAATAATGCTGCAAAATAAAAAGAATATTGAACCTTATCGTTAAATATATTCATAAAACGTTTGCTAGTAATAATTAGCCCTTCAGGGCTCTCCAAAACGGCAAGATAATGAATTATATTTTTTACAGAAAGTTTGTGCCTATTTACAACCAGTCTAGGTGCAACCCCAGATTCTCTTTCTTTATTCCATGCTGTATGTATCCATCAATTTGGGTTGGAATCGTATTTATTTTTTAATATATTCTTACTAATAATCAAGCAAATAGTATAAAAATACCTAGCACTCATTATGTCTCTTATTTAGATGCAACACCATAAATGCAGCCTGCTGCATAGGCTTTCTATATATGATTTTATAGTTCGCTGAACAATAGATTGTTTAAAGACTTTCGCTTTACTGAAGCGCCGCATTCCTTTATCGGTGGCCATAATAGCTTTTCTGATCATTATCAGCCCCGCGTCTCCTTCGATAAAAAATGGCGCTCTAGTAAAACACGAACACCTGAGCGATATCTTTTTCAGCGGATTAGAAAATCGTCTGTTTGAAGCCCGCTTGCGGGCTGAGTTCACGATTTTCCCGCTGAAAAAGATATCGATTCAGCTATTTACTATCGGGCCAGACTTTTTATCGAAGGAGATAAGGGGCACAAATACAAGCGTGTAATGCAGCTCCTAGAAAAACTAGAAAAAATGCGTTTTCAATCACAGTGCTGAGTAAAAAATAAGACAAATTCCTTAAGTTGACGCCATTGAGGGTTCACTGATGATACCAATAGCCGTTAATTGTATGCTGGTATGTATAATGGCATTCAGAACACTTAAAATACCTGTAGTGATTCTAACGAATCTACCATATACACCCATGAGTTCTCCAAGCGTTAAACAATTAGAAAAATAGACCATTTTAGGAACAATAAAGAGCGCTCTAATCATATAGGCAATGGGAGAGAGGCAATAGAAATATTAACAATAATGCCTTTGTTGAATACAGCAGCAGCATCACTCAAGACACTGCCTGCACCTATATCAGTAGCCAAGTAAGTAGCAACTAGGGGAATAACTCCATACATCTTATCGGAAATAGTGTATTCTTTCATAGTTTTAGAGCCTTTGCCTGCAAATAGTCCTATAAAAAAAGTAACTAATAAAAAGATGTATATGATGACATGGTCTAGGTCTGCGTAGTTCATTTTGGTAAATTTTTATGTTTATCTAGTGATAGATGCATTGCTTAGTAATTTAGTTTAGTTAAAGTAGAAAAAGATAATCGTTATGGCTTTTTTATATACCATTAATGGAATTTCTGGTACTCCTAGACAAAAAATAACAAACTATATAATGGAGTATTTTAAAAAAAAGGGGGAAAGAATAGCTTGCATAGCTGACCCGAAGGGATCTAACTACAGCCAGTTAGCTAATAACATAGTCGTACATCATCATATAGCGTTGTCTGCTTTTACAGAAGCGTTGCTTTACCTTACCTGTAGCAAAGAAATATTTGATCAGGTTGACTGGAATCACTACGATATAATAGTTTCTAAAGGTTCCTTTTTAGAAACATTTGGCTATCAAAATCAGCTAGCTGATTGGGAACTGGAAGAGGCTAGAAAAATATTTTTCCTATTTGCTAAACATATTAGGCATACGTATCCTTTCCTTTCTATTATACTTACAGAAGATTATATAGCAGCAAAAAAACGTGCTGGAAAAAAGTTTGAATACAAAGGTGAGCAAGAAAAATACTTAATCGATTCGGATCGTTTTCTGCGGATTAAACAACATCCTATTATTCAAGAGATAGGTATCAAATTGGTTAATGTTGAAATAAAAAGCAGAGATCCATGGAAAGTGTTTCAAGAAAAGATAGAACCTATTTTACATGCTCGGCCTATGTTGTGATACTTCAACTTTTTTATTGAACTGGGAAGTGTTCGCAAAATGTCATCAGCTTAAGGTTAATATTTTATTGATTACCACCTATAATAGTATATTTTTTAGATTTGCTTTTTTATTTATTATTTTAAATTTTGAGTTTTGATTTTGTTATAGCATAAAAAAGTATAAAATTCATTTTATCCATCAAAACCACAGCTTGGTTAATAATCACTTTATTTTAACGATATTTGCTGCTAAGATATAAGCTTTTTGCTGAGGGATTGATTTTTTGTCCACTTTTTTATCAAGCAAAAAGGGGGATAAAAATACATTATTAACCAGTGATGTGAACAAATACAAGTTAAGCACCCTTTGCAGGCAAAAGGTGCATCAAATAAATGAATAAACCATGGTGTCTTCAGCTACAGCTAATGCGAAACCTTCTTTTTCGCCTATTGATACAGCAGATCTTTCCCCTTTTTATGCACAGTGGTATGAGATGATGTTGCTTCTGCGTAAATTCGAAGATAAGGCTGCCCAGCTTTATGGGCAGCAAAAGATTCGAGGGTTTTGTCACCTTTATACAGGGCAAGAGGCTTGTATCGCTGGCGTTGTTACAGCCTTGCGCCAAGGGGATAAATACATTACAGCTTATCGTGACCATGCCCATCCAATTGCATTGGGGAGTAGCCCGAATCATGTCATGGCAGAGTTGTATGGTAAAGCTACTGGTGTTTCTAAGGGATATGGAGGGTCTATGCATATGTTCGATAAACACTGTCATTTTTTAGGTGGCCATGGCATTGTTGGTGGCCATGTGCCTTTAGGGGTGGGTATTGCCTTTGCTGAGCAATATAAAAAAACAGACAATCTTTGTATTACCTTTATGGGCGATGGTGCGTTGCGTCAGGGTGCGGTCCATGAAGCCTTCAATTTGGCCATGCTGTATAAACTACCCATTATTTTTGTTATTGAAAATAATGGGTATGCTATGGGTACTTCAGTAGAACGGAGTTCTAATGTCACGGAGCTCTATCGACTGGGCAGCAGTTATGCTATGGATGCAGAACGCTTAGATGGATTATGTGTAGAAGCAGTACACCGTGCTGTACAGCGAGCAGCCGTAAAAGCTAGAAGTGGTGTGCCCACTTTGTTGGAACTGGTAACCTATCGTTATAGAGGCCATTCCATGTCTGATCCTGCTGCCTATCGTACAAAGGAAGAGGTAGAAACCTATAAAGGGCAAGATCCCATCCTTAAGCTTAAAGCATTGATGCTAGAAAAGCAAGTTGCGGATGAAGCAGCCCTGGAAGCCATTGACAAAAAAGTAAAGGATCAAATTGCGCAAGCAGTTGCTTTTGCAGAGGCTTCTGCCTTTCCAGATCCAGCAACTGTTTATGATTATGTGTACAAACAGATTGATTATCCATTTCTTCAATATTAAATCTTATGAAAATAATAGACATTAATAGTATCCCTAGAAATATTTCAGAAGACAAGCCGGACCAAGAAATCGTAGCTGTGCTCAAGCGAAATAGACGAAAATGGTATATCGTTGGCTTTACTGCTGTTTTGCTTGCAGCAGCTGCTTGCTTTTGGTTTTTTTATGTAAGGGAAACAAGAAATTTAAAAGCGCAGGATGATGTGTTTCAAGCGATTTATGCTTTTGAAGCAGGTGATTTTGATAAAGCGTTAAAAGGGGATGGGCCACACAAAGGCTTTTTGGAAGTCATTAAACAATATCCTTATACTGCAACAGCCAATTTAGCCTGTTTTTATGCAGGAGTTGCCTATATGCACCAAAAGGAATATGATCAAGCAATCTCTTTTTTAAGTAGATTTAAGGCTAGTGATTTTATCTTACAAGCCCGTGCTTGGTGTGTAATGGGTGATGCCTATAGTGAACAAAAAAACCATAAGCAAGCGGCTGTTTATTACATGAAGGCTGCTCACTATAAGGAAAATAATGTATATACCCCTGGCTACTTGGTTAAAGCAGCCATTGCTTTTGAAGCAGATAAACAATATAAAAATGCCTATAATTGCTATCAAGAGATTGTAGAAAAATATCCAACTTCACAATATGGTAGTGGGTTGGCCATTAAGGAAGCCAGTCGCCTCTCTGCTCTTTTATAGTTAGACTAGATTTTATTGCACTTATGCACAAACGGTGGGTGATTCAATCTGTTAAAGCGTCTGATCGGGTAGCAGGATTAGAAAATGTGCTAGGCACCCCCTCTGCGATTTCAGCTATTTTAGTGCATAGAGAGATAGAAACTTTTGAAGCAGCCAAACATTTCTTTCGCCCCTCTTTAGCGCAGTTGCATGATCCCTTTTTAATGCAAGGCATGGAGCAAGCAGTAGCCCGTTTGCAGCAAGCGTTAAGCAGAAAAGAAAAAATATTAATTTATGGTGATTATGATGTAGATGGTACTACAGCTGTAGCGATGGTCTATAGTTTTCTGCAATCCTTACCTGGTGCAACGGTAAGTTATTATGTACCAGACCGCATGACAGAGGGTTATGGCGTTTCCATGCAAGCCATAGAAAAAGCATACCAGGATGGTATTCAACTGATCATTACCTTAGACTGTGGTATAAAGGCTTATACCTCCATTTCGCGGGCCGTTGAACAGGGTATAGATGTAATTGTTTGTGACCACCATGAAGTAGGAGACAGCTTACCACCAGCTTATGCTATTTTAGATCCAAAACAGTCAGGTTGCGCTTATCCCTTTAAAGAGCTATCAGGCTGTGGTATAGGGTTTAAACTATTACAAGCTTTTTGTAAGCAATCTGGATTAAAGCCTGACATCCTTTATAAATATTTAGACCTTGTAGCGGTGAGCACCGCTTGTGATATTGTTCCATTGGTAGGTGAAAATAGGATTTTGGCTTATTTTGGCATTAAACAATTAGAGACCAATCCCTCTCCAGGGTTGCAAGCATTAAAGGAACTGGCATTCTTTGCCACCACAATTACCATTTCTGACATTGTTTTTAAAATAGGTCCACGGATTAACGCTGCTGGACGCATGAGCCATGCCTCTTTGGCTGTGCAGTTACTTGTAGAGCAAGATGCAGTAAAAGCCTATCATTTAGCCCAGTCTATTGATCAGCAAAACCTCCTGCGCCAATCGCTTGATCATACCATTACACAAGAGGCCTTGGTTATGATAGAAAATGCCCCCCCTCAAAGCAAAAGCAATGTGCTTTTTAATCCAGACTGGCATAAAGGTATTGTTGGTATTGTAGCATCCCGTTGCATTGAGCAGTGTTACAGACCTACTGTGATTTTAACGCTTTCTGATGGACAGGCTACTGGTTCTGCTCGTTCGATACCTGGCTATAATATTTATGAGGCGATTTCTGCTTGTAGCCCGCTTTTACATCAATATGGTGGCCATGCGTTTGCTGCAGGCCTTACTATGCCACTAGCGCATATGGCTAAATTCCAGCAAAAATTTGAGGAAGTAGTATCCGAAACCATAACGGATGAGCTGTTGATGCCGCAGCAAATCATTCATGCCCTGATTCCATTTCAGGCCATTACGCAAAAATTTGTAAACATTTTGATGCAAATGGCCCCCTTTGGTCCAGGAAATGCCACGCCAGTATTTGCCAGTGAAAAAGTTTATGCCCGTACCTTTCATGTGATGAAAGGCAAGCATCTTAAAATGGAATTATATCAGGTAGATTGTGCACAATCTTATGAAGCGATAGGGTTTGGGTTAGGAAGCTATTTTCCGCTCGTTTCCAATAAAAAACCATTTTCAATAGCCTATACTATAGGATACAATTATTACTTAGGTAATAAATCCCTACAACTTATCATAAAGGATATTAAACAAGCAGCATATGTTGCCTGAATGGATAGATGAGCCTATACTAGGCACCATTCTGGCAACATTGCCTACAAATTTAGTAGTATCCATTCACGCCTCTGGCTGGCCGCCTTATCTCCTTCGATAAAAAGTCTGGCCCGATAGTAAATAGCTGAATCGATATATTTTTCAGCGGGAAAATCGTGAACTCAGCCCGCAAGCGGGCTTCAAACAGACGATTTTCTAATCCGCTGAAAAAGATATCACTCAGGTGTTAGTGTTTTACTAGACCTCTTGCAAAACCTATTTCTAATGGCAATTTTGGTGTCGAAGCTTGTCTATGCTCCTCAAATACATTAAGTATTCTGCGGTGCTCGACTACACTTCTCCTAAAAATTGCTCATCACAAAGTAGGTTTTGCAAGAGGTCTACTAGAGCGCCATTTTTTTTATCGAAGGAGACGCGGGGGCTGGTAATGGACTAGCCACTTGCTTTTTCAGCCAAACGTAGCGTATGCGTTTAACGCTATGTCCATAGTAGAAAAATGCCCCTGTAAAAAGTGGGGAAATAGGCCTCATCCCTTGCAGATGATTAGGAAAAACAGATTCCTTTGAAGCCCGCGCAGCGGGCGACTTCTGTTTTTCCATCTGTAAGGGGTGAGGTCCCCAACTTTTTACCGAGGGCTTGATTTTTTGTCCACTTTTTTATCAAGAAAAAAGTGGAATACAATTCATTATTAACCAGTGACGTAAATAGATACATTTAGTATGCTAAAGATACTAAATGGTACTCTTAATAGTACTAAAATTATTGCTTTGTTTTTGTCCTATCACCTCAGTAATATGGCTAAAGCACGTACGCAAAATTAGAGCCACTACTACCATCTCTGCCAAAAGTTCGGATATGGATGAGGGAGACTACTCAAACCTCGGGATAAGCTTTCCTGAGTGTTCGTACTATTGGCCATTCCAGAATATAGACCATATAGATACTGCCCCATTTCTGCCATAGTAAAACTATGGAGCATAGTGAAACATATGGAACATAAAGTACCCATCATTATTTTCTTATTGCCGATCTCGAATCTTGGCATGCTATGGAGACTCCAACCTTGCTGGCTCTCCTGACTCCCTCCACCTAATGCTTCCCTTGTGTTCACACAAGCAGATAAGGTACTTAAGCAGAATAGCCCGATAAATAGACCTACTCTATAGTGTGTATACTTTTTCATAATATTATTTATTTAATCAAGTTGAGGCCGTTGCAATAGACCTTTACGATTTGCCATAAAAAGTATCTTTTTATTTTTTAGAAGAAGGTAAAAAAAGGTTAAATTCTATTGATTTTTTTAGGTATTGATGCTTAAAACTTTTAATAATATTGTGTATGTCGCTCAAGCAAACTAAGCAATTAAGTTTTTCAGATATTTCCGCCAATAAGCGTAAGTGCAAACACACTTTCTTTGATCAAATCAACAAGCTAGTTAATTGGTCAGTAGTAGAAAAAGCACTCCGATTACATTATCCTAAAGGTTTACGTTTATCAGGCAAACCGGCCTATAGTCCTCTGCTTCTATTCAAAATGCTATTGCTACAGACGTGGTATGGCTTGAGCGACTATGCAGTCGAAGAAGAAGTGAATGATCGTATCACTTTTAGCAGATTTTGTGGTATTTCGATGGATAGTTCTGTTCCAGATCATAGTGTACTAAGTAGATTTAGAACTACCCTTACAGAGAAGAATGCTTTAGAAAAGTTATTGCATATCATTAATAATCAGCTATCTGATCATGGTGTATTGGTTCAAAACGGTTCAGCAGCTGTAGATGCTTCTATTACCCCTACCCCTAGACGCCCTAAAGGTAAAAAAAGCTACGATCTGCATGAAGATGGAACCATAACCACAGCTGAAAGTTATCAAAAAGGAGTAGATCCAGAAGCAAGTTGGATAAAAAAAGGCCATCATCTCTACTATGGCTATAAGCGGCATGTTCTTGTGGAAAGCAAAGAGGGGTTGGTGCTAGCCGTAGGTACCACAAAAGCATCTAGTCATGATAGTGGGCATTTACAGGTATTATTGGATAAAGTAAGGCTAAAATCAGGCAGCAGACTCTATGCAGATAAAGGCTATAGCGGGTCGCCCAACGAAAATTTACTAAAGAAAAAGAAGTTAAAATCAGCTATTCAGAAAAAAGGGGCTAGAAACAATCCTTTATCACCCACTGCTAAACGGTTTAATAAATTAGTATCTAAAACGCGCTATAAAGTAGAACGGGTATTTGGAAGTATTAAAAGTTGGTTCCGTAGCTCAGGAGCCAGATATATAGGCCTTGCTAAAACCCATACGCAACATGTTATGGAGGCAATAGCCTATAACTTATATAGGTCCCCAAACATCATATTAAGAGGTATCTAGGGGAATGGTGTGTCCAAAATAGATTGAAAATGACTAAAAAATCAGTAAATAAATAGTTTTATACCACTATAACATCAAATATGGCAAGGAAATAACCCTGGAAGATTAATCAAAATTATACCTTCAACCTATCACAACGGCCTCAAGTTATACTAACAACCACTCAGCAAAATCATCGCAGCATATTCAATAATCTATTGATATTCCGCTATTTGCTTGATCTTAACAAGGCAAAAATCTTAATGAGGCGTAATGTAACCCATTATTCCTCTTGAAAATTTGCATCATTAAACATAATTGATAATACAAAAAAACAAATAGTTCTGCAATAGAAAGGTAGGATCTATTCACCGTATCTATTCACGCCTGTGGCTGGGCCCTCTTATCTCCTTCGATAAAAAGTCTGGCCCGATAGTAAATAGCTGAATCAATTGTTTTTAAGGGGAAAATCGTGAACTCAGCCCGCTACGCGTGCTTCAAATAGAAGATTTTCTAATCTGCTAAAACACATATCGCTCAGGTGTTCGTGTTTTACTAGAGCGCCATTTTTTAAAGCATATGTATACTTTTTTTCATAGCATTTAATGCTTGAAAAATTCTCCTGTAATATTGTATTATTATGGGATCAAGTGCTATTTATTGGGAAGTATTTCATCTGTTGCTACACTCGTACGCATTTGGGTATCTGCTTTTATATTTTGCATGCGGTAATAATCCATTACACCCAACTGGCCATTTCTTAACGCCAATGCTAAAGCCTGGGGTACCTCTGCTTCAGCTAAAATAACCTTAGCCCTTGCTTCCTCAGATTTAGCCTTCATTTCTTGCTCTAAGGCTACTGCCATAGCTCGTTTTTCCTCGGCTTTAGCCTCGGCTACACGCAAATCAGCATTGGCTTGATCAATTTGGAGTTTGGCGCCAATATTGTCGCCCACATCTACATCTGCAATGTCAATAGAAAGTATTTGAAAAGCAGTGCCTGCATCCAAACCCCTATTCAATACCAACTGTGAAATGGTATCAGGATTGGCCAATACTTCTTTGTGACTCATAGAAGAACCAATAGAAGTAACAATCCCTTCTCCTACACGTGCTAAAATGGTTTCTTCTCCCGCACCACCTACCAATTGTTGAATATTGGCTCTAACCGTAACCCTGGCTTGGGCAATAAGCTGAATCCCATCCATAGCCACAGCTGCTACAGAGGGGGTATTGATCACTTTTGGATTTACAGAAATTTGCACAGCTTCAAATACATCCCGACCTGCTAGGTCAATAGCCGTAGCTTGCTTAAAAGAAAGGCTAATATTGGCTTTATCTGCAGAAATAAGTGCTTTAATAACAGATGGCACATGGCCACCAGCCAAATAATGGGTTTCTACCTCCATAAGGGTCAGCTCAAGGCCCGCTTTAGTGGCTACTATAAGCCCATCTACAATAACAGCAGGAGGCACCTTTCGAATGCGCATAAAAACCAACTCAAATAGGCCAACTTGTACACCAGAAAAACGGGCTGTAATCCAAAGGCCAAGTGGGAAAAAATAAAAAAATACCAGACAGACAACGATAAGAAAAAGATATAAATAGAGCTGCGCAATGACCATGATGATATATAATAAGGGTTTCAACCAAATAGCTCCCGCTCTATACCAAACTTTAAGTCTGCGTCTATAATCAAGAAGGAGCACATGGATGCTTTAAATCTAATGGTTTGTCATGAACCATCAAAATGTTTAACCATGAATTATGTGGCAAAGAGATCTCCCTGTTATTGACCGGTCAATGCTATCAACTTAAAGAATGTATGTTGTTGACTATTAAATAATATAGCATTCTTGGAACCATACAAAGCAATAAGTTGCGCATCTACCTTATCAGTTTTAGTTATATGATGCATTGCCTTAGAAAAGTGTTTGATTTGCCTTGGATTAACAACTGAAACAGCTATCTCAGCTGATACAAGCATCTCTACTAATAAAGAACCATAATTGCCAGTAGCCTCTAAAACACAGTGATGCAAGGATTTATCAAGTTGAGCTAAAAATAGATTAATCCCATTTACATCATTTGTATAGGTAACTGTAGTAAAGCCTGAACCTTTACGAAAAGCAGCTACAAAACTGCTTTTTGCTATATCAATGTCTATATATATTTCATATTATTAGAAGTTTATACTAAATTGATCCATCTTCTAAACTATCGTCGCAACCACGGGCTCTAAGGGCCACGAACTATGCAGTTTTTAAGATGAAAAGAGCTGGGAGCGGAACGTGTAAAACGGTATCTAATACTAGTACTTAGGCAACCTTATTCCAACTCTTTAATTAACATAAGCTTATAATACAAACGTACGACACTTATATCAAAAGACCCGACAGACCCGTTCCTGAACCTTTTTTCCTACCTTTAATACATCTTCTATTACCTGAATTAACCTGACATGTATACCCGTAAACTACCAATCGGCCTTAGTAACTTCCATAAGCTGGTAACCAACGATTACCTCTTTTGTGATAAAACACCTATGATTGCTGAATTCTTGGAAAAGGGAGAAGAAGTTACGTTAATTACCCGACCTCGTCGTTGGGGCAAGACCCTGAATATGTCTATGTTGCAGCATTTCTTTGCTTCAGAGGTCAATGGGGTAAATACAGCAGGCTTATTTGATAATTTAGCCATAGGTAGATTAGAAGGTGCTCGATACATTAAGCAATACCAAGGAAAGTACCCTGTTATTATGTTAAGCTTTAAGGATGTCAATGCAGATAGCTTTCAAGGGGCTTACAATGCAGTGTATGAATTGATCTTAAAGGTTTATAGCTTTTATCTCTATTTATTTACAAGTGATAAAGTTAATGAGCTACAGTTAGAGCAATTGTATGTTATTCGCAATAGACAAGCTAATCAACAACAATTAGAATCCTCTTTAGAATTACTCAGCCAATGCCTCTACCAACATCATGGTCAAAAAGTCTATATTTTGATAGATGAGTATGATACCCCGCTTAATAAAGCTTATGGCAATCAGGCATACTTGAATGATATAGTCGCATTTATGCGTAATCTCTTTAGTGCTGCCTTAAAAGATAATGATGCACTAGAAAGAGGCGTATTAACTGGTATACTGCGTGTTTCTAAGGATAGTATGCTTTCTGGATTGAATAACCTCAAAACTTACACCCTTTTAGATAAAGGTTATAGCAGCCACTTTGGTTTGAGCGAAATAGAAGTTCAAGATTTATTTACCAAACAGAATCTTGCTATTTGCATGGACCAAGTAAAAAGTTGGTACAATGGTTACAAGGTAGGAGATTTAGTCATGTATAATCCTTGGTCCATTATTTACTGTTTGAGTGAAGAGGGTCGATTTGATGTCTATTGGGTAAATACAGGAAATAATGATTTAATTAAACAACTCATTCTTTCCTCTAATGAGAGCATTAAAGAGCAATTTACACAATTGATGCAAGGAGAAGCGTTAAGGGTATCTATCGATAAACATCTTGCTTTTGATGTGTTGGATAGAGATGAAATTGCTTTGTGGAGTTTACTGTTGTTTGCTGGATATATAACCTTTCAAACAAGTAACCTAAGTTTAGATAGTGATTTATATGATTGTATAGTTAGGGTTCCCAATCATGAAATACGTAGACTCTACAATAGATTCTTTAAAGAATGGTTAAGTAGTAAGTTTGTTGATCAAGGCGTTTATGCCTCTTTTTTAGAACATTTAGTAGCTGGATCGGTGCCTCTTTTTGTAGCACAACTGAGCTTCTTCTTATGTCAAAGTGTTAGCTGTTTTGATACACAAGTTCCAAGAAAATCAGAAGGGTTTTACCATGGTTTTGTTCTGGCCATGTTGGCGAGTTTGGGAAGAACCCACTATATACGCTCCAATAGAGAAAGTGGCTTAGGGCGTTATGATGTGCTACTGATTCCCAAAGAAGGTACGCAGGCAGTTTTATTGGAATTTAAGCATGTACGTAAGGAAGAAGATTTGAAAAATGCAGCTCAATTTGCGTTAGATCAAATACAATTGCAAGCGTATCATACTGAATTATTACAATATCCGCATGTTAAAGAAGTCATAGAATGCGGCATTGCTTTTTCCGGAAAGTCTGTATTAGCTGCTTATGCTACTTATGATTTGGTGCATAGACAAGCTGGAGCAGTGAGTTGGACGGAACTATATAAATAAGGAAGAGTGGTATAATACACGCCCTTGAATTAGCTACTCTGTAAAAAACTATATAAATTTAGGGTGTGTTTTTAGCTTTAGATCGATAATAAAGGAATATAGTAATGTGTAGTAGTTGATATTTATAGCCAAGACAATTTAACAATTGTCAGATTAAATATCAACTACTACATGTTTCTACTTCTTGAAAATAGCCAGCAGCATTAACGTTAAAATTTTTACGTGACATTACCTGAAAAGTATGCCACTCATCGCGTTGATGTATTTCAATAACTGCCTCTGTAATATTGAGTTTTGCAGCATCACATTTTAAACCTATAAGCACCTTCTTATGGCATAAATCATATTGAAGGCTATAATCTTTATGACGTATTTGCTCCAAAGCTTCTAAGGCTGGTTTATCTACTTTTAGCTCAAAAATATAGATGGTTCTATGCTCATTATCTTGGTCTTCCATAATGATATCTGTACGGCCTATACCACTATCCCTTTCAGCACTAGCCCAAATACCATCGCTGGTATGAAAAGCACCGTTGAGAAAGGAGTATAAAGCACCCTGAAAACTCCTTTCAGATTTATCGAGAAAGCGGTAGCCTGCTTTGGCCAAGCAACCACTTCTAAGGCAGTTAAAGAAGGCCAACCAGTTGTCCGTTCTTAAATAATCTAGAATAGAATCTCTATATACCCTTCCTGCTGCTGCTTGTTTTTGAGCTATAAAATCAGCTAATACAAGTTTTAAAGCAGATTTTACTTCCCCATTAGGAAATTTTAAATAGTAATCAGTTTCGTTTTTGTCCGTTCTACAATCATTTGTAAATCCATCAGGATCTAACGTAAGGTACCCGGTTTGATACATTAGAGGCAGTAGAGGAGTTGTATGGAGCGTGCTAGCAACATATTCGAATGACTCTTGACTCATGATAAAATCATCTTTATCCCAATCTATGTTGAACCTACCGATATTATTTTTGATTTGTTGTAGTAAGATGGTAGGGTTACCAGAGTTGGACCAGTAATTACCAAATGATTTATCTCTAAAAAATTTTAATATAGAGTCTGGATTATAAACGCTTATTATTTTATCATCTGTAAAGCAATACCCATTATAATAATCCTTTAACGCTTGCTTGAGTTGAATAAGTGTGTACTTTTCTTCCTGTCTCTTTTTTCTGTTAAGTTTTTCAAGTACTGGATTAATAATTTTTTCCTTGCTAAGGAATAGGTTGTCAATATCCTCTTCTGTATACCCCAACATCTCTGCATAATCCTCATGCAAGGATATATCATTGGCTGAATTGGCCCCTGAGGTAAGACCAGATAAATGAAATTTAGTTACACCCGTTACAAAAATAAATTTACAGTCCTTCTGATGGGCTTTTAAAACTTTGAAAAATGAACTCAGAACGGATAGTACCTCTTCATACTGTTCTTTTTCACAGGAAATTAGTGGACTGTCGTATTCATCAATTAAGATAATGGGGGTAGGTTCATAATTATCTAGTTTGTTCAACAAATTAATTACTCTCTTTAGGTAATCTTCACATGCTTCATCTATCGAAATATTTATCTTATCGTTTACCTCAAAAAGCTCAGCAATATCATACAACTTTCTGTTAAGGCTTTTTTTTAGTTCCGTTGGGCCATCTTTAGCCAATTCTGAGAAATTCAACCAAATAACTGGATATTTTTTCCACTTATAGGTTGGATCTTCATAAATAGCACACCCTGTAAATAATGCTTTATTTCCTTTTGCTATTTGATCTATGGTATCAAGGAGTAGCGATTTACCAAATCTGCGTGGTCTTATAAAGAAGAAATAAGTACCATCATCGTTAAATAGCTTAGCTATATAAGAGGTTTTATCTGCATAAAAGCTAGCATCTATCATCTGTTTGACGCTAGATTTTCCAATAGGAATGCGTACACCTCTGGCAGTGATTGTTTTGCTTTCCTCGGTGCTTAAGCCTTTATCTTCTCTTTTATATTCCATTTCTTTTTATTTAGGGATCTATAATTGTGGCACACACTGCAAGATAGATAGTTTTCATAGCATTTAGTTAGGAATGATTAGCTTTTCAATATTCTGGAAAGTATTGTTACGGTAAAATACCTATACAAACTTGGGAAGATAGCAAAAAACTAGTCTTTGAAAAAAAATAACTAAATCGCCTATCTTAAAACCATACGTGATAAACTAAACTTAACGGACATGTATATATGCTAATTTTTACTACCTGTCAGATTAAATATCAATTACTACACAATGGCCTCATCTTATTTCTAATGGCAATTTTTTAAATGCAGCGTGGTTGAGCACCGAAGCATACTAGATGTATTTGAAGCGCTATAAACAAGCCTCATCATTAAAATTGACTTTAATCCCTTCACATAAATTATTTCTATAAAAGGTTGAACCTTTGGTTGCATTTAGCTAAGTTTGTTGTACACATCAATTGAAGGCCTTATTGTAGTCTTAAATTACATGCCACTTACCAAATCGTAAAACGAAAAAATCAGATGAGCAACGATACTTATGTAGATGAACCTCTTTTGCAAGAGAATAAAAATAGATTTGTTTTATTCCCTATTGAGCATCACGATATTTGGAGTTTCTATAAACAAGCGGAGGCCAGTTTTTGGACTGCAGAGGAGATTGACCTTAGTCAGGATATAAAAGACTGGGAAAACTTAACATCTGGTGAAAAGCACTTTATTACCCATGTGCTTGCTTTTTTTGCTGCTAGCGATGGCATTGTAAATGAAAATTTGGTTCAAAACTTTGCCAATGAGGTACAATATACAGAGGCTAAGTTTTTTTATGGATTCCAGATTGCTATTGAAAACATCCACTCTGAAGCCTATTCTTTACTGATCGATACCTATGTCAAAGATCCCAAAGAACGCCATAGATTATTCAATGCTATAGAAACCATTGAGTGGGTGGGGAAAAAGGCAGATTGGGCGTTGCGTTGGATTAGTAAAGGTTCCTTTGCAGAGCGGTTAATTGCCTTTGCAGCAGTAGAAGGGATCTTTTTTTCTGGTAGTTTCTGTGCGATTTTTTGGCTTAAAAAAAGGGGATTAATGCCAGGGCTAACCTTTTCTAACGAGCTTATTTCTAGAGATGAGGGGCTACACTGCGATTTTGCTTGCTTGCTCTATAACCAACATATCAAAAACAAACTCCCGGAAGAGCGGGTTGCTCAAATTATAGCTGATGCAGTTGCCATTGAAAGTGAATTTGTATCTGATGCCTTGCCAGTCAAGTTGATTGGTATGAATGCAGCGTTGATGACCCAGTATATTCAATTTGTTGCCGATAGACTGCTATTAGAGCTGGGATGCAAAAAAATCTATCATGTAACCAACCCATTTGATTTTATGGAAATGATTGCTTTGCAAGGCAAAACCAATTTCTTTGAGAAGCGAGTAGGCGAGTACCAAAAATCAGGGGTCATGAGCAGCATCTCTGAAGATAAAGACAAAGCACGATTTAAATTAGATGAGGAGTTTTAAAACTTTATCAAAAATTCCCAAGTAGTAGCCTTACATACAGCCTTTAATCCTTAAGCAGTTAGATGCATCCTATGCAGCAGCACTATTCTCTATTAGCCAGGGGAGAAAATGCTTACGGAGTGCATATGGATCATCTGATGTAGACCACTGAGTGTGATGCATGGCATGCCTATTATTCGATGAACAATCAATAAAATATTATAAAGAGTAGATGTTAGTTATAAAACGCGATGGACGCTTAGAATCAGTTAAATTCGATAAAATAACCGCTAGAATAGAAAAGCTCTGCTATGGGTTAAATAGGGATTATATCGATGTCATAGCTATTGTTAAAAAGATTATTGAAGGCATTTATGATCAGGTAACTACTTCAGCTATAGACAACTTGGCGGCAGAAACAGTAGCAACAATGGCGGTATACCATCCAGATTACGCTATTCTAGCTGCACGCATAGCGATTTCCAACCTACATAAGGAAACGAGTAAATCTTTTTCTAGTACCATAAAAAGGCTCTATACCTATGTAAATCCCTCAACTGGTCAGCATGCTTCCCTTATAGCTCAGGATGTGTATAAAATTATTTCCAGCCATGCAGCAACTTTAGATAATGCCATTGTGCATGAACGTGATTTTACCTATGATTTTTTTGGTTTTAAAACATTAGAGCGTTCTTATCTGCTGAAAATAAATGGAAGGGTTGTAGAACGTCCTCAGTATATGTTGATGCGTGTAGCAGTAGGCATTCATGGAAATGATTTAGATGCTGTGCTTGAGACCTATCAGCTCCTGTCTGAAAAATGGTTTACCCATGCCACGCCTACGCTTTTTAATGCAGGCACACCTAACCCACAACTTTCTTCCTGCTTTTTACTAACCATGCAAAGCGATAGCATTGAAGGTATTTACAATACCCTTACACAGTGTGCAAAAATATCTCAATTTGCTGGAGGCATTGGATTAAGCATTCATAACATACGTGCTACAGGTTCTTATATTCGAGGGACCAATGGTATTTCTAATGGGATTGTACCAATGTTGCGGAACTTTGATATGACCGCTCGCTATGTAGATCAAGGAGGAGGCAAACGCAAAGGTAGTTTTGCCATCTATCTAGAGCCTTGGCATGCAGATATCTTTGACTTTTTAGAGTTAAAGAAAAACCATGGAAAAGAGGAAAGAAGGGCCAGAGATCTTTTCTATGGGCTGTGGATTCCAGACTTATTTATGCAACGTGTAGAGGCAGATGAGATGTGGTCACTCTTTTGTCCTAATGAAGCACCAGGGCTCTCGGACTGTTATGGAGCAGCATTTGAGCAAAAATACAAACAGTATGAAAAAGAAGGCAAAGCACGTACTTCTATTAAAGCACAAACGCTTTGGTTTGCGATTTTGGAGTCTCAAATAGAAACAGGAACCCCCTATATGCTCTACAAAGATGCTGCCAATCAAAAGTCTAATCAAAAAAACTTGGGTACTATAAAGTCTAGCAACCTCTGTACAGAGATTATAGAATATACTTCGCCTGATGAAATTGCGGTTTGCAATCTTGCCTCTATTGCGCTCCCTATGTTTGTGGATGCCAATCGCTTCTTTGACCACAACAAATTATATACGGTTACCTATCTGGTCACCAAAAACCTTAACAAGATCATCGATCGGAATTATTACCCTCTAGCGGAAGCCCGCACTTCTAACTTAAGACACAGACCGATTGGTATTGGTGTGCAGGGACTGGCAGATACATTTCTTAAAATGAAGCTTGTGTTTGACAGCCCAGAAGCACGGTTACTCAATCAAGAAATTTTTGAAACCATTTATTTTGCCGCATTAACCGCTTCTAAAGATTTGGCACAGAAAGAGGGAGTATATGAAAGCTATCCTGGATCACCCATTTCACAAGGTATACTACAATTTGACATGTGGGGGGTAACCCCTTCTTCCGGAAGATGGGACTGGGATCACTTGCGTAACGAAATAGCCTGGCATGGCATAAGAAACGCACTACTGGTTGCGCCAATGCCCACAGCCTCTACTTCTCAAATCCTGGGAAATAACGAATGCTTTGAACCCTATACCGCTAATATTTACACCCGAAGGGTGCTGTCTGGGGAATTTATTGTGGTAAATAAATACCTATTAGAGGATCTTATTCAGCTTGGTCTTTGGAATGAACAGGTGAAAGAAGCACTCATGATGGACAATGGCTCCATTCAACAGATTGCCTGTATTCCACAACACATTAAAAACCTCTATAGAACGGTTTGGGAGATTCCTCAAAAATCTATTATTGACATGGCTGCAGACCGTGCGCCCTATATTTGTCAAAGTCAAAGCCTAAATCTTTATGTGAAGGATGCAACCATGGCTAAATTAACCTCTATGCATTTTTATGCTTGGAAAAAAGGACTAAAAACGGGAATGTATTACCTACGTACCAAGGCTGCAGCAGACGCTATTAAGTTTACCATACAAAAGAAAGAAAAAGTTGAAACACCTTTTCCAAGTGAAGGAGAAAAAGAATGCTTAATGTGCAGTGGCTAGCTGGCCTATTTAACGCTTTGCTTTATGACATACTTTAATATCTCGTTATGTATAATAGCTGCTTTTTTGTTGTTAACCTTGATGGTAGGCATTTGCTTTAGTAGGCAAAAAATCACTTTTCGAGAATATGCAGTAGGCAATAAACAATTTGCTACCGCCACCTTGGTGGCTACAGTATTGGCTACTTCCTATGGTGGGGGAGGGTTCATTCGTAATGTGCAGTATGTCCATAAACTTGGCCTGTATTGGATTATTCTTGTTTCGTTTGTGGATAGTTTCAGTATATGGCTCTTTAGTAGATTGATGTTACGCATGGGGCCATTTATGCACAACCTCTCCATTGCAGAAACGATAGGTAATGTCTATGGTAAGTACCCAAGAATTATTACCGCTTTGGTTGGTATTTGTCAGTCTATTATTGGCATTGCTATGCAAATTATCGCAATGGTCTACATGGTTAGCGTGTGTGTAGGTCTAAATTTAGTTAATTCCCAAATTATTACTATTCTTGCTGCTTTAATCCTTATTGCCTATTCTGTTTTTGGAGGCGTTCGTGCCGTTACCATTACAGATATCTTGCAGTTTATCACCTTTACTACCATTATTCCATTTTTAGCTTGGTTGATGTTTAAAACAACAGGTAAATCCATAGTAGAGGTCTTCGTTTTTCTACAAACGCAAGAAAAATTCCAGGTGAGTAGCCTACGCCAGTTTGATATGAATCTATCAGCGATAATTGCAATAGCTCTATGTATTATGGTTCCTGATATCGGGGCACCTGAAGTTATGCAAAGGGCCTATATGTCTTCTGGTGCTCATCAAGCACAAAAAGTCTTTTCATATGTCAGTTTTTTTAGTTTTTTGATTATAGGTTTTATACTACTAATTAGTCTATTTGTTTTTGTAGGGGGAGGGGTAGGGTTACCAAGTGAAGCTATTTGGCATTATATCATAATGAACACTTCCCCCCTTTTTAAGGGCATGGTTTGTATCAGCTTGCTTGCTATGGCTATGTCTACAGCTGATTCTTGCCTACATGTTTGCTCTGTTATGGTTAGTCATGATATTATGGCCACCATACAGGAAGAAATTGATGATGTGCGTAAACTTAAAATAGCTAGATCAACCACATTAGTAGTGGGGCTAGCTAGTATGTTTTTGGCTTTTTATTGTAAGGATCTGGTGGAATTGCTGATGCTAGGTTTTGCTTTTTCCCTTCCAGTAGTAACTGCTCCTGCTTTGTTAGCTGTTTTTGGTTTTCGAGGTACTTCCCGTACTGCTTTGATCGGTATGGCTACAGGTGCGCTGGCTATTTTAGTTTGGAATCAATGGGTGGAACCTGTAACGGAAATCAATGGCGCCTTTATCTGTATGTTGGCCAATGGTTTGGCTATGATGGCTGCCCACTATTTACTCAAACAGCCAGAAAGTGCAGGGTGGGTTGGCACTAGTGTTATAACTATTGTGAAAACTTTTTAACGATTTCTTATATGATCTGCTTGAATATACCGCTCGTAATAGTAGGAGCCTTTTTGGTATTAACCTTGGTGGTAGGTATCTATTTTAGTAGAAAAAAAACTACTTTTCGGCAATATGCAGTAGGTAATAAGCAGTTTGCTACTGCTACTTTGGTGGCTACGGTATTGGCTACGCTTTTTGGAGGAGGAGGGCTGGTGCGTACTATAGAGCGTGTCCATAGTTCTGGTTTTTATTGGGTAATATTAGCACTTTCAGGTAGCTTGGCTGTTGGGGTTATCAGTCCATTGGCCTTGCGTATGGGACCATTTATGCAGCACCTTTCTCTTCCAGAGACTACAGGTAAAATATATGGTAAGTATGCGAGAGTTATTACGGCCTTAGCCAGTATTGGTTCTTCTATTGCTTTAATTGCTGGTCAAATCAATGTGATGTCCCTGGCTATTAGGATCTGTATAGATTCAATTGATCCAAAATCAATTACAATTTTTGCAACTTTAATACTTATTGTTTATTCCATGTTTGGAGGTATTCGTGCCATTACCTTGACGGATGTATTACAATTTGTAACCTTTGCTGTTATTATTCCGCTTTTGGCTTATTATATGATGTTAGCAACAGGAGATAAGCCAGTTGGTGAAATTATTTCTTTTTTACAGAGTCAAAAAAAATTTCAACTTAGTAGCGTATTGTATTTTGATACAAAACTAGTCGCTATGATTGCGCTGATTTTATCTAATCTTATGTCCTATATAGACCCACCAACCATGCAGAGGGTCTATATGTGCTCTGGTCCTATCCAAGCAAGAAGTGTTTTTTTATATTCTACCTTTTTTAGCTTTGTTATAAAGATTTTTATAATTCTAGTGGGCCTATTTGTCTTCGTGGGAGCACCAGAGTTGCCGGTGGAATCCATTTGGAGTTATATAATGGTTCATATCCCACCTATGTTTAAGGGGGCAGTTTCCATTAGTTTACTTGCCATGGCTATGTCTACAGCTGATTCTTGCTTAAATTCATGTGCTGTTATGGTTAGCCATGATATTTTAGAAAGTGTAAGGGGTGTAAAGGATGTTCCCTATGTTCATCAGATCCGATTAGCTAGGATAACTACTCTAGTTGTCGGACTATTTGCTATGGTATTATCTTTTTATTATGGCGATTTATTAAATCTATTTGTACTAGCTCTTGATTTGTCCGTCCCTATCATAACGGCCCCTTTTATATTAGCTATTTTTGGTTTTAGGGGTACTTCACGTACCGCTTTGATCGGTATGGCTACAGGTGTATTGGCTATTGTAGCCTGGAACAAATGGGTTGAACCATCAACAAAAATAGACGGTTCCTTTGTGTGTATGTTAGCCAATGGTTTGGCTATGTTGGCTGCCCACTACCTATTCAAGCAGCCGGAAAATACAGGGTGGGTTGGGCCGGACGATGCCTTTGTACAGTTGCAGCAAGTCCGTGCCCGTAAACAGCAGGCACGTAAAGAAGCGATTAAAAATGGATTGCTACATTTCAAAGAAACCTTGGCGCGACTGCGCCCCAGTCATGCTACACTTACATGTGTGGGGTTTTATGTACTTATCAGCAATTTACTAACCTATTTTATAGCCCCTATTACTGACCATGGAGGCTGGCTCATTGCGCAGCTCTTGATAGGCATTTGCTTTTTAGGGTATAGTACCTTTGTCTCAGAAAAAATAAAACTGATTCCAAATTGGCTTATTGGACTACTTTGGCTAACTGGCTTATCTTTTTGCTTGCCTATCAATGTGCTATGGCACTGGTGGCATGGCACCAATCTGCTCTTAACCTTAGGTTTATCTTTGGTCCATTTGGTAGTAACCTTGTTGGTGCTTCCTTTATATCTTGGTGTCAGTTTTGTAATGGCTACCCTATTTATGGTTATCTACCTAAGCTCCATTTATTGTACCAATACATTAGTGCTTTCGCCATCAACTGTTGGGTTTCTGTTACTCTTCTGTTTGGGCTTAGGTTTGCTTATTTTTGGCATTTTTGTTTACCTTAAGGCTAAGAATAATCATTATCTTGACCAAGTAAGCTACTTAAGGAATAGAGAGAAGATGCATACATCTCGTAAGCTAAAGGAATCGCTCTATAATTCAGCTATGCTTACTACTGCTCATACCCAGCCTAAAGGAACCGGCTCTATTTTAGCCCAAGTAGTAGGAAAAGTGGAAGAATCCATCTCCTTTTTAGATGACGACATGCCCCTTTATAAAAAGGATTTCCAAAGCATTATCAATAAGTTTTATGATTGGGTGACCTATTTCAATAAAAAAGACAAGGCCAAGGACCATGCATTATTGCAGCCTACTAAAATTACTGTAGATGCGTTGATTCGTAAGGTAGAGGTTGCCTTGTCTCAAGAGGTTGTACATCCTCCTAGGCTTTTTGTAGCGCAAATACAGGGGGGGGATAGTGTGCATTCTTTTTATATTATATGCGACATCGATCAGGTAATCTATGCATTGGTTAAGGCTATTTTACAAGTTGGTAAGCTAGAAGATACGCTTGCGCCATTGGTTAAAATAGAATTCCACACCACCTCTTTGCAATTTAAACAGGCAGATCCTCTTGATGATAGCGCGCCTTCTTGTATCGCTTTCGAAGCCATTGCGTTAGTGATAAGCGACCTTAGTACGCCTCCTGAAGCGCTTCCGACCATCAAAGCGGTCTATGATGATGTGGTAGATGGCATGGGGGCACAAGGTAGACCAGAAATGTCACCATCGTTGGACCTTCAGCAGGAAACGATAGCCAGTATTGTGGCTGCCCATTATGGTTATATGGAATATGGGACTGATGTTAAGAACAAAGCTATATTATTGGTATTGCCTACTGATGTCACAGCTATTCGTGATAAAATGATGATCAAGCTACCTATAGACTGCTTAACATCCGAAATGCCTATCACCCCTAAGGAGCAAGCCGATTCCATGATGGTATTGATGCAGTTCCATGACTATATCTGCAAGTCTTCTCATCGATCAGATCCTGTTGATGTAGCCACAGTTTCTGGTTTGCTTTTATTGTTGCGGAAACATTTTCGCTTTAGGCGGCATAGCTCTGGCCAATTGTTTTATGTACGGGCGGTAGGCATTGCTGAATTGGTGGTAGAATGGGTTTTTCACTCGCCTAAAGTAATTTATGCCTCTTTGCTCTATGAGTTGGTACGCCATACCTGTTTGCCCCTTTCTTATATTAAGCGCCATTATAATTTAGGCGTCTATGCCTTTGTATTGAATGTAGTGGGTATAGACAAACGTCAAGAACTAGATCATCCCTCATTGCTTTATGTCCAGAACCGTTTGAAGGCAGCCATTAAAGAAGACCATGTACAGCTCTCTGTGCTCTTTATAAAACTGGCTGAGCGGCTCTATGACCTACGCCATGCAGCAGGTTACATGCACCTCACAGAGGTACAACATATGGCGCAGGAAACCTTGGCTATAGATGTGCCAATAGCCCATGCATACTTGGGCCAAGAGATAAGCATGGCATTAGAGCAAGCGGCCAAACAGGCATTAGAGATTTATAAAAATAAACGTCAAGAACAATACATGCACCCGTCCTTCAAGGACTTAGGACAACCCACTTAACTTAAGGTTATTTTAATTTTATTTTGTATTATTGCGCTAGTTAGTCGCCCCTGAAGTATTATTTATTTACTTACCTGTTAATCACAATAACAAGTATCAAAAACCTTTTTGTATTGATTATCAAATTAAAAAAATGATATAATCCAGTACTCATCTGAATACCTTAGGATCGACTAGTTAAAATAAAGCTGATCTGTCGTTTGATGTTCCTGTTCAAATTAGTAGCAGAAAGTACTTCTATATCACGCTTTTTTATTGGTATCAAGAAATTATTATGAAGCAATTTATCCTAAATACTACCATACTAATGGTTAGTAGCCTCCTTTGTACGTTACAAGCAAGCAGCTGTTCGCAAGCGCAAAAGGAAAAACAGCAGAATCCTATTAGTAGCTTGAAGCCTCTATTCGACTCCTTTAGTCAAGGAGTATATAACACACCAATTCAGTATCATAATAGTTCATCTGTTGAATTAGGTCAGACAACGGCTACAGGTGGTAATCTAATACATACAGCTGAATTAGGTCAGACAACGGCTACAGGTAGTAAGCTAACACATACAGCTGATGAAGCACTAAATAAAAAGCGGGATAAAGCTAGTCGAATTAGTATAGGATTATCAAGCGAGGAAGCTCATTTTGTAGATAATGTAGGCCAAAAAGATTCAGAGCTTGCAAAAAATAGGGAAGCGTTCGAAGGAGTCATAGGAACCGTCCGTAAAACTTTGGACAAAGATATTAAGCCTGCGTACAGTATGGTGCAGAAAATGATAGATGACTTGGAGCAAGAACCCAAAGCAGCCACTATGCTAAATATGCCACCTCAAACTCTATTAGCACCACTACGTCTTCAGCCTATTTTTTATCCTATTGAAGACAAAGAAGAAAATAAAGTAATGGGCATCTTCAAGAACTTAATCCGGAATTACCCCGGCATAGAAGATATAAAAACCATCAAAGAATTTCTATTACAACTTTCTGCTCAACTAGAAACCCTGAGCCAGGGCTTTGATAAAGTAGAAGAAATAAAACGACTGTTTGCAGATACAGCGGAAGCAACCATACTGCTAGAAAAATTCAATGAACTACTACTGTGGCATAAAGAGTTCGAAAATTCCAAACATATTCTTAAATTTTTATTTAATTCATCGAGCTTACCACCTGTATCAGAAATACAGGCAACCTTTAGCGCATTAGAGGTTTTACATAAAAAAATTGATAATAATAGTAATCATGCAGGTGAACTGCATGATATATTGTCGGAATTAAAAAAGATTTATAAACAATTTTTGGCAAATTATGAAAGCTTCTGTGCGACTCTGTCTAGATCCAATGATGGGCAAGATTCTGAATATGGGTACCTAAAAGCATACTTTTTAGTTTTAGAAATGATCTATACCCACCATTATGGATTTATGTTAGTAGAGAAAACGGTTGAAAGAATAAAGAATAGCGCTAACTCATAGAAATAAGAATTTTATCGTAATAAACTGAGGCTATTGCAATAGCCAGTTCCAGCCGTGCGTCTCCTTTCAGCTATTTACTAGAGCGCCATTTTTTTATCGAAGGAGACGTAGGGCTGGCAATGGTTAGCCATTTGCTTTTTCAGAAAAAGGCAGCCATAGTGATGAATGGATATGGCAGAAAAGTAGATTTGTATCTAATCACGTCACTGGTTAGTAATGAATTGTATTCCACTTTTTTCTTGATAAAGAAGTGGACAAAAATCAAGCCCTAGGTAAAAAGTGGGGGACCTCACCGCCATAGCATTGAACACACAATGGCGTCAACTTAAGAGTGATATATTATTGACTATTAAATAGAATAGCATTTTTTACATGGAGTATTGGTATACGCAGTACTTGTGGCCACCGATAAAAGATTTGGCGCGCAGTAAAGGCAATGAAACAATCTATTGTTCAGCGGGAAAAACAGAACTTGCCTACTTCGTAGGCTGCAAACAGGCTGTTTTTCTAATCCGCTGAACAATAGATTGTTTAAAGACTTCCGCTTTACTGAAGCGCCGCATTCCTTTATCGGCGGCCACAATAGATTTTCTTATCATTATCAGCCCCGCGTCTCCTTCGATAAAAAATGGCGCTCTAGTAAAATACTAACGCCTGAGCGATATCTTTTTTAGCGGATTAGAAAATCGTCTGTTTGAAGCCCGCTTGCGGGCTGAGTTCACGATTTTCCCGCTGAAAAAGATATCGATTCAGCTATTTACTATCGGGCCAGACTTTTTATCGAAGGAGATAAGGGGCCCCAACCACAGGCGTGAATAGATACTACTATATTTTTTCTGCTAGAAAGATTGAATGCCTATGGCTTCTCGTACCATTTCTATGGTTGCTTTTGCCAATTGAGCTGCTTTTGCAGTACCATAATGGAGTATTTCTTTTACCATGTTGGTATCCAAACTATCCCTTTTTGCTCTGATAGGGCCTAATAAGCGTTGTAAACTATCATTTAAGATGTTTTTAATGACCACGTCACCCAATCCACCACGTCTGTAGTGAGCTTTTAAGTCAGCAACAGCTTCCTGGTCACTATGAAAGGCATCTAAATAGGTAAATACAACATTGCCTTCTACACGTCCAGGGTCGCTAGCTTTAATATGGTCAGGGTCTGTATACATCTGAAAAACTTTTTTCTTGATGACATCTGGTGGATCGGAAAGTGCAATGGCATTGCCTAATGACTTGCTTGACTTGGATTTACCATCTATGCCCACTAGCCTAGATGTTTTACTTAAAACCGCTTTGCATTCCTTTAAAATGTTGGTGTGATAGATTTTATTAAAACGCCTAACGATTTCATTGGTTTGCTCAATCATGGGCAATTGATCATCCCCAACTGGGACCAGCTCTGCTTGAAATAGGGTAATATCTGCCGCTTGACTAACCGGATAACAAAAAAAACCTGCCGGAATGGATTTACTATATCCTTTTTGCTGTATTTCATACTTTACAGTAGGGTTGCGATTCAATTGACCCAAAGTGACCAAATTGAGATAATAAACTGTTAACTCTGCAATTTCTGGTATTTGAGACTGAACTACAATGGTTGTTTGGTCAGGGTCAATCCCAATGCTTAAGTAATCCTTGGTAACTTCAATAATATTTTGAGTAACTTTTTCTGGATGGTCAAAATGATCCGTTAAGGCTTGTAGGTCTGCTACTAGGATATACTGATCGTATGTACTTTGCAATTTGATCCTGTTTTGCAAGGAGCCAATATAATGACCTAAATGGAGTTTGCCAGTTGGCCGATCACCTGTTAAGATTTTCTTTTTCATGCTTGTGTAACCTTCATTCAATGGAGCTTTATCCTATCTTGGTCTTACATAAAGCATATAATATGTATAACCAAACACTACAAAAAAGTCCTTCAACCTGCATAGCTGTGGTCAAGAGGATCCATACTACTATTAAAAAGTAACGGGATCTATTCGCTTGAAAAGAAAACCCTTGAAACTTCAAAGCTACAAATGAAATATTGGCAACCAATAGATAAGAAAGTAGTATCGTGAATAAAGGCAACACCAGGGGCTGCGTTAACCCATTGACCAAGTCTGGATAAAGGGCGCGTTTTAAAATCATAGGTAATGTGGCGATCAGTATGGCACTAGCTGGTGTGGGCAACCCCCTAAATTGATTTGTCTGTTTGGGATCCACATTAAACTTAGACAACCTAAGTGCCGAAAAGACAACTATACATAAAGCTACATAAGGACGATAAGGACAGCGCTCATAAGTTTGAATCAATTTATAGAGTATAGCCGCAGGCAACATGCCAAAACTAATAAGGTCTGCTAATGCATCTAATTGCTTTCCGAAGGCAGATTGTGCATGCAGCAATTTTGCAGCGAAACCATCTAAAAAATCAAAACAAGCCCCTATAAATATGCTATAACCAGCATATATCAGATGACCGTTTAGGGCCAGTACGGTGCCTATAGCGCCGCTGATTAGGTTTAAAATAGATAAACAATTGGGAATATGCTTTTTCATATTTTCCTGCATTCAAATAAAACATCGTGGAACGCCCCCTATTAGGAAGCTAACATCATGCTGTTACCAGCGGTAGCAATATAACTGATTTGCCTTCGATATGAAAATCATCACGCCGTTTATCTATGATCTTGACAAAGATGGTTAGGCGTAATCAAATTAGCAGCCAACCCAAAAGATTAGAGACCTTCTGCAAAACCTATTTCCAATGGCAATTTTGGTGTCGAAACTTGTCTATGCTCCTCAAATACATCTAGTATTCTGCGGTGCTCGACGGCGCTTCTCCTAAAAATTGCTGATCACAAATAGCTTTTGCAGAAGGTCTTAGGTCGATGCCATAAATCTTCTATTCAATGTTTGGGAAATAGCCTAATATACCCTAAATTGGATAGGTTTATTTCGATTGAAATTTTCTGCGCATGTGGTGAAATTGGTATACACGCCATCTTGAGGGGGTGGTGCTTTCGGGCATGGGGGTTCGAGTCCCCCTGTGCGCACGGAAAGCAGTTTGTATGCTGCTTAACTGTAGTCTTTGAGAAACCCTTGGGGTGGTTAGCTCAGATGGTTTAGAGCATTCCGTTGACATCGGAAAGGTCGTTGGTTCGAGTCCAATGCCGCCCACAATATTGGAATTCTTTAATGCATCCCCCCTAGGCTGCATTAAAGTAGATAAAATAATACTCAAATTTAGTTGATCATTGCGTGCCCATAGAAGATTTTTGGATTATTTCGAGCGTAAGTATCAGTTGGTGATTCGAAATGTTGAAAATTTTGCGGAGCATATAACGCCTCCTTTTAGTTATGTAACCCTCATTACAGTATTTTTATCATGGTTATGTGTGAGTTTTGGCCTTAGCTTATGGCTGGCCAAGACCGTTTTGGCTAGGTGGATGAACCCTGTCTATATAGAGGCAGAAAATCAAAAAAAAATACTTTCCTTGGCTACTACGGTAGAAGCATTAGAGCAACAGATTACATACCAAACAAAGTTTATTGCCACCTTGCAAAAAATCATTCAAGGAAAGTCTAAACAGCTGCTTCCCGCTACACCTCCTGCTACTACTCAGGAGCCGACAATAGAAACTGTATCGAAAACACCGCCATCTCTGCCTGAATCGACCAATCACAAAAAAACCGTTGAAACCAGGTCGCCTTTATTATTTCCCCCTATTAGTGGAATGATTACAAAACCATTCCATAGGGAAGGCAACCATTATGGAGTCGATATTGTGGCAAAAGACAAAGATCCTATTAAGGCTATAGCAACTGGTATCGTGATTTTTGCTGATTGGTCTGTTGATACAGGATGGGTTATTGTGATTCAACATTATAACAATATCGTTTCAATCTGTAAGCATTGTGCTTTTTTATTTAAAAAAGTTGGTAACTTGGTTAGGGCAGGTGATGTGGTGGCGCTTATGGGCAACTCTGGAGAAATTTCTACGGGGCCACATTTACACTTTGAGCTTTGGAGCGAAGGCGTTGCACTAAATCCGGAAGATTATATTAATTCCTAAAAAAATGTTCAATAACAAAATGAAAAGTACAAGTCCTGTAACCATTAGCAACATCATAGGCCAGGGCTCTCACTTAGAAGGTAATATACATACTACAGGTAATTTGCGTGTAGAGGGTAAAATAACAGGTGGCATTAAGACAAAAGCAAAAGTGGTGTTGAGCCATACTGCTCAGATAGAAGGCAATATTGTAGCGCAGAATGCTGAAATTGGTGGAGAGGTCAAAGGCACGATAGAAGTGATAGAATTGCTTGTGCTTAAATCAACCGCAACCGTATGGGGCGATATTATTGCCAGCAAACTGATTTTTGAAGAGGGTGCTTGTTTTGATGGGAAATGTAAAATGGGTAAGGAACATAAAACCATTAACAACTATGAACGAGATTGTCTTTCTGCCGCTCCAACTGGCCCATCTTCTGAATCAGAAGAGTTTGAATATGTTGAAAAACAATCAGAAAGTACAATGACATCTACCCGATCTAATCAATCAATGATTCCTTAAAATGAATAGCCTCATAGAACCAAAAGTACGTGGATTCCTATGCACTACTGCCCATCCAACAGGTTGTGCACAAAATGTAAGTGAACAAATAAAATATGTAACTAGCCATGCTCCAATTGCATTGGGTCCTAAGAAAGTACTGATCATAGGAGCATCTACAGGTTATGGCTTGGCCAGCAGAATAGTTGCCGCTTTTGGGGCTAAAGCGCAGACCATAGGTGTCTTTTTTGAACGAGCGGCTGATGATAAACGGACTGCCTCTCCTGGTTGGTACCATACAGCTGCTTTTGAGCAAGCTGCTCATCAAGCAGGGCTTTATGCTAAAAGCATTAATGGAGATGCCTTTTCAGAGGCTATCAAGCGAGAAGTCATTGCGTTAATCAAACAGGATTGGGGTGGGGAAGTAGATTTGGTTATCTATAGCCTAGCTTCTCCCCGTCGCACCCATCCCCAAACAGGCATAACCTTTAAATCTGTTTTAAAACCTATTGGGGCGCCCTATAGCAACAAAACCATTGATATAATCAGTGGTCGTCTTTCGACTGTTTGTATGGAGCCTGCAACACCTCAAGAAATAGCAGATACAGTTGCAGTTATGGGAGGTGAAGATTGGACCATGTGGATAGAAGCTTTGTTAAAGGAAAAGCTACTCGCTAAGACTGCACAAACAGTAGCGTACTCTTATATTGGGCCTCAGTTAACAGATCCGATCTATTCAAAAGGAACCATTGGAGCAGCGAAAAAAAATTTAGTAGCAGCAAGTAAAATCATACAACAACGACTCACCTCTATTCATGGAAAAGCACTTATTGCTGTCAATAAAGCGTTGGTTACACAAGCTAGTGCAGCCATACCGGTAGTACCTCTTTACATTTCATTGCTTTATAAGATCATGAAAGAAAAAGGTTTGCACGAGGGATGTATAGAGCAAATGTATAGGCTATATGTTGATCATTTGTATAGGCAAGATGGTCAGGTATCTGTAGATGAACAAGGCCTGATTCGCATAGACGATTGGGAAATGCGGGAAGATGTACAACAAGCTGTTGCTGC